>JAYRKT010000036.1:0-46822 GCA_041905595.1 Rhodobacter sp.
GCGGGTCTCCGGCGGTTGTGCGGCGGGGCCGCGGGATTGCTGCGGATGCAAGATCGGGCGCTTCTGCCGGCGGTCATTGCGCAAAACGCCGAAGATGGCAACCTGCGGTGGAAGCTGTGTGGCGGAAAGTCAGTATCATGCCCGCGTTACAGCCGTGGGCCAGCATCCGCCGAGTCAGCCACATCCAGGAGCGTCAGACCATGACCGGCCAAGATGATCTCAACCTGCCGCGTTCGCGCAGCACAGAGCCGCCCATCCGAAGCGTCATTGCCGAACGCGTGTCGCGGCGCGGCTTCCTGCTGGGCAGCGGCACCACACTCGGCGCCGTGGCCGCCGGTGGCTTCGTCGGATCCTTGTTCTCGGGCGAGGCCCATGCGCAGGCCGCGCAATCCAGCCTGACCTTCACCGAGTTGAAGCGGGTTTATGACGAGACGCACCACGTCGCCGACGGCTACCGCGCCGATGTCGTGGTCGGCTGGGGCGATGCAATGACCGCGGATGCGGGCGAGATCGACGTGTCGCAGATCACCGCTGCCGATCAGGCGCAGCGCTTCGGCTACAATTGCGACTACATCGCCTTCCTGCCGCTCCCGCGCGGGTCGCAGGCGTCGGATCACGGGCTGCTCTGCGTCAACAACGAATATGTCTCGTTCAACGTCATGTTTCCCGATTTCCCCGATGATGACGAGGCGTCGGGCCGCTTCACGGCCGAACAAGTGGCGATGAACAACATGGCGATTGGCCATTCGATCGTCGAGGTGAAGCGCGAGGGCGGCAAATGGGGCGTGGTGCAGGACAGCCCGCTGAACCGCCGCATCACGCTCGAGACGCCGATGATCCTTGCCGGGCCATTGGCAGGCCATCCGGCGATGAAGACGTCCTACGATCCCGAAGGCCGCACGGCCAAGGGGACGACCTACAACTGCGGCGGCGGCGTCACGCCCTGGGGCACGGTCCTGACCTGCGAGGAAGGAGTGTCCGATACGTTCGGCGGGGACCTCGCGAAGAACCCGCAGGCAGCCGTGCTCGAACGTTATGGCTATGATGGCAGCGACTACTATGGCCGGGCCCGCTTCGACGACCGGTTCCAACTGGATGTCGAGGTCAACGAGCCGAATCGCTTCGACTGGGTGGTGGAAATCGACCCCTACGATCCCGCCTCGGTTCCGGTAAAGCGCACCGCGCTTGGCCGCATGTCGCACGAGGCCTCGACTGTGGTCACGAACAAGGATGGCCGCGTTGTCGTCTACATGGGGGATGACGACTATTTCGAGTATCTCTACCGCTTCGTGTCAGACGCGGCCTTCGACCCGGCCAATCCTGCGGCGGCGCGCGACATCCTCGATGCCGGCACGCTGTCGGTTGCACGGTTCGATGCCGATGGCACGGTGACCTGGTTGCCGCTGGTCCACGGTCAGGGGCCTCTGACCGCCGGGAACGGCTTTGCCGACCAGGCCGACGTGCTGCTCAAGACCCGGCTCGCAGCGGATGCCCTTGGCGCGACGCCGTTGGATCGTCCCGAGGATGTCGAGACGAACCCGGTCACCGGCCGGGTCTATGCCGTCATGACCAAGAACAAGAAGCGGTCCGGTGACAAGCTGGACCCGGTCAACACCCGGCCCGAGAACCTGTACGGCCATATCGTCGAGTTGATCCCCCCCGGCGGAGACGGGGCGGAAGCCGATCATGCGGCCGACAAGTATGGCTGGGACCTGTTCGTGCTGGCCGGCAATCCGCGCGACCCCGCGCAGGGCGCGCGGTTCCACCCGAACACCTCGGAAAACGGCTGGTTCGTCAATCCTGACAACCTGACCTTCGATCCGAGGGGCCGCATGTTCGTGGCGACCGACGGGGCGAATGACTTCGACCTGCCCGACGGGCTTTATGGCGTGGATACCGAGGGGCCGGCGCGCGGCCTGCCGAAACTGCTGTTCTCTGCCCCGCATGGCGCCGAGGTCACCGGGCCGTTCTTCACCCCCGACGGCACCACGCTTTTCCTTTCGGTCCAACATCCCGGCGAGGATTCCGAGACGACCGCGGACCTGACGACGCGCTGGCCGGATTTCCGCGATGGCGGGCTGCCGCGGCCGGCGGTGGTCGCGATCCAGCGGGTGGATGGGCTGGAAGTCGCAAGCTGAGGCCGGAAAACGAAAACCCCCGGGCCTCGGGCTCGGGGGTATGACGTTTCGCCCTTGCGGACGACAGTGTTCAGAAGAGCCTCAGAGGAGACCTTCGCGCTGCGCCTTCTTGCGCGCGAGTTTACGCGCACGGCGGACGGCTTCGGCCTGCTCGCGCGCTTTCTTGACTGACGGTTTCTCGAAATGCTGCTTGAGCTTCATTTCCCGAAACACGCCTTCGCGCTGGAGCTTCTTCTTCAGGGCGCGGAGCGCCTGATCGACGTTATTGTCGCGAACGCTGACCTGCATGTGGTGTCACCACCTTCCTAAGCTAGAGTTGCACGATATGTGCAGGCCGGGGGCGCATAGCAGAGACGGGGCAACTTGTCCACCTTTCCCGGCCTGCGGCGCGCCGCCCTCGTGCCCCCGCGCCGGTTCGTGCTAGACTTGCTTCAGATGATGGAGGATCCGCGATGACCGAGCCGGACGAGACCCGCGAGCCGCGCGACAGGCTGATCGATGCCGCGCTGGGCCATGTTCCCTTCGACGGCTGGTCGGAAGTGACCTTTCGTGCAGCCATAGCAGATTCGGGCATGGCGCCTGGGCTCGCGCGTGCGCTGTTTCCGCGCGGGGCCGTCGATCTGGCGCTGGCGTTCCACCGGCGCGGCGACGCGCTGATGGCGGCGCGGCTTCAGACGGCTGACCTGAGCGCCATGCGCTTCCGCGACCGCATCGCCACTGCGGTGCGCTGGAGGCTCGAAGCGGTGCCGGACAAGGAAGTCGTGCGGCGCGGGATGACACTGTTTTCCCTGCCCCTCCACGCGGCCGATGGCGCACAGGCGCTGTGGGGCACGGCGGATGCGATCTGGACGGCGCTTGGAGACAGTTCGCGCGACATCAACTGGTATTCCAAGCGGGCGACGCTTTCTGCCGTCTATGGCTCGACCGTGCTTTTCTGGCTGGGCGATGACAGCATTGGTCATCACGACACTTGGGAATTCCTTGATCGCCGCATCGAGGACGTGATGCAGGTTGAAAAGGTGAAGGCAAGGCTGCGCGAGAACCCGCTTTCGAAGGCATTGCTTGCCGGGCCGATGAAACTGATGGAAAGGGTGAAGGCCCCGTCGCGTCCGGATGATCTTCCGGGCCGCACTCACCCCTGATTGACTGACCAAGAAGGCCCCGGAATGACCCTGTCCCACACCATGCGCGCCGTCGAGATCAGCGAACCCGGCGGTCCTGAGGTTCTGAAGCCCGCGACCCTGCCGGTGCCGGTGCCCGGGCATTGCCAGATCGTCATCCGCGTCGCCTATGCCGGGGTCAACCGGCCCGATGCCCTTCAGCGGGCGGGAATGTATGCGCCGCCGCCCGGTGCCTCACCGCTGCCGGGGCTCGAGGCTTCGGGCACCGTGGTCGAGGTCGGCCCGGGCGTGGATCGCTGGAAGATCGGTGACAAGGTCTGTGCGCTTCTGCCAGGCGGCGGCTACGCCGAATATGTTGCGACTCCTGCCGCCCATGCGCTGACGATCCCCGAGGGCATGGGGCTGCGCGAGGCCGCCTGCCTGCCCGAAACCTGCTTTACGGTCTGGTCGAACGTGGTCCTGCGCGGCGGACTAAAGGCGGGCGAGCGCTTTCTTGTGCATGGCGGTTCGTCAGGCATCGGGACCACTGCGATCCAGATCGCCAAGGCGCTTGGGGCCCGGGTGTTCACCACCGCCGGATCGGACGAGAAATGCGCGGCCTGCCTTGCGCTTGGCGCCGAGCGGGCGATCAACTACCGCAACGAGGATTTCGTCGCGATCCTGAAGGAGGAGGGCGGGGCGAACCTGATCCTCGATATGGTCGGCGGCAGCTACCTGCCGCGCAACGTCCGGGCGCTGGCCGATGATGGACGGCTGGTGCAGATCGCCTTCCTGCAGGGGCCGAAGGTCGAGTTGAACTTCGCCGAGGTGATGATGCGGCGGCTGACGATCACCGGCTCGACCCTCCGCCCGCAATCCGACCTCGCCAAGGCCGGCTACGCGGCCGAGTTGGAACGCCATGTCTGGCCGATGATCGCGGCGGGCAAACTGAAACCCGTCATCGACAGCGAGTTTGTGTTGGAGGATGCAGCCGCGGCCCATGCGCTGATGGAAAGCTCCGGCCATATCGGGAAGATCGTGCTGAAGGTGGAATAGCGTCTAGCGCACCGGTTCCATCACCGCATCCTTCAGGCGGCAATCCCGTATCGTGTCCGTGCCACAGCGGCGCGGCTCAAGATCCTTGGTCAGGCAGATGCGGACCTCCTGGAGCATGCCCTGCTGGCAGGTCACGGTGATCGCGTCGCGCGGCAGGCCGGGATTGACCTCGACGAAGGCATCCTCGACCACGCTGGCGGGCAGTGCGATCTCCTTCGGTAGGTTCGAGAAAACCTCTGGCATCGCGATCGAGCCATAGGCGCGGCGGGCAAGGTCGAAATAAGCCGCCGACGACAGGCCCGAGCAGCGGCCATGTTTCTTCCATTCGTACCAGGCGAGCCCGCCCGAGCCGGTGATGTCGGCCATGGCCGCTGTCTCGGTCTTTGTCGGGTCGCGCGCGGTCGTCCGGCAGTAGGAGGGCCAGCCACTTTCGTATTGTGGCCAGAGCCCGTGCAGGGTGAAGCCAAAGTCGTGGCGCGCATCACACTGATCGTCGTGGCGCGCGTCGCCTTCCAGCGCGCACCAGTTCGGCGACCAGCCAAGCGACAGGACATAGTAATCGAAATTCCCGGCCTTCTCCCCCTCGGCCAGCGCAGGGCTGCCGAACAGGGCGCACAGAAGAAGCAATCGAAGCATTTTCTCTTTCCTCTGCGCCAAGGGAGGACTATATGGCAGGCGAATTCCCCGACATCGTGGAAATCGCGGACCGAAAGGCCGCCGCCGTTTTCCCGGCCCGGGAGAGATTTGTAAAGGAGCCGCTCCGATGAACAAACCGCTGATGGCCCGCGCCACCGCTGTCTGGCTGGTCGAGAATACCACGCTGACCTTCAAGCAGATCGCCGACTTCTGCGGCATGCACGAGCTTGAGGTGCAGGGGATCGCCGATGGCGACGTGGCCGCCGGCGTGAAGGGCTTCGACCCGATCGCCAACAACCAGCTGGACCCGATCGAGATCGACAAGGGCCAGGCCGATCCGCTTTACAAGCTGAAGCTCAAGTTCAACGCCGCTGCCGTGGGCGAGGAGAAACGCCGCGGTCCGCGTTATACGCCCCTGTCAAAGCGGCAGGACCGCCCCGCTGCGATCCTGTGGCTGGTGAAGTTCCACCCGGAGCTTTCCGACGGCCAGATCGGCAAGCTGGTCGGCACGACGAAGCCCACCATCCAGTCGATCCGTGAGCGGACCCACTGGAACATCAGCCAGATTACCCCGGTCGATCCGGTCGCGCTTGGTCTCTGCCGGCAGTCGGAACTCGACGCCGCGGTGCAGACGGCGGTGAAGAAGAAGGCGGCGGAGGGCGTTGTCATGTCGGATGACGAGCGTCGCAAGCTCGTGTCGACTGAACAGTCGCTCGGCATGGCGCCGGAACCCAAGATGCCGTCGGGCCTCGAGATCTTCGGTGCGGACGAGAAAGAAGAAAGCCCGGCCGACTTCAGCGACGCCGAAAGTTTCTTCAACCTGCCGCATGGCGAGGATGACGAGGAAGAGGATCACTGAGACCTGAGGCCGTCGCGCAACGCGACGGCCTGGGCCACCTCGGCGACGAAGCGTTCCCGGTCCCTGGCCAACTCGGCATCGGAATCCGCCGCTTCGGCCACGGCATCCCAGCCCGGTGCCAGCCGCTCGGCCTCGTTCAGGCAGGCCGCAGCCGCTTCGGCGTGTCCCAGCATTGCCTCGCAGGCGGCCATGCGGGTCAGGCGGAAGGGACTCGACGGCGGCAAGCTGCGCAGATGCGCCAACGCCTGTGCATGGTTCCCCAGCATCTGGTGAATTATACCGAAATCAATGTGATACCAGTCGGGATGAAGCGGGTTCAGCGCCCGGGCACGTTCGATCCACGGCAGGCCTTCTTGGGCGCGGCCGCGCATCGCCAGCACGAGGCCGTGCCATGCCATCAGGTCGGGATCGTAGGGATTGAGATCCAGCCCCCTGCGGCTGTGGAGTTCAACATCGGCGTATTCCTTGCGATAGGACTGGACGACACTGAGCAGCCAGTGGCACCGCGCCTCTTCCGGCCCCAGCCGCACGCCCTCGCGGGCAAAGGCAAGCGCCCGGTCCTTGACCTCGGGGATGGCATTGTGCCGGTCGCCGATCAGGATCGTCGCAAGTGCCAGATAGGCATGGGCCAGCGCGAAGTGGGGATCGAGGCGCAGCGCGGCCTCAAGGTGGTCGCGTGCCTTTTCGTTCACGTCAGGCCCGTATTGCCGCAACAGGGCGGTTGCGGCGACGAAATGCTGGTAGGCGTCGAAATCGTCCGTGACCGCGCCGGCGCTGCGCAGGGCGATTCCGCGTTCGACATCACGGCCCAGCCGCGTGACGATGCGGTAAGGAATGGCGTCGGTCGTCGCCCGCAGGCTGGCACCTCCAAGGTCGAATGTTTCTCCCCAGATCTGCCTGCCGCTTCCGACCTCGCACAACGCGACCGACAGGCGGGGCGCCTCGGCGCCGCGACGGATGATGCCCTCGAGATAGTGGCTTGCCCCCAGTTGCCGCGCGGCGTCCTCGGCCGCGCCGTAGTCTGGCCGGAGCTTGAACGAAGAATGGCGGGCCACGACCTCGATCAGCCCGTACTTTCCCAGGCCATGCGTCGCCTCTTCTGCGATCCCGTCCGCGAGGGGTTGATCTTCCTGCGATGCGTGAAAGGGGAAGACCGCAACAAGCGGCTTTTCCGCCTGTGTGGGCGCGGACCGGGGAGCCTCGGGCAGGGCGAACAGATAGCCGCGTTTCGGAACCGTCCGCAGCAGTTGCGCCTCTGGCCCGAGAACACGCCGTAGCTCGCTGATGGCCTGGGTCAGGCTGTCCTCGGTCACGACCACGTCCGGCCAGTGCCGCGTCAGGAGATCGTCCTTGGTCAGGACGCGATCCGGGTTGCGGCAGAAATCGGCGAGGATGGCAAAGGTCTTGGCGCGCAGATGGACGGCTTCGCCATCGCGCAGCAGCAGGCCGCGCTGCTCATCCAGCGTGCAGGCTCCGAACCGGATCGATCCTTCGCGCGCCATGGCCTGCCTCCGGCGATGTGCCGAAAGTATTCCTTGGGACAAGCCACCGCGTCAATGCAGCGAAAACGGCCGTGAGGGGGCGAGGTGCGGGCCCCTCGAGCACATCGGGATCAGTCCGGGCAAGATAATCCAAACGGTCTTCCCAAGGAGCAGGTCCGTCCGCCAGGAGGCCTGGTTCTTCCTGCTCCGACCATGCAGCGATCAGAAAATCGGGGGGCAAGGGGCAAGGCGGCTCGGCGCGCGGAGCAGGGCGGGTTGGGAAGGGCGATATCGGCATGACGACCACTCCTTGCTGGGCCATGCCACAAGTCTGCGACAGTCCCGGCCTGCGGTCCTGAAGTCAGTCTGAAGTTTTTCTGAAATGCGGGCCTGGGGCGGAGGTCAGAGCCGGCGCCGCGCTTTCAGCGCCGCGCCGATGGTCCCGTCGTCGAGGTAGTCAAGCTCCCCCCCGATCGGCACGCCCTGCGCAAGCGACGTCACGGCAACGCCCGTCGGGTCCAGCGCTTCGGCGATGTAGTGCGCCGTCGTCGCCCCGTCGACCGTGGCATTCAACGCGAGGATCACCTCGCTCGTCCCTTCCTTGGCAACCCGATCGACCAGCGCCGGGATGCGCAGGTCTTCGGGCCCTACGGCGTCCAGCGCCGAAAGCGTGCCGCCCAGGACATGGTAGCGGCCACGATAGCTTTGGCCACGTTCCATCGCCCAGAGGTCCGATACCGTTTCGACCACGCAGATTTCCCCGGTCGCACGGCGGGGATCGGCGCAGATCGGGCAGGGGTCCGAGGTCGAGATGTTACCGCAGACCGAGCAGTCCCTCGCCGAAAGCGCGACCTGAGCCAGGGCTTGCGCGAGCGGCGCCATGACCGCCTCGCGTTTCTTCAGCATGTGCAGCACCGCGCGACGGGCCGAACGGGGACCAAGGCCCGGCAAGCGGGCCATCAGTTCGATCAGCCGTTCGATGTCGCGCGGGGCGTCCGCCATGTCAGAACGGCAGTTTCATGCCCGCCGGAATGCCCATGCTTTCCGCAAGCCGACCCATCTCGTCCTTGGACAGTTGCGCGGCCCGGGCTTGCGCATCCTTGATCGCGGCAAGGATCAGATCCTCGGCGACTTCCTTTTCCGACGGCACGAAGATCGACGGGTCGATCTCGAGCGCGGTCAGTTCGCCCTTCGCCGTCGCAGTCGCCTTGACGAGACCCGCGCCCGACTCGCCCACGACGGTGCGGTTGCCAAGCTCGTCCTGCATGCGCGCGAGCTGCTCCTGCATCTCCTGGGCCTTTTTCATCATTCCCGCCATGTCGGCGAGACCGCCGAGGCCCCCAAGTCCTTTCAGCATCGTTCTGTCCTTTTCAGTTGTCCTCGAAGGGATCCCATTCGTCCTCGACCTCGGGCAGGGCCTCGGTCGCCGCGGTGGCGGCAAGGGCTTCCGGGCTCCGGATTTCCTTGATCTTCGCGCCGGGGAAGGCGGCGAGCACCGCCTTGACCAGCGGCAGGTCCTGCGCCTGTGCAACGGCGGCGAGGTGGTCGCGGTTCCGTTCCTCGGCGATGGTGGCCGCGCCGCCGGATCCGGTCACCGACACCGCCCACCGCGCGCCAGTCCAGCCCTGAAGGCGCTGCGCCAGGCGCGCGGCCAGATCTGTCGGGGCATCGCGCGTCGGTTCGAACTCGATCCGGCCGGGCGCGATATGGACCGGGCGCAGGCAGGTCTCGACCTCAAGCAGCAGCTTCATGTCGCGCTTCTCGCGGATCAGCGCGACGACCGCCTCGAGCGTGGCGTAGTGGGCGAGAGAGGCGGGTGCTTCAGCCAGGGCAGTAACCGCGCCCGATGCCGTGACCCCGCCGCGCGGGGGCGCGGACATGCGCGGCCCGTTGTTCGGCGTCGGGGCCGGGCGCGTCGGGGCCGGTGCAGAAGGCGCGGGCATCGACTGGAGCTTCTTCACCAGCGTTTCCGGGTCGGGCAGGTCGGCGACATGGGTCAGGCGGATGATCGCCATCTCTGCCGCCATCATCGCGTTGGGGGCCAGCGCCACCTCTTCCAGCGCCTTGAGCAGCATCTGCCACATACGGCTGAGGACCCGCATCGAAAGCCGCGCCGCCATGTCGAGCCCGCGCGCGCGTTCGTCCGGCGGCACGGTCGGGTCCTCGGCGGTCTCGGGCGTGATCTTCAACACCGAAATCCAGTGCGTGATCTCGGCCAGATCTCGCAGCACCGCCATCGGGTCGGCGCCATCGGCATATTGGGCGGCAAGCTCTGACAGCGCGCCGGCGGCGTCGCCTGTCATCACCAGATCGAACAAATCGAGCGTCCGGCCCCGGTCGGCCAGCCCCAGCATCGCGCGGACCTGATCGCCGGTCGTCTCACCCGCGCCGTGGGCAATCGCCTGATCCAGAAGCGAAAGCGCATCCCGCACCGACCCTTCGGCCGCGCGGGTGATAAGCGCCAGCGCCTCTTCCGAAACCTGCGCGCCTTCCTTGGCGAGGATGCCCTGCAAATGGGCGATCATGACCTCGGGCTCGATCCGGCGCAGGTCGTAGCGCTGGCAGCGCGACAGGATGGTCACGGGGACCTTGCGGATCTCGGTGGTGGCGAAAATGAACTTCACATGGGCGGGTGGTTCTTCCAGCGTCTTCAGCAGCGCGTTGAACGACCCGGACGAGAGCATGTGAACTTCGTCGAAGATGATGACCTTGTAGCGCGCCTCGGTCGGTCGGTAGGGGACGGAGGCGAGGATGTCCCGCATCTTGTCCACTTGGGTGTTCGAGGCGGCGTCATATTCCAGCACGTCGACATGCCGTCCCTCGGCGATGGCCTTGCAGGCCCCGCATTCGCCGCAGGGCTCGATGGTCGGACAGTCGGAATTCAAGCAGTTCAGGCCCTTGGCGATAATCCGGGCGGTGGTGGTCTTGCCTACCCCTCGTACCCCGGTCATCACGAAGGCATGGGCGATGCGCCCGGCCTCGAACGCATTCTTCAGCGTTCGCACCATCGCCTCCTGCCCGATCAGGTCGGCAAAGGTCTGCGGCCGGTACTTCCGGGCGAGCACCTGGTAGGCTTGGGTTTCGGACATGGGCACTCCGCTGGCGACCCCGCCAACTTAACCACCGCGGCGGGCCACGACAACCGGAAGCGGCGGGGTTGGCGGAAGGTTGACTTGTTCCCTGCCCGACGACGCCGGACAGGGGACTGCCCGGGTGGGAGCGCCTCACCATCCGTCCTGCCGGTCGCGTTTCGCCTGCATCGCCCTTCGCGCCATCTTGCCAAAGGCCCAGCCGCGCGCGCGGGCCTCGGCCAGCGTCTCGGTATTCACGCGGTCCTCGCGCTTCAGCTTGCGCCAGCGGGAAAGGCGGCCCGCATCAAGCTCGCCCGAGGCTATCGCGGCAGCGACGGCGCAGCCGGGCTCGCCATCATGGCCGCAATCCGAGAACCGGCAGTCACGGGCAAGCTCCTCGATATCGTCGAAGGTGGCGGCGATGCCCTCCTCCGCATCGGCCAGTTGCAATTCGCGCATTCCGGGCGTGTCGATCAGCCAGCCGCCGCCGAGGGTGGGAATCAGGTAGCGCGCCGTGGTCGTATGCCGCCCCTTCGCGTCATCCTCGCGGATCGCTTGAGTGGCGAGCGCCTGCCCGGTCAGTGTTGCGGCCAGCGTCGATTTCCCGACGCCGGACGAACCGACCAGCGCAAGGGTGCGGCCCGGTCCGCAAAACGCCGCAACCTCGGTCACCTGCAAGGGATCGCGTGCGTCGAGCACGAGGACCGGCACACCACGCCCCGCCGCTTCAGCGCGCTCGCGATAGGGGGACGGGTCGGCAAGATCGGCTTTGGTCAGCACGATCAGCGGCGCCACGCCGCCCGCCCGTGCCAACGCCAGATAGCGGTCGAGCCGGCTTTCCGAAAACTCTGCATTGCAGGAGGTGACGATGGCCAGCGTATCGACATTTGCGACGATCGCCTGCCGGGCGATGCCAGTGCCCGGTGCCTTGCGCGACAGGTGGCTGCGCCGGTCGAGCAGGCGATGGATCGCATCGCCTTCCGGCGTCAGGACCAGCCAGTCGCCCACCGCCACCTCGCCGGCCGCGAGTCCGGAGGGCAGGGGCAGTGAGAGGGCGCCCGATTCTCCGATCAGGTCGACCCGTGTCCGGTGGACGGCGGCGACGCGGCAGGGAGGACAGTGCCCGACCTCGTCGAGATCGAGCTGGCGCAGGAAATCAGCCGACCATCCGAGGCCGGCAGGAGTATGGGAAATCAAGGAGGGATCCTCGCGAAAACCGTATGGAATGGATGCCCTTCAAGGGCACCGGCGATCATCGGTCGGGCGAGGCGGCCTGCGGCTTAAGGCGTCAGGCGGCCCGCGCCCGGAGGATTGCAGTCTCGGTCATGCTGTCCTCCTTCGCGTGGGGCTTACAGGGTGAGAGGCTGGACAACGACCCAAGCGGGGCTCGTTACGGCTGCTTCCTTCCGGACCTGACCGGGTTGGCGAGGCGCCTGCCCGCGCCAACCTCTCGCCGGGGGATATAGGCCGGGGCAGGAGATTCCGCAAGCCATGCGTGGCTGGACAGGATCAGGGGCACAACGCGCATTCGATCCGGCTGCGCCAGCGTTCCGCCTCTGCCCGGTCGATGAACCCGACCATATCGAGCCGCCGTCGACCCGGCATCGACAGGTGGAGCAGGGGATAGGGCCCGTCTTCCGAATTGCGTGTCACGACTTCGGACACCCGTATGTCGGCCAAGGCAAACTCATCGCTGCGGTTGACGAAGGGGCCCCGCAGAATTCTCGTCGCGGTCCGCTTGGTTGGATCGAGCCGCAGTTCGGTTGCGCTCCAGACGGCTGCGGTCACGAGAAATCCGCCAAACGCAAGCGGAGCTGCGATGAAGAGGACGCCAAGCAGAAAGAGAGGGGACGGCCTGAGCCAGTTGAGATGGATGAGGAAGGGCAACGGCATGCAGACGGCAATCGACAGGCCCAGCACCAGCATGAACAGTCGCAGGGCCCAGGGAAGCTGGGCCTGCCGGTAGACGATGGTCTCATCCTCGATCGAAAGCATCGCCTCCAACTCGCACAGGACCGTGGCAACAGTGTGATTGGTCTGGCGAAGCGGCTTCACCGGCTCGTCTTCCCGGTCTAGCCTTGTGTCAATGGAGGCGCCCATGACCGCACATTTGATCCGCCTGGACTGGCCCGACACCGGTGTTCCCGACCTGCCGCCGCCGCTGACGCTTGCAGAGCTTCGTGGTCGTCTTGCTGCCGTCCGCGCGGCAATGGCCGAGCGGGGGCTGTCGGCCCTGGCGGTCTACGGCGACCGGGAGCATTTCGCCAATGTCCAGTGGCTGACCGGGTTTGATCCCCGCTTCGAGGAAGCGCTTCTGGTGGTTCGCCCTGACAAGGCGCTGCTGATGGCGGGAAACGAATGCCTGCCCTATGCGGGCATCTCGCCCCTGGTGCAGGTCGGCGACATCTCTGTCGCGCACTGCGCGAGCTTTTCGCTGATCTCGCAGCCCCGGAAAAGCGCGAGCCTGAATGACCTCCTTCGGGAAGCGGTTCCCGCGGGCGGGCGGGTCGGCGCCGCCGGGTGGAAGTATTTCCAGCCCGGGGAAGTCGATGATCCGGCAACGACACTGGACCTGCCTTCCTTCATTGCAGATCCGCTTCGGCGGATCGCGGCCGAAGTTGTGAACGCGACCGACCTCTTCATGCATCCCGGGCATGGCCTGCGCGCTACGGTGGATGCCGCCGAGATCGCGCGGCTGGAATTCGCCAACCACATGGCTGCAGCCGCCCTCAGGCGGATGGTCTTCGCCTTCCGCGAAGGAATGACCGACTTCGCGGCCTTCGAAGCCGCCCGGGTCGGCGGCCTGCCGCTTGGCTGCCATGAAACATTTGCCACAGGCGGGCGGGCGACGCAGGGGCTGAGCGGCCCGACGGGCGAACGCCTGACCCGGGGCAGCGCAATTTCGTTCAACATCTGTCATTGGGGGGCGAACATCTGCCGGGCGGGCTGGTTGGCCGAAGGGCCGGCGGATCTTCCCGAGGGGGCGCAGGACTACCTCGAAGCGTTCGCCTATCCCTACGCGGCGGCCTTGTCGGACTGGTGCGGTCTGATGCGGCCGGACGTGTCGGGCGGCGAGGTCTGGCGGCGGATGATGGAACTTCTCCCACCCGACCGTTTTGGGGTGGAACTCAACCCCGGCCACCTGATCGGAATGGACGAGTGGCTGTCCTCGCCCATCTCCGAGGGGTCCCGCCTGCCACTGCGGTCAGGAATGGCCATGCAATGCGACGTGATCCCCGCGCATCCCGTCTATGGCACGACCCGGATGGAGGATGGTTACGTGATCGCTGACGCAGAATTGCGTGCCGATCTCGCCGCGCGTTTTCCAGCCTTGGCCGCCCGTTGCGCCGCCCGCGCCCGCTTCATGCGCGAGCGGATCGGCCTGGACGTGCCCGAAACCCTGTTGCCGTTGGCCGATACCTGCGGGATCATCGCGCCATGGCTTCTCGATCCGGGCCAGGTGATTGCGCTCAGATGAGTCCTGCGGCCCGTGCCCCGGCCAACAGATCATCGGCGACGTGGTGAGCGAAGTCGCCCGAGGCAGGCAGAATGTCGGGGATCTGCACCACGGTCATTCCCGCTGCATGGGCCGACCGTGCGCCCGTCTCGCTGTCCTCGAAGGCAAGGCAGCGGTCAGGCGTGACGTCAAGCAACCGGGCGGCGAGCAGGTAGGGCTCCGGATCGGGTTTGGGCGCGGTCACATCGTCGAAGGTGACGACGTGGTCGAAATGAATGCCCAGCCCGGTCAGGGCCAGCTTCTGGTCCGCCTGCCAGCGGGTGGACGAGGTGACAAGAGCCTTCGGCTTGCGGATTGCCGTCAGAAGTTCGACCGTTCCGGGCTTGAGCGGAACGCCCTGGCTCCAGTGGCGGCTTACCGTCTCGCGCCATGCCGTGCCATAGGCCGCAAGGTCGAGTTGCGGGAACCTGTTCTGGATGACCGACGCGCTGGTCTGGTCGTCGACGCCGATCAGGCTGTGAAGAAACTCGGGCTCGACTTCGATTCCGAACGTCCGAAATGTCTCGAGACCGGCCGCTTGCGTAAGGCTTTCGCTGTCGATCAGGGTTCCGTCGAGGTCAAAGACAACAGCGTCGTACATGCGCCTGCTCCTGTTAGCGCTAGCCGTTTAGCTCAACGGCGCGGCGCTTTGAAGGCGCTTCAGAGTTGAAACCGCAATTGCACGAGACCCTCTGCACTGTCGCCGAGATCTTCGAGCGCCAGATCGCTTCGCCAGGCCAATTCCGCCCGCACCGCCCGAGAGGTTTCGAACAGAACAGAGGTCCCGGGCATGGCGGCGAAGGCGAACGGAAAGTGCCGCGGGGCCCGGATCGCGCCGAGGCGTTCGATATGGCCGCGAAGCACCTCCTGGACCAGGATGCAATCTTCGAAAACCTTGTTCGCGGGCCGTGCCCCGGGAAAGTCGCCGCCGCCTTCGGCGCGGTAGCTGTTCGTGGCTACGACAAAGCGCTCTTGCGGATCGATCGGGTGACCGCCCTGACTTAGTCCGAAGATCCGCTGCCCGTTCGGGGCGGACAGGTCGATCTTGTAGTCGATCCCATGGATCACATCGAAATCCGACGCATGGACGCCCGGGTTGAGAAGTGGCTGGTTGTCCAGTCCCGGTCTGACTTGCAGGAAGAACTCTGCCGATTTTTCCAGCCAGGCCTTAAGTTCCGCGCCGGTTGCCAGCACGGCCGCGATGCGGTTGGGGTGGATGTAAAGATCGGCCACGTGACGGATGGCCACCGGTCCGGGTGCGACGTTGGAGTAATGCGACGCCCCCCCGCGACCGCCGAACTTGAACGGGGCAGCGGCCGAAAGCATCGGCACATCCGCGAGGGCCGTTCCTTGCAGCGCTGCGCTGACATACGCCGCCTGTGCCTCGGCGATAATCGCCAAGGCGGCGTTGCCGGGAAGGGCGGCAAGGTGGGTCGTCAGGGGCAGCTCGGTCCGGCCGACCGGATGGCGGACCGCCAGCCGGGTGGCGCGATGGGCCGCTGTCGAGGCCTTTCGCACGGCCTGGGCTTCGGGGGAATGGCGCAGGCTGCGGAACCCGACGTGATCGGAAACCCGAAGTGCCGAGGCCCGCCCCAAACTGTGCCAGCGTCCATCTTCGTCCTGTCGCAACCGCAGGTCGACAACTCCGACATGCGACCCGAAACAGCCGGGCAGGACCATGGGCGCCGCACGGTCGTGCGCTTCCGGGGTGCGCGGAACGACGTCGTGGCTATGTCCCGCCACGATTGCATCCAGCCCCTCAAGTGCAGCAACCTGTCCGGCCATGTTCTCGGAACCAGGCGGTGCCTTTGCCGGACCAATGCCGGAATGACAAAGCGCAATTACCAGATCTGCGCCTTGGGCGCGCAGCGCGGTGATCGAGGCCTGGGCTGCCTCGACCATGTCGATCATCGCGATCCGTCCTTCCAGGTTGTGCCGATCCCAGGTCAGCACTTGCGGCGGAAGCAGTCCGAACAGTCCGATCCTGAGGCGCTGCATCCGCCCGGAGTGAGAACGCAGGGTCCGAACCAGAATGATGTAGGGGCTGGCGACAGGGGACTCGGTCCCAAGCATCTTGATGTTGGCGCAGACCGTTGGAAATGCGGCGCCGGCCAGAGCATGGCGCAAAGCCGGAAGGCCGTAGTTGAATTCATGATTGCCTAGGCCGGCCGCGTCATAGCCAAGCCCGTTCATTGCCGCGATCACCGGATGGACCGACATGCGGGCAGGATCAGCAAAGAGATCGGCCAGCGGGTTGCCCTGAAGGAAATCGCCGTTGTCTACAAGAAGACTGTTTTGTACCTCGCGCCGGAGCTTGCCGATCAGCGCCGCGGCCCCCTCGAGCCCCCGACCGGGCAAGGGCTGTTCCGCACAGTAGTCGAAGCCACGGATCGTCGCGTGAAGGTCGCTGGTCGCCAGAATGCGCAACTGGAGTTCGTTTTCCGTCCGGTTCGAGATCTTCATCTTTCGCACTTGGCTGACTTCTGCTGCGCCGGACCGATCCGGAGCCTCCTTTGTCTAGCCAGCGCGGGCACTTCTGCCCATGACCGGGATCAGATCGGACTGATGATTTTTCCCGTCTGGGTTGTATTTGCAACCCGCCCGTAACCCGAGGCTTCGTGGTCCCTTGCCTTGTCGGACGCGCCCGGCAAGAAGGGGGGCGGAGGGCAGGCATGCGTCTTGCGGAAACGGTGACATTCGGTGGCTCGGATCTGGATCGCGCCGCGGCCTGGCGCGGGGATTCCGGCCGGATCGAGGCTTTCTGGGCCGAAGGGCGGGTCGTTCCGCTCTGGCGCGGAAAGGTGCTGCTGCGATCCGGTGATGAGGCGGGTCTCGGCTGGCTTTCCACGACGCATCCGGTTCTGAATGACTCCGGCCTGCGCGTTTTTCTGGGGTTACAGGACGGCCGGCCGCTGTTCGCCATCGATCTGTCGTCCTGGACGCCCCCTGCGGAAGAGGCGGCCGTACAGGCTGGCTTCTTCGATCCATCCGAACAGCGGCACCCGGCACTGGACGCCGACCATGCCTTTGTCGAGTTGCGCGGCGTGATGACGCGCCTTTCCCCGCTGGATGCCGAATGCGC
Source organism: Rhodobacter sp. (assembly GCA_041905595.1). Lineage (GTDB taxonomy): Bacteria > Pseudomonadota > Alphaproteobacteria > Rhodobacterales > Rhodobacteraceae > Aliitabrizicola. Next base: position 16,920 of record JAYRKT010000036.1, read on the forward strand.
GGCCACGGCGCGCGCCCTGCTGCAATGGCACTCGACCCACGGCTTCTGCGCCGTCTGCGGCGCTGCGACAACGGTTGCGATGGCGGGTTGGCAGCGGGGCTGCGGCGCCTGCGGAGCCAGCCATTTCCCACGTACCGATCCGGTCGTCATCATGCTGGTCACGCGCGGCAACCGGCTGCTCCTTGGCCGCTCGCCCGGTTGGCCAGAGGGGATGTATTCGCTGATCGCCGGTTTCGTCGAACCCGGCGAGACGCTTGAGGCTGCGGTGCGCCGAGAGGTGGTCGAAGAGACCGGCATCCAAACCGGACCGGTCCGCTATCTGGCCAGCCAGCCCTGGCCGTTTCCGGCCTCGCTGATGTTCGGATGCCAGACCGAGGCGCTGGATGAGGAAATCAGGATCGATCCCGTCGAGATCGAAGATGCGCTCTGGGTAACGCGGGAAGAGATGGTGCGGATCATGGCGGGCGGGCATGAGCGGATCAAATCGCCACGCCGGGGCGCGATCGCGCATTTCCTCATTGCCAACTGGCTGGCCGATCGGCTGGAGTAAGGTGTCACCCATGCAGGCCAGCTCCTCCACATCATGAAGTTCGGGACCAGAACGGATATCGAGGCGCCCCAGGCCTTCGTCTTCGCTAGCCTTGCCGATTTCGCGGCATGGGAACGGTCGGGCCTGCGCCGCGGCGTGGAACTGGAGCGCACCGACCGCATGCGCCAGCCCGGGCATGGCATGGGCTGGAAGGCGAGTTTTCCGTTCCGGGGGCGGCGGCGCACGATGACCATCCGGGTCGAGGACCTGGTCGAGCCGCGAAGCCTTGGGTTTTCCGGGGCAGGCGCGTCCGTCGACGGCAGGTTGCAGGCGGACCTGATTCCGATGGGCCCCCGCCGGACGCGGCTGACCGTGCAGCTTGAGGTCAAGCCCCGCACGCTTGCCGCGCGGCTGTACCTGCAGACGCTGCGGCTGGGACGAAAGCGGCTCGAGGCGAAGTTCGCCGAACGGATCGCCCATATCGGGCTAGAGATCGGCGAAAAATTCCGGCGCGAAGGCTGATCGGTCAGTCGCGGCTGCGGTCCGACGGATAGACCCCGAGGATGCTCAGCTGCGTCGTGAAGAAGCCCAGTTCCTCCAGCGCCCGGGCAACCGGCGGATCTTCGGGGTGGCCTTCGATGTCGGCATAGAACTCGGTCGCCGTGAAGGAGCCGCCGACCATGTAGCTTTCCAGCTTGGTCATGTTCACGCCGTTGGTCGCAAAGCCGCCAAGCGCCTTGTACAGCGCGGCAGGGATGTTTCGGACGCGGAAGGTGAAGGTCGTGATCATCTTTTCGGCCCGGCGGGATTGATCCAGCTCTCGCGCCATGACCAGAAAGCGTGTGGTGTTGTTCTTGTGGTCCTCGATATGGCGGGCGAGGACGTCCAGGCCATAAATCTGGGCCGCAAGTTCGCTGGCCAATGCCGCGCGGGTCACGTCGCCCGCCTCGGCCGTCTCGCGCGCGGCGCGTGCATTGTCGCTGCTGACCTTGCCCTTGATGCCATGATCTTTCAGGAAGCCCGCGCATTGCGGCAGGATCACCACATGGCCGTGGGCCTCGCGCACATCCTCCAGCCTTGCGCCCTTCACGCCCAGAAGGTTCACATGAACGCGCACGAAAGCCTCGTCCACGATATGCAGTTTTGCGCGGGGCAAGAGGCTGTGCACATCGGCGACACGGCCGTAGGTCGAGTTTTCCACCGCCAGAACCCCAAGATCGACCTCGCCGTTGCGGGTCATCTCGACCACATCTTCAAAAGTCTGGCAGGGCACCGGGGTAAAATCGGGGCGGGCCTGGGCGCAGGCCTGATGAGAATAGGCGCCAAGCTCGCCCTGGAAGGCGATTCTGCCGGTAGATTGCGCCATCAGGACACTCCGTTCGCTGTCCGCCCCGCGATTTCGCCGCCATTCGGCAGATTGGGCGTTTGGTCGCGCTACTACACCTTGAAACATGACAGGGGAAGCAGGTAGATACCGACCGGAAACATCACGGCACGACGGGACGCACCATGCTCGATACGATGACTTTCACCAAGGCCTTCGGTGCCCTCTGTGGGTCGCTGCTTGTCTTTCTTCTGATCGGTTGGGCCGGATCCGCGATCTTTTACATCGGACCGGGACACGAAGCCGGTGCGGAAGAGGCCTATGTGGTCGACACTGGCGCCGACGCCTCCGCAGGTGGCGGAGAGGCGGCTGCGGCTGGTCCGTCGTTCGACGAGTTGCTGGCCTCTGCAGATGCTGCAGCCGGCGAGAAAGTCTTCAGCAAATGCAAGTCGTGCCACAAGGTTGACGGTGCCAACGCGACTGGCCCGCACCTGAACGGCGTGGTGAACCGGCCTGCGGCTTCGGTTGCCGACTTTGCCTATTCGGACGCGATGAAGGCCCACGCGGGCAGCAACTGGACGCCTGATAACCTCAACGTCTTCCTGACCAACCCGAAGGCCTATGCGCCGGGCACCAAGATGACCTTCGCCGGCCTGCCGAAAGAGCAGGATCGCGCCAATGTCGTCGCCTATCTTTCGACGCTGCAATAAGCTCCGCCAAGATGTTTGCTGAGGCCGCCTTCGGGCGGCCTTCTGCTTTCATGGGATCACGCAGCGACACAAGCGCGCGAAACGCCCTTGATCAGCTGGCGGCGCGCATCGAGAAAGTGACGAACCGGACAGGATCGCTCGGGGCCGCCCGGCGGCGGCGACAGGTAGAGGACAAAGCAGAATGACCCAGAACCACAGCCGTTCCGCCACCGACATGCGTGTCAGGCTTGCTGACTGGCGGTTCGGGGTTGCGGCCGGGGTCATGCTTCTTGCCCTTGGGTCGGCTGCCAGCGCGCAGACGGTCATCACCGCGCACGGGATCTCGACCTTCGGCGAGTTGAAGTATCCGGCGGACTTCAAGCATCTGGACTACGTGAACCCGGATGCGCCCAAGGGCGGCGAGATCTCGGAATGGGCCTTTGGCGGGTTCGACTCGATGAACCCCTATTCGGTCAAGGGGCGGGCAGCGGCTCTCTCAACGTTGCTGTACGAAAGCATCCTCGTCTCGCCTTCGGACGAGATCGGGTCATCCTACTGCCTGCTCTGCGAGTCGATGGAATACCCCGAGGACCGGTCCTGGGTGATCTTCAACCTTCGCCCCGATGTTCGCTTCTCGGACGGAACGCCGATGACCGCCGATGATGTCGTGTTTTCGTTCCAGACCTTCCTGAAAAAGGGCCTGACCGATTTCCGCACCATCTTCGCCCAGCAGGTCGAAGGGGCCGAGGTGCTGGGTCCGCATCGTGTGAAGTTCACGTTCAAGACCGGCATCCCGACCCGTGACCTGCCGGCGGATGTCGGAGGCCTGCCGATCCTGTCGAAGGCCGACTACGAGACCCACAAGCGCGACCTCGAGGAGTCGAGCCTTGAACCCTTCGTCGGGACCGGGCCCTACATCCTGGACAGCATGGATGTCGGCAAGACCGTCACCTACCGGCGCAACCCGAATTACTGGGGCGAGAAGCTGCCGTTCAACATCGGCCAGAACAATTTCGACCGCATCCGCATCGAGTATTACGCCGACTACAACGCCGCCTTCGAGGGGTTCAAGGCCGGCAACTATACGTTCCGCAACGAAGCTTCCTCGATCCAGTGGGCGACCGGCTACGACTTCCCCGCGGTCAAGTCGGGCGACGTGATCAAGGTCGAGCTACCGGACGGCAACAAGGCCAATGGCCAGGCCTTCCTGTTCAACCTGCGCCGGGCGAAGTTCCAGGACCCGAAGGTGCGAGAGGCAATCGGCCTGATGTTCAATTTCGAATGGTCGAACGCGACGCTGTTCTACGACCTTTATGCCCGCATCAATTCGGTCTGGGAAAACAGCTGGCTTGCCGCCGAAGGCCTGCCCAGCCCGGAAGAGAAGACGATCCTGCAGCCGCTGGTAGACCAGAACCTGCTGCCTGACTCGATCCTGACCGACCCGGCAGTGATGGCCCCGGTGTCGGGCCCGCGCCAGCTTGACCGCGAAAACCTGCGCAAGGCCTCGGATCTTCTGGACGATGCCGGCTGGCTGGTCGGTCCCGACGGGATGCGGCGCAACGACAAGGGCGAGACGTTGGCAATCGAGGTCCTGAACGACAGCCAGACCTTCGACCGCGTCATCAATCCCTTCGTCGAGAACCTGCGCAAACTGGGCGTGGACGCGAAGATGACCCATGTCGACGACGCCCAGATGGAGGCGCGGACGCGCCCGCCGGTCTATGACTTTGACCTGATCGTCGGCAATGCCCGGAGCAACTACATTTCCGGATCGGAGCTGAAGCAGTATTACGGATCGCAGACCGCCGATGTGTCCTCGTTCAACGTCATGGGCCTCAAGGACAAGGCCGTTGACCAGTTGATCGACGTGGTCCTTGCCGCCAAGACCAATGACGAACTGACAGTTGCGACCAAGGCGCTGGACCGGGTGTTGCGCAACATCCGCTTCTGGATTCCGCAGTGGTACAAGGACAAGCATACCGTCGCCTATTACAACATGTATGAGCATCCCGAGAAGCTACCCCCATATGCACTGGGCGAACTGAGCATCTGGTGGTACAACCCCGAAAAGGCCGCCGCGCTCAAGGCGTCGGGCGCGCTGCGGTAAGCCTGCGCGTCGAAGAAGGCAGGCAGGGGCTGGGAACGGGGCAGGCGGGCATATGGGTGCCTACATCCTGAGGCGATTGTTGCTGATGATTCCGACGCTGTTCGGGATCATGGTCATCAACTTCACCCTGACCCAGTTCGTTCCCGGCGGACCCATCGAACAGGTGCTTGCCCGGCTGGAGGGCAATGGCGATACGTTCCAGAACATTGCCGGTGGCGGCGATGCCGGCGGCGGGATCGAGGATGCCGGTGCGTCCGATCCGAAATACATCGGCTCGCGCGGCCTGCCGCCCGAGTTCATCAAGAGCCTCGAGAAGCAGTTCGGCTTCGACAAGCCGCCCTTGGAACGCTTCCTCGACATGATGTGGAACTACGCCCATTTCGATTTCGGGCAGAGCTATTTCCGCTCGATCTCGGTCGTCGATCTGGTGCTGGAGAAGATGCCGGTCTCGATCACGATCGGGTTGTGGTCGACGCTGATCGCCTATTTCGTCTCGATCCCGCTCGGCATCCGCAAGGCGGTGCGGGATGGCTCGCATTTCGACACCTGGACCAGCGGGGCGATCATTATCGGCTACGCGATCCCCGGTTTCCTGTTCGCGATTCTGCTGCTGGTGCTGTTCGCCGGCGGATCCTACTGGAAGATCTTCCCGCTGCGCGGCCTGACGTCCGAGAACTGGGACGAGTTGACCCTGCTCGGCAAGGCGGGCGACTATTTCTGGCACATCACTCTGCCGGTCATCGCCTCGACCATCTCGGCCTTCGCGACACTGACGCTGCTGACCAAGAACAGCTTCCTTGACGAGATCAAGAAGCAGTATGTGATGACCGCCCGCGCCAAGGGTCTGTCCGAAAGCCGTGTGCTATACGGCCACGTCTTTCGCAACGCCATGCTGATCGTGATCGCGGGCTTTCCGGCGGTCTTCGTCGGCGTGTTCTTCGGCGGCTCGCTTATCATCGAGACGATCTTCTCACTCGATGGCCTTGGTCGGCTCGGGTTCGAGGCGGTCGTGGCGCGCGACTATCCGGTGATCTTCGGTACCCTCTTCATGTTCTCGCTGATCGGCCTCGTGATGGGGCTGGTGTCGGACCTGATGTATGTGTGGATCGACCCCCGCATCGACTTCGAGCGGCGGGGCTAGGGCATGGCGCTTTCCCCCCTGAACCAGCGCCGCTGGCGGAACTTCCGGGCGAACCGTCGCGCTTTCTGGTCGCTGATCGTCTTCTCCATCCTGTTCGGCCTGTCGCTGTTTGCCGAGCTGCTGGCGAACGACAAGCCCATCGTCGTCAGCTATCGCGGCAGCCTGCATTTCCCGATCTTCCGCATGTATCCCGAGACGGCCTTCGGCGGCGATTTCAAGACCGAGGCCGTCTATCGCGACATCGAGGTGCAGTGCCTCATCATCGCGGGCGGGTCCGAAGCCTGTTTCGACGATCCTGATGGCACCATCGCCTCGGCGCGCGAAACCGGAATGGTGGATGGCGAGAAGGTCCAGACAGGCTGGATCATCTGGCCGCTGATCCCCTACAGCTTCAACACCGTGAACGACATTCAGGGGGCGGCGCCCTCGGCACCTGATGCGCAGCACTGGCTTGGAACCGACGACACTGCGCGCGACGTGCTGGCGCGGGTGATCTATGGCTTCCGTCTTTCGATCCTCTATGCACTTGTCGTGACGCTTCTGACCTCGATGACGGGCGTGGCTGCGGGTGCGGTTCAGGGCTATTTCGGTGGCCTGACCGACCTGATCTTCCAACGGGTGATCGAGATCTGGGGCGCGATCCCGGCGCTTTACGTCATTATCATCGTCGCCGCGATCATCCCGATGAATTTCTGGCTGCTGGTCCTGCTCATGCTTCTCTTCAACTGGATGAGCCTGGCCGGGCTGGTCCGGGCCGAGTTCCTGCGGGCGCGGAACTTCGAATATGTCCGGGCGGCTCGGGCGCTCGGGGTCCGCGACCGCACGATCATCTTCCGCCACGTGCTGCCGAACGCGATGGTGGCGACCTTGACCATGCTGCCCTTCCTTGTGACCGGGAACATCTCGGGTCTTGCCGCGCTCGACTTCCTCGGGTTTGGCCTGCCAGCCTCAATGCCGTCGCTCGGCGAGTTGACGCTTCAGGCCAAGCAGAACCTGCAGGCCCCGTGGCTCGGGTTCACTGCATTCTTCACCTTCGCGATCATGCTCAGCCTTCTGGTCTTCATCTTCGAAGGCGTCCGCGACGCCTTCGACCCGCGGAAGACCTTCAGATGAGCGGCGCGCCCGTCCTTCAGGTTCAGGACCTCCACATCAACTTCCGCCAGGACGGCCGGGTGATCGACGCCGTGCGCGGCGTGTCTTTCACCGTGGGCCGCAGCGAGACGGTGGCACTGGTCGGTGAAAGCGGGTCGGGCAAGTCGGTGACGGCGCTGTCCACCGTGTCGCTCCTGCCTGACAGCGCGACCATCCGGGGGTCCGTCCGTTATGCAGGGCAGGAACTGCTGCACCTGCCGGAATCCCAGCTGCGCAAGGTGCGCGGCAACGACATCAGCTTTATTTTCCAGGAGCCGATGACCAGCCTGAACCCGCTTCACACCATCGAGCGGCAGATCGGCGAAAGCCTTGCCCTGCACCAGGGTCTGAAGGGCGAGGCGGCGCGGGCGCGCACGCTCGACTTGTTGGAAAAGGTTGGTATCCGCGATGCGGCAACGAGGCTGGACGCCTATCCACACCAATTGTCGGGCGGGCAGCGGCAGCGGGTGATGATCGCCATGGCGCTCGCCAATGGCCCGGACCTGCTGATCGCCGACGAGCCGACAACCGCGCTCGACGTGACCATCCAGGCGCAGATCCTCGAGCTTCTTGCAGAGTTGAAAGCCCGCGAGGGCCTGTCGATGCTGTTCATCACTCACGACCTTGGCGTGGTGCGCCGCATTGCCGATCGTGTCTGCGTCATGCAGAACGGCGAGATCGTCGAACAGGGGCCAGCGGCCGAGATCTTTGCCGCGCCGAAGCATCCCTACACGCAGAAACTGCTGGCCGCCGAACCCAAGGGCCTGCCCGATCCGGTTCCCGCCGACGCGACCGAGGTCGTCCGGACCGAGCATCTGCGCGTCTGGTTCCCGATCCACGCCGGCTTCCTGCGTCGCACGGTGGGCTATGTGAAGGCCGTGAACGACGCCTCGCTTTCAGTCCGCTCGCACGAGACGCTTGGCATCGTGGGCGAAAGCGGCTCGGGCAAGACCACGCTGGCCCTTGCCATCTTGCGGCTCATCGCCTCGACGGGTCCTGTCGTGTTCATGGGGCGCGACCTTCAGTCCGAGACCAAGGCCGAACTGCGCAATCTGCGTCGCGATCTGCAGATCGTGTTCCAGGACCCGTTCGGCAGCCTGAGCCCGCGGATGACGGTCGAACAGATCATCGCAGAGGGGCTTGGCATCCACGGCGTCGAGCCGGGGCGCGACCGGCGGCAGATGGTGGCCGAGATCATGGCCGAGGTCGGGCTCGACCCCGCCGCGATGGGGCGGTATCCGCATGAGTTTTCGGGCGGCCAGCGCCAGCGCATCGCCATCGCCCGCGCCATGATCTTGCGGCCGAAGCTGGTGGTTCTGGATGAGCCGACCTCGGCGCTGGACATGACGGTGCAGGTGCAGATCGTCGAACTCCTGCGCTCGCTCCAGCGCAAATGGGGGCTGGCCTACCTGTTCATCAGCCACGACCTGCGGGTGGTGCGGGCCATGGCGCACAAGGTGATCGTCATGCAGAATGGCGACGTGGTCGAGGCAGGCGAAGGGCAGGCGGTGTTCGAGGCGCCAAAGGCCGAATATACGCAGCGCCTGTTGAGTGCGGCCTTCGGGTCGATCGAGCCGGCAGCGGATGGCTGAAAGGGAAGCGGCGATGAAGATCCTCTTCATTCATCAGAACTTCCCCGGGCAATTTCTGCATCTGGCCCCCGAGCTTGCGCGGCGAGGCAATGACTGCCTCGTACTGACCGATGCGGCGAACAGCCGCCCCACGGATATTCCCTTCGTCAAGTATCGCTACACCCCGCCCCCCGTCGATCCGAAAGAGACACGGCTGGGGCGCAACTACACGACCATGTCGGACCGGGGGGTGGCGGTTGCCCGGGCGGCGCGGACGCTGCGCGACGAAAAGGGATATACCCCCGACCTGATCATCGGCCATTCCGGCTGGGGCGAGACGCTGTTCCTCAAGGAAATCTGGCCAGGCGCGCGGTTGGTGATCTATGCCGAGTTCTACTATCGCGGGCAGGGCCTCGACATGGGCTTCGATCCGGAATTCAGCGCGTCGGGGCTTGACGGGCTCATGATCGCGCAGGGTCGCGCCGCGCATCTGGGGCAGGCGCTGGTCCATGCCGATGCGGGAGTCGCGCCAACCGAATGGCAGGCCTCTACCTTTCCGCCGGTGCTGCGGCAGATGCTGACGGTGCTGCATGACGGCATCGACACCGATCTTGTGCGCCCCGATCCGCAGGCGCAGCTTGAACTGCCTTCGGGCCGGGTCCTGACCAGCGGCGACGAGGTCGTGAGTTTCGTTAACCGCAACCTCGAACCCTATCGCGGCTGGCACATCTTCGCTCGCGCTTTGCCGGACGTCCTGCAGGCAAGGCCCGAGGCGCAGGTCGTCATCATCGGCGGCGATGGCGTGAGCTATGGCCCTCCGCCTGCGGATGGCGGCACCTGGAAGGATGCGTTGCTTCGGGAAGTCGGGCCGCGCCTTGACCTGTCTCGCGTGCATTTTCTCGGGCGTGTTCCGCACGAGACCTTTGTCCGCCTCATGCAGGTCACGCGTGTCCACGCCTATCTGACCTATCCCTTCGTCCTGTCCTGGTCGCTGCTTGAGGCGATGGCGGCCGGCGCGCTGGTCGTGGGATCGAGAACCCCGCCGGTCGAAGAGGTGATCCGCGACGGTGTCAACGGTGTGCTGGTCGATTTCTTCGACAGCAAGGCTTGGTCTTCCGCTCTCGTCGGCGCGCTGAGCGCACCTGAGCGGTTCCGGGCCTTGCGCGCGGCGGCGCGCAGCAACGTTGTCGAGCGCTATGACCTGCGCCGCTACTGCCTGCCCCGGCTCGTGTCCTATATCGAAGCGCAGGCGGCGATCCCGTCCGCCCGCTGATCGGGCTTTCGCCCTCAGACGGCGGCGCTGTGCAGGGCCTTCGTCTGGTCGTAGGCGTCGAAGGCACGGGCGATCATGCGCGTCAGCGGCCGGCCTTCAGGCGTGATGAACGCGCCGTCGGCCGTCGTGCGGAAGAACGGATCGAACGCCCGGGCCGCGGCGGAGAAAAGCTCGTCCAGACGGGCCGGCGTCGTGTCGAAATTGCGCAGCAACTCGGCCCGGTTGACTGTGAAATCGCACATCAATGCCTCGATGATACGGGCGCGCAGCAGGTCCTCGCCGGCGAAGACATGGCCGCGATGCGTCGAGAAGCGTCCGGCGCGGATCGCCTTGGTATGGTCTGCCGTGCCGCTGGCGTTCTGGGCATAACCTTGCGGAAAGCGCGAGATCGACGAGGCGCCGATCCCGATCAGCACCGGGGCGGTGTCGTCGGTATAGCCCTGGAAGTTCCGCCGCAGGCGCCCCGATGCCTGCGCGATCGCCAGCCCGTCGTCCGGCCTTGCGAAGTGGTCGATGCCGATCTCGCGGTAGCCGTCCCAGCTGAAAAGCTGGCGCGCGGTTTCGAACAGGGCCAGGCGTTCTTCCGGGGTGGGCATGGCGTCGGAAGGGATCATCTGCTGGCGCCGCGACATCCACGGAACATGGGCGTAGCCGTAAAGAGCCACCCGGTCGGGCGACAGCGACAGAAGCTTTTGCACTGAATCCGCGATCCGCTGCGGCGTCTGGTGCGGCAGGCCATAGAGGATGTCGCAGTTCAGGCTGCTGACGCCGCGGGCGCGGATCATGTCGGCGACCTTGCGGGTAAGGTCATAGCCCTGGATCCTGCCGATCGTCTTCTGGATCTCGTCGTCGAAATCCTGAACCCCGATCGAGGCACGGTTCATCCCCGCGGCGGCCAGCGCGTCGAGCCGGGCATCGTCCACCTCGTTGGGGTCGATCTCGACCGAAAATTCGCCTCCTTTCGCCATCGGCGCCACATTGAAGATCGCCCCAGCCAGTTCTGCAATCAGCGGGGCAGGGATGAGCGTGGGTGTGCCGCCGCCCCAGTGCAGGCGCTGAAGCGTGATCCCTGGGGCCAGGCGGGACTTGAGCAACTGAAGCTCGGCTTTCAGCGTCTCGACATAGGCGATGACCGGATCGTCGCTGCGCGTGCCCTGCGTGCGGCAGGCGCAGAACCAGCAGAGTCGGCGACAAAATGGCACATGCAGGTAAAGGGAGATGGACGATTCCGCCGGAATCGCCGAGACCCAGTTCGAGAAAAGGCCATGACTCACCGTCGCGCCAAAATGCGGGGCGGTCGGATAGCTCGTGTACCTTGGCACACGCGCATCGAATAGCCCGAGACGGGCGAGTTGCGAGTTCAGCGTCATTGGCTTAGTTTTGGGTGATCTGCGCGACTTCGCCTTGACGCAGATCAAGCTGGACAGGTGGAATGGTAGCGCACGATTTGGTCTTTCATCATCAGCAGTGTCACGATTGCCCGATCCGGCATCGGGCCGTGTGTGCGCGCTGCGAAGAGGACGAACTCGCCCGCCTCGAGAAGATGAAATACTACCGCAGCTTCCAGGCCGGGCAGACCGTGATCTGGTCGGGCGACAAGATGGATTTCGTTGCCTCCGTGGTCAGTGGCATCGCCACGCTGACCCAGACGATGGAAGATGGCCGCCGGCAGATGGTCGGCATGCTGCTGCCGTCCGATTTCGTTGGGCGGCCCGGGCGTACCAATGCCGCCTACGATGTGACCGCGACGACCGATCTCGTGATGTGCTGCTTCCGCAAGAAGCCGTTCGAGGACATGATGATCGAGACTCCGCATATCGGGCAACGCCTGCTCGAGATGACGCTGGACGAACTCGACGCGGCGCGGGAATGGATGCTGCTTCTGGGGCGCAAGACCGCACGCGAGAAGATCGCGAGCCTGATGGCCATCATCGCCCGTCGTGACGCCGCGCTCAGGGCGACGGACGGGCAGGGACCGCTTGTGTTCGACCTGCCGCTGACCCGAGAAGAGATGGCCGACTATCTTGGGCTGACTCTCGAGACGGTGAGCCGCCAGATTTCGGCGCTGAAACGCGACGGCGTGATCCAGCTGGAAGGCAAGCGCCATATCGTCGTGCCCGACATGGACCGTCTGCTGGAAGAAGCAGGCGATGACAGCGACGGCGGGTTCCTCGTCTAGCGCATTGGTGCGGGCCTTGGACGATCTTCCGGGCCGGTCTGGCGACGTCCGGCCTCCTCGGCGGCCATTGCCGCCAGATGGTCGATGAAGAGCCTGACTTTCGCGGACAGGAACTTGCGGCTCAGATAGACCGCATAGAGATTGAAGTCCCCCATCGACCAGTCCGGCAGGATCGGCTCCAGCGCCCCCGAGGCAATGTGCGGCTCGACGACGAAGGAGGGCTCGTTGATGATGCCCAGCCCCAGCAGGGCCAGTTGGCAAAGAATGTCGCCGCTTGTTGCATGCACATGCGGGGTCAGACGCACCGCCCCGTCGGGGTGATCCTTGCGGCGAAAGGTCCAGGTGTCGCCTGTAGACAGGTAGGAATAATTGAGAATGGCGTGCCGGCTAAGATCAGCGGGGGTCTGCGGCCGCCCGTGCACGTCCAGATAGGCCGGTGCGGCGCACACCACTGTCTGCACCGTGGAGATCCGACGGGAGATCACGTTGGTTGTCGCCGGTTGCCGGGCAATGCGGACGGCGACGTCGACCCCTTCCTCGGCAAGGTCGATCACCCGATCGGTGAGGTCGATGTCGAGCCGGAGATCCGGGTAACGCCGGATGAACGGCGCCAGCCAGCGTGACAGCGTGGTGATGCCGAACGAGGTGGGCGCGCTGATCCGCAACAGACCCGAGGGGCGCAAAGCGCCCTGGCCCGCCGCTGCTTCGGCATCGGCCACGTCGGCCAGGATCTGCTGCGCCCGTGCCAGAAAGTCCTGCCCCGCATCCGTCATCGACAGCCTCCGCGTCGTGCGGTTCAGCAGACGTACCCCCAGATGCTCCTCAAGCCCCGCGATCTGCCGCGAGACAGCGGCCGTGGAACTGTCGAGCAGATCGGCTGCGCCCACCTGACTACCGGCGCGGATCACCGCGACATAGGCCCGCATCGCCGCAAGCAAGTCCATCATTGCCCTTATAATTGCGATAATCGGAAGAATTAATCCCGGATATGCCCGTTTTTCCCGGATGACAACGGGAATATTTCATCTGCAACGACGAAGCACAGACTGCCGTCGTGAGAAACCGCACATGGGTGACAAAATGAAAATTGCTCTGATCGGGTCGGGCTCGATGGCCACGGCCTTTGCCTCCCGCCTCGGCAAGGCCGGGCACGAGGTCTTTGTAACCAGCCGCAACGCCAAGTCGGCCGCTGAATTGGCCTCCGCCACCGGGGCTACCGTGGTTCCCGCCAGCCGCGCCGTCGAGGCCGACGTGCTGATCCTTGCGACCGGTGCAGCGGATGCAGTCCCGGCGCTGAAATCGCTCGGCGATCTGTCGGGCAAGGTTGTCGTTGACATCACCAACCCGCTGACACCCGACTACATGGGGCTGACCATTGGCCATACGACATCGGCGGCTGAGGAGATTGCCCGCGCTGTCCCGGGCCTCCGTCTGGTCAAGGGCTTCAACACGATTTTCGCGTCGCTTCTTGCCAGCGGCGCGGCGCCTGTCGGCGGTGCGGTGACGACCTTCCTCGCCAGCGACGATGCGCAAGCCAAGGAAACCGTCGCGGAACTTGCCCGGTCGATCGGCCTGGCCGTCACCGATGCCGGCTCGCTCAAGAACGCCCGATACCTGGAGCCGCTGGCTGGTCTCAACATCTACCTCGGCTATGGCGCCGGTCTTGGCACCGCCATCTCGCCCGCCTGGCTTTCTGCCGCCTGATCCCCCCTCGAACCGGAATGACCGACATGACCAAGACCTTCGCTATCGCCGCCCTCGCTGGCCTGATCGCTGCTCCGGCCCTTGCCGACAGCCCCTGGCTGAACCCCCAGACCCCGGCGCCCGCACATGAAGAGCAGGCTCCTGCGGTCGAGCAGAACCTCAAGATCTTCGATACGCTCGATTTCGATGTCTTCTCGAACCAGAAATGGGACCGCCTGGGCGAAAGCCATGCCCAGGACATCGTCGTGACCTGGCCGGATGGTCATGAGACGAAAGGGATCGAGAAGCATATCGAGGATCTAAAGGCGCTCTTCGTGTTCGCGCCCGACATCAAGATCAGCGAGCATCCGATCCGCTTTGGCTCGGGGTCGTGGACGACCGCGACCGGGGTGATGACCGGCACCTTCTCGCAGCCGATGCCCATCGGCGGCGGCAAGACGATCGACCCGACCGGCAAGAGCTTTGCCATCGGCATGGTGACAGTGGGTCACTGGGTTGACGGCAAGATGGATCACGAGTGGCTGTTTTGGGACAACGCCGATTTCATGAAGCAGATCGGCCTCGGCGGCTGATCGCCAAGGAGAGGCGCCCGCTACTTCTCAGTCGCGGGCGCCTCTTGTCGATCGCGCAACCGCCTGAACCCCGGTGCGCCGCTTGTCAGTGCGCCAGGAAAACCGGGAGGGCAGCGTTCTCCAGCATGTCCCGCGTCGCGCCGCCCAGGATGGCCTCGCGCAGCCGCGAATGGCCATAGGCGCCCATCACCACCAGATCGGCATTCACGTCGCGGGCCTGCTGAACCAGCACGTCCGACACGCGCGGCGCCGTCTTCGCCAGCACCGAGACTTCGGCCTTGACGCCGTGGCGCACCAGCATCTGGCACAGCATCCCGCCTGGGTCTGACCGCTCGGGGCTGCTGGGCGGCGGGTCGATGACGGTGATGTTCACGACATCCGCCTGCTTGAGCCAGGGCAGGGCGCGACGCACAGCCGCCATCGCCTCTCGCCCTTCGTTCCAGGCGATGACGATACGCTTGCCGATGGGACCGGTAATCCCGGCATCGGGCACGACGAGAACGGGGGCCTGTCCTTCGAACAAGGCGGCTTCCAGCACTGCCTCGCCCTCGGGCCCACGGCCCTTTCCATAGGGGCGCGCCAGAACGACCAGATCGGCAAAGCGCGCCTTCATTTCGACCAGCGGCCCCAGTCCGCCAAGCTGGGCGACCGCCGCCTCGGTTCCCCACCGGATATCCTGCCGGTCAAGATAGGCCCGGGCAGCCTTGTCCACTTGTGCCGCGTCGGCCTCGGCGCGCTCGATCGAGACTTCAATCAGGGCCGGCGCGCTGCCAAGGTAGGCATAGCCGACCTGTGTCCGGTCGATACCGAGCGACAGGACATCGACATGCGCATCTTCCTGGGCGGCAATCGACGTGGCTGCAGCCAGCGAGATATCCACCAGGGCGGGATCGGTCAGTACCGAGAGGATCGACTTGTAGGCCATGTTCGGTGCTCCGTTCCTTCTTTGAATTTTCCCACATCATGTGTGGACTGCGCCACAGTAGCGCAAGCGCGGTCGTCTTCCTTGACTTCTATCAAGGGCATGTCACGGAGTGTTGATATGGATCAAGGCAGGCCCGCCAAGAGGCCTCCAAAAGCCGCATTGTCGAAAAAGCTGCCTGCCGACGCCCGAATCGGACTGGGCAATGACGAAGGGACGCAACATGTGGGATTACGTAAAACTGGGCGTATTGGGGCTTGTGGCCATTCTGGCCGCATTTGCCGCCAACTACGCCCATGACCTGCCCTATCTGGTGAACATGCTCGTGGTGATGGTCGCAGCGGCCATCACGTTCATCTGGGTGCTGCGCCGGACCGACGAAGTACGCCTCGTCGACGTATCGGCCCAATATAATGACGGCGTTGTCCGTGCCGGGGTGATCGCCACCGCCTTCTGGGGCGTGGTCGGTTTCCTGGTCGGCGTGGTCATCGCTTTCCAGCTTGCCTTCCCGCAGCTTAACTTCGTCTGGGCCGAAGGGATCCTGAACTTCGGTCGCCTGCGCCCGTTGCACACCTCGGCGGTGATCTTCGCCTTTGGCGGCAACGCGCTGATCATGAGCGCGTTCTACATCGTCCAGCGCACCTGCGCGACACGGCTCTGGGGGGGCAACCTCGGCTGGTTCGTGTTCTGGGGCTGGCAGCTGATGATCGTGCTGGCGGCGACGTCCTATGTTCTCGGGGGAACGCAGGGCAAGGAATATGCCGAAACGGTCTGGTACATCGACCTCTGGATCGCCGTGGTCTGGGTCGCGTTCCTTTTGACCTTCATGGGCACCCTGATGACCCGCAAGGAACCGCATATCTACGTGGCGAACTGGTTCCTGCTGTCGATGATCATCACGGTCGCGATGCTCCATATCGTCAACAACATGGCCATCCCGGTCTCGATCTTCAGTTCGAAATCGGTTTCGCTCTTCTCGGGCGTGCAGGATGCGATGACGCAGTGGTGGTATGGCCACAACGCTGTGGGCTTCTTCCTGACCGCCGGCTTCCTGGGCATGATGTACTACTTCGTGCCGAAGCAGGCCGAACGCCCGGTCTACAGCTACAAGCTGTCGATCATCCACTTCTGGGCGCTGATCTTCCTCTACATCTGGGCCGGTCCGCACCACCTGCACTACACCGCCCTTCCTGACTGGGCCTCGACGCTTGGGATGATCTTCTCGATCATGCTCTGGATGCCGAGCTGGGGCGGCATGATCAACGGCCTGATGACGCTGTCGGGCGCCTGGGACAAGCTGCGCACAGACCCGGTGATCCGGATGATGGTGGTGTCTGTCGGCTTCTACGGCATGTCGACCTTCGAAGGCCCGATGATGTCGATCAAGTCGGTGAACTCGCTCTCGCACTATACCGACTGGACCATCGGCCACGTGCACTCGGGTGCCCTGGGCTGGAACGGCATGATCACCTTCGGCGCGCTCTACTTCCTCGTGCCGCGCCTGTGGAACCGCGAGCGGCTCTACAGCCTGAGCCTCGTCAGCTGGCACTTCTGGCTCGCGACGATCGGCATCGTGCTTTACGCCTCGTCCATGTGGGTCGCTGGCATCATGCAGGGCCTGATGTGGCGCGAAGTCGACGCCAACGGCTTCCTCGTGAACGCTTTCGCCGACACGGTTGCCGCGATGCATCCGATGTATGTGGTCCGTGCTCTTGGCGGGACGCTGTTCCTGACCGGCGCGCTCATCATGTGCTACAACCTGTGGAAGACCGTGACGTCTGTCGCCGAGAAATCGGCGGCGCCGGCGGCCGTTCCTGCTGAGTAAGGGAGGGAACGACCATGGCATTCCTGGACAAACACAAGGCCATCGAGACCCATGCGACGCTCCTTCTGGTGCTGAGCTTCCTCGTGGTGACCATCGGCGGCCTCGTGCAGATCGTGCCGCTGTTCTATCTGCAGAACACGATCGAGAACGTCGAGGGCGTGCGGCCCTACTCGCCGCTCGAACTCGCCGGACGCGAGATCTACATCCGCGAGGGCTGCTACGTCTGCCACAGCCAGATGATCCGCCCGATGCGCGACGAGGTGGAGCGTTACGGCCACTACTCTCTGGCGGCGGAGTCGCAGTACGACCATCCGTTCCAGTGGGGCTCCAAACGGACCGGGCCTGACCTGGCCCGCGTCGGCGGCAAGTACTCGAACCTCTGGCATGTCGAGCACCTGACCAACCCCGAGGCCGTGGTGCCGGAATCGGTCATGCCGAAATACGGCTTCCTTCTCGATACCCAGCTTGATGGCAAGTACATCCTGGACTCGATGAAGGCCAACCGTCTGGTCGGTGTACCTTATACCGACGACGATCTGGCAAACGCCCAGGCTGACTTTGCGGCCCAGGTGGATCCGGATGCCGATACCTCGGGCCTCATGGGCCGCTACCCGAAGGCTGTCGTCGCCAATTTTGATGGCCAGCCGGGCGTAAGCGAAATGGATGCGCTCGTTGCCTATCTGCAAGTGCTTGGCACGATGGTCGACTTCTCGACCTTCACGCCTGATGCGAGCCGGTGAGGGCACAGATGGAGACGTACAGCACACTCCGGCACTTCGCCGACAGCTGGATGCTCCTGTTCATGGTGCTGTTCTTCCTAGGCGTGATTGTCTGGACGTTCCGTCCGGGCGCCCGGAGGCAGCAGAGTGAAGCAGCAAGCAGCATCTTCAAGCATGAAGACAGACCTGTCCCGGACGCCGACGCGTCCGGAACGGGGCGGATCGAACACCGCGCGGGCCGCGGCACGGCGAAGGAATCGGTGATATGAGCGCCAAGCAGACAAACCGCAAACCGGGTGAGGTCGAAACCACCGGCCACGTCTGGGATGGAATCGAGGAACTCAACAACCCGCTGCCGAAGTGGTGGTTGTACATCTTCTACATCACGATCGTCTTCTCGATCGTCTACTCGATCCTGTATCCGGCCTGGCCGATGCTGACGCGGGCCACGCCGGGTCTCCTGGGCTATTCGACCCGAGGGGCGCTTTCCGCCGACATGCAGCGGTTCGACGCCCAACAACAGCCGATGCGCGACAAGCTGGTCGCGACGCCGCTGGATCAGGTCCAGAACGATCCCGAACTGCTCCAGTTCGCGCAGGACGCTGGCGCTGCGGTGTTCCGCACCAATTGCGCCCAGTGCCACGGGTCGGGCGCGGCGGGGGTGCAGGCCGGGGGCTTCCCGAACCTGCTCGACGACGATTGGCTCTGGGGTGGCACGCTGGATGATATCGTGACCACCGTCACCCACGGTGTGCGGAACGCCGATGATGCAGATGCGCGCTACTCGCAGATGCCGTCCTTCGGCAAGGACGGACTGCTGACCCCCGAACAGATCGGGGCCGTGGTGCAGTATGTGATGTCCTTCTCGAACGCGGCGACCGATCAGGCGCTTGTGCCTGAAGGCCAGCAGATCTTCGCCGACAACTGCGCGGCCTGTCATGGTGAGGACGGCAAGGGTGACCGGGCGCAAGGCGCGCCGAACCTGACCGACGCGATCTGGCTTTACGGTGGTGACCAGGCGACGCTGACGAATACGGTCACAAACGCCCGCTTCGGTGTCATGCCCTCGTGGTCGATGCGGGGCATGTCCGAGTCCGACATCCGTGCCGTGGCGCTGTACGTCCACGGTCTGGGTGGCGGCGAATAAGAGCTTCCCCGGGTCGCCCCCGGGGCAGGGCACCGGCATCCTATCCTGTTCGCGCGTTTCCGGGATGCCGGTGCTTTCAAATCATGAAGCCCGGGCGGTCTTGCCGCCTGGGCTTCGTCGTTTCTGCGAACCGCCCAACACGATGTGCGTCCCGGCGGGGGGGTGCGACCATCCGACATCGGGCGGCCGGTCTTCTCAGAAGCTAAACCGTTCGGTGCGGGTTCCGACCCGTCCCTGAGTCCTTGCGGACCGGGGTTGCGATGACGCAGGATCAAGATGCATCTCCGATCCCTCATTTTGATGCAGGTCAAGGCAGCCTCACGCCAAAGCCTTGATACCCCGAACGATCCTGCCTGTGCTGGAGCCCGACCGTGAGCCATCAAGACAGCCCTTCTGATTCCCTATACGCCGCGCGCGAGCCGATATTTCCCAAGCGCGTCAAAGGGCAGTTCCGTACGCTGAAATGGTGGATCCTGGGGATCGCCCTTGGCATATATTACATCACGCCGTGGATTCGGTGGGATCGCGGGCCGAACCTTCCCGATCAGGCGGTGCTGCTTGATCTCGCGAACCGTCGCTTCTTCTTCTTCATGATCGAGATCTGGCCGCACGAGTTCTATTTCGTCGCGGGCCTGCTCATCATGGCCGGGCTTGGCCTGTTCCTGTTCACCTCGGCTTTTGGCCGGGTCTGGTGTGGCTACGCTTGCCCACAAACGGTTTGGACCGATCTCTACATTCTGGTCGAGCGCTGGATCGAGGGCGACCGAAATGCCCGGCTTCGCCTGTTCCGGCAGAAATGGGACCTCGAGAAGGCCCGCAAACGTCTGTTGAAATGGACTGTCTGGTTCCTGATCGGCTTGGCGACAGGCGGTGCGTGGATCTTCTACTTTGCTGACGCGCCGACGCTCTTGCGCGATCTCGTCACCGGGCAGGCGCATCCGGTCGCCTACACGACGATGCTCGTGCTGACGCTGACAACCTTTTTCTTCGGCGGGTTTGCGCGCGAACAAGTCTGCATCTACGCCTGCCCCTGGCCGCGTATCCAGGCCGCGATGATGGACGAGGAAACCATCACGGTCGCCTATCGCGAATGGCGGGGCGAGCCGCGTGGCAAGCTCAAGGCCGGGCAGCATGACGCCACGCAGGGCGACTGCATCGACTGCATGGCTTGTGTCAACGTCTGCCCTATGGGCATCGACATCCGCGATGGTCAGCAGCTTGCCTGCATCACCTGCGCGCTGTGCATCGACGCCTGCAACGAGATCATGGACAAGATCGGCAAGCCCCGGGGACTGATCGGCTATCTCGCCCTGACCGACGAGAAGGCGGAACGCGCCGGCGTGCCGGAGAAATCGGTGTGGCGCCATGTGTTCCGACCGCGCACCATCCTTTACACCTCGCTGTGGTCGGCGGTTGGCATCGGGCTGCTGGTGGCGCTGTTCATGCGCTCGCCGATCGACATCAACGTGACGCCGATCCGCAACCCGCTCTTCGTCACCATGTCCGACGGCGCGATCCGCAACACCTATGACATGCGGCTGCGCAACAAGGAGGGCGAGCCGAGGACCTTCTCGGTCCGGCTCGAATCCGACGAGCCGTTCAAGGTCGAGCTTGAGGGCAGCCCTGATGACCGGGTGACTGTCCCGGCGAACGAGACCAAGACGCAGAAGGTTTATGTGATCGCGGCGCCAGGAACCGAGGCCGCGAAGGAGAAGCGCACCGACATCCGGCTTTGGGTCGAGGATGTCGAGTCCGGCAAGAAGGTGTATCATGACACGATCTTCAACGGGAACGGGCACTGACATGACCGCATCAACAGCCGCGATCACGGGAAAGAAGGTGCTGGCCATCGCGGTGGTCTGCTTCGGGATCATCTTTGCCGTGAACTTCTGGCTGGCCTATAGCGCGGTCTCGACCTTCCCGGGGCTTGAGGTCGAGAACTCCTATGTCGCCAGCCAGAACTGGGACAAGGAGCGCGCCGCGCAGGTCGCTCTCGGCTGGACGCTGAAGCCCGAATATGACGCGGATCGCGAGCAACTGCGCCTGACCTTCACCGATCGCGACGGCCTGCCGGCGCGCATCACGGATGTCGCGGTCCTTGTCGGCCGCCCCACCGAAGCGAAGGACGACCAGACGCCAACGATGCAGCGCGATGAGGGCACCTTCGTCGCTCCGGTGAAACTCGCGCCGGGCAAGTGGATGCTGCATGTCGAGGCGCGGGCTGCGGACGGCACCTTGTTCCGCCAGCGCATCGACCTTTTCGTCAAGGTCCCGGCATGACTGCCCTGCCGCGCATCGAAACGGCCTCTCCTGCGGCTTGCGGCGCTTGCGTCGCGGCACCGGAGTTGGCCAGCCGGGCCGCACCCGCGGCCCATTCCGACGCGCGGATCATGCTGTCGCTGCCGACCTCGCATTGCGCGGCCTGCATCTCGACCGTGGAGGGCGGGCTGGCGAAGGTGCCCGGCGTGCAGTCCGCGCGCATGAACCTGACAATGAAGCGTGTCAGCGTCGCCGCCGATCCCGATGTCACGCCCGACCAGTTGATCGGGGTTCTTGCCGGGCTCGGCTACGAGGCGCACGAACTTGACCCGGGCCTTCTTTCGGTGACCGAGACCGACCGGCAGGGCCGCGAGCTGCTGATGCGGCTGGGCGTCGCGTTCTTCTCGATGATGAACGTTATGCTCTTGTCCGTCGCCGTCTGGTCAGGGGCCGCGGATGCCACCCGCGACATGTTCCACTGGATTTCGGCCGCCATCGCCATCCCGACGGTGATCTTCTGCGGTCAGCCCTTCTTCAAGAACGCCTGGGCCAGCCTCAAGGCGCGGCGGCTGGGGATGGATGTGCCGATCTCGCTCGCCATCATCCTTGCCTCGTCGATCTCGCTCTACGAGACGATTCATTCCGGCCATCACGCCTATTTCGATGCAGCCGTGATGCTGACCTTCTTCCTGCTGGCCGGGCGCTATCTTGACCATCGCACCCGCGCTGTGGCGCGATCCGCGGCCGAGGAACTGGCCGCGCTCGAAGTGCCCCGGGCGATCCGCCTTCTTGACGGGCAAGAGGTCGTGACCTCGATTTCAGACCTGGCGGCGGGCGATATCGTTCTCGTGCGTCCCGGCGGGCGGATGCCGGTCGACGGCGTCGTCATCGCTGGCACAAGCGAGGTGGATCGCTCGCTTCTGACGGGGGAAAGTCTGCCGGTCTATGCCGGACCCGATACAAAGGTCAGCGCCGGCGAGGTCAATCTGACTGGTCCGCTGACCTTGCGGGTGACTGCTGCTGGCAAGGATTCATCGCTGCACCGCATGGCCGATCTGGTGGCGGTCGCCGAAAACGCCAAGACCCGCTACACCTCGCTCGCCGACCGTGCGGCGAAGCTTTACTCGCCCTCGGTCCATCTTCTGTCCTTCACCGCTTTTTGCACCTGGATGTGGATCACTGGCGGCGACGTGCGCTTTGCCATCAACATCTCGGCTGCCGTGCTGATCATTACCTGCCCCTGTGCCCTTGGCCTTGCAGTGCCGGCGGTCGTCACGGCAGCCAGTGGCAAGTTGTTCCGCAAGGGCCTGCTCATCAAGCACGGCACCGCGCTGGAACGCATGGCCGAGGTCGATACCGTAGTCTTCGACAAGACCGGGACACTGACGCTTGGGGCGCCGCAGGCGACCAACCTGCCCGAGCATTCGACCGAGGCGCTGGCCGTCGCCGCGACGCTGGCCGCTGCCTCATCGCATCCACTGGCCCAGGCCCTGGCGATGGCGATCCGTGCCGAGGGTGTCGCCCCCGCCGCGGTTACGGACCTGCGCGAGGTTCCGGGCTATGGCATCGAAGGACAGTGGCAGGGCCGCACGGTTCGCCTTGGCCGGGATGCCTGGATCGGGACCGATCAGCTGACCGTTACCGCAACCCATCTGTCGCTTGGCGATGGTCGTGCTCAGGCTTTCACCTTCTCCGACACGATCCGCCCGGGCGCCGAGGCTGCCATTGCCTCGCTCAAGGCGCAGGGCGCAAAGGTCCTGCTCATCTCGGGCGATGCCGAAGGGGTAGTCGCTGATCTGGCGGACCGGCTCGGCATTGCGGACTGGACGGCGGGCGCCCTGCCCGCTGAAAAGGCCGCGCGCGTGGCCGAGCTGTCCGCGCAGGGCGCGAAGGTCCTGATGGTTGGCGATGGGCTGAACGACACTGCCGCACTGGCGGCGGCGCATGTCTCTATTTCTCCTGCATCGGCGCTCGATGCCGCGCGGGTCGCCTCGGACATCGTCCTTCTCGGGCAGGACATGGCCCCGATCGGCGATGCGCTTCGCATTTCCCGGCAGTCGGCCCGGCGGATCAAGGAGAACTTCGCGATCTCCTTCCTCTACAACGTTGTCGCCGTTCCGATCGCCTTGGTCGGCCTCGCAACGCCCCTGGCGGCAGCGCTGGCAATGTCGTTGTCTTCGATCACGGTTTCGCTCAACGCTCTGAGGCTGAAGTAGTCATGGCGATCCTCGGCATTCTCATTCCGGTTTCGCTGTTTCTGGGGGGCGTCGGTCTTGCCGCCTTCGTCTGGGCGATGCGGAACAGGCAGTTCGATGATCCGCAGGGCGATGCCAACCGCATCCTGACGACCGATTGGGACGACCATCCCAAGCCGTAAGTGTGGGACCAAAGTCCTTGGAAGGATCTTGGCAAATTTCTTTCAAGAAATTTGCATCAGGCAAGCGTGACGGTGGCCGTGTCCAGTCCGTCGATCTCGACGCTGCAGGTCTGGCCCGCGCTGATCGCGCCAACCCCGGCCGGTGTGCCGGTGAAAATCAAGTCTCCCGGCCGAAGCTCGACCTGCCGCGACAGATAGGCGATGATCGCGGCCACCGGCCAGATCATCTCGGACAGGAGACCGTCCTGCCGGATCTTGCCGTCGACGAGGCAACGGATGCGTCCCTGCGGTGGGGCGCCGTCGGCAGAGGCCGCGAGCGCGCCGACCACGGCCGAGCGGTCAAAGCCCTTCGACATGTCCCAAGGCCTGCGGGCTGCCTTTGCCTCGGCCTGCAGGTCGCGTCGGGTCAGGTCATTGCCCGCAGCGTAACCCCAGACATGGGCGAGCGCCCGGTCTACAGGGATGTCCTGGCCTGCAAGCCCGATTGCTACCACCAGTTCCGCCTCATAATGCAGGTCGCTGGTCATCGGCGGATAGGGGATGGTCGCCCCCGAAACGACGAGCGCATCTGCAGGCTTGGTGAAGAAGAACGGCGGCTCCTTCTCCGGGTCGTTGCCCATCTCGCGCGCGTGTTCGGCATAGTTGCGCCCGACACAGAAGATGCGGCGGACGGGGAATCGCTTGTCGCTGCCGCGGATCGCGACCGAGGGCTGGTCCGGTTGGGGCAGGACGAAATCCGTCATTGCCCCATCGTGAAGCACTGGATGGCGCGCGCCTGCAGCCGGCGGCAGGCCAGGTCGGCCTCGTCCTGAGTCAGACCGACGAAGTTTGCGTCGTACTTCCCGCCGCTCGACACGACCTTGCGCAGGCCATTGCTGAGCGTCGTCGTCTCGGCGAGGGCGACCTTGCGCAGTTGCGCCTCGGCGCCTGTGCGGCTGTTGAACCGGCCGATATTGATCCCCCACTGCCGTCCGCCCGAGGTCGAAAGGCGGGTGATCATTTCCGGCGCGGCATCGGCTGAAACCAGGACAGGTTCCGCATCCGCAAACATTTCCTCAGGCTTGTGCCTTGGCTTGGCGGACCCGGACAGCGTGACAAGTGCCACCGGCTCTGCCGCTTCTGACGCAGTGGCAGATGCGTCCGGCGCGCCGTCTTCCTCGGCGGACAGGGCAAGCTGGACACTGTCTTCCGTTGCCGAGGAGGTGGCCTTGCCATCGTCCTGCGCCGTCGGCTCTGCGGCGGCAGTCTGGGTTTCGGCGGCAGGCGGCGCATCCGCCTGGGCTGCTTCGGCTGGGGTGTCCGTATGGGCGGCGGCTTCCGCCAAAGCGCCCTCGATACCGTCCTGCAAGGCCGCAATCTGCGTATCGCTCGGGGCCGGCGCTTGATCGGGTCGCGCCTTCGGGCGCTGCGAGGTCTGGACCATGCCGCTGACGCGGATGGTCTTGCCCGCTCCATCGGGCGTCTCCGGCAGGGCGGTATCTTCGCCCGAATCATCCGCCGCGACCTGTGTTCCGGGTGAATCACCGGCATCGGCGTTGGCGCTGGCCATCACGGCGTTGTAGTCGATCTCTCCGGGGGCCTTCACCGGCGCATTGCGCGGCGCCTTGGCAAAGCCCAAGTCGAGCAGTTCAGCCATCTTGGCATTGCGATGAGCGGTCGACTTGCCGCCGAAAACCGTCGCGATGATCCGCACGTTGCCGCGCTGCGCCGAGGCCGTCAGGTTGAAACCTGCAGGCTCGGTGTATCCGGTCTTGATCCCGTCGGCGCCCTTGTAGCTGTCAAGGAAGCGGCGGTTGGTATTGGCGACGGTGGCAATGCCTGCATCCGTCGTGCGGCGCGAGAAAATGTTGTAATACTGCGGGAAATCGTAGAACAGCCGCCGCCCGAGGATCGACATGTCATGCGCCGTCGACAGGTGCCCCTTGGCGGTCAGGCCGTTCGCATTGGCGAAAGTCGTGTTCTTCATCCCGATCGCCTTGGCGGTCGCGTTCATCCGACGGGCAAAGCCCTGCGCCGATCCGCCAAGCGCATCGCCGATGGCGGCGGCGGCGTCGTTGGCGGATTTCACCGCGGCGGCCCGGATCAGATAGCGCAGCTGGATCTTCTGCCCGGCCTTCAGGCCAAGGCGCGATGGTGGCATCGAGGCGGCATGCGGCGTCACCGTCACCATGCTGTCGAGCGAGATCTCACCGTTCTGGATCGCCTGGAAGGTGATGTAGAGCGTCATCATCTTGGTCAGCGAGGCCGGATGCAGGCGGGTGTCGGCGTTGTTGGAGTAAAGCGTCTCGCCGGTCCGGGCATCCATGACATAGGCGGCATAGGGTGCGGCCTGCGCGACGGCGCTGAAAAGGAACGCAAGGACCATGAAAAAGGCGAGCATTCGGCCCAACAGACGGGCCCGCCAATCATGCTCAAGGCGCGCGACGGCATCGCGTGTCATCATACCTGCCTCGGTTGCCCCTGTTTTTGTTGGGGCTTTTCTGCTCTGCCAGAAGGTTAGCACAGGGATTTGGTTGCGAAAAGGCCTATGATTCAATGGCTTTCGCGCAATTCCTCAGATTGTGGCTCATGCGGAACATCTAGGCCTTTCCCGCCATGGCCGCCCAACCCTTGGTAGTCAGCTTTCCAGAGCCTGAACCAGATCGGGCAGTCCACCCAGATCGGCGATCTCACGGAAACGCGGATTTCCGCCCGGCGCTTCCGCGGACTCGTAGCTCCAGGTCAAGGGGTGGGGGACGTAGACGCCCCAGCCCCCGGCGGCGATCACCGGCAGGACATCGGATTTCAGCGAATTGCCGACCATCACCGCTTCAGCCGCGCCGGTGCCATGGCGCGCGAAGACCCTGGCATAGACCTCGGGCGTCTTGTCGGACACGATCTCGACGGCGTGGAACAACTCGCCCAAACCGGACTGGGCCAGCTTGCGCTCCTGATCCAGAAGGTCCCCCTTGGTGACAAGGATCACCCGGTGCGTCGTCGCCATCGCCTCGACCGCGGCACGGGCATGGGGGAGAAGTTCGATAGGATGGGCCAGCATCTCGCGGCCGGCTGACAGAAGCTCTTCTATGATAGCGGCGGGGACGCGGCGGTCGGTGACCTCGATGGCGGTCTCGATCATCGACAAAACGAAACCCTTGATACCGAAGCCGTAATGGCCAAGGTTACGCTTCTCGGCAGCAAGAAGCCGCTCGGACAGGTGATCGGGCTCCGCATGATCGGCAAGAAGTGCGCGGAAGCGGTCCTGCGTCATGCGGAAGAATGCTTCGTTCTGCCAGAGGGTGTCGTCGGCGTCGAAACCGACCGTGGTGATGGGCATTCTTGGTCTCCGGTGGCTCTGGCGAGGGTTGGACGGCAGGGCAGGGCGCAGCTGATCCCGTGTCGGGATATGGACCCCCGAACCCTTTTCCGGCAAGTCCGGTTGCGCTATATGAAGGGAGTCTTCCCAAAGTTGACGTTCTGCACCAACGAGGCTGGCCCGTGACGCTCACTCCTTTCCTTATGGCAGGAAAGACCGATGGTTCGGATGGCGACACCTCTGTCGTTACCAAGACCCATACGCGCACGCAGCGGCCGCCGCTCTACAAGGTGCTGCTGCTGAACGACGATTACACGCCTATGGAATTCGTCGTCCATGTGCTGGAGCGGTTCTTCGGCATGAGCCATGCCCAGGCGTTCGAGATCATGCTGACCGTCCACAAGAAGGGTCTGGCCGTGGTCGGTGTGTTCTCCTTCGAGGTGGCCGAGACCAAGGTTGCGCAGGTGATGGATTTCGCCCGTCGTCACCAGCATCCTCTGCAGTGCACGATGGAAAAGGAATAAGGCCGGGTCCGGCCGCCCATGCGATCCGCCCGTCTGACTCTTGCGCTTGAAAGCGGCGCCGTGGCCCTGCCCCCGGACGGCCCGATTGCCGTCTACCGCCCGCGAATGGGCGATGACCTGTCAGCCCTGTCCAAGGCGAGGGTGACGGTCGTGCAGGGCTTCAAGCCCGACCATGACGCTTTCTCTGGCCTTGGCTACAAGACCCGCGTCGCGGGCGAGGGAGGCTACGCTGCCGCGCTGGTCTGCCTGCCAAGAAGCCGGGCCGAAGCCCATGCGACTCTGGCCGCCGCGGCATCGCAGGTCGTGCCTGGCGGGCCGGTGATCGTCGACGGGCAAAAGACCGATGGCGTGGATTCGATTCACCGCGAGCTTCGCGGGCTGGTCGAGGTCACGCCGGCGCTGTCCAAGGCCCATGGCAAGATCTTCTCCTTCTCCGCAGGTCCGGCGCTGGCGGGCTGGGTCGGACAGGAGAGGGTGATCGAGGGCGGGTTCGTGACCCGGCCGGGGGTCTTTTCGGCCGACGGACCGGACCGGGGATCGGCGCTGCTGGCTTCGGCGTTGCCCGACCGGCTTCCGGCCCGGATCGTCGATCTTGGGGCCGGCTGGGGCTACTTGGCGGCAGCCATCCTTCGGCGGGACGGGGTGCAGCGGCTGGATCTGGTCGAGGCAGAGGCAGAGGCACTCGATTGCGCGCGGCGCAACGTGACCGATCCGAGGGCGCAGTTCCATTGGGCCGATGCGCTGGTCTGGAGGCCCGAGACCCCGGCCGATGCGGTAGTCTGCAATCCGCCCTTCCATTCGGGCCGTGCGGCCGACCCGGCGCTTGGCGCGGCCTTCATCCGTGCCGCTGCAGCGATGATGACCACCTCCGGCACGTTGTGGCTGGTCGCCAACCGCCACCTTCCCTATGCGCAAGTGCTTGCCGACAGCTTCCGCGAGGTGGAAGAGATCGGTGGCGACAGCGCTTTTCGTCTGACACGCGCGTCCCGTCCTATCCGGCCGCGGTCCTGACCCATCCCCGCGAGGAGCAACATGTCCACCTCCATCACCGGCAAGACCGCCATCGTCACCGGAGCCGCCAATGGCATCGGTCTGGCCATCGCCCGCCACTTCCTTGAGCAGGGCGCAAATGTCATGGTTGCCGACATCGACGAGGACGGGCTCGAGGCAGAGTTCGGCGTCGAGGCGCAGCGCGAGGGGCCGCTGCGCATGTTCGCGGGCGACCTGCGCGAAAAGCTGACCATCGCCAACCTCCTGTCAGCGACGGTCGATGCCTTCAACCGCATTGACATCCTGGTGAATGCCAGCCGGCATGTCGCGCTGACAGATAAGCCCCTGATCGTGGGCGAGGACGGGGTCGAGGCAATGCTGCAGCAGAACCTCATCACCAGCCTGCGGATGTCGCAGATGACCGCCAAGCGGATGATCGGGCAGGACGCCGCCAGCGACGCCGCCACCGGCGGTTCCATCATCAACCTCACCTCTATTGCTGGCCAGCGCGTGTTGTCGGACCTGATGGGCTACTCGATCGCCTGCGCTGCCCTGGACCAGATGACGCGCTCGCTTGCGGCGGTCTTGGCGCCGAAGGGCATCCGGGTGAACGGCGTCGCCGTCGCCAGCGTGATGAGCGCCAGCCTTCAGGCGACACTCGCGGATCATCCCGACTGGCGCGACCGGATCGTGGCGGCGACACCCCTGGGGCGGATCGCCTCGTCGACCGAGGTGGCCGAGACGGTGCGCTTCCTTGCTTCGGATGCGTCCTCGTTCATTACCGGCCAGATCTTGCCGGTCGATGGCGGACGGTCGATTCTGGATCCCGCCTCGGTTCCCGCCCACTGAGGCCGACGGCGCAACCGCCCGGACCACTGCACCCGAAACATCCGCGCGGGACTGTCTGTTTCTGGAGCAGGCCATTTCCGTTTGGCGCGAATTGTGAAGTTGGAGCCTAGGATTTTGCGCTAGGGTTCCGGGCGTCATAACTTGAAGGGGTGATCCTATGACGATTTCAAGGCGTGCATTCGGATTGGGCGGCGCAAGTCTTCTGGCACTCGCCGCAGCAACACGGCCCGGACTTGCCGAAGGCCCGGTGCTCGATTTTGTCGAATCGACAGAGGACTTCGACATCGCCGTCGACGCCTATGTCTATGGCTATCCACTGGTCACGATGGAGTTGACCCGCCGCATCGTCACCAACGTGACCGAACCGGTCGGGACGCGCGGGCCGATGGGCACGATCATCAAGCTGCGGGAATATCCGGACGCGAGCTTCCGCGACATCACCGCGCCGAACGCCGACACGCTTTACACGACGGCCTTCTTCGATGTCGGCGAAGAGCCGTGGGTGCTGGATCAACCCGACATGGGTGACCGCTACTTCCTGCTGCCGCTGCTCTCGGGCTGGACGGACGTGTTCGAGGTTCCGGGCAGCCGCACCACGGGCGGCGGCGCGAAGACCTTCCTCATCACCGGTCCCGGCTGGTCGGGCAAGGTTCCCGAGGGCATGACACAGCTTGAGTCGCCGACCGCCATGGTCTGGCTGCTGGGCCGCATCTACTGCACCGGTACGCCCGAAGACTATACCGCCGTCCACAAGCTGCAGGATGCGTTCAAGCTGC
>JAYRKT010000037.1:0-44271 GCA_041905595.1 Rhodobacter sp.
CCCACGCTCAGCACCGCCGCGATCATGAACAGGATCGCAAAGGTCATCAGCCCATCCGACTCTCCCGGAGCCGTGATGAAAAACGGAAGAACATGCGGCGCCAGCGGATGGATCTCGGTGGTCATCGTCTCCCCCCTTCAGTCCCGGCGATTCCCGGGCGGACCCGAAGTCTTCCGCCGGGCTGGTTCCACCTTAGGATCAACGCGACGTCCTGTCTCCATGATCTATGTCATTTGTCAGGCGCATCCTCTTAGGCCACGAAGATCAATGGGTTAGACGCCGCAGCGCAGCAAGGCCGCCGCCTGTGCAGTTGCGAAGCATTATCATTCATTATCAAGAGCTTGATTCAGCATTGCCCCGCCGCTAAACGCTCCGCATTCCAGCCGGAGGCCCGCAATGACCAGGACGATGCAACTTGCGACCGGCAGCATTGTCGTGGGCCTGGTCGTGCTCGGGCTGAAGCTTCTGTCCTGGCAGATGACCGGCTCGATCGCGCTGTTTTCGGATGCACTGGAAAGCACGGTCAACGTTGCCACGGCCATCGCCGCCCTGATTGCCATCCGCGTTGCCGCGCGGCCCGCGGATGCCAACCACCCATACGGACACCACAAGGCCGAATTCTTCAGTGCGATCATCGAGGGCGCACTGATTATCGTGGCCGCACTGCTGATCCTGCGCGAGGCCTGGCACGGCATCATCACCCCCCGCGTGCTGGACGCGCCGCTTTCGGGCATCGTCGTCAACATGCTGGCCAGCGTCATAAACGCCGCGTGGTGCTGGATCCTGATCCGCCAGGGACGGCGCCTGCGGTCGCCCGCACTGGTCGCCGATGGCAAGCATCTTCTTTCCGACGTCATCTCCTCGGCCGGCGTGACCATCGGCGTCCTGCTTGCGATCGAGACGGGCTGGCCGCTGCTCGACCCTGGCATGGCCGCGATCGTGGCGCTGAACATCCTGTGGGCGGGCTGGAAGGTGATGGAAGAATCCCTCAGCGGCCTTATGGACGAATCCGTTGCCGACGATACCCTGCGCCAGGTCCGCGCCGCCATCTCGACCGAGGCCGACGGTGCGGTCGAGGCGCATGACCTGCGCACCCGTCATGCCGGTCAGGCCACCTTCATCGAGTTTCACCTTGTCGTGCCGGGCAACCTGACCGTGAGCGATGCCCATGCCATGTGCGACCGGGTCGAGGCAGCGATCAAGGCGGTCATCGACAACGCAATCATCACCATCCATGTCGAGCCCGAGGAGAAGGCCAAGCTTTCCGGCATTGTCGTGCTTTGACCGTTACTGCAGCCGCGCCTCCATCGAGGCGAGCGCCTGTTCGATCACCTGGTCGAAATCATCGACCGTAATCGCGCCCAGCCTGGGATGTTCGAGGTCAAGGATAAGGTTGACCGCCGCCGACAGGACAAGCGGGAAGGCGATCACGTGCAGGCTGCTTACCTTGCCGCTCAGCCCCATGTTGTGCCCGGCCAGCAGCGAGGCGAGGACGCAGATGACGTAGAGCATCACGAAGATCGCCGTGGGCGGATGCTTCATCATCGCCATTGTCCGAGTGGTGGTGATATCGAACATGGCGTTCAGCGCCGGCAGCAACAACATGGCCGCCGCCGTGCTCTGGCCGGGCTCGCGGGAGGCCGCCACAGCCTCGTCCCAGATCTGGCCCTGCAGCTCTTGCGATTTCTGCAGCTGATCCCGTGCCGCCTCAAGATCAGGAAGCACCTTGTAGATCTGCAGCCGCGCGTGCGTGTAGTCGCGCATCAGCCTGCGCAGGTCTGGCTGCGCCTCGGGTGGCAAGAGATCGAGCCGCAGCCAGGCCGTACCGATGTCGTTCGCCTCTTCCACGATCAGGTCCCGCCGCTCGTCGAAACGGCTGGCCGCGCCCGAGAAGGTGAAGGCCACCAGAAGACCCAGAAGTGCATAGACCGCCCCGTCAACCGCCGCCGATCCAGTAATCTCGCCATCGGCTTTGGCCCGGTTGCGCTTGCCCAAGCGCACACCGAACAGCATCGCGCCCAGCATCGAGGCGAACAGAAACACCGAAAGACCAAAATCGATCAGAACGTAGAACATTGCCTGTCTCCCTCGCGTGAGGCGACACTAGCCGCGCTTTCGTCCTCTCGCAAAGGGAGCAGTCGGTTTAGCCGGGCTCGGCAAGGCGCAGACTGTGCGGGTTCAGCCTGCCTGCCAGCCATAGCAGCAGCCGGTCGGCCAGAGGCAGGCGGTTATGCGCCTCGGCCACTTGCCGGGCGAGCGAGGGATCGGCGGTGATGACGCCATTCACCCCCTGTTCGATGGCCCGCGTGATGGCCAGCGCCTGGTCGGCGGGCCAGGCATAGACCTCTTTCCCCGCCGACTTCGCCCGCCAGATCCGCTTCATAGTCACCTGTCCGGAATTCAGCGCCAGGAAGTCGACATCAAGCCCAGAAAAGTCACCCCTCGGCCAAAACGCCAGCACTCCCGATCGCCAGGTCGGACGCGCAAGCCGCATCCGGTTCAGAACCTCGATGCTGGACGACATCACCGCAACCCGTCCGCCCATCCCCGTCTCGTCCACAAGGTCGGCCAGTTGCGCGGCAAGCCCGGCCCCGTCGCCGTCGGCCTCCAGATCGAACAGCAGCCGCGACTGCGCCGCATCGGCCAGTTCCAGCACATCCCGCACGTCCGCCATGTCCGTTTGCCCGCCATCGGCGAGGGCGATCGTTCCGGCTGCATCGGCGCGCACCCCGATCAGGGTCCAGTCCGCCTCCGATGCCATCGCGGCGCGGATGCCGGCGATCCCGTCTGCGGGTCGGGCGATGATCTGGATGTCGGGCGTCTGGACGAAAGTCGGGATCAGGCGCGGGGCCATGGCGGCCGAGACGACACAGGCGAAGCCCGCCGCAAGGAGCAGGGTCAGACCGGCTTTCGTCGCGATCCGGTCCTGTGGAAACGTGCGGCTGCCAGCCTCCTCCCAGGTCTTGAACAAAAGCCCGGCGAGAGCCCCGTTCGACAGCGCCGCCACCACCGCCGCGAGCACCGCCCAGAGGACCAGAAGCCCTGCCACCATGGCGGCGGCCAACCGCAGATCCGGGGCGAAAAGGCCGGGAAGCGTCCCGGTCAGCACCGCCATGCTCGCTGTGACCACAAGGGCAAGGATCAGTTTGACACCCGCCCAGACCGCGATCTGCCGGCGCAGCTCCGGCTGTATAAGCTCAAGGCTCCGCGTGCTGGCGGCGAAGCTTTCCCGGACCGCGCTCTGCCTTGACAGCACCAGGTGCAGCGCGATGCCGTTCGTTGACAGGCACCTGATCGCCGTCAGGATCAGACCGACGGCCAGTGCGGCACCGACCAGAAGAACCAGCAGGAACTCCGGCGGCCAAGTCACCAGGTAATAATCCATCTCGTGCCGCCGCAGCCCGATCCATCGCACCAGAAACAGACCGGCGACATAGGGCAGCGCCCCCCGGATCAGGCGCAAGGCCATGCCGGCGCAAACCCCGAATACACGTCCCGGCATCCTCCGGATTGTCCCAAGGGCCAGCGCAACGGCCCCAGAGGCCCGGGTTTCGCCGGCGGCCAGAACCACCGACATAAGTGCGATGTCAAGGACTGCGGCCAGCACCGCCAGCGCACCGATCACGAAGAGCGTCAGCGTGCCCGGCAGAAGGTAGAAGAACCAGACGATGTCCTTGTCGGTGATCCCCGTCCGGCCTGTGGCGCGCATCGCCGCCGCGATGGCCATAACCACGACTGGGGCAACCAGCGCGGTCCCGATCAGCCGAAGCACCAGATGGACTGCAAGCAGCGGCCGGAAATGCCGGGCCGCCTGCCTGTACTGGTCCAGGACGGCTTCGCCCATCCGTCCCCCCTTCCGCGCCGATCGTGGAGGAAAGCTACCCTCGGGCCAATCGGACCGCCAGCCGCATTCCGACCGTGACATCGGCATCCGGAACCTGGCCTGGCGTTACCATCTGGCAGCGCATCGGTGGGACGCCGGGCGGAACGCCTTACACCAGCGCCCGGCCAAGGCCGAGCATCGCCAGCCCGGCCAGAAGCAGAATGGCAAAACGGCGGAACTCTTGCGGATCGGTGCCGAAGAAATGCCGCCCTCCCAACCAGTTGCCGATCAGCGTCAGCGGCAGGGCGATCAGCGAAGCGCGGATCGTGTCCCAGGTGACGAGCCCGTGCCACCAGTAAAGCGGCGCCGAATAGATATCGAGCAGCGGGAAATAGGCGATGAGCGTCGCGCGAAACACGTTGGACGGGATCGGCTGCGCCGCGAAGAACGCCGCGACCGGCAGGCCCCCCATCCCCGGCGCATTGGCGACACCCGAGATCAGACCCGCCCCCAGGTTTATCGGCACGCCTCGCGCCTCGGACCGCATCCGCAGGCCCAAGAGCAGCAGCACGCACATCGCCAGAACATAGCCCGAGATCACGGCCCGCGCCGCATTCTCGGAAATCGCCGTCAGCGCCCAGAGGCCGGCGGGCAGACCCACGGCCGCTCCGGCCATCAGGCACAGAACCCGCTTCCAGTCGACCGACGGACCTGCCCCCTTCCAGGCCTGCAGCGACATGACGAATTCGAGGATCACCACGACCGCCACGAAATGCAGCGGGCTCATGACCACGCTCGAGGCCGCGATGACGATGGCCGAGTAACCGAAGCCCGAATAGCCCCGGACGAAGCCGGCGATCAGGATGACCGCCGCCATCCAGACCGCCGCACCCGGGCCAAGATCGAAGGGCATCAGACGATCTGCGGGCGCATATCCGCCGGGTCGATCCCCGCCACCTCGACCGGTTTCTTCATCGCGTCGCGGCGGAAAGGCTCACCCAGTTCCTGGTTGATCATCGCCTCGATCAGCGTGGTCTTGCCGTGGTTCATCTGGTCGTCGATGGCCTTGGCCAGCGCCGCCGTCAGCTCCTCCATCGTGCGAGCGACCACGCCCTGCAGGCCGCAGGCCCTGGCGATGCCGGCATAGGAGACCTGCTCGTTCAATTCGGTGCCGACGAAGTTGTCGTCATACCAGAGCGTCGAGTTCCGCTTCTCGGCCCCCCACTGGTAGTTGCGGAAGACGATCTGGGTAATCGCCGGCCATTCCTCGCGCCCGATGGCGGTCAGTTCCGTCACCGCGATGCCGAAGGCGCCATCGCCGGAGAAGCCGACGACGGGAACGTCCGGGCAGCCGATCTTGGCGCCCACGACCGACGGCAGACCATAGCCGCAGGGGCCGAACAGGCCGGGCGCAAGGTATTTCCGCCCCGCCTCGAAGGACGGATAGGCGTTGCCGATGGCGCAGTTGTTGCCGATGTCGGAAGAGATGATCGCCTCTTTCGGCAGCGCGGCGCTGATCGCCCGCCAGGCCATGCGCGGGCTCATCCAGTCGGGCTTGGCCGAGCGGGCTCGCTGGTTCCAGGTGGTGCCGGGATCGTCGGCCTCGTGATCCATGCTGGCCAGTTCCTGCGTCCAGCGCGCCTTCTTCTGCTGGATCAGGGCCTTGCGCTCGCTGCGACCCGCATCGCCCGCCGTCTTGGACAGGCGTGAAAGGATGCCTTCAGCGACCTTCTTCGCGTCCCCGACGATCCCGACGGTGACTTTCTTGGTCAGGCCGATCCGGTTGG
Organism: Rhodobacter sp.; assembly: GCA_041905595.1. Classification (GTDB taxonomy): domain Bacteria; phylum Pseudomonadota; class Alphaproteobacteria; order Rhodobacterales; family Rhodobacteraceae; genus Aliitabrizicola. Next base: position 5,611 of record JAYRKT010000037.1, read on the forward strand.
GGTTGATGTCGACCTGGATGATCTTCGCGTCCTTCGGCCAGTAGTCGAGGCCATAGCCCGGCAGCGTCGAGAACGGGTTGAGCCGCGTGCCAAGCGCCAGCACCACGTCAGCCTGCGAAATCAGCTCCATCCCGGCCTTTGAGCCATTGTAGCCGAGCGGCCCTGCAAACAACGGATGCGAGCCCGGGAAGGCGTCGTTGTGCTGGTAGCCGACGCAGACCGGCGCATCGAGCCGCTCGGCCAGCGCCATCGAGGCCGGGATCGCTCCGCCCAGAACCACGCCCGCCCCGTTCAGGATCACCGGGAACTTCGCCGTGGACAGAAGCTGCGCCGCCTGGGCCAGCGCCTCGTCCCCGCCCGAGGGACGCTCGAACTCGACGATGGCCGGCAGATCGACGTCGATCACCTGGGTGAACATGTCCCGCGGCACGTTGATCTGCGCCGGGGCCGACTGGCGCTTGGCCTGCAGGATCACCCTGTTCAGCACTTCGGCGATCCGCGAAGGATCGCGCACCTCTTCCTGGTAGCAGACCATGTCCTTGAAGGCCGCCATTTGCTCGACTTCCTGGAAGCCGCCCTGCCCGATCGTCTTGTTCGCGGCCTGCGGCGTCACGAGGAGGAGCGGCGAGTGGTTCCAGTATGCCGTCTTCACCGCGGTGACGAAGTTGGTGATGCCCGGCCCGTTCTGCGCGATCATCATCGACATCTTGCCTGTCGCGCGGGTGTAGCCGTCCGCCATCATCCCGCCCGAGCCTTCATGAGCACAATCCCAGAAGGTGATGCCCGCCTTGGGGAAGATGTCCGAGATCGGCATGAAGGCCGAGCCGATGATGCCGAAGACATGCTCGATGCCGTGCCGCTGCAGGACCTTCACGAAGGCTTCTTCGGTGGTCATCTTCATAGGGGTGCTCCTCCGGAGGGCGAGATTTCTCGATTGCACCCTATGCGCGCCCCTGCCTCTGGCTTAGGGCCAGCGGAAGCCCCGCCGTAGGTCCAGAACTGCTCCAGCTTCTTCTGTTCAGAAATATCCTCGGGGGTCCGGGGGTGGAAAACCCCCGGCGCTCTCCGCCTGGCGGATCGTCAGGCCCGCCCGATCGCCCGCGCGATCAGCGCGATCCCCTCCGGAATCCGCCCCGGCGCGATCGAGGAATAGGCGAGCCGGTAGCGGTTTGTAGGGGCCGTTGCGGCCGTGTAAAAGGCGCGGCCCGGCTCGATCAGGACCCCATCCGTCCGCAAGTCCGCAGCCAGCCGCTCCGTGTCCACTCCCTCGGGCGCCTCCATCCAGAAGCTCGATCCGCCAAAGCCGCCCTGCCCCGCCACGGTAAGACCATTGGCGTGGATCGCCTCGTCCATCACCGTCCGGCGACGCCGGTAGGCCTGCTTCATCCGGTTGATGAGCGCATCGTAATGGCCAAGCGACAGGAAATAGGCCGCCGTCCGCTGCACATGGCCCGGTGGATGGCGCAGCACGGTGGACCTGAGCCCCCGCGCCTCGCGGATGAAGGCCGCCGGCCCGACCAGGTAGCCGAGCCGCAGCCCCGGAAAGATCGACTTCGAGAAAGAGCCGACATGGATCACCCGCCCCTCGCGGTCGAGCGATTTCAGCGAGGGCGAGGCGGGCTTCAGGAAGGACATCTCGAACTCGTAATCGTCCTCGACGATCAGGAAGTTCTCGCGCCCCGCCTTGTCGAGCAGAGCCACGCGCCGCTCCAGCGGCAGGGTCGCGTTGGTGGGGCAGTGGTGGCTTGCCGTCAGGAAAACCACGTCGATCCATTTCGGCAGCAGGTCGGGCGGCAGACCCTCCTCATCGACATCGACCGTCAGCGTCTCGGCGGCGGTCTGGCCCAGGATGCGGCGCAGGCCGGGGTAGCAGGGATTTTCCAGCACCGCCCGCCGGTCGCGGGTCAGAAGCACCTGCGCGGCCAGCCAGATCGCGTTCTGCGCCCCCATGGTCAGCAGCACTTCCTCGGGCCGGGCGGCAATCCCCCGGCGCGGCAGGATGTTGCGCAGGATGTATTCGATGAGAAGCGGATCGTCCTCTTCGTAATGATCCGAGGTCAGCGTCTCGAAATCTGCCCGGCCAAGGGCCTTCAACGCGCAGAGCCGCCAGTTCTGGTGATCGAACAGCGTCGGGTCCGCCTGGCCGTAGATGAAGGGATAGGGATAGCGCCGCCAGTCCGCCGGGCGATCGACACCTTCGGCGCGGGAAAAGCGCCTTCCGGTCAGGATGTCGAAATCGACCGTGACTTCGGGCAGGTCACCCGCCGGAAGCTCGGGCGGCCGCGGCGCGGTGTCCGACACGAAATAGCCCGACCGACCGCGCGACGAGAGATAATCCTGCGCGACAAGTTCGGCATAGGCGAGCGTCACGGTGATCCGGGCGATGCCCAGATGAACGGCAAGACCCCGGCTCGACGGCAGGCGGTCACCCGGACGGAAGCGTCCCGACAGGATGCCGTCGATCACCATCTGCCGGATGCGCTGCTGCAGGCTGCCCTGTTCGGCGCGCGGCAGGACGAAGGCTTCGGGCGGGATCATGGACATGAGCCCGATTTGGCCGGGGCCTGTCCGCCAGAGTCAAGTGCGCCGCGCTCCGAGGGCCATAATCCTCTCGTATAGCGGGCGGAACGTGGAACCTGTTTGCGTTGCGCTTCAAGAAGGCTGCCCCCTATGATGTCACATGACACAGAGCAATGCCCTGCGCGGGATCGCATTTGTGAGTGCCTCCACCATCATCTGGGGGATGGGCGGCCTTTTCACGCGGCTTCTGCCTTTCGATCTCTGGACCATCATCTTCTGGCGCAGCGTATTCGCCACGGTCTTCGTAGGTGCCTATGCCTACTGGCGTTTTGGACGCGGCCTCTGGCTAAAGACAGTCGCCGCCGGACGCGCGGGAATTCTGGTCGCGGTCTGCATATTCGGCACCATCGTGCTGTTTCCGGCCGCGTTCCAGCAGACCACGGTGGCCAAGGCCTTCATGATCCTTTCCGCCCTTCCCTTCGTCACGGCCTTGGTAGCCTGGCTCTGGCTGCGCGAAGTGCCCTCGCTGGCGACGATCGTCGCCAGCGGGATTGCAGCCCTTGGCGTCTTCATCATGGTGGGTCCCGGCTCGGGCGGCCTGCAAAGCGGGGATGTCCTCGCCGTCGCGGGTACGATCTCCCAGTCGGTGACAACCGTTGCGATCCGCCGCCATCCGTACGTCACCATGCTGCCGATGGTGTGCCTCGCCCAGATTTTGTCGCTGATGGCGGGCGGGTTCCTGGGCCAGCAGCTGGGCGCCCTTTCTGCCCGCGACTACGCGGTTGCGGCCGGCTTCGGCCTTGGGCCGATGACACTGGGCATCGCCTTCTACGTCGCCGGCTCGGCGCTGCTGCCGGCCTCCCTGACCGCGCTGATCGGCGTGGCGGAGGGGCCAATCGGCGGGATCTGGGCCTGGATCGGCGTAGGGGAACAACCGGACACACCGACGATCGTCGGCGGCGCGGTGGTGTTGGCGGCAGTCGTGGGGCGCATCCTCCTCGAACGCCGAGAGGAAGCGTGACTGTCCCGCCACACGACGTCTGACCAGAACAGGCGCCGTCTTTCCGTCAGCAAGGAGAGCCATGATGACAGAACCCTCCCCCAGCCCGCGCCTCGGCCCGGTCGATCTGCGGGTCACCGACCTGCCGCGCGCCCTTGCATTCTGGCAGACGGTCGTCGGCCTCCCCCTCCTGCATGAGGTGGAGGCGGTCCTCGGCTTTCCGGGGCGCCCGCTGATCCGCCTTCATCCCGGCGCGGATGCGCCGATGCCGGACATGGCGCTCGGCCTATTCCATATCGCTCTGCAGGTGCCGACCGCTGACGACCTTGCGCTGACGGCCGTGCGGTTCCTTGACTCGGGCCTGCGGCATTCGGGACAGGATCACCTGATGAGCCGGTCGCTCTACATCGCCGATCCCGACGGCAACAAGATCGAGGTGACACATCTGACTCCCGGACGCGGAACGATCAGCGTCGTCGATGGCACCGTCCGCGGCATGACCAACGCAGGCCAACCACACTCCATTTTCGCGCCGCTCGATCTGGCCGAGCTAAGGGCACAGGTACAAGGCCCGGGCCGTTCCACCGCGCGGCTGCCAGACGGAACGATCAACGGCCATATCCACTTCCGCAGCCGGAATCTTGACGCCGCGTTCGATTTCTACCGGTTGATCGGACTGATGCCGAACCTCTTCGCCCCGAAATCGAGCTTCTGCGACCTCGGCCGGCCGGACCACCCTCATCTTGTAGCGCTGAACACTTGGGCGGGTGAGCGTCTGATCCCGGCACCGCCGGGCGCGGCGGGCCTTGTCGCTTTCACGCTGCTGCTGCTCGATCCAACCGCGGCCGCGGAGCGGCTCCGCAGCGCGGGCATTCCCGTCGACGTCGAAGCGCGGGGGGTCGAATGCACCGACCGCGACGGCAATCTGGTAAGAGTGATGGCCGCGACCTGACGGGCGCGGCCATCAAAGGTGTTCCGATCAGCTGAAGACCTTGATCAGCGCCTTGTCGACCGTGCGGGTGATGTGGTCGATGTCATCCGCCGTTGCGATCAGTGCCGGGCTGAAGCAGAGCGTGTTGTTCAGACCGGGGATCGAGCGGTTGGTCATGCCGATGATGACGCCGTTCGCCAGGCAGTCGGCCACGACGGCCGCGACCATCTTCTCGTCCGCCGGTTCCTTGGTCTTGCGATCGGCGACGAGTTCAGCGCCCAGGAACAAGCCCTTGCCGCGCACATCGCCGATCACGCGGTGCTTCTCCATCAACCCCCGCAGGTTGTCGAGCATCCGCTCGCCCATCTTGTTGGTGTTGTCGAGCAGGCCTTCATCCTCGATGATCCGCATGTTTTCCAGCGCCGCCGCCGGACCCGAGGCGCAGCCGCCGAAGGTCGAGATGTCGCGGAAATAGCCGAGTGGGTCGCTGGCATCATCCTTGAAGAGGTTGAACACTTCCTCGGTGGTCACCGTGCAGGCGATGGCGGCATAGCCCGAGGCCACGCCCTTGGCCATGGTCACGAAGTCGGGCTTGATGCCGTATTGCTGGTAGCCGAACCACTTGCCGGTCCGGCCGACACCGCAGACGACCTCGTCGATATGGATCAGGATGTCGTATTTCTTGCAGATCTCCTGCACCCGCTCCCAGTAGCCCTTCGGCGGTTCGATCACGCCGCCGCCGGCGGTCACCGGCTCAAGGCAGATCGCACCGATGGTATCGGGGCCTTCGCGCAGGATGACTTCCTCGATCGCGTCGGCGGCCCGCTCGCCATAGTTCTCGACATCCCACTGCTTGCGGTATTCGAGGCAATGCGGCACTTCGACGAAGCCCGGTGTGAAGGGGCCGTACTGCATCGCCCGCTGCGGCTGGCCGCAGGCGGAGAGCGCGGTGATGGTGGTGCCGTGATAGTCACGCTCGCGGTAGAGGATCTTGTATTTCTTGCCGCCGTGATGGCGCGCCGCGATCTGGCGCACCATCTTGAAGACCTTCTCGTTCGCTTCCGACCCCGAGTTGGCGTAGTAGACACGGCTCATGCCCGGCATCTTCTCGATCAGCTTTTCGGCGAACAGCGCGCCGGGGACCGAGCCCGAGGCGCCGGCGAAGTAGCACATCTTGATGAGCTGGTCGCGGACAACATTGGCGATCGACTCGCGGCCATATCCGACGTTCACCGTCCAGACCCCGCCCGAGACGGCATCGAGATGCTCCTTGCCCTTGGCATCCCAGACCTTCATGCCCTTGCCTTCGACCATCACGCGGGGGTCGATCGACTCGAACTGCTTGTGCTGGATCAGGTGGTGCCAGACATGGGCGCGGTCGGCCTCGACCACCGCGGTCATGTCGTTTCCAAGGTTCATGGCCATCCGGGCCTCCTGTCATGAAGAAATCGGTTCAGGAAACCATGGCCGAGCCAAGGCGCGTAGGACCAGAGGCCGCACCGCGATAAGGCCAGTCCAATGCTCGGTTGGCGCCGTCGCCGGAGGGCCGTCTGCCCGTCTCCCCCAGAGAATGCCTGGGAACAGAAGAATTGGAAGGTGTCTTGGTGCTGGTCCGGGTCCGTGGACATGCTAGATCGGATGAAGGAACGGGGACGGGATGCTTCTGCAATTCGAAGGCGTGACCAAGAGCTTTGCCACCGGCGACGGGGTCCTGCGGGTATTGGACGGCGCCGATCTGGCGCTGGCCGCGGGTGAGACGCTGGCCCTGACCGGCGAGTCGGGCAGCGGCAAGAGCACGCTGTTGCATCTCGCAGCCGGTCTGGATCTGGCGGATGCGGGGACAGTCCGGCTGGACGGGACCGACCTTGCGGCCGCGGGCGATGCCGGGCGGGCGGCGCTCAGGCGCGGGACCGTCGGCCTTGTCTTCCAGCAGTTCAACCTGATCCCCTCGATGACCGTGGCCGAGAACCTTGCCTTCCAGGCGCGGCTGGCAGGGCGGCATGATCCGGCCTGGACCACGGCGCTGGCGCGCGACCTCGGGTTGGAGCCGTTGCTGCGGCGCTATCCCGAACAGCTGTCGGGCGGACAGCAGCAGCGCGTGGCGATTGGCCGGACGCTGGCGGTGCGGCCGCGGCTGGTTCTGGCGGACGAGCCGACGGGCAATCTGGACGAGGCGACCGGAGACGCGGTGATCGATGTCATGTTGCGGCTGGTCGCCGGAACAGGGGCCGCGCTGCTTATGGTCACCCATTCGACGCGGCTGGCGGACCGGCTGGGCCGGCGGCTGCACCTGTCGGGCGGGCGGCTGCGATGACTTGGACCGGGCTTTCCGCGCTTCTGTCGCACTGGCGCCGGCATCCGGTGCAACTTCTCCTGTTGCTGGCCGGGCTGGCGCTGGCGACCGCGCTCTGGTCCGGTGTGCAGGCGATCAATGCCGAAGCCCGGGCGAGCTATGACCGCGCGGCATCGGCGCTTGGCCAGAACCGGCTCGACCGGATACAGCGGGCGGGCGGGCTGCCGCTGGCGTTGTCCGACTATGTTGCACTCCGCCGGGCCGGGTGGCCGGTTTCGCCCATGGTCGAGGGGCGACTTCCCGGCCTTGGGGTTCGACTGGTCGGCATCGAGCCGCTCACCCTGCCGGCAGGGGCGCAGCAGGGCGGGCTTCAAGGGGCGCAGGATCTGGCGGCGTTTCTGCGTCCGCCGGGGCTGCTGATCGCCAATGTGGAGACCGCGCGGCGGCTGGAAGGGACAACACTCCCCCCGGTGCGCCGCGACGACAGCCTGCCCGATGGCCTGGCGCTTGCCGATATCGGTATCGCGCAGGGCCTTCTTGGCCGGGGGGACGCGATCGACAGGCTGGTGCTCGCGCCGGACTGGCCGGGCGATCCGGCCGCGGTCGTGCCGGGTCTGGTGCGCCGGTCGGCGGAAGGCGGGGCCGATATCGGGCGGCTGACCGACAGCTTCCACCTGAACCTGACCGCCTTTGGCTTCCTCGCTTTTGCCGTGGGGCTTTTCATCGTCCATTCGGCCATCGGCCTCGCCTTCGAACAGCGGCGCGCGATGTTCCGGACGCTGCGTACGCTCGGTCTTCCGGCGCGGGCGCTGATGGGCCTTATGCTTGCGGAGTTGACGATCCTTGGCGCTGTCGCAGGGGCGGCGGGCGTGGTGCTGGGATATCTGGTGGCAAGCGCGCTGCTGCCTGATGTGGCGGCGACCCTGCGCGGTCTGTACGGGGCCGAAGTGCCGGGCACGCTGAGCCTGCGCCCCGGTTGGTGGGCCGCCGGCCTTGGGATTGCGCTGCTCGGCACGCTGATTGCGGCGGGGCAGAGCCTCTGGCAGCTCTGGCGTCTTCCGCTTCTTGCTGCGGCCCAGCCCCGCGCCTGGGCACGGGCGCGGGACCGGGCGCTGGTGGCGCAGGCGGCTGGCGGCGCGGTGCTGCTTGGCCTGTGCCTGCTGCTGATCCGCAAGGACCCGTCGGGGCTTTGGGCCGGGTTCGCGGCCCTGGCGGCGCTGCTGCTCGGGGCGGCGCTGCTGTTGCCGCTGGTGCTGGCGCTGGTCACGCGGGCGGGAGGACGGCTGTCGCGGGGCGTGGTGGCGCAGTGGTTCTGGGCCGACACGCGCCAGCAGGTGCCGGGGCTGAGCCTGTCTCTGATGGCGCTGCTTCTGGCGCTGGCGGCGAATATCGGGGTCGGCACCATGGTGTCGAGCTTCCGCGCGACGTTCACGGGATGGCTCGACCAGCGGCTCGCCTCGGAGCTGTACCTGACCGCACCGGATGCGGCGCAGGCGGCGCGGACGCTCGACTGGCTCGCCCCAAAGGTCGACGCGATCCTGCCTATCGTGCGGGCCGAGGCGGTGCTGGCGGGCCTGCCGGGCGACGTTTATGGCGTCGCCGATCACGCCACCTACCGGGACCACTGGCCGGTGCTCGAGGCGCTGCCCGGTGCCTGGGACAAGGTCGCGGCTGGTCAGGGGGTGCTGGCGAACGAGCAGATGTTCCGGCAGGACCGCATGCGGCTTGGCGACCGGATCGACCTGCCCGGCGGGGCGCTTCCCGTGGTGGGGGTCTATTCCGACTACGGCAATCCGCGCGCGCAGGTGCTGATCGGGCTTTCGGCTTTCAATGAACGCTTCCCCGACGTTCCGCATCTGCGCTTCGGGCTGCGCCTTGCGCCGCACAAGGCCGCGGCGCTGGCGGAGGAGATGACGCAGCACTTCGACCTTCCGCCCGAGTCGCTGGTGGATCAGGCGGCGATCAAGGCGGAGTCGCTGAGAGTCTTCGAGCGGACTTTCACCGTCACCACCGCACTGAACGTGCTGACGCTTGCGGTCGCAGGGCTGGCGCTGTTCGCGAGCCTGCTGACGCTCGCCGGGCTGCGGCTGCCGCAGCTTGCCCCGGTCTGGGCGATGGGGCTGACGCGGGCGCGGCTCGCGCGGCTGGAGCTGATCCGGTCGCTGGCGCTGGCGCTCTTCACCTTTGCCGCCGCCCTGCCGCTCGGGCTGGCTCTCGCCTGGGTCCTGCTCGCGGTCGTGAATGTGGAGGCCTTCGGCTGGCGGCTGCCGATGCGGGTCTTTCCGGGCGAGTGGCTGCGGCTTCTCGGTCTGGCGCTGGTCGCGGCGGGGCTGGCGGCGCTCTTGCCGGCCCTGCGTCTGGCGCGGATGGCCCCGGCACGGTTGCTGGGGGTCTTCGCCCATGAACGGTAAAGCTGCTCTCCTCACCCTGCTCCTGCCGCTTCCCGCCCTCGCCCAGGGCTTTGCCGGGCTTGGCACGACCGCCGATGGCTTTGCCCTGCCGGAGCGGCGCGAGCTGGTCTTTCCCGCCGATCATGGCGCCCATCCCGACTTCCGGGTGGAGTGGTGGTATCTGACGGCGACGCTGACCGGCGCCGACGGAACCGACTACGGCGCGCAATGGACGCTGTTCCGCACGGCGCTGGCGCCGGGTGGCGGCGAGATGACGGGCTGGTCAGATCCGCAAGTCTGGATGGGTCATGCGGCGATCACGACACCCGACCACCATTTCGTTTCCGAGCGGCTGGCGCGGGGCGGGGTCGGGCAGGCGGGCGTCACGGCCCAGCCCTTTGCCGCCTGGATCGACAACTGGCAGATGACCGGCACCGGGCCGCCCGAGACAGATGCGCTTGCCCGGCTGAGCCTGACCGCGCGCGGCGCAGAGTTCGGTTATGCGCTGGACCTCGTCGCCGAGGGTCCGATCGTGCCGCAGGGCGATCGCGGCTATTCGGTGAAATCGGCATCGGGACAGGCGAGCCACTATTACTCACAGCCCTTCTATCGGGTCACCGGGCGGCTCGACCTGCCCGGCGGCGCGGTGCCGGTGACCGGCCAGGCCTGGCTTGACCGGGAATGGTCGAGCCAGCCGCTGGCGGCGGATCAGACGGGTTGGGACTGGTTCTCGCTCATGTTCGTCGATGGCGCTCGGCTGATGGCCTTCCGCCTGCGTGATGCCGGCGCGGGCTTCACCTCGGCCACCTGGATCGCCGCCGATGGCACGCCCACACCGCTGCCCCCGGGCGCCCTGGCCCTGACGCCGCTTGAACAGGCGACGGTCGCAGGGCGCGACGTGCCCGTCGGCTGGCGACTCGAACTGCCCTCGCGCGATGTCGATGTGACGGTCCGGGCGCTCAATCCGCAAGCCTGGATGGCGGTCAGCGTCCCCTACTGGGAGGGGCCGATCCGCATCGAGGGCAACCGGACCGGGCGCGGCTATCTCGAGATGACGGGCTATTGACCCCGGTAGCGACAGGGGCGTCACGCCTTCCGCGCGCAATCCCGGTCCTTGCGGCCCCTGGGTTCGCCCATGACGATGTTTCGCTTGGAGATCGTGCAGGCATGACTTACCCCCAACGAATTCGAGGAAGGGACCCGGCTGGGGGCGAGACATGCCGACCGTGATCCGTGCACTGCTTGTCTTCTGCCATCCAAGCGACGAGAGCTTCACCGCCGCCGTGCGCGATCGGGTGCTGGACCGGTTATCCGTGGCGGGGGCCGATGTTCGGGTAGCCGATCTTTACGCCATAGGTTTCCGCCCGACCCTGAGCCTGGCGGAATGGCGGTCCAACGGCGATGCCCCGGCCAACCGTGCGCCGGTCGCGCAAGAGGTGGATGACCTTCTGTGGTGCAACACCCTGATCTTTGTGTATCCGACCTGGTGGTATGGCTTGCCGGCGATGCTGAAAGGCTGGCTCGACCGGGTACTTCTGCCCGAAGTCGCGTTCCACCTTCCGCAAGCCGAGGGCCAGGACATCCGTCCGGGCCTGACCCATATCGAGCGGCTGGGCGTGTTCACCACTTGCGGGGCGAGCCGCTGGCTGACGCTGCTGGTCGGCGCGCCCGGCAAGCGCACGCTGATGCGCGGGATCGGCCTTCTCTGCGGCCGGACCCGCAAGGTTTTTGCCGCCCATTACCTGATGGACAGCTCGACCGCAGAAAGCCGGGCGCGGCATCTGGACAGGGTGGGGCGGAGCCTGGACAGGCTCATCTCGCGCTGATCCCGTCACCGTTTGCACAATAAATAGGCATTTCAGCAAAGAAACCACCTAGCCCGGCGCTAGCCAGGAAAAGCCGCAATAATCCGTGGCGTGGGTCTGACAGATGTGAAACGAATTCGGGCAGAAGACGCAGTTTCAGACCGGTCCGAAGATGTCCATCCTCGCCTCGATCCACCACCTGACGCATTACAAATACGACCGGCCGGTGACGCTCGGGCCGCAGGTCATTCGATTGCGCCCTGCCCCGCACAGCCGCACCCGAGTCGTCTCGCATTCGCTGAAGGTTGGGCCAGAGCCGCATTTCGTGAACCACCAGCAGGACCCCTACGGCAACTGGTTGGCCCGCTACGTCTTCCCGGAACCTGTGCGCGAGCTGAAGATCGAGGTCGATCTGGTCGCGGACATGACCGTGTACAACCCCTTCGATTTCTTCGTCGAGGACACGGCTGAGCACTGGCCCTTCGACTACCCCGAGGACATCGCCCCCGACCTGGTCATCTACCGCACGCCAGAACCGGCAGGCCCACATCTTGCCGCCTTCCTTTCGACGATCCCGCGCGAGCGGCAGCGGACGGTCGATTTCGTCGTCGGCCTGAATGCGCGGGTCGCGCAGGAGGTGGGCTACGTCATCCGCATGGAACCCGGCGTGCAGACGCCCGAGGAAACCTTCGGCCGCGGCACCGGTTCCTGCAGGGATTCGAGCTGGCTTCTCGTGCAGGCGCTGCGCCATCTGGGTTTTGCCGCACGCTTCGTCTCGGGCTACCTGATCCAGCTGAAGCCGGACCTCAAGGCGCTCGACGGGCCGGCGGGGACCGAGGTCGATTTCACCGACCTTCACGCCTGGTGCGAGGTATACCTTCCCGGCGCGGGCTGGATCGGGCTGGACCCGACCTCGGGCCTCCTGACCGGGGAAAGCCATATCCCGCTGGCCGCGACGCCCCATTACCGCAACGCCGCCCCGATCGCCGGGATGGCGAGTTATGCCGAGGTCGATTTCGGCTTCGACATGAAGGTGCGGCGGGTGGCCGAACATCCGCGCATCACCAAGCCATTCTCGGACGAGGCCTGGGCCGAACTGGACGCACTTGGCCACAAGGTCGATGCGGCGCTGAAAAAGGGCGACGTTCGGCTCACGATGGGGGGCGAACCGACCTTCGTTTCAACGCTCGATTTCGAGGCGCCGGAATGGAACACGGATGCTGTGGGGCCGACGAAACGCCTCTTCGCCGACCAGTTGATCCGCCGCCTGCGCGACCGCTTCGCGCCGGGCGGGTTCCTGCACTACGGACAAGGCAAGTGGTATCCGGGTGAGACGCTGCCCCGCTGGACCTTCAGCCTCTACTGGCGGCGCGACGGCAAGCCGATCTGGCAGGATGAGGCGATGGTCGCGAAGGAGGATGCCACCGGAGCCACCCCCGCACAGGCCGAGGCGCTGCTGACCGAAATTGCCGGGGAACTGGGGCTTCCCGCCGACCATGTGGTACCGGCCTTCGAGGACCCGGCGGAATGGATCCTCAAGGAAGGCAACCTGCCCGAGAACGTGACGCCCGAGAATTCCAAACTCAAGGACGCCGAGGAGCGGGCACGGATCGCCCGGGTCTTCGGAAGGGGGCTGACCGAGCCGTCGGGCTTCGTGCTGCCGGTCCAGCGTTGGCAGGCGAAATCGGCCAAGGGCTGGGTGACAGAGAAATGGCCACTCCGGCGCGGGCATCTGTTCCTTGTCCCCGGCGACAGCCCGGTCGGTTATCGTTTGCCGCTCGGATCGCTGCCCTATGTGCCGCCTGCGGCCTTCCCCTATATCAACCCGGCCGACCCGTTCGAGGACCGCCCGCCCTTGCCTGAGCCCGCCAACGCGGCGGGGCGGCCCCTGCCCGTCTCGACCCGGACGGCGGTGCCGCAGGGCGAAGGCCAGATTGCGCAGTCGATCTCCGAGGTCGGCGGATCGGTGCGGACTGCGCTGTCGGTCGAACCCCGAGACGGTCGGCTATGCGTGTTCATGCCACCGGTCGAGCGGATCGAGGATTATCTGGAACTGGTTGCGGCAGCCGAGACGGCCGCGAAAAAGCTTGGCCTGCCGGTGCATATCGAGGGCTACGCCCCCCCGCATGACCCGCGGATCAACGTAATCCGCGTCGCCCCCGATCCGGGCGTGATCGAGGTGAACATCCACCCGGCCCATAGCTGGGAAGATTGCGTCGCCACCACCGAGGCCGTCTATGACGAGGCCCGCCAGGTCCGGCTCGGTGCTGACAAGTTCATGATCGACGGCAAGCACACCGGCACCGGTGGCGGCAACCATGTCGTCGTCGGCGGCGCGACGCCGGCCGACAGCCCATTCCTGCGCCGGCCCGACCTGCTGAAAAGCCTTATCCTGCACTGGGCGCGGCACCCGAGCTTGAGCTACCTCTTCTCCGGCCTCTTCATCGGCCCCACGTCTCAGGCCCCCCGGATCGACGAAGCGCGGCACGATGCGCTTTACGAACTTGAGATGGCGCTGGCGCAGATCCCGGCACCGGGACAGGGCCAGCCACCGATGCCCTGGCTGGTGGACCGTCTCCTGCGCAACCTGCTTGTGGACGTGACCGGCAACACTCACCGGGCCGAGATCTGCATCGACAAGCTCTATTCACCCGACGGCCCGACCGGCCGCCTCGGGCTGGTGGAGTTCCGCGGCTTCGAGATGCCTCCGAACCCGCGGATGAGCCTGGCCCAGCAGCTTCTGCTGCGCGCGATCGTCGCCCGCATGTGGCAGAACCCGCTGAGCGGGCCGCTGCCGCGATGGGGCACAACCCTGCACGACCGCTTCATGCTGCCGCATTTCATCTGGGAGGATTTCCTCGACGTCCTGCGAGACCTCAAGGACCACGGCTTCGAGATGCAGCCCGAATGGTTCCTGGCGCAAGCGGAGTTCCGCTTTCCCTTCTGCGGCGAGGTCACTTACGAGGGCAACACGCTGGAATTGCGGCAGGCGCTGGAACCCTGGCATGTGCTGGGCGAAACCGGCGCGATCGGCGGGACGGTGCGCTACACCGACAGCTCGGTCGAGCGCCTGCAGGTGAAGCTGACAACGACCGACCCCGACCGCTACACCGTTGCCTGCAATGGCCGCACAGTGCCGCTGACCCGGACGGACACGAACGGCGTCGCCGTGGCGGCGGTGCGGTTCAAGGCCTGGCAACCGGCGATGGCGCTGCATCCGGTGCTGCCGGTCAACGCGCCCTTGACCTTCGACATCTACGACCGCTGGTCGGGCCGGGCGCTTGGCGGCTGCGTCTATCATGTGGCCCATCCGGGCGGGCGGAACTACGACACCTTCCCCGTGAACGGCAACGAGGCCGAGGCACGGCGGCTGGCCCGCTTCTCGGCCCATGGCCATCGGCCGGGCGCGTATCGTCCGCCGGCGGAGATGCCCCACCCGGAGTTTCCGCTGACGCTCGACCTGCGGCGGGCACCGGGACTTTGACATGCCGAAATCCGGCGCGAAGGCGCGCAAGGCCAGCCTGATCGAAACCTACCGCCCGCTTCCGGGGGTGCCCGACGAACTGCTCGACGCTTCGGGGGCGATGCGGCCCGCCTGGGCGCCGCTGATCGCCCATCTCGACAGCCTGTCGGCGTCAGAACTCGTCTCGCATGTGGCGCGGGGCGAGCAGTACCTGCGTGAAGCGGGCGTCTATTTCCGCCGTTATGGCGCGACGACGCTCGGCGAGCGGGACTGGCCGTTCACCCCCCTGCCGATCGTGATGCCCGAGGCGGAATGGGCGCAGATCGCCGAGGGGCTGGCACAGCGCGCCGATCTGCTGGAAGCCGTGGCGGCCGACCTGTATGGGCCGAACCGGCTGGTGGCCGAGGGGCATCTGCCGGCGACGCTGGTGGGCGAGAACCCGGAATGGCTACGCCCGCTGGTCGGCATCACGCCCCGCGGCGGACATTTCCTGCATTTCCTCGCCTTCGAGATCGGCCGTGGCCCCGATGGCCGCTGGTGGGTGCTGGGCGACCGGACCGAGGCGCCCTCGGGCGCGGGCTTTGCGCTGGAAAACCGCGTGGCCTCGTCCCGCGTCTTTGCCGAGCATTATCCGGGCGCCCATGTCCATCGCCTCGCCGGCTTCTTCCGCGCCTTCCGCGATGCCCTGAACGGGTTGCAGGCTAATGCCTCGATCCTGTCGGGCTCGAAGGTCGGTATCCTCACGCCGGGGCCGATGACCGACACCTATTACGAGCACGCCTACATCGCCCGCTACCTGGGCATGCCGTTGCTGGAAGGGGCCGACCTCACGGTCGAAGGCGATGCGGTCAAGGTGCGGACCGTCTCGGGTCCCGTGCCGATCGACGTGCTGTGGCGGCGGCTCGATTCCGGCTGGGCGGACCCGCTGGAACTACGGGACAACTCCTATATCGGCACTCCGGGCCTTCTGTCGGCAATCCGGGCCGGCAAGGTGACGCTCGTCAACGCGCTCGGCGTGGGCGTGCTTGAGGCGCAAGCGATGCTCGCTTTCCTGCCCCGGATTTCCGAAGCGCTGACTGGTCAGCCGCTCAAGATGCCGAACATCGCGACCTGGTGGTGCGGGCAGGAGGCGGAGCTCGCCCATGTGCGCGCCGAGGCAGGGCGGATGCTGATCGGCCCGGCGCTTGCCACTCGCCTGCCGTTCGAGACGGAGGGAACCCACGCGCTTGGCGGAGTATTGCGCGGCGGCGAGGGTCCGTTTGATGCGTGGCTTACCCGCTATGCCTCGGGGCTGGTCGGACAGGAGCTTGTAACGCTGTCGACGACGCCCGTACTGGTCGGCGGGAAGCTGGAGCCCCGGCCCATGACCATCCGCGTCTTCCTAGCCCGCACGCCTCAGGGCTGGGTGACGATGCCCGGCGGCTTCGCCCGCATTGCGACCGGCACGGGTTCGGGAACCGCCGCGATCGCCATGGCGCAGGGCAGCTCGGTCGCCGACGTCTGGGTGCTCTCCGACCGCGCCGTGCCGGAAGAGACGATGCTGTCGCGCACGGCCCATCCCTTTGCCCGCGCCGAAGGGACCGCCCTGCCCGCGCGCGCCGCTGACAACCTGTTCTGGCTTGGCCGCTATGTGGAACGGACAGAAGGCGTCCTGCGCCTGACCCGCGCCTGGAACGCGCGCCTTGCAGAAGACGGCGGCGCGGCGCTGCTGCCGGAAATCGCGGCTTTCCTGCGAAGCTACGGCATAGATCCGGTCGTGCCGATGCCGCCCGGCCTCATCATGACCCTTGGCAGCGCGGTGACCAGCGCAAGCCAGATCCGCGATCGCTTCTCGGTCGATGGCTGGGCGGCGCTGACCGACCTCGACAAGACCATGCGGCGCATGGGCTCGACCGTGACCGCCGGGTCGGATGCGGCGCTGGCGATGGGGGTCCTGTTGCGCAAGATCGCCGGCTTCTCGGGCCTCGTGCACGAGAACATGTATCGCGCGGCGGGCTGGCGCTTCCTGACCATCGGGCGGTCGCTCGAACGGGCGGCGACCATGGCCGATGTCCTGCGGGTCTTTACTGCCGATGATGCTCCGACCGGATCGCTCGATCTCGCGATCGAGATCGGTGACAGCGCCATGACCCACCGCCAGCGCTACCCGGTCACGACGCGGCGGGAAAGCGTGGTGGACCTTCTGGCGCTCGATGCGCAGAACCCGCGCTCGATCCTGTTCCACCTGAACGAGCTGCGCGAGCAGGCCGATGCGCTTGGCGGCCAGCCACAGGCGGCGGCGCCGGGGACGGAATTCGGGCGGCGTGTGCTTGAGCTGCAGACGCGCCTTGCGCTGCATTCCCCCGAAAGCCTGACGCCCGAGGCGCTTGCGACATTGCGCGGCGATATCCTGGCGCTTTCGGGGGTGCTCGGGGCCACCTACCTCATGTAGCCTTGCGCCATGCTTTACGACATCCGCCTGAACATCACCTACAACTATGCCAGCCCCGCTGCCGGCGGTCGGCATCTGGTGCGACTGATGCCGGCGGATATTCCGGGCGTTCAGCGGCTGGTCGCAGGGCATCTCGACATTGCGCCCGAGCCGGCGGAACGCACCGACCGGTCGGATTTCTTCGGCAATCTCTGCTCCGATTTCGCCTTCAGATCCGCCCATGCCGAGATTGCGCTGCGCCTTCAGGCGCGCGTGCAACGGCTGGCGACCGGAGCCCGCCCCGCCGGCTCGGCGCCCCTGGCCGAGTTGCGGGGGCTTGTCGCGGCGACCCGGAGTCTTGATCCGCTGGCACCCGCCCATTTCACCTCGCCCTCGCCCAGGGTGCAGCCCAATGCTGCCGTGATCGCCTTTGCCCGCCGCACCGCTGCCGCCGACAGCCTGACCGCCATCGAGGCCTTGGGGCGCGCGATCCATGCCGAGATGCGCTACGATCCCGAGGCGACTGACGTGGACACGCCGATGGGCGAGGCCTTCGCCGCGCGCCACGGCGTCTGTCAGGACTTCAGCCACATCATGATCGCCGGCCTGCGCGGCATTGGCATTCCCGCCGGCTATGTCTCGGGCTTCCTGCGCACCATTCCGCCACCGGGCAAGCAACGGCTCGAGGGCGCCGATGCCATGCACGCCTGGGTGCGGGCCTGGTGCGGTCCCGATGCGGGCTGGGTCGAGTATGACCCGACCAATGCCACCTTTGCCGGACGCGATCACATCGCCGTCGCCCATGGCCGCGACTATTTCGACGTTGCGCCAGTCAAGGGTGTGTTGCGCATCTACGGCGGCCAGTCGAGCGAACAGGCAGTAGACGTGATCCCGCTGGACGGCGCGATGCGCGCATGATTTCCTGACCTTATGAGCCGACGTTCACTTCCCTACTGGATCACGGTGGCGGTCCTCGTTGGAACGGGGATCGTGCTTTTGGGCATGGGCCATACCCTGATCTGCAAATGCGGGTATGTCCTTGCCTGGAACGGGGTGCTCGGCACCAATCAGAACTCGCAACACCTGACGGATTGGTGGACGGCGTCGCACATCATCCACGGCTTCCTGTTCTACTGGTTCCTGTGGCTGGTCGCGCGCAGGCTCCCGATCGCGTGGCGCTTCGCCATCGCGACAGCGATCGAGGCGTTCTGGGAAATTCTCGAGAACACGCCGCTCATCATGGACCGCTACCGGACCGCGACGATCTCGCTCGATTATTTCGGCGACAGCGTGATCAATTCGCTTTCCGACATCGTCGCCATGATGATCGGCTTTGCCCTGGCGCGCACCGTCCCGGTCTGGGCAAGCGTGGCCATCGTGATCGGTCTTGAATCTGCGACGATGATCCTGATCCGCGACGGACTGATCCTCAACATCGTCATGCTCGTCTGGCCAATGCAGGCGATCCTCGACTGGCAAAACGCCCTGTGACGCCTTTCACGCTGCGCTGACGCAGGAGTGACGTGGCGGCAACGCCAGACCTGTGAGGGTGGCCCTCGCGGCGGGTCAGAATTCTTTTCAATGACCTGGTTCTTCTCCCCCGGCCCGCCGCGCCTGTTTCCCGGTCACAGTTTTTCGAACAACCGCGCGATGGCCTCGGCACCCGGGTCATTGTGGCCCAGAAGCTTCTCGGCATTGACATAGCTCGACCGGCCGGCCCGGGCGCGCTGCATCGTCGCCGTATGGTCGGCGCCCTTGCGGGCGGCGGCAGCGGCGGCCTTGATCCCCTGTGGCAGCGCCGCCAGCGCCGGTGCCAGCGCATCGATCATGGTCCTGTCGCCCGGCTGGGCGCCGCCCACTTGCTGGACACGCTTCAGCCCCTCGTCCAGCGCCTCGATCCAGCTCTTGCCGCTGGCCGAGGCATCGCCGGCGGCGGCAAAGAAGATCGCCAGCAGAACCCCGGACGAGCCGCCCATCGTCTGGCTCAATTCCATGCCGACCGCCCGGTAAAGCTGGGTCAGGTCGGCCAGCGGCAACCGGTCGATTGCGGCAACGAGCGCGCGCGAGGCGGTGGCAAGTGTGCTGCCCGTGTCGCCGTCGCCCGACTTCGCATCGAGCGCGTTCAACGCCGCTTCCTCTGCGATCAGGATTTCGCAGCAGCGCTTCACAAGGTCCCGGCGCTGCGGATTGGCCGAGGGCGTCGGCAGGATCGGCATCAGGCCGTCTGGCACCGGCAGGACGACGCCCTCGCGGAACTCCGACAGGCCCGGCCAGGCGGCGATCTCGACCGGCGCGGCCAATGCCTGGCGGTCGGCCTCGGTCAACGGCAGGAGCGAGACCGAGAAGCCCTGCATGTCGAGCGAGGTCATCATCGAGGCCGGCCCGACGACATGGGTGATCCGCGCCCCGATGGGCGAGCGCGCCAGTTCCTCGGTCAGAACCTGCATTTCCAGAAGCGTCGCGCCGCCAAGGTTGTTGATGAGCGCGACATGCGCCCCCTCGGCCATGGCCGGTTTCAGCCGGTCGACCACCATGCTCATCGCATGGCGGGCGCCTTCGAAATCGACCTGCTCGACCCCCGCCTCGCCATGGATGCCAAGGCCAAGCTCGGCCTTACCCCAGGCGATGCGATTCTCCTTGGGCGACCCCGGAACGGTGCAGGTATCAAGCGACATGCCGATCGAGATCGCGCCGTCGATCACCCGTCGCGCCGCCGCCGTGACGGTGTCGAGGTCGGCCCCCGCCTCGGCCAATGCTCCCGCGATCTTGTGGACGAACAGTGTCCCCGCCACGCCTCGCGGCTGCGGCAGGTCGGGCAGCGCCACGTCGTCATCGACAATGACCATGGACACCTTCAACCCAAAGGCCCGCGCCCGCTCCGCCGCCAGACCGAAGTTCAGCCGGTCGCCGGTATAGTTCTTGACGATCAGCAGGCAGCCGGCCTTGCCCGTCACGGCGAGGATGCCGGCCAGCACCGCATCGACCGAGGGCGAGGCGAAGACATCGCCGCAGACGGCCGCCGTCAGCATCCCCCGCCCGACAAAGCCCGCATGGGCCGGCTCGTGGCCCGATCCCCCACCCGAGACGAGCGCAACCTTGGACCGGTCCCAGTCATTGCGCACCACCACCTTGATATGCGGGAAGCCGTCCAGCCGCGCGAGGCGACCGTTCGAGGATCGCAGAAGGCCGGACACCGCCTCGGTCACGAGTGCATCACGGTCATTGATGAACTGGGTCATGGCCTAGCCTTTCCGCGCGATACGTGCGCCTTGGGGGTCGAAATAGAGCGGGTTCTCCGGCCGGATGGTGACGGCGTCGCCGGTTTCAAGCCGGGAATGGGGATCGGCGACGGTCACGAGGACATGACCTTGATAGCGAAGGTGCAGGCGCGTCTGGTCGCCGAGCCGCTCGACTCGCGTTACCCGCGCCTCCTGCCCCTCGCCCAGCCGGATATGTTCGGGGCGGAGCGCGATGGTCGTGGCCCCGTCCGGTGCGCCGGGAAAGAGGTCTGCCGGCAGCGCGTTGATCCGCGGCTGGCCGAGACGCTGCGCCACGGCGAGCGTCGAGGGCGACTCGTAGATCTCGCGCGGGGTACCAAACTGCACGAGCCGGCCGTGGTCGAGGACGCCGACATGGGTGGCCAGCGTCATCGCCTCGATCTGGTCATGGGTGACATAAAGGATCGTCGCGCCAAGATCCGACTGGATGCGCTTCAGTTCGATCCGCAAATCCGCGCGCAGCTTCGCGTCGAGCGAGGACAGCGGTTCGTCCATCAGGTAAATCGACGGATTGCGCACCAGGGCCCGGCCGATCGAGACCCGCTGCATCTCGCCGCCCGAAAGGTTCGTGGCCTTGTTGTCAAGCTTGTGGCTGATGCGCAGAACCTCCGCCACCTTTCCGACCTTGGCGTCGATCTCGGCCTGCGGCGTGCGAAGGACCGGCGACTTCAGCGGGAATTCCAGGTTCTGCCGGACCGTCAGATGCGGATAGAGCGAATACTGCTGGAACACCATCGCCACATTGCGCTCGGCCGGGGTCAGGCGCGCGACGTCCTGCCCGCCGATGCTGATTGTGCCGGCGTCCGGCTTGTCGAGCCCCGAGATCAATCGCAAGAGCGTGGTCTTGCCCGCGCCCGATGGACCGAGCAGGACGACAAAGGCACCATCGGGCACCGTCATCGAGACATCCTGCGTGGCCGCGACCGGCCCGAAGGACTTCATCAGTTGGGACAGGACGACTTCAGCCACGGGCGCCTCCCTCGTCGTGCAATGCGGATTTCAGCGCACGGCCGTGCGCCTCGTCGAAAAGCGTTACCTTTTCGGGCGTGAACAGAAGCCCGGTCGTCTCGCCGGGGTTGACGACCCGGCCCGACGGAATCCGCGCCTTGAGCGGACCATTGGGCGTGTCGAGTGTGACGATCTGGGTCGTGCCGAGATATTCCGAAGCGATCACCCGGCCGCGATAAGCGGCATGGTCATCAAGCGTCACATGCTCGGGCCGGACGCCGAAGACCAGTTGCCCGCCCGCATCCTCGTGCTGGATCGGAACCCGCAGGTCGATCGAGCCAAGGCGGACGTGATCGTTACCGGGGCGGACATGGCCCTCGAAGCGCAGGAAGTTCATCGGCGGCGAGCCGATGAAGTCGGCTACGAACATCGTCGCGGGCTTGTCGTAGATCTCCTGCGGGCGGCCGAACTGCTCGATCACGCCATGATTCATCACCACGATCTTGTCGCCCATCTGCATGGCCTCGAGCTGGTCATGCGTGACATAGACGGTCGTGGCCTTCATCCGGTCATGCAGGGCGCGCAGTTCTTCCGCCATATGCTCGCGGAATTCGGCATCCAGCGCGCCAAGCGGTTCATCCATCATGAAGGCCGCCGGTTTGCGCACGATGGCGCGGCCAAGCGCTACGCGCTGGCGGTCACCGCCCGAGAGACCCGAGACGCCCTTGTCCAGCAGATGCTCGATCCCGAGAATGCGCGCCACCTCCGCGACCTTGGCGGCGACCTGCGCCTTCGGCATCCCTTGGCTGACCAGTGGGTAGCTGATGTTCTTGCGCACGCTCAGGTGCGGATAGAGGGCGAACATCTGGAAGACGAAAGCGATGTCGCGCTGGCTGGCCGGTTTCTGCGCCACCTCCTCGCCGTCGATCCAGATCTCGCCGCTTGTCGGCAGTTCGAGGCCTGCGATCATCCGCAGCGTCGTGGTCTTGCCGCAGCCCGAAGGGCCGAGCAGCATGAAGAACTCGCCGTCCTCCACCGTGAAGCTCGACGACTTCACGGCGGTGAAAGCGCCGAATTCCTTGCGCAGGTTCTTGATGACGATCTCGGCCATGTCTCAGTCCGGGAAGTGGCTGGTGATGATGAACATGACCGTGCCGATAAGGGTGACGATGAAGCTGTAGGTGAAGCCCCACAGGACGAAGGGCTGCATGAGCATGAAGACGCCAAGCGCGATCAGGATGGTGGCGAGCATCTCCCATGGCCCGCGGCGGAACCGGGCGAGGCCGGACAGGAAACGGGTCATGGCCGGACCTCCCGACGAATTTTCTGCGAAAATTCGGATACGGCGGGACGTGATTTTTCGCAGAAAAATCGGGTCATTTGCGCACCGCCCCGAAAGTGATCCCGCGCAGCAGGTGCTTGCGCAGAAGGATGGTGAAGACCATCACCGGCAGCAGGAACAGCGTGGCCCCCGCCGCGACCGCCGGCCAGTCCTGGCCGCCGACGCCGATGATCGTCGGGATGAAGGGCGGCGCGGTCTGGGCATTGCCCGAAGTCAGCAGCACCGCAAAGGCGTATTCGTTCCAGGCGAAGATCAGGCAGAAGATCGCGGTCGAGGCGATACCGGTCGCCGCCTGCGGCAGAACCACCTTCCGGAAGGCCTGGAACCGCGTATAGCCGTCGATCAGCGCCGCTTCCTCGTATTCGCGCGGGATCTCGTCGATGAAACCCTTCAGCAGCCAGACGGCGAGGCTGATGTTCACGCCGGTGTAAAGCAGGATCATCCCCAGATGCGTGTCCGACAGTCCAAGACCCCGAAACATCAGGAAGATCGGGATCGCCACCGCGATCGGCGGCATCATCCGCGTCGACAGGATGAAGAACATCAGGTCATCCTTCAGCGGCACGCGGAAGCGCGAGAAGGCATAGGCCGCGAGGGTGCCAAGGAAGATCGACAGGAAGGTCGAGCCGAAGCCGATGATGACCGAGTTCATGAACCGCTCGCCGAAGCGCGACGGTCCGGTGATGACCTCGTTGCGGCGCCGCACGATCTCGTCCACCCAGTTGGTGGGCGGCGGCATGGTGGCCAACTGTTCGTTGGTCGCGCGGGTGCGGCTGGTGAACAGGTTCACGTAGCCTTCGAGCGACGGCGAGAAGAACACCTTCGGCGGATAGGCAATGGAATCCGGACCTGTCTTGAACCCTGTCGAAATGATCCACAGAAGCGGCAGGAGTGTGATCACCGTGTAGAGGATCACCAGGGCGCTCGCGACCAGTTTTGAACGGCGCGACGGCGCGGTGACGGAGTAGGCGCTCATCTTTCCTTCACCTTGTTAAGGGCCTTCACATAGATCGAGGCAAGGCCGAAGACGGTCACGAACAGGATGATCGCGTAGGCGGAGCTGAAGCCGGTGCGCCATTTCTCGAAGGCTTCACGCTTCAGCTCGATCGAGGTCAGCAGCGTCGTGTCGCCGGGGCCACCGCCGGTCAGCTGCACGACAAGGTCGAACATCTTGAAGTTCTCGATACCCCGGAACAGAACGGCCAGCATCAGGAACGGCAGAACCAGTGGCACGGTCATCGTCCAGAACTGCCGCCATTTGGAGGCACGGTCGACCTCGGCCGCCTCATAGATGTAATCGGGGATCGACCTCAGGCCGGCCAGGCAGATCAGCATCACGAAGGGCGTCCACATCCAGGTGTCGACGATCACGATCGCCCAGGGTGCAAGCTCGACCGAGCCAAGCATGGTGAAGGACGAGGCGGGAACGCTGTTGCCCGTCAGGAATTCAACCGCGTAGTTGAAGAGCCCGATCTGCGGCTGGTAGAGGAAAGTCCAGAAGTTCCCGACCACCGCGGGCGACAGCATCATCGGCAGCACGATCAGCGTGGTCAGCAAGTCGTTTCCCTTGAACTTGCGGTTGATGAGCCAGGCAAGGCCAAAACCGATCACCACCTGGAAGAACAGCGTCCAGAACAGGAAATGCGCCGTCGCCTGCATCGTGTGCCAGATGTCTGGATCGGTCAGGATGCGCTGGTAGTTGCGCAGGCCGACAAACTCGACCGGCTTGTTCGGGCGGTTGGCCTGGAAGTTGGTGAAGCTGAGGCGGATCGTCCAGATCAGCGGAAAGATGTTGATCGCGAGCAGTAGGAGGATCGTCGGCGTCACGAAGGCCCAGGCGATCGCCCTGTCACTCAATCCACGCACGCGGTGCGCAACGGATGCAGGCGTATTCCGCGCCAGTCGGTCAATGGGAGTCTCGGCCATGTCGGGAATCCTGCGGGTGGCGGTAGCGCCAGCATATCTCAAGTCTGGAAGAAGTGGGCGCGCCGCGTTTGGCCCCGGCGCGCCCGAATTTCGAGGTCAGAGCTTGCCGTCGTCCTCGAAAACCGTGGTCCAATCCTGGACCAGACCATCCAGCGCTTCCTGCGCGGTGCCGTTGCCGGCGACCACATAGTCATGGAAGCGTTTCTGCGAGTCCTGAAGCAGGGTTGCGTAGCTGGGGTCAGCCCAGAAATCCTTCACGATCGCCATCGAGTCCAGATAGGTCTGGGCATAGGGTTGGCTCTTGGCAAAGGCCGGATCCTCGACCACCGACCGCAGGGTCGAGAAGCCGCCCATCGACCACCACTTCTGCTGGACCTCGGGCTGGGAGAACCACTTGATGTACTCCAGCGCGTCCGCCTGCTTGTCGGAATAGGACACAACCGAGATGCCCTGCCCGCCCAGCTGGGCGAACCGCTTGCCGTCCGGACCTGCCGGGTTCACGAGGTAGCCGGTCTTGCCGTGGCCGACATTGGGGTCGACCTCGAAGCCCGGCCAGGTGAAGGCGAAGTTCATCTGCATCGCGACCTGGCCCGACTTGTAGGCGTCGATGCCCTCGCCCATGTAGGTGTTCGACGCGCCCGGCGCCGTGCAGCAGTCATAGAGGGCCTTGTAGTATTCCAAACCGGCAACCGCGCCCGGCGAGTTCACGAAGCCCTGCATGTCATAGGGCTTGTCGGGGTTCTGGTACTCGAAGCCGAAGCTGTAGAGCACATCCATCACACCCATCGTGATCCCTTCAGAACCACGCTCGGTATAGATCGAGGCGCCGTAGACCTTCTTGCCGTCGATTTCGCGGCCCTGGAAGAACTTGGCGATGTCCATTAGTTCGGCGAAGGTCTGCGGCGGCGTCAGGTCGCGGCCATACTGCTCCTTGAAGGCGGCCTGGATCTCGGGCCGTTCGAACCAGTCCTTGCGGTAGGTCCAGCCGACCACGTCACCAAAGGCGGGCATCGCCCAGTAGTTCGGCGTTCCCTTCGGCCATTCGGCATAGCCGGTCACGGTCGCGGGCACGAAGTTCGCCATGTCGATGCCGTTGGCGGCAAAGAAGTCATTGAGCTTGATGTAATGGCCGCTCTCTGCCCCGGCGCCGATCCACTGGCTGTCGCCGATCATCAGGTCGCAGAGCTTCCCGCCCGAGTTCAGCTCGTTCAGCATCCGGTCGGCGAAGTTCGGCCACGGCACGAACTCGAACTTCATCTTGATGCCCGATTTCGCCTCGAAGTCCTTCGACAACTCGACAAGGGCGTTTGCAGGGTCCCAGGCGGCCCAGCAGAGGGTAAGTGTCTTGTCCTGAGCCTGAGCAGCGGTTCCGGCCATGCCGGCGACAGCAACCACGGCCGCCGCAATGGCGCGTGTTCCTACGTTCATCGGTCTCCTCCCCATTTCCCTGGAAGGGAAGCGATTCCCCCAGGCTGTCATCGGCATACATGAGGTGCGCACCTCATGTCCACGAATTTCTGAGGTGCGCACCTCAAATCATCACGCAAAGCCGCCTTGGCGAGTGAACGAGCTGCGAAAAGTCAGTAGAGATTGTCGCGGATAAGGATCTCTATGCGGATCCGCTCCTGCTCTTGCAGGATCGGGCGATTGTCGCGCCCGGCGCGCAGGCGGCGGATGGCGCTGCGCAGGATATGGCCAAGATCCTGGGTGATGACGGCGTCGATCTGGCCGGTCTGAAGGCCTTGCCGTGTTGTCGGCGTCAATTCGTGAACCACGACGCGCGGCCGGGGTGCCAGGCCGGAGCGCGCCAGGAATTCCAGCAAAAGCCGGTTGCCGCCAGCCATGGAATAAACCCCACGGACATCCGGATGGCCGCGCAGCAGGTTGCGCAGCGCCGCTTCAAGCCCCTGCGGATCGCCTCGCCCCTCAACTGTCGGCAGCACTTCGACCTGCGGGAAATCCTCGGCCATGACCCGGTCGAAACCCAGGCGACGATCCAGGCTGTCGCGCGCCGTCAGCGTATCAGCAATCACCGCGATCTTGGCCGGACCCGGACCCAGGAAGCGGCCGAGAAGGCTCGCCGCGGTACGGCCAGCGCTTATGTTGTTGATCCCTATGAAGTAATCGACACGCGAGTTGGGCAGGTCCGAAATGATCGCCGCCGTCGCCACGCCACGCTCGCGCAGATGCCGCACCGCGTCACGCAAATGGGGTGTCTCTGGCGCCATCAGGATAACGCCATCGACATCCTCGGGGTTGATCGCCCCCAGCCGGGCGGCGAACTGGTAAGGGTCGGGGCGGAACTGCTCCAGTTCCAGTACCACCCGATCTGAGAGAAGACTGATCGCCGTCTTCTGGACGGCCGCCCGAACCTCGCCCAGAAACTGGCCGTCCCCATCCGAGACGAAGGCCAGGACCCGGAAGTCACGCCGCCGCGCCAGGCTTGCAGCGAAGGGATCGCGGACATAGCCGATGCGCTCGATCGCCTCGTTGACGCGCGCCACCGTCGCCTCGCGAACACCGGCGCGGCCGTTCAGCACACGGTCCACGGTCGCCAGGCTGACCCCGGCCTCGGCGGCCAGATCGTTGATGGTCGGGCGTCCCACGCTGATTCCCCTTCCCCCTCTCCCGTTAGGTGATCGCATGAGGTACGTAAATCAAGATGAGAAATCGGTCTGGGCGAGAGAAACACGGAAAACCGGAAAACCTCTTGCTGCCAAGCCCCTGTCGAGCAAAGTTCGCGCCATGGAAACCCGCCTCCTTCCTTTGGGACTTCATTCAGCGGCCTCGCTTCGCCCCGGCGACAGCATCGAGACCGCAGCCGTCGAGGTGACCGGCACGATGATCGACGCCTTTGCGACCCTGACCGGCGACCGTCATCCGATCCATCTCGACCCCGCCGCGGCCGCGCGCTTTGGCTATCCGCAGCGCGTCGCCCATGGATTGCTGGTGCTGTCGCTGATCGAGGGGTTGAAGAGCGCCGCTCCGGCCCGGATCGACGCCTATGCCTCGGGCGGCTGGACCGTGACCTTCCGCCGTCCCGTCCTGCTGGGCGACACGATCCGCGCCCGGTTCACCGTCACCCGGCTGCGCCCGGCTCCCAAGGACCAGACGGTGGTCGAGTTGACGATGGAGGCGTCGAACCAGCGGGGCGATGTCGTCCAGCGCGGCACGACCCGCCTGATCGCCCGCTCCTAGCGCGTGCTCAACCCCGCAAGGATGCGCCGGGCCCGCCGGATGCAGGTCCAGGCGGCCCCGATCAGGATGATCCAAAGGCCGAAGAGCAGCACCTCGCGCTGCCCTCCCCACAAGGGTTCGGCGATCGAAAGCAGCGCCGCGCCGGTCGCAACCGCCATGCGCTGCGGTTTGGCCATCGGGCCGGAATAGTCGGCAGGCAGCCCGAGCGCCCTGCCTTGTTCGCGCAGATAGGCGGTCAGCACGGCAAGGCACGCTGCCGCCCAGCCAAGCGCAGGGATGCCGATCCCCAACCCCATCCCCACCAGCACGACGATATCCGAAACCCGGTCGGGCGCCTCGTTCCAGAAGGCCCCGTCCGGGCCTCCCTTGCCGCCTTCGACCGCGACCATGCCGTCGATCAGGTTGCAGACGAGCCGCAACTGGCAGCCAGCGGCCGCCATCAGCAGAAGGGCAACACGACCCGCCCCTTCCGCTGCGCCCGAAGCCCAGAAACTCGCCCCCGCGATCGCGGCAAACCCCATTGCCGCAATCGAAATCTGGTTCGGTGTAATCGCGGTCGCAGCTATCCTGCGCGCCAGCGCCCGGGCCCAGCCGGTGTCGCGGCTCGCAAGCGGCCGACGGTCGCCCTCGCTCATGTCAGCGACCACCAGTAGCGGGTCAGGTGGAAGAAGATCGGCGCCGAGAAGATCACAGAGTCCAGCCGGTCAAGGAAGCCGCCATGGCCCGGGATGGTGTGACCCCAGTCCTTCACCCCCCGGTCGCGCTTGATCGCCGACATGACCAGTCCGCCAAGAAAGCCCGCCACCACGATGACAAAGGCCATCAGCCCGGCGCGAAGTGGTCCGAACGGCGTGATCCAGGACAGCGCGGCCCCGATCACGACAGCAGAAAGCGCACCGCCCACAAAGCCCTCGACCGTTTTCGACGGCGAGACCGACGGCGCGATCTTCCGTTTGCCCAGAAGCTTGCCCCAGATGTACTGCGCCACGTCCGATCCCTGCACCACGATGATGAGGAAGGCGATCAGCATCACGTTCCGGCCTGCATAGCCGGGGATCTCGAGGTTCAGAAGCGCCGGGACATGGGCGATGCAGTAGACGCAGATCATCAGCGCCCACTGGATGCCGGCAACCCGGCCCAGGAACCGCTCTGTATCGCCGCGCAGGACAGCGATCATCGGGATGATGAGGAAGGCATAGACCGGGATCAGGATCGAATAGAGCCCGTACCAGTTGGTGGCGACAAACCAGTATTGCAGCGGCAGGACGACGAAGAACGCCACCGCCACCGCCCAGTGATCCCCCCGCCGGGTGTCGAGGATCGTCACGAATTCCCGCAAGGCCGCGAAGGAGGCGAAGGCGAACAGGAGCGTCGTGCCCACCCGCCCGGCCAGAAGCGCCAGGCCCATCATCAGGATCATCGCCCACCATGACCGGATGCGGGCGTTCAGGTTCTCGATCACCGGGTTGTCACCCTCGGGCGAGAACCACAGCTGCAGCACATAGCCCGCGACCGAGGCGACAACCATGAACAGGCCAAGTCCGGCAAGCAGCGAGGTCAGGTCCGGGAGCGGCATGGTCATTGGCGCGGCCTTTCCACAGTTTCCGCCACCCTAGCCAGGGCAGCCTGTGCACGGGTCAGGAACTCCTCCTTGGTCTCGTTCAGCAGGATCTGCATCGGCGGACCGAAGGTCACCGTGCAGATGATCGGAATCGGCAGGATTTCCCCCTTGGGCAGGGCACGGTTCAGGTTCTCGATCCAGACAGGCACAAGGTCGGTGTCCGGCCGTTGCCGTGCCAGATGGTAAAGCCCGGTCTTGAACGGCAAAAGCCGATCCGGCCCCATGTTGCGCTTGCCCTCGGGGAACAGGATCAGGGACGATCCGTCGTCCAGCGCATTCAGCATCAGCTGCACCGGGTCCTCGGTCCGCTCCTCGGGATTGCGGTTGATGAGGACTGCCTTGAACACCTCGCGTCCGACGAAGGCGCGCAGCGGGTTGGTCAGCCAGTAATCGCTCGCCGCCACCGGGCGGGTGCGCTTGCGCACGCGGTGCGGCAGGGCCGTCCAGACCAGCACGAAATCGCCATTGCTGGTGTGATTGGCAAAGAAGACCTTGGGGCGGATATCCGGCGGACCGGCCATCCAGATGCCCCGGACAGCGGTGACGAACCGCGCGAAGATGACGATCAGGTTCGCCACCAGACCCGCAAGCAGCCCCGTCAAAATGCCCCCGCAATCCCGGTTTCGTTGCAGCACGTTACGCAACGGCATGCGCGCTGGCAATCTTCGTGGCGCGCCCAGGTGCGGGGACGATCACTCCAGATTGGTGTGCCGGGCCCGCATCGCTTCGGCCGTGACGCCGATGCGGTCGCGCAGGTCAAGGACGAGCAGTTCGAACAGCAGGAACATCGCGCCTTCAAAGACCGACCCCATCGGCAGGATCGAGGTCGCGGCCTCCCCCCGGTCGTTGGCCATGGTCTGGGCGGGGATCGTCAGCACCAGATCCGATCGGCGCGGCACCGGGCCTTGCGGTGCGCCCGTCACGCAGGCGACCCTTGCGCCGGCGCGCTGCGCGACGCCGACAAGGGCCTCGATCGTCGGCAGATCGCCCGGCCCGGCGCTGACGAACAGAAGATCGCCCGGGCCGAGCGGCGGGCAGGACATGTCGCCCGCCACATGCGCATCGCAGCCGATGTGATAAAGGCGCATGGCCAGCGCCCGCATCATCAGCCCCTCGCGCCCGGCACCCGACAGCACGATCCGTCGAGCCCCGGCAATCGCGGCGACCAGCGCCTCATAGGCCACGGGATCGACAGCGGCCACTGCCGCTTCGACCTCACGGCCCGCCACTGCTGCCCGTGTCGCAAGCTCCGACATGAAATCGCCCCCGACGGCACCACTGCCGGCGAGGGCGAAAAGATCATTCCACGCGGCCCACCGTCAAGCGGCGGGGCCGGTCCTCAGTGAACCGAGCCCGAGACGTGATCTGACATTGCCGGCGTGGCGCCGAAGAAGGTGCCGTCGTTCAGCACCTGCTGGACCGTGAAACGCACGACGCTGCGCAGGTTGCTGGTGAAGGCATAGACCATCGCAAGGTCGCAAAGCTGGTTGATCCGGCGCGGGATCCCGCCCGTCACCTCGTAGACCAGCTGGATCGCCGCGTCGCTGAACAGGTTCTGCCGCGCGCCAGCGACGGTCAGACGGTGGGCGATGTAGTCGCGGGTCGTCGCGAGATCCATGCCGCCAAGATGGAAGCTGGTGGCAATGCGCTGCGCGAAAGGCAGGCTCTCGTCGCGATCCACAAGGTTGCGCAGCTCGGGCTGGCCGACAAGGACCAGTTGCAGCAGTACGTCCTTGTTGGTGTTGATGTTGGTCAGCAAGCGCAGTTCTTCGAGCGCCTCGGCGCCAAGATTCTGCGCCTCGTCGAAGATCAGGACGGTGCGGCGACCCTGGGCATATTCGTCGATCAGGTAGGCGTTGAAGGCGTCGACCAGCTCAGGGTCGGTCGCTTCCGGATCGGTGAACTGGCCAAGCGACATCATCACCCAACGCAGCATTTCGCAGCGCGAGGTCTGGGCGTTCGAGATCAGGCCGATGCGCAGATCACCGGTCGCGGTGACGCGCTCGATCAGGTGTTGGACCAGCGTCGTCTTGCCCGCGCCAATGTCCCCGGTCACCAGCGTGATCGGCGACTTGGTCAGGATGCCGTATTCCATCGTCGTGTAGGCGTGCTGGTGCGCCTCGGACCAGAAAAGAAACCCGGTGTCGGGGGTCAGGGCGAAGGGGCGGTTCGTCAGGCCGAAATGGCGGCTGTAGATGTCAACCACGTTGACCCGACCACGCGGAGCGCCGGGCTTTTCCGGCTCGGGCCCCTTGAGACGGACAGCGAACTGATCGAGCCCCTGAGCGGCAAATCCGACTGCCTTGCCCTCTGGCGCCGGATGAAGTCGCGCAGGCGTGTCAGAGGCGCGAACCATCTGCAGGATAGCGTCCGGCTCGACCACTCCGTCACGGGCGAGGCTGCGGACGGTACGGAACGACCAGGAGTTATCCCGTCCGTGCACCAGCGGCGCTACCCTCTCTGCCGCAGCCTTTGCCCGGGCCTCCGGCCACAAGGCCGCTTCCAGGCCCGCGGGGACCGCATCGAGCGTGCTGTAATCGGTATGCTCCGTCATCAAACATCCCCTTCTGGCGCGATCCGGCCTCGTTTCACAGGACCGGTGAGACATCGTGTAGCGACTCGGCACCCGGGGACTGGCAGCGATCCGGAAGCCGAACGTGCCTATTCAGACAGGGCAATCCGACGATGCCGCGGCGCAGCTGTGGCTTCGCAGGGACGGATTCATGGCATTGATGTGGCAGCGGCCCCGCTTTCGGGCGGGCAAGCTGTCAGCGCGCGACAGCTCCGCGTGCGCCGCCGCCGATCAGCATCGTCACATCGGCGATGGGAACCAGTGGCGCCGCCCGTTGCGGGACTGCAAGATAGCGCGGCTCCCAGGCGGGGTGGAACTTGGCCTTGAAATCCCGCAGGCCGGAGAAGTTGTAGAAATGGCCGCCATGCTGGAACAGCGCCGCGCCAAAGCGGTTCCACAGCCGCGACCCGCGCCGCGCCTCCATCCCCGACAAGGGCGCCATGCCCATCGAGAAGCGCGTAAACCCCTGGGCCTTGAGCGCCAGCATCAGGGCGACGAACAGGAAATCCATCACCCCGGTCGGCGCGTCATGCGGGTGACGCATGAGGTCAACCGTGGCGACCTGACCCGACGGGGTCAGCAACAGGTTCGCAAAGGCCACGATCCGCCCGCTTCCCTCGGTCACCAGCACGATCCGGCCAGTCTGCAGCCAATCGGGATCGAAACGCCCGACCGAGAACTGTTTCTCGCGGGTGTTCTTCGACGTCAGCCAGTCGTCGGAAATCAGTCTCAGCCGGCGGATCAGTTCGGGCGAATGGGGCGGCTCGACGATCTGCAGCGCGAGCCCTTCCTTCTGACCGTGGTGATAGGCGTCGCGCAGACGCTTGTGATCCGACCCGTCCAGCGAGAACTGCAGCAGATCGACCATCGCCCTTTCGCCCAGTTTGTGCAGGGCGAGACCAAGGTCGAGCATCAGCGGCAGATCCTCGCCGCCAACCTCGTAGAAGACCGGACGCGCGCCGGCCCGACGGGCGGCATCAACGAAGGCCCAGCCCAGTTCGGCCGCACAGTCCCGCGGCCCGACCGGACCGCCAAGGGCGATCCAGGACCGGCCATGGACGCCATACATGATGAAACCGCGCCCGTCGTCCGAGAACATCAACGACTTGTCGCCGGTCAGCGCAAGGTTCGCATCGGGATCGCCCTGCGCCTCGACGATGCGGCGGGCCTTGCGCAAGTCATCGGGGCCGGGCGCTGCAGGCGAAAGGTGCGGCACGCGCAGCAGAAGCGCCAGCGAGGCCAGAAGCACCGTCACCGCCAGCACAAGCCCCGCCCGCGCTGCCCGCGGAGCGCCGGCATTGGCGGCGAACTGCCACCAGATCTCGCCGGCATAGGGCGCGTGCTTGTGGCCGAAGTTGATGACGAAGGCGGCCGACAGCACCAGCCCCACGACCAGCGCGAACCAGATCGGTGAAAATGCCCCGTGGACAAGGCTGGCGCGGCGGTTGAACTCGCGCCGGAAGGGCAGCAGGATCAGGACAGCCAGTGTCAGCGTAACGGCCCGTTTCACATCCCACATCTGCATCTGCACAAGCGACAGCAGCGCTCCGCCTGCCATCGCCGCGATAGCGAGCCAGTACGCGCCAAGGCTCCGCCGAGCGACGCCAAGCGCAACGATGATAAGCACGGCCCCAAGGATGCTGGACAGAAGCGCGCCGGCCTCGAGGAAGACCAGCGGGAACAGTGTTTCCAGCGCCTCGGGCGTGTGGGCGTCGGGCGGGATCAGCGAGGAGAACGACATCCACAACCCCGACCCGAAGATCATCGCCGCCAGCAGGATCGGCGCCATCGGGCTCAGGGCGGACAGGGTCGGCGCCATCGCCGCCAGCGCGCGGCCGACCATGCCGCCGGGGGCCTTGCCCGCCGCACCACGCACCACGACCAGCGCCTCGAACAGCGCCAGAACGGCAAGCGCCAGCAGGAAGGGCACGATGAAATAGATCAGGCGGAACAGAAGCAGCGCCGCCGCCGCCTGGTCGACCGGGATCGAGGCCGGAAGCGAAGCCAGCACGACCGTCTCGAAGACCCCGACCCCGCCCGGAACGTGGCTGAGGATTCCGGCCATGGTCGCGGCGGCGTAGATGCCGAGGAAAGCGACGATGTCGACATGGCCCGAAGGCAGCAGCACATAGAGCGCCAGCGAGGCGAGCGTGATGTCGCCGATGCTGAACAGCGCCTGCCCGACCAGGATCGGAAGCGATGGCGCCCTCAGGGTAAAGCGACGGATCGTCAGGCGCTTGCGCGTGGCCCCTGCCCAGACAAGCGGCACGACGACCACAAGAATCCCGCCAAGTGCCGCCCATCGCAACAGGTGCGGCGGCAGCGGCGACAGGGCCCCCAGCAGCCCCGGATCGACCACCAGCGCCACGAACCCGACAAGCGCCGCCGCCGTGCCATAGGAGACCGCCGTGAAGGTCGAGACCGCGGCAATATCATAACCGTCAAGGCCAAGGCTCGAATACAGCCGGTAGCGCACCGCCCCACCCGAAACCGCGGCCAGGCCGACGGTATTGCCGAAGGCATAGGCCATCAGCCCGCCGGTTATGGTGATCGGCAGCGGCAACGGCTTTCCGATATAGCGCAGCGCCGACCAGTCGTAGCCGACCAGGCACAGGTAGCCCCCCACCGTCGCCAACCACGAGAGGATGAGGATGTAGGTTGGCGTCTCGTGAACCTGCCGCAGCACATCGTTCAGATCGACCTCGGCCAGGAGCCGCGAGATCGCGTAGAGCCCGAGCGCGAACAACCCGATCGTCGCCGCATAGGGCAGCACTGCCCGCAGCCGGCTCCAGGCCGTTTCACCCCTCGAAGGTTCGGGTTTCATCCAAGGATCATCCGTCTTCTCCCTCGGTCGGCACTCTTGCCGAAAGCGGCGGCAGGGGCAATGCGCGCCCCGGTCGCGGTGGCGCGCGGAGTGGCAAGTTCGCACCGTCCGGTTGCAGGGGCTGGCAAAGTACCGCGCGTCAGGCTTGAATGGCGTGGACGCCGCGATCCGACGTCAGTCTGGAAGATGGGTGCGCAATGCGATTGACCAAGATCCCGCATTACAGGTTCTTTTCCTTCCTTGCAGTCCTGATCGTGCTTGCGTCGGTCCTGACACGATTGATGACAATGCCGAGCGCGCTGCTGCTTTCGTTCGACCTGTCGGTAGCCCTTTTCATCCTGCTCAGTCTTCCGCAGTTGCACTCCGACGCGGTTCCCGGGCGCGTCGAAAGCGACGATGGCGGACGATTTCTGTTGCTCTTGACGACGACCGTCATCGTCGCGGTCATCCTCAGCGCAGTCGGCTGGATGGTGATCAACAAGAACGACATGTCCCTGCCGGACTTCCTGCTTGCGGCAGTCTCGCTGCTGATGGGTTGGACCTTCATCAACCTGATCTATGCCTATCACTATACGCACCTTTTCTATGGCCCCAAGGAGAGGCCGGCCACGTGCGGCCTGCAGTTTCCCGGCGACGAGGCCCCGGTGTTCTCCGACTTCTGCTATTTCTCCTTTGTCATCGGCATGACCTGTCAGGTCTCCGACGTGGTGATCACGCGCCGGCACATGCGCCGGGTCGCGACGGTCCACGGTATCATCGCTTTCGTCTTCAATCTCTGCGTGCTGGCTCTGACAGTGAACGTGCTGTCCGGCGCGCTGTGACGGGCGGTCCCGATGCCCCCATGTCGCATGGTCTTGCCAGAACCCGCGACTCCATCCATGTCGAAAGCCAGAGAAGCAACCGATGACAGCCATGCACCTGTCGCGCAGCATCAGGATCGCGTCCTACAACATCCACAAGGCGGTCGGCACCGACCGCAAGCGCGATCCTGCACGCATCCTGCGCGTCATCAGCGAAATCGACGCGGACGTGATCGCGCTTCAGGAAGCCGACATGCGCTTTGGCGACCGCACCGGGCTTCTCAACCTGCCGGCGCTCGAAGATCTGACAGGCCTTGTGCCGCTGCCCATCGAGCGGCGACGGTCATCGCACGGATTTCACGGCAATCTCATTCTCGCCCGCAATGCCGAGGCCGAGATCGTCCATCATCTTCACCTGCCGGGGCTGGAGCCGCGCGGCGCGCTTATCGCCGACATCGCTGTAGCCGGGCACAGCCTGCGGATCGTGGCGGCGCATCTTGGGCTTCTCGCCCAGTCGCGGCTGCAACAGGCTCGCGCGATCCTTGAGCACATCGACGGTCTCGATCATCGTCCGACCGTGCTGATGGGCGATCTGAACGAATGGCGCACTGGCGCGCGGTCGTCGCTCCGGCCCCTTGAAAGCCATTTCCCGGCAAATCACGGGGGCCGCAGTTTTCCTGCCCGCTATCCCATGCTGCCTCTCGATCGCATTCTCGGCTCGGAGAAGGTGAAGCTCGTGGATTTCTCCGTCCACGATACCCCCTTGGCGCGGGTGGCCTCGGATCACTTGCCGATTACGGCCCGCCTGCAGGTCTGAGGTAAAGCGGTCCGGCCGGAGCAAACCGGACCCGTGCCGATATCCGCCGAAGCGCCGGATTGCCGGTTTCCGGGGACTACCGACCGGAGGCAAAAGGCGATAGAATGAGGCGCTGTTCCAGGAAAGTCCTTTCGCGACTCGAACGCTGCCTTGCGCGGAAAGGGGCTCCTGGCTGGGTCGGGGGGCCCGCGCATGGATGATTTGACCGATCGGGACATTGGCCCGTCCGTCGGGAATGACGCGGTATCGGAACTGCTGCCATTGCTTCAATCTGAAGACTGGCAGAAGCGCCTCGATGCCGCGCGCGAGCAGCGTGAAAAAATCCTGGCCAAACGCGGCCCCGCGCCTGAGTTGCCTCCCCGACCTGTCATGCCACGACTTGAGGTGGTGAGTTCAGCTCCGCAGGTCCAAGAGTTGCTTGCCCGCATTGAACCGCTTGCCGGCCTCAGGGCCGGCCCCGTGCCTCGGACCGACCTCTATCCGCCGGAAGACGAAGAGTTCGAGGAATTCGACGACATCTCGATCCCGCCGCCGCGCCCGTTGCCCGGACTGCGGGTCGTGCAATCGCCCCGCCAGGAATTGCAGGTCGAGAACCTGCGCGCTCCTGTGCCTCCTCGGGTGCCCGTCGTCCCCGAAATTCCGCTGGTGGCGGCCACGGCCAACGTGCCGGACCCACCCGCCGTGGCCCAGAAATCCTGGCTAACGACCGGAAAGATCGCCAGTGGCTTCGCACTTGGCATCGCGATCGGACTGGGCTTTTCGCTGACGTCTGTCGTCACTGGCTGGCTGACGACCACCGCCGCCCCTGGCACTGTGCTTCCGGCTTCTTCCCCCGCCATGCCTGCCCCCGCAGCGCTGGCTCCGGGCGCGATCTCCGCTACAACGCCCCCCCCTGAGCAGTCCGTTTCCGCTGCAGCAGATCTACCCCCCAAAGCCGGCACAGTTCCGGCAACCCCCGGCCTTCTGGACGGCAGCACCGCAGACAGCGAACCGCAATTGCCGGTGGCGGTTGCCCGGCCGGAGCTGTCGGCCCGGCCGGAATCCACCCTTGTCCTCAACAGCGAAGCGCCGCCCTTGATCACTGCGCCAGCTTCCTTGGCCAGTGTGGCGGATACCGAAATCATCCCTGCGCCGCCCTCTCTGACAGTGGACGAAGAGCCGGTGCAGATGGCGGCCCCGGTGTCGCTGTCACCGCTGCTCGGTCCAGCCGTTCTCGGAATTGCGTTGCAGCCGGACGCTGTTCCCTTGGCCGCCACCGGACCCGATGCGATCCTGGCAGCAACGGATCTGACCACGCTCGCGGCACTAGCCCCGCCCGAGATTTCTGCCCGCCTGCCCGCCCCCGGCTTTGTCCCCGCACGACTGGCAACTCCGCAGACAGGTGCCTGGCCCGCTCCGGACATGGCCCTTGCCGCGCCAGAGGCACCCCCGGCCCTTCCGCCTGTCGCGGTGCAGTTGTTCGTTCCATCGGGCCTTGCCAAAGCAGAGGCGCAGTCGACGACCGAACGCGTGGCGGCGGCGGGCTTTGTTCCGGTCGAGGCCCATACGGTCGGCGTGACCGTAAGGACGACCCACGTCCGCTATTACCGCGAAGAAGACCAGCTTCTGGCCGAAAAGCTGGCCGAGGCGATTGGCGGAAAGGCCCGTTCCTTTATCGGTACCGATGATGCGTCTGCGCCCGGCGTGATCGAGTTGTGGCTTGCCGGCGCGCCGGACGCCCCCGCTGTCGCAAGCAAGTCCGCGCCGGCGAAGGCGGCGAAGGCCGCCAAGCCGAAGAAGCAGACTACAGCCGCCGCGAAGCCCACGACCCCCTCCAAGCCAACCGAGACAGACCAGATCAGCGCGATGAAATCCGCGATCGCCAAGAAGTTTGATCTCAATAAATTCAAATAAGACAACGGCTTATGGCCGGTTTCATACTGGAGCAAGACCGATGAAGCGCATTTCCGTACCGATCATGGCCGTGCTGGCCCTGTCCTTGGCGACGCCGTCAGACGCCGAGATCACCGTTCGCAAGCTGGAAAAGCTCGACGAGCTCGTATCGGCAAACAACTGCAAGGGCCTCTATTCTTTCCTGCGCCGGAACAAGGAGTTGACGCAGGGGAACGACCCCCTCTCCATCGAGCTGGCGCACTTCTTGAAGAACGGAGAGCAGGGCGCGTTGGACTGTCTCGCGGTCGCACGTGGTGGGTCCACTTCGAACATGGTACGGAGCGTCAGCGCGGCCGCCATCTCTTCGAACTCCCTCTCGACCAGCGGCACGACCACGACAACCGTGCCGACCGACTCGGGGCCGATTACAGTAGTCACCAAGCCAAGTGAGCCTTCGAGCGGAACCGAGACAGGAACGGGCACTGGAACTGGGACGAGTGAGACCGGTACTGGAACCACCGTAACTGATCCTGGCGGAACCGGCGGGGCTGATCCCGGCGGAACCGGCGGGGCTGATCCCGGCGGAACCGGCGGGGCTGATCCCGGCGGAACCGGCGGGGCTGATCCCGGCGCCACCGCCGGGGCGGAGCC
>JAYRKT010000038.1:0-43114 GCA_041905595.1 Rhodobacter sp.
AGCGGTCGCCCCAATCTCGACCCGGACAAGGCGACATCCATGCCGAGGTGCAGGCCCATGCCCGAGAGCACTTCCTTGATCTCGTTGAGCGACTTGCGACCGAAGTTCGGGGTGCGGAGCATCTCGGCTTCGGTCTTCTGGATGAGATCGCCGATATAGACGATGTTGTCGTTCTTGAGGCAGTTGGCCGAACGGACCGAAAGTTCCAGCTCGTCCACCTTCTTGAGGAGGAGCGGGTTGAACTCCAGACCGTCTTCCACGTCGCCGCGGGTCGCCGATTCCGGCTCTTCGAAGTTGACGAAGATCGACAGCTGGTCCTGCAGGATGCGAGCGGCGTAGGCCACGGCATCATCCGGCGTCAGCGATCCGTCGGTTTCGACCTTCATCGTCAGCTTGTCGTAATCAAGCACCTGGCCCTCGCGGGTGGGCGTGACTTCGTAGCTGACCTTCTTGACCGGCGAATAGATCGCGTCGATCGGGATCAGGCCGATCGGCGCATCCTCGGGCCGGTTCTTGTCGGCCGCGACATAGCCCTTGCCGGTATTGACCGTCAGTTCCATGAACACGTCGGCGCCGTCGTCGAGGTGGCAAATCACGTGGTCCTTGTTCAGGACCTCGATGCCGTTCGATTCCGAAATGTCGCCGGCGGTTACGACGCCCGGGCCCTTGGCCGAGATCGACAGGCGCTTCGGCCCTTCGACTTCCATCTTCAGCGACACGCCCTTGAGGTTCAGGACGATGTCCGTCACGTCCTCGCGGACGCCGGCTACCGACGAGAACTCGTGGAGCACGTTGTCGATCTGGACGGAGGTGATGGCGGCACCCTGCAGCGACGACAGCAGCACGCGGCGCAGCGCGTTGCCAAGGGTGAGGCCAAAGCCCCGCTCCAGCGGCTCGGCAACGACCGTGGCCTGACGCGACGGATCGGCACCCGGCCGGACGTCGAGCTGCGTCGGCTTGATCAGTTCCTGCCAGTTCTTGTGGATCATGCGTGTCGCCTCCATACCAGTCCGTCGCCCATGTCCGTAAGCGGCAGACACCCGAGGTTCAAAATGACGAATCCGGGCCGCGCAAGGGCGCGACCCGGGAAAGGTTGTCCTGCGTCAGACGCGGCGGCGCTTCGGCGGACGGCAGCCGTTGTGCGCGATCGGCGTCACGTCGCGGATCGAGGTGATGTTGAAGCCCACGGCAGCCAGCGCGCGCAGCGCCGACTCGCGGCCCGAACCCGGGCCCTGGACTTCCACTTCGAGGGTGCGAACGCCGTGTTCCTGCGCCTTGCGGCCGGCATCCTCGGCAGCCATCTGGGCGGCATAGGGGGTCGACTTGCGCGAGCCCTTGAAGCCCATCGTGCCGGCCGACGACCACGAGATCGCGTTGCCCTGCACGTCCGAGATCAGGATCTTGGTGTTGTTGAACGAAGAGTTCACATGCGCAACGCCAGCGGCGATGTTCTTGCGCTCTTTCTTCTTCGCGCGGATCTTGTCACGAGCCATTGTCCTGCCCCCTTACTTCTTCTTGCCGGCGATCGGCTTGGCCGGGCCCTTGCGGGTGCGGGCGTTGGTGTGGGTGCGCTGGCCGCGGACCGGGAGATTGCGGCGGTGACGCAGACCGCGGTACGAACCGAGGTCCATCAGGCGCTTGATGTTGGTCGCGACTTCGCGGCGCAGGTCGCCTTCGACGGTGAAGTTGGCGTCGATGTATTCGCGGATCGCCAGCACTTCGGCGTCGGTCAGGTCATTGACCCGGCGCGCACGGTCGATGTTGTTCGCTTCGCAGATCTGCTCGGCGAAGTGCGGCCCGATGCCATGGATGTACTGGAGCGCGATCGGAACGCGCTTGCCCGTGGGGATGTTGACGCCAGCAATACGTGCCACGCGTATCTTCCTTTCGTTGCGGTTCCGTCGTGCCAGAACCTTTTTTCACAACTCCGGTCCCCTGCCATTGGCTGGGCCGGATCGACTGATCCGTCACGAACACGTCGAAACGGACGATTCTCTTGCGAGACGCCGTGATCTATGGGGTTTTCACCAGACCGTCAAGAGCCGGAACGACCTGATCAGGTCTTGTCAAGAACTTTCCGGATGGCGAGCGAAACCTCGTCCATCTCGGCCAATCCATCCACCGACGTAAGCTTGCCCTTGGCGTAGTAGTAACCGATCAGGGGCGAGGTTTTCTTGTAGTATTCCATAAGGCGCTGCTTCAGCGCGTCCTCGTTGTCGTCGGCCCGGCGTTTGAGGTCGGTCGAGCCGCAGACATCGCAGACGCCCTTTACCTTCGTCGGCTTGGTGACGTCGTGATAGACCTCACCACAACTGCCGCAGGTGAAGCGGCCGGTGATGCGAGCGACGAGCGCCGCGTCGTCGACCTGCATTTCGATCACGGCATCCAGCTTCTGGCCCAGCTTGTCCAGCAACTGGCCAAGCGCGTCCGCCTGCGGCAGCGTCCGGGGAAAGCCGTCGAAGATGAAGCCGCCGCCCGCATTGCCGGTCAGCTTTTCCTCGATCAGACCGATGACGATCTCGTCGGTCACCAGCGCGCCACGGTCCATGACCTCGGCCACGCGGCGGCCCATTTCGCTGCCCGAGGATTTCGCCTCGCGCAGCATGTCGCCGGTGGAAAGCTGGACCATGCCCCGCTCTTCGACCAGACGTTTCGCCTGTGTGCCCTTGCCCGCACCCGGGGGGCCCAGAAGGATGATGTTCGTCATGTCCTTCCTCAGCGTCGGGCGGGTGCCTTGCGGGTCGTGCTGCGCTTCTTGCCACGCAGCTGCGACCGCTCGATCAGACCTTCATACTGGTGCGCAAGCAGGTGCGACTGGATCTGGTTGATCGTGTCCATCGTCACGCTCACCACGATCAGCACCGAGGTGCCGCCGAAGTAGAACGGGATCGCGAACTGGGTGCGCAGGATTTCCGGCAGGATGCAGACCAGAGCCAGATACCCCGAACCGATCACCAGGACGCGGTTCACGACATACTCCAGATAGGCCTCGGTATTCTTGCCGGGGCGGATGCCGGGGATGAAGCCGCTCTGGTTCTTCAGGTTGTCGGCCACGTCATCGCTCTTGAAGGCGACGTTGTGGGTGTAGAAGTACGAGAAGAACACGATCATGCCCGCATAAAACAGAATATGCAGCGGCTGGCCCGGCCCGAGATAGGCAAGGATTGTCGAGAGGATCGGGCTCGACGTGTTGCTAGAGAAGGCCGCGATTGTCGTCGGCAGCAGGAGCAGCGACGAGGCGAAGATCGCCGGGATCACGCCCGAAGGGTTGACCTTGATCGGCAGGTGGCTTGAGCCGCCGTCATAGATCTTCATGCCGACCTGGCGACGGGGATACTGGATGTGGATCTTGCGCAGCGCCCGTTCCATGAAGACAACGAAGGCGATCACCACGACAACCATCACCAGCACGCCCACGATCACCGGGGTCGAGATCGCGCCAGACCGGCCCTGCGCCAGGAACTGCGCCA
Source organism: Rhodobacter sp. (assembly GCA_041905595.1). GTDB lineage: Bacteria > Pseudomonadota > Alphaproteobacteria > Rhodobacterales > Rhodobacteraceae > Aliitabrizicola. Next base: position 3,471 of record JAYRKT010000038.1, read on the forward strand.
GCGCCCGCGGTATCTCGGCGACGATTCCGACGAAGATGATGAGCGAGATGCCGTTGCCGATCCCCCGCGAGGTAATCTGCTCGCCCAGCCACATCAGGAACATGGTGCCGCCGACAAGGGTGATGACGCAAGTCAGCTTGAAGGCGAGCCCGGGGTTGTGGGCCAGGCCGCCCGCCTCGAGCGAAACTGCAATGCCCCAGGACTGGAACGCCGCCAGCGCCACGGTGGCGTAGCGGGTGTACTGGTTGATCTTCTTGCGGCCCTGCTCGCCTTCCTTCTTCAGCGACTCGAGCGACGGCACGAGCGAAGTCAGAAGCTGGACGATGATCGAGGCCGAGATGTAGGGCATGATCCCGAGGGCGAAGATCCCCATCCGCCGGATCGCGCCGCCGGTGAACATGTTCAGGATGCCGCCGATGCCGGCGGTTGCCTTGTCCATGAAGTTCAGGAGCGCGGTGCCGTCGATCCCCGCGACCGGGATATAGGTTCCCAGCCGGTAGATGATGAGCAGTCCGATCGTGAAGAAGATGCGTTGGCGAAGGTCGGTCGCCTTGCCAAGGGCGCCCCAACTCAGGTTCGCCGCCATTTGCTCTGCAGCAGATGCCATGCCCAGTACTTTCTGCGCTAGCTTTGTATGAGAGCGCCGCCGGACCGTTCTCCGGTCGGCGGCGCGGGAAAACATTGCTGATGTAAGCGGGATCGCTCCCGCTCACAACCGCTTATTCGGCCGCAGCCGCCGCCACCTTCAGCGAACCGCCGGCTTTCGCCACGGCTTCGACGGCAGCTGCCGACGCACCGGTGACTTCCAGCGTCACTTTCGAGGTGATTTCGCCCTTCGCGAGGATGCGCACGCCATCCAGCTTGCGGCGGACGAGACCCGAAGCGACCAGTGCGTCTTCGGTGATGGTCTCTTTCGCGTTCAGCTTGCCCTCGGCGATGAATTTCTCGATCAGGCCCAGGTTGACGACCGCATAGTGCAGTTTGTTCGGCTTGGTGAAGCCGCGCTTCGGCAGGCGACGATAGAGCGGCATCTGGCCGCCTTCGTAGCCACCCAGAGCCACGCCCGAGCGGGACTTCTGACCCTTGATACCGCGACCGGCGGTCTTGCCCTTGCCCGAGCCCGGGCCGCGCGCAACGCGCTTCTGCTTGCGGGCCGCGCCGTCGTTGTCGCGCAGTTCGTTCAGTTTCATGTCGCTTCTCCTTGCCGGAACTGACCCCAGAGCGACCAAGGGGCCAAACACGGCTTTTCTTGCTTGTGAGTCGTGGCACCGATTGCCACCGGGGGCGTATAGACGCGGCGCGGCGCGCGTGCAAGCCCGGGTTTCGGGCGGGCCTGGCGGGCCCGCCCGTCTGTCAGCCTCAGGCGGCCGGGGCCGGCCAGTGGAATTCGGGGCGCAGACCGCTGTAGACCGGGCGGCCGTCCTTGGGCGCCGGGTAGCCTTTCGACTCGTCCCAGAAGGCATGGTAGGTTGCCTTCGGGAAATGCGCGTCGTCATAGCCCATGACGTTCGGCACGGCGACGCGGATGCGGTGCTGCTTGTCGTCCAGCATCAGAACCGCTCCGCAATCGGTGCAGAGACAGATCTCCAGCGGCCCGTTGGGATTGTCCTTGTTGAAGGGCACCCGCTTCATCTTTTCAGGATGATCGACCTTCAGGTCGTTGTAATTGAAGAATGCGACATGCGTCGTGTGCTGCCCGGTCACGGACTTGCAGACGTTGCAGTGGCATTCGTGGTTATCAATCGGTTCTGCGCTCGACGTGACATGCACGTGCTCGCAGCCGCCTGAGTATTTCGCAGCCATAAAATCCTCCCTTGGCCACCAGATCACATGGATCCAATTGCCCGTCTCCCTCCTCCGGAGTCGGGCTGGGGCCAGTCGTAGCATGACGTTGCGGGAATAAGAAACGCCCCGGATTGATCCGGGGCGCCCATCCGATCATCGGCAAGGGCACAGGCGCCCCAAAAGCCGAAATCTCAGTTCTTTTCCTCGATGATCTGCACCAGGTGCGGGATCGAGTTCACCATGCCGCGGACCGAAGGCGTATCCTCGAGCTCGCGGGTGCGATTCAGCTTGTTCAGCCCAAGACCCTTGAGGGTCGCGGTCTGGACGGCCGGACGGCGGGCGGCCGAAGCCACCTGCTTGACGACGATGGTTTTCTTCGCAGCCATGATCAGGCCTCCACCACTTCGGCTTCAGGCTTTTTCAGGATGTCGGCCACCTTCTTGCCGCGACGCTGCGCGACCGAACGGGGGCTCGATTCCTGCTTCAGGCCGTCGATCGTCGCACGAACCATGTTGTAGGGGTTCTGCGAGCCGAGCGACTTCGCCACGACGTCCTGGATGCCGAGCATCTCGAACACGGCGCGCATCGGGCCACCGGCGATGATGCCGGTACCGGCCACGGCGGTGCGCATCACGACCTTGCCAGCGCCATGACGGCCCTCGATGTCGTGGTGCAGCGTCCGGCCGTCACGCAGGGCGACGCGGATCATCTGGCGCTTGGCCTGTTCCGTTGCCTTGCGGATCGCTTCCGGCACTTCCTTGGCCTTGCCCTTGCCGAAGCCGACGCGGCCGCGCTGGTCGCCGACCACCACGAGCGCGGCAAAGCCGAAGCGCTTGCCGCCCTTCACGGTTTTCGACACGCGGTTGATCGCCACCAGACGGTCGGCGAATTCCGGGGTCTCTTCCCGCTCGCGACGGTCTTCGCGACGTTCCCGGCGGTTTTCACGTTCTGCCATGTCTAACTCCTCAGAACTTCAGGCCGCCTTCACGGGCAGCATCGGCCAAAGCCTTGATCTTCCCGTGAAAGAGGAAACCGCCGCGGTCGAAGTAGCATTCTTCGATCCCGGCCTTCTTGGCGCGCTCCGCGATGGTCGCACCGACTTTCGCCGCCGCTTCCACGTTGTTCTTGCCGACGAAGCCCAGATCCTTTTCGAGGGTCGAGGCGGCGGCAACGGTCACGCCGTTGACGTCGTCGATCAGTTGCACGCTGATGTTCTTGCTGGACCGATGAACCGAGAGGCGCAGGCGCCCGTTGGCCATCGACTTGATCTTGTTCCGCACGCGCAGGCGGCGCTTGAGGAACAGCTCTCGCTTGTTGTTCGCCATTTCTCTCGCCCTTACTTCTTCTTGCCTTCCTTGCGGAACACGAACTCATCCTTGTACCGGATGCCCTTGCCCTTGTAGGGCTCGGGGCGTTTCCAGTCGCGGATGTTCGCGGCGACCTGACCGACCAGCTGCTGGTCGATGCCTTCCACCACGATTTCGGTCTGCTTCGGAGACGTGACGGTCACACCCTTCGGCACCTCGAAGTTCACTTCGTGGCTGAAGCCGAGCGACAGTTTCAGGACGTTGCCGGCCATCGCGGCGCGGTAGCCCACGCCCTGGATCTCCAGCTCTTTCTTGAAACCGGTGGTCACGCCGGTGACCAGGTTCTCGACCATCGAGCGGGCCATGCCCCACTGCTGGCGCGCCCGCTTGGACGTGCCGCGCGGGGTGACCGTGACGGCATTGTCCGCCAGGGTCAGGGTCACGTCGTCGGTCGCGGTGAAGCTGCGGGTGCCTTTCGGCCCCTTCACTTCAATGGTCTGGCCCGAGATCGAAGCGGTCACGCCCTTGGCGAGTTCAACGGGTTTCTTGCCGATACGAGACATTCAACCCTCCTTAGAACACGGTGCAGAGCACTTCGCCGCCAACGTTGGCAGAGCGTGCAGCTGCATCGGACATGACGCCTTTCGGCGTGGAGACGATCGAGACGCCAAGGCCGTTACGGACCGAAGGAATGTCCTTCACGCCCATGTAAACCCGGCGGCCGGGCTTCGAGACGCGCTTGATCTCGCGGATCACAGGCTCGCCTTCGAAGTATTTCAGGCTGATGACGAGTTCGCCCTGACCGTTTTCGGTCGAGTTCTTCTCGTAGCCGCGGATGTAGCCTTCGCCCGCAAGCACATCGAGCACCCAGGCGCGCAGCTTGGAAGCCGGCGTAGAGACGGTCGATTTGCCACGCAGTTGCGCGTTGCGGATACGGGTCAGCATATCGCCGAGGGGATCGTTCACAGACATTGCGACCTCCTTACCAGCTCGACTTCACCATGCCGGGGATCTGGCCGAACTGGGCCAGGTCACGCAGCATGATGCGGCTGAGCTTGAGTTTGCGATAATAGGCGCGCGGACGGCCGGTGAGTTCGCACCGGTTGTGCAGACGCGTCGCCGACGAGTTGCGGGGCAGCTCCGCCAGCTTGAGCTGCGCCTTGAAGCGCTGCTCCATCGGCAGGTTCTGGTCGGTGGCGGCAGCCTTCAGGGCCGCGCGCTTGGTCGCGTACTGCTTCACCAGCTTCTGGCGCTTCAGTTCGCGTTCGGTCATGGATTTCTTGGCCATACTCTCAATCCTTCCGCGATCAGCTGGTGAACGGCATGTTGAAATGCTTCAACAGCGCCTTCGCTTCCGCGTCGGTTTTCGCGGTGGTGCAGATGATGATGTCCATACCCAGGATATCGTCGACCTTGTCGAAATCGATTTCCGGGAAGACGATCTGTTCCTTCAGGCCCATGGCGTAGTTGCCGCGGCCGTCGAACGAATTGCCCTTCACGCCGCGGAAGTCACGGACGCGCGGCAGCGCGACGGTGATCAGGCGATCGAGGAACTCGTACATCCGGTCGCCACGCAGGGTCACCTTGGTGCCAAGCGGCATTTCCTCACGGACGCGGAAGCCGGCGATCGACTTTTTCGCGTGGGTGATGACGGCCTTCTGGCCCGCGATCAGCGTCAGCTGCTCGGAGGCGGTCTTGACCTTCTTGGTGTCCTTGACGGCTTCGCCGACGCCCATGTTCAGGACGATCTTGTCCAGGCGCGGGATCTGCATGTCGTTCTTGTAGCCGAACTCTTCCTTGAGAGCGGCACGCACCTTGGCCTGGTATTCGGCCTTGAGGCGCGGGGTATAGGTGGCAGCGTCCAACATCAGATCGCCTCCCCGGTGGTCTTGGCGAAGCGGACCTTCTTGCCTTCTTCCAGACGGAAGCCGACACGAGTAGCCTTGCCGTTCTTGTCAACGATCGCGAGGTTCGACAGGTCGATCGGCATCGCTTTCGCGAGGCGGCCGCCCTGGCTGGTCTGCGACTGCTTTGTGTGGCGGATGGCGACGTTCACGCCGTCGACGACGGCCTTGTTGTCCTTCGGAGCGACCGAGAGGATCTCGCCGGTCTTGCCCTTGTCCTTGCCGGTCAGGACGACGACCTTGTCACCTTTTTTGAGTTTCGCAGCCATCAGAGCACCTCCGGAGCCAGCGAGATGATCTTCATGAAGTTCTTCGCTCGAAGCTCGCGCACGACCGGCCCGAAGATACGGGTGCCGACCGGTTCGCCCTGGTTGTTCAGGATGACGGCGGCGTTGCGGTCGAAGCGGATCGAGGTGCCGTCTTCACGACGGACTTCCTTGGCGGTGCGCACGACGACGGCCTTGCGGACGTCGCCCTTCTTCACGCGGCCTTTCGGAATCGCTTCCTTGACCGACACCACGATGATGTCGCCCACGGAGGCGTAGCGGCGATGCGAGCCACCCAGAACCTTGATGCACTGCACCCGGCGAGCGCCGGAGTTGTCAGCGACATCCAGATTGGTCTGCATCTGGATCATTTGGTTTCTCCCGACCTTTGGGGACCGGACTTCTTGGCCCCAGGGTTTCGTTCAGACTGGAAGGCGGGGATCAAGCCGAAGCTTCGACCACCACCGTCCAGCGTTTCGTCTTCGAGATGGGCGCGCATTCCTCGATGCGGACGACGTCGCCCACCTTGAATTGGTTGTTCGCGTCGTGGGCCCGGTATTTCTTGGACTTGCGGACGGTCTTTTGCAGCAGCGGATGCTTGAAGCGGCGCTCAACGAGGACGGTGATCGTCTGCTCGTTCTTGTCCGAGGTCACAACACCCTGAAGGATACGTTTCGGCATGTTGGTCCCCTTACTTCGCGGCCGCTTCAGCGGCTTTCTGGTTCAGCACCGTCTTGATACGGGCCACGTCCTTGCGGACGGCGCGCATGCGGGCGGTGTTCTCAAGCTGGCCGGTGGCCTGTTGGAAGCGCAGGTTGAACGCCTCCTTCTTGAGCGCCACCAGCTGATCGCGCAGCTGGTCCGGCGTCTTGGTCTTCAGTTCCTGGGCGTTCATCCGCCGTATTCCTTTTCACAATCACCAGAGGGCCCCTTAAAGCAGGGTCACCCGCGACCTGATGGATCAATGACAAACCGACGACTCCGAGTCGCCCCGGAGTCGCGGATGCGGTCGTAGAGGGGGGACGTCGTCAGGGGGCAAGGGGGAAGTTGGGGGGAAGTGGCTCGACTTGGTACTGAGTCTCAAGACTACTGCTTTGATTTCCCAATCAACATCACCGGCGTATCTGAAGGAGGTGGCTCATCTTTGATTGATCGCCACGTGACTTGCTGAGCGGGCACCCATTCCCTAGGCTTCCTTCGCTCTAGTGTTACCCAGTCGGCCCGATGGTATAGCCGCAGCACGATACATACGCTCGCATTCATGAAACGAAAACGAGCAGATGAAACTGGGTATCCGGCATCCTTGGGTAGATCAGATTTTAGAGAAGAACAAATACCGTCAACTGTCGCATCTTGGAAGTCGAAGCCGTGCTTGCTATGCGCAAATAGATTCCTGACCTTTCGCAGCAGAGTTACTTCTCGCCACTCGAACTCATCGATGAGGCCGAGGGCATAACACGCATGAATCCTAGCTGAAAAGGTGCCAAGAGGCGCGTTTCCATCGTCGATAAGGAATGCAACCGACTTATTCTCACAGAAGAACGCGCGCAGCGTCTCTTGCAGAAGGTGATCAATTAGCGATGTCGCCACTAGTGGCAAACCTCGGTCGGTCTCACGATTGAGTTCATCTACGAATTTTGCCAAATCTTCCGCAGTTGATAGGAGCACAAATCAATTCCTTCTATCTCGCTACTCGATCTTGGGTCCACGCATCTTATCCCCAGTTGTAGTTGAAGCTGACGCTGATCCGCTCATCCTCGGACATGTTCATCGGCACCTCGTGGCGCAGCCAGCTTTCCCAGAGCAAGACCTCGCCCACCTCGGGCTTCACATAGACAAAGGGCTGCAGGGTTTCGGGCGCGGTCTTCAGGCGCAGCGGCGCATGCATCATCATCGCGTGGCGAGGGTCCTCGAGCTTCAGCGCGCTCGTCCCTTCCGGCATCGCGACATAGGTGGTGCCCGAGATCACCGAATGCGGGTGGATGTGGCTGCCGTGGGTGCCGCCTTCGGGCAGGATGTTGATCCAGAAGCTGTCGCATTTCAGCTTCCGCCCCTGCAGGTCGAAGCCGAGATCCTCGACAAAGGCCGCCACATGCTTGTCGAGCGCCTTCTGCAGGTCGGCGAAGATCGGGGCCCGCCAGGGCAGGTCGTTCAGCGAGGCGTAGGAGGTGTAGCCGGGATAGCCGTTTTCCTCGCACCAAGCTTGCCCAGCCTCGTCATCCTCGGCCATGACCTCGCAGGTGGTCTTCAGTTCCTTGTAGTCGATCTTGGGTTTGGCGAGGTCATTGACCCGCGCGCGGTAGAGGCGGGTAACGAAGAGCGAGGAAATCTCGGTCATGACAGGCTCCTTGATGGCAAAGGCCCCCGCCGTTGCCGGCAGGGGCCAAGGTATTCATGGGATGCGTGCCAGCACGCAGGCCCTTACCAGTCTTCGCGGGCGACGATGCGGGTGGTGACCGGCAGCTTCATCGCACCAAGGCGCAGGGCCTCGCGGGCGGTTTCTTCGGCCACGCCGTCGATCTCGAACATGATCCGGCCCGGCTTCACCTTGCACGCCCAGTAGTCCACCGAACCCTTGCCCGAGCCCATCCGGACTTCGGTCGGTTTCGAGGTGACCGGGGTATCCGGGAAGATCCGGATCCAGACGCGGCCCTGACGTTTCATGTGGCGGGTGATCGCGCGGCGGGCCGCTTCGATCTGACGCGCAGTGACACGCTCCGGTTCGGTCGCCTTCAGGGCGAAGGAGCCGAAGTTCAGCAGGAAGCCGCCCTTCGCCTCGCCGTGGATGCGGCCCTTGAACTGCTTGCGGAACTTCGTCCGTTTCGGTTGCAGCATTTGCTTCTACTCCCTTACGCGCGTTCGCGACGCTGAGGCCGCGGCGCCGGGCCGTCCTGAGCTTCCGCCAGGCGACGGTCGTGCGCCTGCGGATCGTGCTCGAGGATCTCGCCTTTGAAGATCCAGACCTTCACACCGATGATCCCGTAGGGGGTCGAGGCTTCGGCCAGCGCATAGTCGATGTCGGCGCGCAGCGTGTGCAGCGGCACGCGGCCTTCGCGGTACCATTCCGTCCGGGCGATCTCGGCCCCGCCAAGGCGGCCCGAAACGTTCACCCGGATGCCCAGGGCACCCATGCGCATCGCGTTCTGCACGCCGCGCTTCATGGCGCGACGGAAGGACACGCGGCGCTCCATCTGCTGGGCGATCGACTCGGCCACCAGAGCGGCGTCGAGTTCCGGCTTGCGGACTTCGACGATGTTCAGGTGCAGTTCCGACTTGGTGAAGTTCGCCAGCTTCTTGCGCAGCGTCTCAATGTCCGCGCCTTTCTTGCCGATGATCACACCCGGACGCGCCGTGTAGATGGTCACGCGGCACTTCTTGTGCGGACGCTCGATGATGACTTTCGAGACACCGGCCTGCTTGCACTCTTCCTGAATGAACTCGCGCATCTTCAGGTCTTCGAGCAGCAGGTTGCCGTAGTCTTTCGATTCAGCGAACCAGCGGCTGTCCCAGGTCCGGTTGACCTGCAGACGCATCCCGATCGGGTTTACCTTCTGACCCATTATGCAGACTCCCCGACTTGACGGACCGTGATGGTCAGCTGGCTGAACGGTTTCATGATCTTGCCGAACCGACCCCGGGCCCGCGGACGGCCGCGCTTCAGGGTGATGTTCTTGCCGACGAAGGCTTCGGCGACGACGAGCTCATCCACGTCCAGGCCGTGGTTGTTCTCGGCATTGGCGATGGCCGACTGCAGGCATTTCTTCACGTCGCCCGCGATGCGGCGCTTCGAGAAGGTGAGGTCGGACAGGGCCCGGTCCACCTTCTTGCCGCGGATCAGGCCGGCGACGAGGTTGAGTTTCTGCGGGCTGGTGCGAAGCATGCGCAGGACGGCCTGGGCTTCGTTGTCAGCCACGCGACGCGGATTCTTTTCGGTACCCATGGCTTACTTCCGTTTCGCTTTTTTATCGGCCGCGTGACCATAGTAGGTCCGCGTCGGCGAATATTCCCCGAACTTCTGGCCGATCATCTCTTCGGTGACGTTCACGGGGATATGCTTGTGCCCGTTGTAGACGCCGAAGGTGAGGCCGACGAAATGCGGCAGGATCGTCGAACGGCGCGACCAGATCTTGATCACTTCGTTCTTGCCCGATTCCTTCGCCTTTTCTGCTTTCTTCAGCAGATAGGCGTCGACGAACGGGCCCTTCCAGACTGAACGCGACATGGATTAACGCCCTTTCTTCGCGTGACGCGAGCGGACGATGAACTTGTCCGTCTGCTTGTTCTTGCGGGTCTTGTTCCCCTTGGTGCCCTTGCCCCACGGAGTGACCGGGTGACGGCCGCCCGAGGTACGGCCTTCGCCGCCGCCATGCGGGTGGTCGATCGGGTTCATGGCCACGCCGCGAACCGTCGGGCGGATGCCCATGTGACGGCGACGGCCGGCCTTGCCGAGGTTCTGGTTCGAGTTGTCGGGGTTCGACACGGCACCGACGGTGGCCATGCATTCCTGACGGACCATCCGCAGTTCGCCCGAGGACAGGCGGATCTGCGCATAGCCGCCGTCACGGCCGACGAACTGGGCATAGGTGCCCGCGGCGCGCGCCAGCTGGCCGCCCTTGCCGGGCTTCAGCTCGACGTTGTGGACGATGGTACCGATCGGCATGCCCGAGAAGGGCATCGCGTTACCCGGCTTCACGTCGGTCTTCGCACCGGCGATCACCTGATCGCCCACGGCCAGACGCTGCGGCGCCAGGATGTAGGAAAGCTCGCCATCCGCATAGCGCACCAGCGCGATGAAGGCGGTCCGGTTCGGGTCGTATTCGATCCGCTCGACCGTCGCGGGGACGTCGAACTTCGTGCGCTTGAAATCGACGACGCGGTAGAGACGCTTCGCGCCGCCACCCTTGTGCCACATCGTGACCCGTCCGGTATTGTTCCGGCCACCAGTGCCGATCAAACCCTCGGTGAGGGCTTTGACCGGGCGGCCTTTCCAAAGCTCCGAACGGTCGATCAGAACCAGCCCACGCTGGCCAGGCGTCGTCGGTTTGTACGACTTGAGTGCCATGATTACTGTCTTCCGTCAGCTTGAGGACCATTGCTGGTCCGGTGAAGGGCTCCGAAGATCCCCGAAACAAAAATCACAGGGCCCCGGAACGAATCCCGGGGCCGCGCGACTGGGGCGATTTAGCAGGGCAGGTGGGAGGTGTCCATAGCTGTCGTGAGGGCCAAATCCACGATTCCTGCAAGGGACTTTCGAGCAGGCTTGGCCTTACGAGTGGCACAACTTGACGATGAGAGACTGGACGCCAGACTTGGCTATTCGGCTTTGATCCTGCCTCCTAGGCAAGCAAGTCATCTGCCTTCAATAAGGCGACGCTGCTGGACCCATAATTGGTTATCGCAATCATGCCGTCCTGCGAAATGCCCAGACCGTGTGGGAAGTCCAGGCAGTCACCCTTGTAGATCGCCGCGATCTCTCCGCTTTCCGCATCGATCGCCAGAAGCCGGTCGCCAAGCTGGTCAGGAATCCAGATGTGCTGCCCCCAGACATCAAGTGCATCCGAATGCACTCCGGGCAACTTGCAAAGACACTTCCAGCCGCTCATGCGGTCCGAATGGTACCAGATCGTCGTCGCGACATCGTCGTAAGCCGATTTCTTCGGGCTCTTCGAAACCGCGATGGCTAAATAGCGTCCCCTGGCCCTGTCCTCGCATACGTCCCGCACCCCCCACGGCGCCGGAAGCGTGTGCAGCGCCTCTCCTATTGCGAAGCGCGGCGAAATGCCTGTGTGGATGGACCAACAGAGCCGCCCGGATTCGTCATAGGCCACCCCATGACAAAAATCTTTTGTCGGTGAAACCTTCGTGTCGATCGGCTCCATCATCCATCCGGGCGCGCTGCCCGCAGTATGTGTGATCTTGAAGCGACTGTAGATGCGCTGCCAGCACCCACTGACGGCCACTTCCCAAACCCCGGCTTCAAGAGGTTTTGCTGCGATATCGTCCGTGAGATGCTCGACCTCGCCGACCCAGACCGGGGCGTCGAAGTGGTCAATGTCGAAGATGGCAATTCGCAGTCCGCTGCGATGAGCGACGATCATGGTGGTCCGATCCAGCCACCAAACGCCCGTTAAGGTCGAATACCGCTCGCCGCTCTTGCCGATATGCAACGGTGGCGTACCTGCGCGGTTCGGCTCTTCCCAGACCACGTAATTGAAGGCGGAGTCGATGGATACCAAACCATGCCTCGCGCCAGCCTCAGATTTCAGTGCTGCGCGCCCCTCTGGAGGAAAAAACCGCGCGCGGACCCGATTGAGCAAACGGCGTGCAGATACGTTTTCCAATCCGGGAACTCCACTCGATACGGCACACGCTAATATGACAGAACGCCGGCCTTCCGGCCAGCGCTCTGTTCTTAGGCATCAGGAACGGATCAAAGACCGGTGGTAACGTCGATCGACTGACCGTCTTCCAGAGTCACATAGGCCTTCTTCTTGTCCGAGCGGACGCCGGGGCGGCCGCGGAACCGCTTTTCCTTGCCTTTGGTGATGGTGGTGTTGACCGCCTTCACCTTCACGCCGAAGACCGCCTCGACCGCTTCCTTGATCTGCGGCTTCGTCGCGTCCATGGCCACCTGGAAGACCACGGCGTTGGCGTCGGACGCCATGGTGGCTTTCTCGGTGATCACCGGCTTCTTGATCACGTCGTAGTGTTCGGGTTTCGCGCTCATTTCAGGCGAGCCTCCAGAGCTTCGACAGCCGCTTTCGTGAGCACGAGCGTGTCACGCTTGAGGATGTCATAGACGTTGGCGCCGATCGACGGCAGCACATCGAGACCCTCGATGTTGCGCGCCGCCTTGGCGAAGTTCTCATTGACTTCGGCGCCGTCGATGATGAGCACGCGCTTCCAGCCGAGTTCCTTCGCCGCCTTGGCCAGAACCGCGGTCTTGGCTTCGGCCATCACGGCCGCATCCAGAACCACCAGTTCGCCAGCCTGGGCTTTCGCCGAGAGGGCGTGCTTCAGGCCGAGGGCGCGGAACTTCTTCGGCAGGTCATGGGCGTGGCTGCGGGGCGTCGGGCCCTTGTAGACACCACCGTGACGGAAGATCGGAGCCTTCTTGGAACCGTGGCGGGCGCCGCCGGTGCCTTTCTGGCGATAGATCTTCTTGGTCGAATAGCTCACGTCCGACTTGCCCAGCACCGAATGGGTGCCGGCCTGGGCCTTCGCCCGCTGCCAGCGCACGACGCGGTGCAGGATGTCGGCGCGCGGCTCGAGGCCGAACAGCGCTTCGTCCAGATCAATGGAACCGGCCTTGCCGCCGTCCAGTTTGATCACATCGAGTTTCATGCTTCACCCCCTTCGACGGGCGCTTCGACAGCCGGAGCGGCCGAGCTGCGGATCGCAGCCGGAGTCGGTAGGCCAGCGGGGGCCGCCTTCTTCACCGCGTCCTTGATCGTGACCCAGCCGCCCTTGGAACCGGGGACCGCGCCCTTGATCATGATGAGACCGCGTTCGGCATCCGTGCGGACGACCTCCAGGTTCTGCGTGGTCACGCGGACCGAACCCAGATGACCGGCCATCTTCTTGCCGCGGAACACCTTGCCGGGATCCTGGCACTGACCGGTCGAGCCGTGCGAGCGGTGCGAGACCGACACGCCGTGCGAGGCACGCAGACCGCCGAAGTTGTGCCGCTTCATGGCACCGGCGAAACCTTTACCGATCGAGGTGCCCGCGATGTCGACATACTGACCCGCGAGGTAGTGGTCGGCGGTGATTTCCGCGCCAACGTCGATCAGGTTATCCGGGCTGACGCGGAACTCGGCGATCTTGCGCTTCGGCTCCACGTTCGCCTTAGCGAAGTGGCCCCGCTGCGCGGCCGTGGTCCGCTTGGCCTTGGCAGCACCGGCACCGAGCTGGACGGCGGTATAGCCGTCACGGTCGGCCGTGCGCTGCGCGACGACCTGCAGGTTGTCGAGTTGAAGGACGGTCACGGGAACCTGCTTCCCGTCCTCCAGGAACAGCCGGGTCATGCCCAGCTTCTTTGCGATAACGCCAGAGCGCATTGTCATGCCCCCTTACACTTTGATTTCGACATCCACGCCGGCCGCGAGGTCGAGCTTCATCAGCGCGTCCACGGTCTGCGGGGTCGGATCGACGATGTCGAGAAGACGCTTGTGCGTCCGGATTTCCCACTGGTCGCGCGACTTCTTGTCGATGTGCGGACCACGGAGAACCGTGAATTTCTCGATCTTGTTCGGCAGCGGGATCGGGCCGCGCACTTGCGCGCCGGTCCGCTTGGCGGTGTTCACGATTTCCGCGGTGCTGGCGTCCAGCACGCGGTAATCGAAGGCTTTCAGCCGGATGCGGATGGTTTGAGTCGACATGTTCCTGTCCTCGGGCTTTTGGCTGGGGCGGGGGCGGAACCCCCGCCCTTCCCCCGATTACTCGATGATTTTGGAGACGACGCCGGCGCCGACGGTGCGGCCGCCTTCACGGATGGCGAAGCGGAGCTTCTCTTCCATGGCGATCGGCGCGATCAGCTCGACGTTGAACTTCAGGTTGTCGCCCGGCATCACCATCTCGGTGCCTTCCGGCAGCTGAACCGTCCCGGTCACGTCCGTCGTCCGGAAGTAGAACTGCGGACGGTAGTTCGCGAAGAACGGGGTGTGACGGCCGCCTTCCTCTTTGGTGAGGATGTAGGCTTCGGCCTCGAACTTCGTGTGCGGCTTCACCGAACCCGGCTTGCAGAGAACCTGGCCACGCTCGATGCCGTCACGGTCGACGCCGCGGAGCAGCAGACCGACGTTGTCGCCGGCTTCGCCCTGGTCAAGCAGCTTGCGGAACATCTCGACGCCGGTGCAGACCGTCTTCTTCGACGGGCGGATGCCGACGATTTCCAGTTCCTCGCCGACCTTCACCACGCCGCGCTCGATCCGGCCGGTGGCAACGGTGCCGCGGCCCGAGATCGAGAACACGTCTTCGACCGGCATCAGGAAGGGCTGGTCCACGGCGCGCGCCGGGGTCGGGATATAGGCATCGACCGCCGCGATCAGTTCGCGGATCGCGTCTTCGCCGATCGCCTTCTCGGTGCCGTTCATCGCGTGCAGGGCCGAACCCTTGATGATCGGGATATCGTCGCCGGGATAGTCGTAGGACGACAGGAGCTCACGGATCTCCATCTCGACCAGTTCCAGCAGTTCCGGGTCATCGACCTGGTCAACCTTGTTCATGAACACGACCATGTAGGGGATACCCACCTGGCGGCCGAGCAGGATGTGCTCGCGGGTCTGCGGCATCGGGCCGTCGGCGGCCGACACCACCAGGATCGCGCCGTCCATCTGGGCGGCACCGGTGATCATGTTCTTCACGTAGTCGGCGTGGCCGGGGCAGTCGACGTGGGCGTAGTGGCGCGAGTCCGACTCGTATTCCACATGCGCGGTCGAGATCGTGATCCCGCGGGCCCGCTCTTCCGGCGCGCCGTCGATCTGGTCATAGGCGCGGAACTCGCCGAAATACTTCGTGATCGCCGCCGTCAGCGTCGTCTTGCCGTGGTCAACGTGGCCAATCGTGCCGATGTTGACGTGCGGTTTCGTCCGTTCAAACTTTGCCTTTGCCATCTTGGCATCTCCTATTTCGGTGGCGGTGCGCGGCGCGCACCCTACGGTTGGTAGGGTGGGCGTTGCCGCCCACCGCTCAAATCACGCGTATTTCTTCTGGATCTCGTCCGAGATGTTCTGCGGAACGGCGTCGTAGTGGTCGAACTGCATCGTGAACACGGCCCGGCCCGAGGACATCGAGCGCAGGTTGTTGATGTAGCCGAACATGTTGGCCAGCGGCACGAAGGCGTTGATGACGTTTGCGTTGCCGCGGCTGTCCTGGCCCTGCACCATGCCGCGACGGCTGGTCAGGTCGCCGATCACCGAACCGGTATATTCTTCCGGGGTGACGACCTCGACCTTCATGATCGGCTCGAGCAGCTTCGCGCCGGCTTTCTTCAGACCGTCGCGCATCGCGGCACGGGCCGCGATTTCGAAGGCGAGAACCGACGAGTCAACGTCGTGGAACGCACCGTCAACCAGCGCGACCTTGAAGTCGATGACCGGGAAACCGGCGAGCGGGCCCGAGTCCATGACCGACTTGATGCCCTTCTCGACGCCGGGGATATATTCCTTCGGAACCGCACCGCCGACGATCTTGGACTCGAACGAATAGCCTTCGCCCGGTTCCGTCGGGCTGATCTCGAGCTTCACGCGGGCGAACTGGCCGGTACCACCGGTCTGCTTCTTGTGCGTGTAGTCGATCTCGGCCGGACGGCTGATCGTTTCACGATACGCCACCTGCGGAGCACCGATATTCGCCTCGACCTTGAACTCGCGACGCATGCGGTCGACGAGGATGTCGAGGTGAAGTTCGCCCATGCCCTTCATGATGGTCTGGCCCGATTCCAGATCGGTCTCGACGCGGAAGGACGGGTCTTCGGCGGCCAGGCGAGCGAGGGCGATGCCCATCTTCTCCTGGTCGGCCTTGGACTTCGGTTCCACGGCGATCTCGATCACCGGCTCCGGGAAGGTCATCGTTTCGAGCACGACCTGATTGTTCGGATCGCAGAGCGTGTCGCCCGTCGTCGTCTCTTTCAGGCCGGCCAGCGCGATGATGTCGCCAGCGAAGGCTTCATCGATCTCTTCACGGTTGATGGCGTGCATCATCATCATCCGGCCCACGCGCTCTTTGCGGCCCTTGGTCGAGTTGACCATCTGGTCACCCTTCTTGAGCACGCCCGAGTAGATCCGGGTGAAGGTGAGCGAACCCACGAAGGGGTCGTTCATGATCTTGAACGCCAGCGCGGCAAAAGGCTGCGCATCGTCGGCCGAACGGGCGATGTTCCGCGTTTCGGTCTCGTCGCCCGGCGCGAAGCCCATGTACGGCTTGATGTCGAGCGGCGACGGCAGGTAGTCGATGACGGCGTTGAGAACCGGCTGGACGCCCTTGTTCTTGAAGGCCGAACCGGCAGTGACCGGAACGAAGGCCATCGCGAGGCAGCCCTTGCGGATCAGCTTGCGCAGTTCTTCGACGGTCGGCTCGGTGCCTTCCAGATAGGCTTCCATCGCGGCGTCGTCCATGTCGACGGCCAGCTCGATGAGCTTGCCGCGCCACTCTTCCGCCTGGGCCTTGAGCGAGTCACGGACGGGACGCAGTTCCCAGGACGCGCCAAGGTCTTCGCCCTGGTACACCCATTCCTGCATCGTCACGAGGTCGATGATGCCTTCCAGCTTGTCCTCGGCGCCGATCGGCAGGGCGATCGGGGCGGGGGTCGCGCCGGTGCGGTCCTTGATCATCTTCACGCAGTTGAAGAAGTCGGCGCCGATCTTGTCCATCTTGTTGACGAACACGATCCGCGGAACGCCATAGCGGTCGGCCTGGCGCCACACGGTTTCGGTCTGCGGCTCGACGCCGGCGTTGGCGTCCAGAAGGCAGACGGCACCGTCAAGCACGGCCAGCGAACGCTCGACTTCGATGGTGAAGTCGACGTGGCCGGGGGTGTCGATGATGTTGAAGCGGTGCTTCGGGGTCTGGGGATGGGTGCCATCCTCGGTCCGCTCCCAGAAGGTCGTGGTCGCGGCGGAGGTGATGGTGATTCCGCGCTCCTGCTCCTGCTCCATCCAGTCCATCGTCGCGGCGCCGTCGTGGACTTCGCCGATCTTGTGGGACTTGCCGGTGTAGTAGAGGATCCGCTCGGTCGTCGTGGTCTTGCCCGCGTCGATGTGGGCCATGATCCCGAAGTTGCGGTAAAGCTCGAGGGGGTATTCGCGTGCCATGATCAGGCGTCCTTCCGCTTACCAGCGATAATGGCTGAACGCCTTGTTGGCGTCGGCCATCTTGTGCGTGTCTTCCCGCTTCTTCACCGCCGTGCCGCGGTTGTTCACCGCGTCGGACAGCTCGGCGGCAAGGCGCTCTTCCATGGTATTCTCGTTGCGCTTGCGGGCCGCGGTGATGAGCCAGCGGATCGCCAGGGCTTCGCGGCGCTCGGGGCGCACTTCGACCGGAACCTGGTACGTGGCACCACCGACGCGGCGCGAACGCACTTCGAGCGACGGCTTCACATTGTCCAGCGCTTCGTGGAAGGCCTGGATCGGCTCGCGCTTCAGGCGGGTCTGAACGCGGTCGAGCGCGTTGTAGACGATGCTTTCGGCAACCGATTTCTTGCCGTCGATCATCAGGTTGTTCATGAACTTGGTCAGAACCCGATCGCCATACTTGGCATCAGGCAGCACTTCGCGCTTTTCGGCGGCGTGACGACGCGACATCTGTCGAACTCCTTATTTCGGACGCTTCGCGCCGTATTTCGAGCGGCGCTGACGACGATCTTTGACACCCTGGGTATCGAGGACACCGCGCAGGATGTGGTAACGGACGCCCGGAAGGTCTTTCACCCGGCCGCCGCGGATCAGGACCACCGAGTGCTCCTGAAGGTTGTGCTTTTCGCCGGGGATGTAGCTGATCACCTCGAAGCCGTTGGTCAGGCGGACCTTGGCCACTTTCCGCATAGCGGAGTTCGGTTTCTTCGGGGTCGTGGTGTACACGCGAGTGCACACACCGCGTTTCTGCGGGCAGGATTCCAAGTGCTGCGACTTGGACTTTCTGACGTTCGCTTCCCGCGGCTTGCGGATCAGCTGTTGGATCGTCGGCATATATCTCGCCTTCTGTTGCAACCCGTTCATCACCCCTCGTCAGAGGTGGTTCCGGGGGCATTTCGCTCACCGGTGCCCTGCGCGTCCGCAAAGCACAAAACCGCATTCATCCCCTTCGCTGAGGACGACGCGGTGGAATTCCAGAGGATCGGAGCTTCACGCCCGGATCATGACCACTTCAGTTCGGATCCCGCGCCGCACATGCCGCCCGAGAGGGAGGCCGCAGCGCAAGTGGCCGCCGTATATGGGGAGTCGCGGGGGATGTCAACAGCAGCCCGTGCCGCCGCTGCGTCACGTCCGCGGGCGCTGTAAAAGCCACATCCGCAGCAGGATCGCGACCAGAGCCGTGAAGAGGGCGGCGAAAATCGCGTCGGACAGAAAGTGGCGGCCAGCCGCGATTCTCTGCAGCGCAATCAGAGCCGGCAGCGACAGGATCGCCAGTTGCAGACAGGTCCGGGTTCCGGCGGCCAGGGACTTGCCGAGCACCTCCAGCAGCAGCAGCAGGCTGATCGCAAGGGCGACCGCGCCTGACACTTCACCCGAGACGAACGAGCAGTTCTTCACGCACTGGTCCGACCATTCATACGGCGGGGTGAATTTCAGGGAGCCGCCGAATTCCAGCGTGTCCGCCGGGCGCGCCCTGCCCCACAGCCGCTTCACGATCCCGTCGACCAGCAACGACGGACCAAGCAGATACAGCAGCACGATATAGGCCCAGACCCGCTGCCCTACCCCGAGCACGGCACCTCCGCTGATCTGCCCCGCGACAAAGGCGGTAACAGCCAGCGCGATCAAGGCTTCGGACATCCGCCAGACGCCCAGGCGCAGCTCGTTCGGCCAACCCGAATCCGCGTAGGAGAACCCGGTAGTCGGATTGCGGAATAGCCCCGTCACCCAAGGGTCGAGTCCCGGCCAAAGAATGAATATCAACAGGCTCAGCGCCATCGCAGCCAGCAGGGCGATTGTCTTGAACCCTTCTTTACCGCGCATGCAGACACTCCGCATTGACACGGTAAACGACCAGAGGAACCTTCGCATAGGCGCCGCCCCGCCCATCAAGGGCGCCAAGCGGCTGGACTGGACTTTCCGGGCAACTGGGCGGAGCTTCGGCGACATAGATCACCGGTCCCGTCACGCTGGACGGAAGGGCGTGCGTCTGTTCGTAATGGTTGCCGGGCCTGCCCCGCGGCGGGACGGCGTAAACGGCGATGCCGGCGTCGCGGCCGGTGTAAAACAGATCGGCGAGAATATCACGCCGCTCGGCCACCACCGGCAGATCGCCTTGCGCTTGGGCAATCTCTAGGATCTGCAGGCTCATCTCCTCGCGGCCCAGCCAGCGCGCCAATAGCGGCTGGGACCCATCGAAAGATAGCCCTGGCAGCACGGTCAGGACCGGCAGGATCAGGGCAATCA
This sequence comes from Rhodobacter sp., assembly GCA_041905595.1. Taxonomy (GTDB): domain Bacteria; phylum Pseudomonadota; class Alphaproteobacteria; order Rhodobacterales; family Rhodobacteraceae; genus Aliitabrizicola. The sequence continues at coordinate 22,832 of JAYRKT010000038.1, forward strand.
CCGCGTTCAGCGCGACTGCCCCGGTCAGCCAGGCCCGATGTCGCAACAAATAAGCCACGGCGACGACCGAACCGGCGAAATAGGCCGATGCCGCCCAGTTGGCAAAGGCCCGGTCGAGAAAGGCCTGGACCGTGACAATCAGGATGGCTGGAACGGAGAATACCAGTAGGCGCCACGCCCCGCTTCGCCCTGGCCGCACGGCGGCAAGGATCAGCGCGGCAAATGCGATTGGCCCGAAGACAGCGAACTGAATGAAGAAGAACTCGGCCATTCCGGCCGGGTTCAATTGCGCCAATTTTGGCCCTTCGCGCACCCAGCCGACATTGTCGAGCGTGTGCTCGGCCGTGGCCATGCCGTTCCGAAGATTCCACAGGATGTTGGGCAGAATGAGAAGGCCGAAGGCCCCAAGCATCCGGACCCAGTTCGCGACAGACAGCCTCAGGTCGCGGAAAAGGATCGCGCCCAGGACGGCCCCAAGCAGGAAATAGACCGCGGCATACTTGGCCAGAAAGGCCAGCCCGATAAGCACCCCGGCAATTAGGGCATCGGAACCTTGGCCTTTTTCAACCAGCCTGCGGTGGAACAACAGCGCTCCCGCGAAGAACGGCGCCATGATCGTGTCGGTCGAGATCATCAACGAACCGACAGCAACCATCGGCAAGGTCACGTACAAGGCGGCGACCCAGATCGCAGCGGACCGTCCATGAATGCGCGCCGCCAGACCTGCCAGGATCAGCGCCGTCGCACCGTGGAATAGCGGTGCGGGCATGCGCACCCAAAAGGGGGAATCGCTTCCTGCCAAGGTGGTCGTCGCCCCGATGACCCAGGCGATCAACGGTGGCTTCGAATAGTAACCGAAGTCGAAATGCTGGCCCCAGAACCAGTATTGCGCCTCGTCTACGAAAAGGTCGGTTCCGTCGTAAGCCAGAAACAACAGCCGCGCGGCCGTGATCGCCGCAACCATTGCCAGCGCCAGAGCCAGCCAGCCGGAAACGGGTTCAGATCTTTGCATGCTCGTGGCGATGGATCAGCCAGAGGTTTCGGGCATAGATGAACACCCCGAGCGACTGGCCAAGGATGAAAACCGGATCCTTCCTGTGAATGGCATAGAACAGCAGGATCAACCCACCCGCGATCGAGAAGTACCAGAACGAGACCGGCACCACCGACCGCTTTACCTTCTCGGATGCAAGCCACTGGATCAGGAAACGGCCGGTGAACATCAGCTGCCCGAGCAGTCCGACGATCACCCAGACCAGCTCGGCGGTCGAGTTGACATGAAAGAAGCTCAGAACCTGCTGCATCGGTTTAACCCCGCTCTTCCGGCCCGATCGCCCGGGGCGTTGCCTTCTTCCGCCGCCGGATCAGCCACATGACCCCGGCAAGATCGACGATCCCGACCAGCGCGCGCTGGAGGTTGCTGTAATTCGACCGCCCTGCCCCGCGGGGCCTGTGCCCGACATCGACAAGCAACACCTCCCACCCGTCCCGGCGAAACAGGGCCGGAAGATAGCGATGCATGTGATCGAAATAGGGAAGGGCCAGGAAGGCGTCCCGGCGGAACCCCTTCAGCCCGCAGCCAGTGTCCCTTGTGCCGTCGTTCAGAGCCCAGCTGCGCAGCTTGTTCGCGAATCTCGATCCCATGCGCTTGGACCAGGTATCCTGCCGGTTCACCCGTTGACCGGCAACCAGCCCTATGTCGGCTGGCCCGGCCAGCAACGGCTGGAACAGCGCCGGCAGGAACTCGGGCGGGTTCTGGCCGTCCGCATCGAGGGTGCAGACCACCTCGGCCCGGGCTGCCCGGACCCCCGAATGCACCGCCGCGCTTTGGCCGGCCGAGCGTTCATTTCGCAGAACGCGCAGGTTCAACTGGGTCTCCATCCGCGAGGTCAGAAGCCTGTCCATCCCGTCGGTCGAGCCGTCGTCGACAACGATGACCTCATAGTCGACCAGCGGGCCAACGGCCGCATGGATCTCGTCCAGAAGCGTCGGGATGTTTTCCGATTCATTCTTGGCGGGAATGACGATGGAAACGCTCAACATGGTCTGCCGGCTGCCTTCCGTCCTTTGCGCAAGACCGCCATCCGTATTGCGCCGGGCAGTCCCGCGCTGGTTAGCTGTCCGATAGTCATGCGGCAACCCCTATGCCGTCTTTGCGGCATCTTGCGCCAGTTTTCGCTCGCGCAGAAGGGTGAAGAGTCCGGTTGCGATGACCACGGACGCCCCGACCATGGTCAGCAGATCGGGCAGGGTCCCGAAGACCAGCCAGCCAAGCGCAATTGCCCAGAGAAGCGACGTATACCGGAACGGTGCGATGAAACCGATATCGCCCACCCGCATTGCCTGAACGCCGCTCAGATAGCCGGCGACAAGGGCAACCGACGACCCGAAGACGGTCAGAAGCTCCTTCAGGTTGGGCCCCTGCCACCCCTGTATGGCGACGCCCGCAATCCCCAGGGCAGTGACTCCAAGCGCCGCGGCCAGGGCCACGGTGGCCGTCGGCACCCCAAGCCCGAACGTTCGGGTCGAGAGATCGCGCACCACAACGCAAAGTACCGACACCACTCCGACCAGGGCCCAGACATCGAAGCCCTCGGCGCCGGGGCGGATGATCAGCAGGACGCCGAGAAACCCGATGCCGATTGCGCTCAGGCGTCGCCAGCCGATCCGCTCACGGAATACCAATGCCGCAGCCAGGGTCACGGCCAGCGGCGTGAACTGCATGACCGCCGATAGGTTGGCCAGCGGCATATGGACCAGCGCACCAAGAAAGGCGACCGTCGCGACGATCTCGGCCATTGTGCGGATCGCCAGGATCCGCGTGTCTCGACGCGGCAGGCGAAACCGAAGCCCGCCCGTTGCCAGCCCCAGAACGAACAGCAGGATTGAGGTCGACACCCCGCGAAGCGTGATCGCCTCGAACAGCGGCAGGACCTCGGTCACCGCCTTCATCCCGGTATCGTTCAGCGTGAACGCGGCCATGGCGATGTTCATATAGATCGCGCCACGCAGGTTATGGGTTATCGCCAAGGCAGCACCGCTCTCAGGCAAAAGGCCTGTATCCAACAAAAAAAGGCCCCCGCACCACCGGGTGCGGGGGCCCTTTTGTTCAGCCGGGACTTACTCGTCGCGGCTTTCGATCGTGTCGACGAGATCGCTTTCGCGACCGGAGTCGAAGACGTCGTCCATCGGAGCAGCCAGCGCCGCGGCGATTTCCGCCTCGGACCGGCGGGCCTCGATCACGGTCATGTCGCGATCCGAGGCGATCTTCTTCACACGGGTCGTGGCACCACCGGTACCGGCCGGGATCAGACGGCCGACGATGACGTTCTCCTTCAGGCCGACAAGCTTGTCGCGCTTGCCCTGAACAGCCGCCTCGGTCAGGACGCGGGTCGTTTCCTGGAACGACGCGGCCGAGATGAAGCTGCGAGTCTGCAGGCTCGCCTTGGTGATACCGAGCAGGATCGGCTCGCCCGAGGCCGGACGCAGGCCATGCGCGATGGCCTTCTCGTTCACCTCGTCAAGCTCTGCCTTGTCGACATGTTCGCCCTTAAGAAGCGTGGTCTCCCCGCTGTCGAGGATCTCCCACTTCTGCAGCATCTGGCGAACGATCACCTCGATGTGCTTGTCGTTGATCTTCACGCCTTGCAGGCGATAGACGTCCTGCACTTCGTCGATCATGTAGTTGGCAAGCGCCTCGACCCCCATGATCCGCAGGATGTCGTGCGGAGCCGGGTTGCCGTCCATGATGTAGTCACCCTTCTGCACGAAGTCGCCTTCCTGCACCGGGATATGCTTGCCCTTGGGCACCATGTACTCCATCGGGTGAACGGTCTCGTCGACCGGCTCGATGGTGATGCGCCGCTTGTTCTTGTAGTCCTTGCCGAAGCGCACATAGCCATCTGCTTCCGCGATGATGGCGTGGTCCTTCGGACGACGCGCTTCGAACAGTTCCGCCACGCGGGGAAGACCCCCGGTGATGTCCTTGGTCTTGGCGCCTTCGCGCGGGATACGCGCCACGACGTCGCCCGGCTTCACCTCTTGACCGTCCTCGACCGACAGGATCGCGTCGACCGACATCGGGTAGGTGATCGGGTTGCCCGCCTCGTTGCGCACCGGCTCGCCCGTTTCCGGGTTCATGATGATCACTTCCGGCTTGAGGTCGTTGCCTTTCGGCGCAGACCGCCAGTCCGAGACGATCTTCTGCGTCATGCCGGTGGCTTCGTCCGTCTCTTCGCGCACCGAGATGCCCGAGATCAGGTCGACAAAGCGCGCCACCCCGCCCTTTTCGGCGATGATCGGCAGGGTGTAGGGGTCCCATTCGAACAGCTTCGTGCCGCGCTTCACGGCCTGGCCGTCCTTCACATGGACCTTGGCCCCGTAGCCGACCTTGTGGACAGCCCGTTCGCCACCGTTCTCGTCGATGATGGCGATCGACATGTTCCGGCCCATCACGATCTGCTCGCCGGCGGCGTTGGACAGAAGGTTGGGGTTGCGGAATTCGATCTTGCCCTCTTGCGAGGCTTCGAGGAACGACTGCTGGCCGCCCTGCGCGATACCGCCGATGTGGAAGGTCCGCATCGTCAGCTGCGTGCCGGGTTCGCCGATCGACTGCGCCGCGATGATGCCGACGGCTTCGCCGACGTTCACCATCGTGCCGCGGGCCAGGTCACGGCCATAGCACATCGCGCAGACGCCTTCCTCGGCGTCGCAGGTCAGCGGGCTGCGGATGCGGGCCGATGCGACACCGTGCACGCCGATCAGGTCGGCCTTGCGCTCGTCGATCAGCTCGTTGCGGCTGACGATCACCTCGTCCGTGCCCGGCACGAGGATGTCCTCGGCCGCGACGCGACCCAGAACCCGCTCGGACAGCGACGAGACCACCTCACCGTCATTCACCGCGGCTTCCGCCGTGATCGACCGCTCGGTGCCGCAATCGATGCTGCGCACGATGCAATCCTGCGCCACGTCGACCAAGCGGCGGGTCAGGTAACCCGAGTTCGCCGTCTTGAGCGCCGTGTCCGCCAGACCCTTCCGCGCACCGTGGGTCGAGTTGAAGTACTCGAGCACGGTCAGGCCTTCCTTGAAGTTCGAGATGATCGGCGTCTCGATGATCTCACCCGACGGCTTGGCCATCAGGCCGCGCATACCGCCAAGCTGCTTCATCTGGGCAGGCGAACCCCGCGCACCGGAGTGCGACATCATGTAGACCGAGTTCGGCTCTTTCTCGGCGCCCGCATCGTCGAAGCGGACGGCAGAGATTTCCTTCATCATCTCGGCAGCAACAGCGTCCGAGCATTTCGACCAGGCATCGACGACCTTGTTGTACTTTTCGCCCTGAGTGATCAGGCCGTCCATGTACTGCTGCTCGAACTCCTTCACCTGGTCGCGGACGCCGTTGACGATCGTCCACTTGGTGTCGGGGATGAGCATGTCGTCCTTACCGAACGAGATGCCGGCCTTGAAGGCCTCGCGGAAGCCCAGACCCATGATTTGGTCACAGAAGATCACCGACTCCTTCTGGCCGCAGTAGCGGTAGACGGTGTCGATGACGTTCTGCACGTCCTTCTTCCGCAGCAGCCGGTTGACCAGCTCGAACGGGGCCTTTGCGTTCAGCGGCAGGAGGTTGCCGAGGCGCAGACGGCCGGGCGTGGTCTCATAGCGCTTCCAGACCTCGTTGCCCTCGTCGTCGATCTGCTTCAGCCGCGCGGTGATGCGGGCATGCAGATGCACCGCGCCGGCGGCCAGCGCATGCTCGACCTCTTCGATCGAGGAGAACATCATCCCCTCGCCGACCATGCCCTTGCGCTCCATCGTCGTGTAATAGAGCCCAAGCACCATGTCCTGCGACGGCACGATGATCGGCGCGCCGTTGGCGGGCGACAGCACGTTGTTGGTCGACATCATCAGCACGCGCGCTTCCAGCTGCGCCTCAAGGCTCAGCGGAACGTGCACAGCCATCTGGTCACCGTCGAAGTCGGCGTTGAAGGCCGAGCAGACGAGCGGGTGCAACTGGATCGCCTTGCCTTCGATCAGGATCGGCTCGAAGGCCTGGATGCCCAGACGGTGCAGCGTCGGCGCGCGGTTCAGCAGAACCGGATGCTCGCGGATGACCTCGTCCAGGATATCCCAGACCTCGGGACGTTCCTTTTCGACCAGCTTTTTCGCCTGCTTGACGGTCGAGGACAGACCCTTCGCCTCAAGCCGCGAATAGATGAACGGCTTGAACAGCTCGAGCGCCATCTTCTTCGGCAGGCCGCACTGGTGCAGCTTGAGCTCCGGCCCGGTCACGATGACCGACCGGCCCGAGAAGTCGACGCGCTTGCCGAGCAGGTTCTGGCGGAACCGGCCCTGCTTGCCCTTGAGCATGTCGCTAAGCGATTTCAGCGGGCGCTTGTTGGTGCCCGTGATGACCCGGCCGCGACGGCCGTTGTCGAACAGCGCATCGACGGCTTCCTGCAGCATCCGCTTTTCGTTGCGCACGATGATATCGGGCGCACGAAGCTCGATCAGGCGCTTCAGGCGGTTGTTGCGGTTGATGACCCGGCGATACAGATCGTTCAGGTCCGAGGTCGCGAAGCGGCCGCCATCCAGCGGAACCAGCGGACGCAGTTCCGGCGGGATGACCGGCAGCACAGTCAGGATCATCCACTCGGGCCGGTTGCCCGACTCGAGGAACGACTCAACGATCTTCAGCCGCTTGATGATCTTCTTCGGCTTCAGTTCGCCTGTGGCTTCCTTCAGCTCCTCGCGCAGCTGCTCGGCGGTCGACTCGAGGTCGATCGCGGCCAGCATCTCGCGGATCGCTTCCGCGCCGATATTGGCGGTGAAGGCGTCGGCGCCGTACTGGTCCTGCGCGTCGAGGAACTCTTCCTCGGTCATCAGCTGACCATAGGTCAGGTCGGTCAGACCCGGCTCGATGACGACGTAGTTTTCGAAGTAGAGGATGCGCTCAAGATCCCGCAGCGTCATGTCGAGCATCAGGCCGATGCGCGACGGCAGCGACTTCAGGAACCAGATATGCGCAACCGGCGCGGCGAGCTCGATATGGCCCATCCGCTCGCGGCGCACCTTCTGGAGCGTCACTTCAACACCGCATTTCTCGCAGACGACGCCGCGATACTTCATGCGCTTGTATTTGCCGCAAAGGCACTCGTAGTCCTTGATCGGCCCGAAGATCCGGGCGCAGAACAGCCCGTCCCGCTCCGGCTTGAAGGTGCGGTAGTTGATTGTCTCGGGCTTCTTGATCTCGCCATAGGACCACGAGAGGATCCGCTCCGGGCTGGCCAGAGAGATCTTGATCTCGTCGAAGGTCTTCACCGGCGCGACCGGGTTGAACGGGTTGGTCGTGAGTTCCTGGTTCATCTTCAAATCCTTGAATCGGGGCGAATGGACCGGGCGTTTCCGCCCGGCCGAAGGTCCGTCTGGCGGGCGTCAGCCCGCCATCCGGTCACTCCTCATCCGCATCCAGGAGTTCCATGTTGAGGCCGAGGCCCCGCACTTCCTTGACGAGCACGTTGAACGATTCCGGCACGCCGGCCTCGAAGTTGTCCTCGCCCTTGACGATCGACTCATAGACCTTGGTCCGGCCTGCCACGTCGTCCGACTTCACCGTCAGCATTTCCTGCAGGGTGTAGGCGGCGCCGTAGGCTTCCAGAGCCCAGACCTCCATCTCGCCGAGACGCTGGCCACCGAACTGCGCCTTGCCCCCAAGCGGCTGCTGGGTGACGAGCGAGTACGGACCGGTCGAACGCGCGTGCAGCTTGTCGTCCACCAGGTGGTGGAGTTTCAGCATGTACTTCACGCCGACCGTGACCTTCCGCGCGAACTGCTCGCCGGTACGGCCATCGAAGACCACCGACTGGCCGGACTGGTCGAAACCGGCCCGTTTCAGCGCATCGTTCACGTCCGACTCCTTGGCGCCGTCAAAGACCGGGGTCGCGATCGGAACGCCACGGGTGACGTTGCCGGCGAGTTCGAGAAGGTCATCCTCCTTGCGGTCGGCGAAGGCGGCCTCATAGGTCTCGTCGCCGTAGGCCAGACGCATCGCCTCGCGCACCGGGGTCAGGTCGCCCGACCGGCGGTATTCGCGCAGCGCCTCGTCGATCTGCAGGCCCAGACCGCGCGCGGCCCAGCCCATATGCGTCTCGAGGATCTGGCCCACGTTCATCCGCGACGGCACGCCGAGCGGGTTCAGAACGAGGTCGACGGCAGTACCATCGGCGAGGAACGGCATGTCCTCGACCGGCACCACTTTCGAGATGACGCCCTTGTTGCCGTGACGGCCGGCCATCTTGTCGCCCGGCTGCAGCTTGCGCTTCACCGCGACGAACACCTTGACCATCTTCATCACGCCCGGAGGCAGATCGTCGCCGCGACGCACCTTCTCGACCTTGTCGTCGAAGCGGTGGTCGAGCGCGCGTTTCTGCGCCTCGAACTGGTCGTGGAGCGCCTCGACTTCCTTGGCCTCGGCTTCTTCGCCAAGGGCGAGCTGCCACCACTGGCCACGGCTCAGCGTGCCCAGCAGTTCGTCGTCGATGGTCGAGCCGGCCTTGATGCCCTTCGGACCCTTCACGGCGGTTTTGCCCATGATGAGCGACTTGAGGCGCGCGTAGATGTTGCGCTCGAGGATCGCGAGTTCGTCGTCCCGGTCACGGGCCAGACGCTCGACCTCTTCACGCTCGATCTGCAGTGCCCGTTCGTCCTTGTCGACGCCGTGACGGTTGAAGACCCGCACTTCCACGATGGTGCCATAGGCGCCCGGCGGCAGGCGCAGCGAGGTATCCCGCACGTCCGACGCCTTTTCGCCGAAGATCGCGCGGAGCAGTTTCTCCTCCGGCGTCATCGGGCTTTCGCCTTTGGGGGTGATCTTGCCCACGAGGATGTCGCCCGGCTGCACTTCGGCGCCGATATAGACGATCCCGGCTTCGTCGAGGTTGCGGAGCGCTTCCTCGCCGACGTTCGGGATATCGCGGGTGATCTCTTCCGGCCCCAGTTTCGTGTCGCGCGCCGCGACTTCGTATTCCTCGATATGGATCGAGGTGAACACGTCGTCTTTCAGGATGCGCTCGGAAATCAGGATCGAGTCTTCGTAGTTGTAGCCGTTCCACGGCATGAAGGCGACGACCACGTTCCGGCCAAGGGCCAGTTCGCCCATGTCGGTGCAGGGGCCGTCGGCCACCACCTCGCCACGCACGACCACGTCACCCACCTTCACCAGCGGGCGCTGGTTGATGCAGGACGACTGGTTGGACCGCTTGAACTTGCGCAGACGATAGATGTCGACGCCCGGCTCACCCGGCTCCAGCATCTCGGTGGCGCGCACGACGATACGGGTCGCGTCAACCTGGTCGATCACGCCGGCGCGGCGCGCCATGATGGCAGCACCCGAGTCACGTGCCACCACAGCCTCGATCCCCGTGCCCACGAAGGGCGCGTCGGATTGCAGCAGCGGAACCGCCTGACGCTGCATGTTCGAACCCATGAGCGCGCGGTTGGCGTCGTCGTTTTCCAGGAACGGGATCAGCGAAGCTGCAACCGACACCAGCTGTTTCGGCGACACGTCGATCAGGTCGATCGCGTCGGACGTGTTCAGCATGAATTCCCCGGCCTTACGGCTGGAGATCAAGTCGTCGGTGAAGCGGCCTTCACCATCCTGCGCCGCGTTCGCCTGGGCCACGGTGTGGCGCATTTCTTCAGTCGCCGACATGTAGACCACGTCATCCGTGACCTTGCCTTCGATGACCTTGCGATACGGGGTTTCGATGAAGCCGTACTTGTTCACGCGGGCATAGGTCGCCAGCGAGTTGATCAGGCCGATGTTCTGGCCTTCCGGCGTTTCGATCGGGCACATCCGGCCATAGTGGGTCGGGTGAACGTCGCGAACCTCGAAGCCAGCGCGCTCGCGGGTCAGACCGCCCGGCCCGAGGGCCGACAGACGCCGCTTGTGCGTGACTTCCGACAGCGGGTTGGTCTGGTCCATGAACTGCGACAGCTGCGAAGAGCCGAAGAATTCACGCACCGCCGCCGCGGCCGGTTTCGCGTTGATCAGGTCCTGCGGCATGATCGTGTCGATCTCGACCGACGACATCCGCTCCTTGATCGCGCGTTCCATGCGCAGCAGGCCGACGCGGTACTGGTTCTCCATCAGCTCGCCGACCGAGCGCACCCGGCGGTTGCCGAGGTGGTCGATGTCGTCGATCTCGCCCTTGCCGTCGCGAAGTTCGCACAGCGCCTTGATGCAGGCGATGATGTCCTCGCGGTCGAGCGTGCGCTGCGTGTCCGGCTTGTGCAGGTCAAGACGCATGTTCATCTTAACGCGGCCGACGGCCGACAGGTCGTAGCGCTCGCTGTCGAAGAACAGCGTGTCGAACAGCGCCGACGCCGCTTCCACGGTCGGCGGTTCGCCCGGACGCATCACGCGATAGATGTCCATGAGCGCGGTTTCGCGGCCCATGTTCTTGTCCACCGCCATCGTGTTGCGGATGTAGGGACCGACGTTGACGTTGTCGATGTCGAGCACCGGGATGTCAGTGATGCCCTGGTCGAGCAACACTTTCAGCGTACCGCCCTTCACTTCGCCGTCGCGGTCGTAGTCCATCGTCAGCTCGTCGCCGGCTTCGACCCAGATCTCGCCGGTTTCCTCGTTGATGATGTCTTTCGCCACATAGCGGCCGACGATCTGGTCGAACGGAACCAGCAGTTCCGTGACCTTGCCCTCGTCCTTGAGCTTCTTGACCATGCGCGGCGTCATCTTGTCGCCGGCCTTGCAGATCACCTCGCCGGTAGCCGCATCGACCAGGTCGAAGGACGGACGCGTACCGCTGACGCGGCTCGGGAAGAACTTGGTCACCCAGCCCTTGTTCTTCACATGCTTGTACATGACCGTTTCGTAATAGGCATCCATGATGCCTTCCTGATCCATGCCGAGGGCATAGAGCAGCGTCGTCACCGGAAGCTTCCGGCGACGGTCGATACGGGCAAAGACGATGTCCTTGGCGTCGAACTCGAAGTCCAGCCAGGACCCGCGGTAGGGGATGATCCGGCAGGCGAACAGAAGCTTGCCCGAGGAGTGGGTTTTGCCCTTGTCATGGTCGAAGAACACGCCGGGCGAGCGGTGCATCTGGCTCACGATGACGCGCTCGGTGCCGTTCACGATGAACGTCCCGTTGGAGGTCATCAGGGGCATGTCGCCCATGTAGACGTCCTGTTCCTTGATGTCCTTGACCGAACGGGCGCCAGTGGTTTCGTCAACATCGAACACGATCAGACGCAGCGTCACCTTCAGCGGCGCCGCATAGGTCATGTCGCGGTTCTGGCACTCGTCAACGTCGTACTTCGGCTTCTCGAGTTCGTATTTCACGAATTCGAGGACGGCATTCTCGTTGAAGTCCTTGATCGGGAAAACCGACTGGAAGACGCCCTGGATACCCTCGCCATCGGCCGGCTTGGCGCCGTCGCCCGATTTCAGGAACAGGTCATATGAGGATTTCTGAACCTCGATGAGGTTCGGCATCTCGAGGACTTCGCGGATTTTGCCGTAATACCGGCGGATACGCTTCTGGCCAACGTAGCTCTGAGCCATGCTCGTCGTCACCTTTCGTTTTCGCGGGCAGGCTATCGTCGGGGTCACGATTGCGCGCCGCATGCGAAACAGGGGGTCAGGTCCCATTCACGCCCGCCGTCCCACCGGAGGGCTCCCGAACCTTGAACCACGCCTAGAAGGAGTCTCGGCCATCCAAGGCCCCTTCAAGACGGGTTCGGCTGGGCCCGAATTCCTTCGGACCCAGCCAGATCGAAATCGTCACGATGCCAGAGGCATCCGCGCGATTACTTCAGCTCGACCTTGGCGCCAGCCGCTTCGAGCTTTTTCTTCATGGCTTCGGCGTCGGCTTTGGAAACCGCTTCCTTCACCTTGCCGCCGGCTTCCACCAGATCCTTGGCTTCTTTCAGGCCCAGGCCGGTGATCGTGCGGACTTCCTTGATCACGTTGATCTTGTTCGCGCCGGCGTCGGTCAGGACGACGTCGAACTCGGTCTTCTCTTCCTCGGCAGCAGCCGGCGCAGCGCCAGCAGCCGGACCAGCAACCATCACGGCGCCGCCAGCGGCGGGCTCGATGCCATACTTGTCCTTGAGGATCGTTTTCAGCTCTTGCGCCTGAAGGAGGGTCAGACCCACGATTTCTTCGGCGAGTTTGTTCAGATCAGCCATTTCAGTTTCCGTTCTGTAAAGATGGGTTCCAACGTCGGGGCATCAACCCCACGACGGCATTCGCATTGCTCAGGCTGCAGCCTTTTCCTCGATCGTCTTGAGGATGCCCGCGATGTTCGAAGCAGGCGCGCCGATCGCACCGGCGATGGCGGACGCGGGCGCACCGAGCATCGACACGATCTGAGCGATGAGCTCTTCACGCGACGGCATCGAAGCGACAGCCTTCACACCGGCCGGATCAAGGACCGCATTGCCCATGGCGCCGCCAAGGATCACGAACTTGTCGTTCTTCTTGGCATAGGCATCCGTGACCTTCGCCGCAGCGACAGGATCCTCGGAATAGGCGAAAACGGTCATCCCTTTCAGCAGGTCACCCATGCTTGCGCCGGGTTTGCCTTCAAGGGCGATCTTGGCGAGCTTGTTCTTGGCAACGCGAACAGACCCACCGACGGAACGCATCTCCGCCCGCAGGTCCTGCATTTGTGCAACCGTCATGCCTTCGTAGTGGGCAACCACCACGACGCCAGAGCTTTCGAAGATCTGGCCGAGTTCCTCGACCACTTTCTCTTTCTGGGCTCTATCCACAGTTTCACTCCAAGTGTGGGGGTTTCCCCCCGGCTCATGTTTGCCCCTGCGAGCAGGAGCGTCGGGTCCGATCAGAGGTCCCGAGGCCAGGATCACCCGAGGCATGTGCCCCGTTCATTCCGTCTCGTTCACCCATCTCAGGCAGGAGATTAAGGGGCGAACCCCACCCACCGTCTCGGACAGGACGGGGCGTTTCCGCCCCGCCATCCCTTCCCTTGCGGGTCAGGAATCTCAGTTGGCCGTGGCCGAGGTCAGGTCGACGCTCACGCCCGGGCCCATGGTCGAGGACAGCGACACCTTCTTGAGGTAGGTGCCCTTGGCTCCCGACGGCTTCGCGCGGCTGACCGCATCGACGAAAGCGCGGACGTTCTGGGCGAGCTTCTCGGCGTCGAACGACACCTTGCCGATGCCGGCATGGATGACGCCGGCCTTCTCGACCTTGAACTGCACTTCACCGCCCTTGGCAGCTTCAACAGCCGCTTTCACGTCCATCGTCACCGTCCCGACCTTGGGGTTCGGCATCAGGTTGCGTGGGCCGAGGATCTTGCCCAGACGGCCGACCAGCGGCATCAGGTCCGGCGTCGCGATGCAACGGTCGAACTCGATCTTGCCCGACTGGATCGTCTCCATCAGGTCTTCGGCGCCGACGATATCGGCACCCGCGGCTTTCGCCTCGTCCGCCTTCGCGCCACGGGCGAACACCGCCACGCGCACGGTCTTGCCGGTGCCGTTCGGCAGGGTCACCACGCCGCGGACCATCTGGTCTGCGTGACGCGGGTCAACGCCCAGGTTCATCGCGATTTCCAGCGTCTCGTCGAATTTCGCCGAGGCAGCGGATTTCACCAGTTTCACGGCATCTTCGACCGAGAGGTTCGATTTGCCGGCGAAGGCTTCTTCAGCCTTGGCGATGCGTTTTGCGAGCTTGGCCATGATTAACCCTTCACCTCGATACCGCAGGACTTCGCCGAGCCGAGGATGATCTGCATCGCAGCTTCCACGGAATTGGCGTTCAGGTCCTTCATCTTGGCTTCGGCGATCTGGCGCACCTGCGCGACCGTCACGGTGCCAGCGACTTCACGGCCCGGCTTCGACGACCCCTTCGGACGGTTGCGCTTACCAACCGGCTTCAGGCCCGCGGCCTTCTTCAGGAAATAGGACGCAGGCGCCGTTTTCAGCTCGAGGCTGAACGACTTGTCCTGGTAGTAGGTGATGATCACCGGAGTCGGCGAACCCGGCTCCAGATCGGCGGACTTCGCGTTGAATTCCTTCACGAAGGCCATGATGTTCAGGCCGCGCTGACCCAGTGCCGGGCCGACGGGCGGGGACGGGTTGGCTTGCCCCGCCTTCACTTGCAGCTTGAGCTGCCCGATAATCTTCTTGGCCATCTGGCCTCTCCTCTTCTCACCATCCCCGCACGGGGGACAATTTAGTGGTCCGGCTCGTCACCCCGGGATCAGGCCCCGACGCGCTTGCCTCCCACGCGATGCACGTCAGGCGCTTTTCTGCACCTGCGTGAATTCCAGTTCCACCGGAGTCGGACGACCGAAGATCGACACCGACACCTTCAGGCGGCTGTGCGCCTCGTCCACTTCCTCGACCATGCCGTCGAAGCCTTCGAACGGGCCGTCAGCGACCTTGACCTTCTCGCCGATCTCGAAGTGGATCAGGTTGCGCGGTGCAACCTCGCCCTCTTCAACGCGGTTCAGGATCGCGTTCACCTCGGCGTCACGCATCGGCATCGGCTTGCCTTGAGGACCAAGGAAACCGGTCACCCGGTTGATCGACGAAATCAGGTGATAGCCGCGGTTCGACATCTCCATCCGCACAAGCACATAGCCCGGCATGAAGCGCCGCTCGGACGTCACCTTCTTGCCGCGGCGGACCTCGATCACCTCTTCGGTCGGCACGAGAACCTCGTCGATCTCGTCCTCGAGCCCCGCATCGGCGACGGCCTGCTTGATCTGCTCGGCGATCTTCTTCTCGAAATTCGAGAGGACGCTCACCGAATACCACCGCTTGGCCATGCCTCAGTCACCTCTGCCACCCGAGGGCACACCCCCGGAAGTTCTTTTCTTTACAAGCGGTTGAACCGCCATGCCCGGAACAAAAAACAGCGCGCAAGACGAATCGATGCGCGCCGGTTTCCTTTGATCTGGCGTTCCCTACCGTCTGGACCCAAGGAATTCAAGCCCAAACGGGCTTAGCCGAACATCGTCAGGATATAGGTCAGGCCCATGCGGATGATGCTGTCGACGATGAAGAAGAAGGTGGCGGTCAGCGTCGCCATGATGAAGACCATGATCGTGGTCAGCATCACCTCGCGGCGCGACGGCCAGACGATCTTTGCGACCTCGGACCGGACCTGCTGGATGAACTGGACGGGGTTTGCCTTGGTGGCCATCGGAAGGTGTCCTGTATCGTGTCCGGCGCGAGATACGCGGTCGGGACGTGGAATTCAAGCGTGGAAGGCAGATATGGAACGCATATGGAAGCCGTCTAGCTATCACATGCAGGCAGACTGCATCGGGAATTGGCGGCGCACTGAAGCCCCGGCCGATCAGCCGAACAGGCTTTCCATGAAGCGGCGCTTGGTTTCTTCGTTGCGGTAGGGGAAGACGGCCTTGAACCGCTCAATCTCGAAGTCCGGGCGCAGCCGTCGCATCTCGGCCTGAGCGGCGTCGGCGTCGGCGTCGTTTCCAAGCTTGCGATGACAGGCCGCGATATAGGCCAGGACATAGAATGGCGGATTGTCATGATAGAGAAATGCCGCCAGTGCCTCCTGGTGGCGCCCGAGCGTATGCAGGCAGCGCCCCTGGATGTTCCAGAACCAGTTCGGGTGATAGGGATCAAGCCGCATCGCCTCGCGGATGCGGGTTAACCCCTCTTCCGGCCGATCCATATACATTAGGTACCGCCCGTATTCGATCAACAGATGATTGTCGTTCGGATTCATGCGAAGCCCGGTTTCGAAGTGATACCCTGCCCGGTCGAAATTCCCCTGCAGCATCAGCCCAAGACCCATCGCGCAATGCCCCTTGGCATCGCGATGATCGAGCGAGATCGAACGCTCGGCGAGCGGCAGGAAATCCGACACATCGGTACTCATGTTGTAGTTCCACTGTCGGTATATCTGCGAAAGGGCGAGTAGCCCGAATGCCCTGCCATAGGTCGCGTCCAGCGCCACGGCGCGTTCAAAGCAGGCTATGCCTAGGTTCAGTTCTGGCAGCGACTGTGCATGGATGTGACCCAGACCGCGCATCACCAGCGCATAGGCTTCAAGGCTTTCCACCGGGCGCGCGCGTGCCGCTTCAGCGTCGCCCCGGCTGATCCGCCCCACGACTGTGCCGGTCACCAAACGTGCCACTTCGGACTGAAGGTCGAGGATGTCATCGAGGTCGCGATCGAACCGCTCTGCCCAGACGTCCTGCCCATTCAGACAGTTGGAAAGATGCGCGGTAAGCCGGAATTTCTGACCGAAGACCCGGATCGACCCGCTCAGCAGAAAGCGCACGCCAAGCAGTCGCCCGATCTCGGTTAGGTCCTGCTCCTCTAGGCTGAAGCGGAACGACGACCCTCGCGAGACGACCATGAGCCCGGCCTCGCGCCCAAGTTCGACGATGATGTCCTCGGCTATGCCTTCGCCGAGATAGATCGTGTCACTTTCTGGGGACAGGTTGCGGAATGGCAGGACTGCAATGGATGGGCGCGATGGCGGCATCGGCCTTGGGGCGGCGTGCAGTTCCACGGCTCGATCTGCTTCGGGCGCAGTTCTGCGGCCCGAGCGCTTTCGCCGGATCTCGCTTGCAAGCTCTAAGGTCGGCTGTTCTGGTGCGACCCCGAGTTCGGCTGAAAGCAAGGTCTGGATCGTCTCGAACTGCTTCAATGCCGCGTCATGGCGCCCTTGGGCCAGATAGGCCCGCATGAGCCGCCGATGAACATGCTCCTGCAACGGATCCATCTGCAGAAGCCGCTGCGCCGTCGCGATCATCTGTTCGTTGCGCCCCCCTGCCGCCGCCATGTCACAAAGTCGAAGCAGCATCGTCGTACATCGCGCCCGCAGCGCCCCGCGTTCCATGTCCAGCCAGCGGTCAAATTCCGGCGAGACAGCGGGAAAGCCCTCCAGAAAATCACCGATATAGAGGTCCGCCGCCGATTGGAGCGCCGTCGCATCGTCAGAGGACGATCGATCGAGAAAGGTGTCGACATCGGTCCGGACGACATCCTTCTGAAGCGAGATCATGGTGAGATCGGCATCGATGACAACCGCGCCTGTTACGCGCAGCGCCCTGCGTAACCCCGACAGCGCCTGCCGGAGACTGGCCCTTGCCCGTTCTTCGTCGCTGTCAGCCCAAAGCAGTCCGATGATGGTTTCCCTCGGCGCAGCCATGCCGCTGCGTCGGGTGAGATAGGCCAACAAGGCCTGGCTCTTGCGCGGCCCGAGGTTCAGAGGATCGCCCGCGTGGAAGGCCGCAAACGGCCCGAGCATCCGAACCACAGGCCCGGAAGGTTCGGTATCGCTATCGCGTGAAAGCACTTTTCACGCCTCCATCACATCCCACGGCACACCGGCCTAACGGTGCGGTGCCAGCTTGCAGGCATCGAAACCGAACCGGATCAAGGAACCATATCATGATCGACGTCAATCCGCTGGCCCATAAGACTTACCTGAAAGATATCGACCGCCAGATCGACCAGTATCGCAGGATGGCCCCGTCGCGCCCCGCCGTCCGAGACAGCGCCGAACTGCGACCGCGCGGGCGAGTTAAAACCGCGTTGCTCACGACACTCACGGTCGCCGGGGCACTTTCCACGATCTTTATGGCTGTCGCTCTGATTGCCGGCACCTGACGGACGGCAAGTGTCTGCGCGATTTGAGCAGTTTGAATGGCAGGGGCAGCAGGGTTCGAACCCGCGACCTACGGTTTTGGAGACCGTCGCTCTACCAGCTGAGCTATACCCCTAGGTCCGGAGCGGGTGCTACGGCAGGCAGCCGGGGAAATCAAGGGGGTTCGGCAACCGCCCGTGATCAACGGGCGAGCCGGTCGACAAGGAAGGGGGTCAGCCTCGCTACGTCGGACGTGGAGGGAAACTCGGCCTTGAGCCCGTCGACGGCGGCCAGGATCAGGCGCGCCCGTTCTGCAGCGTCCGGCACGCCTTCCGCCTGCAGAACCGCCGCCGTCTGCTGATTGACCCAATCTCGCAACTCGTCGAACACCGCGCGGTTCAGGCGGATATGTTCGGCCATCAGGTCAGGCCCATGGGGCGACTGCCCCAGCAGCCGGTCGATTGACGCATACTTGGCCCCGATCGCCGCGGTCAGCCGCTCGGCGGCAGAACCCGGGCCGGCAAGCGCCAGGGCAAAGGCGCGGCGATAGTCGTCCATGATGGCCGTCCCGATGGCGACAAAGACGGCCTCCTTGTCGGGGAAGCGCGCGTAGAGCGTGGGCTTGGCGACACCCGCCGCCCTGGCGATCGCCTCCATCGACGTTCCGCGCAGGCCATGCCGAAGGAACAACTCCTTCGCCGCCTCCAGAATACGCTCGGATTTGTCGGCGGCGCTCATGCGCCTGCCCCATTGAATATACTAATTGAACGATTATTGTTCATTGCGTTCAAATCACCAAGGGCGGCGCTATGACGGACACGGTTTTATTGACAGGCATCACGGGCTTTCTCGGGGGGCATCTTGCGCTGGAGCTGCTGAGGTCGGGCTATCATGTCCGCGGCAGCCTACGCAATCCGGACCGGGCCGCCGCGACCAGGGCAGCCCTGGCGGCGGCTGGCGTCGACCTGACACGGCTGGACTTCGTGACGCTGGATCTGACCCGCGATGAGGGTTGGGCGCAGGCGATGGACGGCGCGCGCTTCCTCATGCACTCGGCCTCGCCCTTCGTCACGACCATGCCAAAGGACCCGCAAGTGCTGATCCGGCCCGCCGTGGACGGCACGGACCGGGCGATGCGGGCCGCCCTGAAGTCCGGTGTCGAGCGGATCGTGCTGACCTCCTCCACCGTCGCCATCGCCTACGGGCGGGGGCGAGGCGGACCGGCACGGCTGGGGCCCGACGACTGGTCGGACCCGACTTCACCAAAGCTGAGCGCTTACGGGGTCAGTAAGACGCTGGCCGAGCGGCACGCCTGGTCGCTGGTCGAGGGGCAGACGGGCCGTCTGGCCGTCATCAATCCGGGCTTCATCATCGGGCCCCTGATCGACGACGACCCGGGAACCTCGGGCGCGGTGATCCAGCGCTTCCTGCGCGGGCAGATCCCGATCGCACCGGATCTGCACTTTCATGTGGTCGATGTCCGCGATCTGGCCCGGATCCACGTCGCCGCCCTCACTGACCCGGAGGCGGCGGGATACCGGCATATCGCCGCGTTCCACAGCTGTTCGGTCCATGACGTCGGTCAGATCCTTGCGCGGAACCGCCCGGACTATGCCCGGAAGATGCCGAAGCTGCGCGCCCCGGACTGGATCATCCGCCTCTATTCGCTCTTCGACGGTGACATGCGCGCGAACGTTCCGGAACTCGGCTATTGCCCGAAGCTGGACGCCTCGGGGTCGTTACGCTTGCTCGGCCACCCGCCGCGGAGCCTTGAAGAGACTCTGGGCGCGATGGCCGACAGCCTGATCGAGCGGAAGCTGGTCTGACCGCCTGTTCAGCGCTCCAAGGCGTCGATGTCATTCGAGACCAGTGCAGGCACCTTCGACGCGATCCGTTCGACCGGCCAGTCCCACCAGGCGATGCGGTTGAGCCGCTCGATCACCTCCGGGTCGAACCGGAACCGGATCACGCGGGCCGGGTTGCCCGCCACGATCGCGAAGTCGGGAACGTCCCCCGCCACCACCGATCCAGCCCCGATGATCGCCCCGTTGCCGATCGTGACACCTGGCAGGATCAGCGCGCCGTGGCCGATCCAGACATCGTTGCCGATGACGGTATCCGGCCGGACCCGAACGCGATCCCGGAACGCGGCAAGTTGCGACGGGTCGAACACCGCGAAAGGATAGGTCGAGATACCGTCCATATCGTGGTTCGCGCTTGCGGTGATGAAGCGCACGCCGTGTGCGAACTGGCCGAACTTGCCGATCATCAACCGCTCAGGCGCACCGGGAAAGAGATAGGGCGCAAGGCGTGCCGCCCAATCTGCAGGTGGGTCGAAGTCGTTGGCATAGGTAAAGTCGCCGATCCTGATGTTCGGATGGTCGATCACCCGGTTCAGGTGAACCATGCAGGGGTTCGCGGTTCCGTCTGGAAAGACGAGCGGGTGACGCTTGCTTGCGTCAAGGAAGCTGACTGGCATGGAAATGTCCTCTGTCTTGCGTTTTGCAGGGTTCAGAGAGCGGACATCACCATTTCGGCCTCCATCGTTCCGGGGGCTTCTATACCCGGTCCCGGTCTGGCTGAAAAGGAAAAGGCGCGCGGGTTGCCCCCCGCGCCCGGTTATTAAGGCGGGCCGCAAGAAGACGCGAGGGATTTTGAGTGAT
>JAYRKT010000039.1:0-41193 GCA_041905595.1 Rhodobacter sp.
GGCCACCTTCCGCATCAACTTCCAGAACTGCGTCCACTGCAAGACATGCGACATCAAGGACCCCAGCCAGAACATCACCTGGACAACACCCCAGGGCGGCGACGGACCCAATTATCCCAATATGTGACATTTGCGCGAGGTGCGGCCCAACTTGCCCCGACGAAGGGTCGCCCTCATGGACATGGCGCAGAGGCAAGGCTAGCTTCCCCGCAAAGCAGCCGGAGATGACCCCTTTGCCTTTGCCCCGCCCGTTGATCGCCCTCTGCCTGGCTCTGGGCGCCGTGCCGCAGTCGCTTGCGGCTGCAGAACCCGATGCGGGTGCCTACCTGGCGGCACGCAGCGCCGTCATCGCAGCGGATTATCAGGATGCGGTGACCTGGTTCACCCGCGCCATCATCTCTGACCCCACGAACATCGTGCTTCTGGAAGGTGCGCTGGTCGGGCAGATCTCGCTCGGTCAGTTCGACCCTGCCATCACCATCGCCGAGCAGATGAAGCGCAGCGGTCTCAAGACCCGCAGCGAGGCGATCGTGTTGGCCGCACAAGACGCCAAGCGCGGCGCCTTCGAAGGCTACCTCAGCGGGCTCAAGGCCGGTCAGGCGGTCAACCCCGCCGTCGACGCGCTGAACGCCGCGTGGGCCGAGCTTGGCGCAGGCCGCATGTCCGAGGCGCTGGCCGGCTTTGACAAGATTGCTGCCACCAAGGGGCTGGAGGCCTTTGGCCTTTACCACAAGGCGCTTGCACTGGCCGCGGTCGGTGATTTCGAGAATGCCGACAAGATCCTTGCGGACCCGAAACTTCAGGTCATGCGCCGCGGCGTCATTGCCCGGGCGCAGATGCTAAGCCAGCTTGAGCGGAATGACGAAGCGCTCAAGCTGCTCGAGGAGAATTTCGGCTCCGGGCAAGATCCGATGATCGACGTGATGATCGCGGATCTGAAGGCCGGAAAGACCCTGCCGTTTGACGTTGTGCGCAACGCCACCGATGGCTTCGCCGAGGTCTTCTACACGGTCGCCGCCGCAATGAACGGTCAGGCCGCCAACAGCGAGACGCTGGTGTACAGCCGGACCGCCGCCTATCTGCGCCCCGATCATATTGACGCCATCCTGATGAGTGGCGCTCTGCTTCAGGCCCAGAAGCAGTATGATCTGGCGATTGCCACCTACAACACCGTGCCAGCGGACAATCCGGCCCATTACGCGGCCGCTATCGGCATCGCCGAAGCGACCGAGGCCAAGGGTGATGCCGACCAGGCGATCAAGGAGTTGCAGGCCCTTGCAAAGGACAGCGACCTGATCGTCGTCAACGTCTCGCTTGGCGATTCCCTTCGCCGGCAGGAGAAGTTTGCCGATGCCGTGGTTGCCTATGACAAGGCCGTCTCGATGATATCCGAGCCTGAACCGCGGTATTGGGGGCTCTACTACAGCCGCGGGATCGCCAACGAGCGGACCAAGAACTACGACAAGGCAGATGCCGATTTCCGGGAGGCCCTGAAACTGAATCCTGATCAGCCGCAGGTACTGAACTACCTCGGCTACTCGATGGTCGAGCGGAACCTCAATCTCGACGAGGCGCTGGCCATGATCCAGAAGGCGGTCGCGCTGGAGCCGCAGAGCGGTTACATCGTCGATAGCCTTTCCTGGGCGCTTTTCACTCTGGGCCGCTATCAGGAAGCCCTTCCGATACAGGAACATGCGTCACTCCTCGAGCCGGTCGAGCCGACGGTCACCGACCATCTGGGCGATGTCTACTGGGCCGTCGGACGCACGCGCGAGGCCGAGTACCAGTGGCAGCGCGCCCTGTCCTATGACCCCACCGAAGAGCAGGCGAAGCGCATCAAGCAGAAGCTCGAAGTCGGTCTTGACGCGGTTCTGAAAGAAGAAGGCGCGAAACCCCTGGCAGCTGTGCCGCCGCCCGAAAACCCGATTGTGCTGCCGGCCAATGAAGGCGTCTCGGAAGAAGAGCCGCCCGCCGACGATGGCAATTGACGTCTTCGCCCCTGCCAAGATCAACCTGACCCTGCATGTCACCGGCCGCCGCGCCGACGGCTACCATCTGCTCGACAGTCTGGTCGCATTTGCCGGGGTCGGCGATACGGTGACAGCCGAAGTCGGCGAGCGCCTGACACTGCAGATCGACGGCCCGATGGCGGCAGGACTGGGCACGGACGACGACAACCTGGTGTTGCGCGCGGCACGCCTGCTGGCACCGGGCCGGGGCGCCGCTCTGCGCCTGACCAAGATCCTGCCGGTCGCCTCTGGAATCGGTGGCGGCTCGGCGGACGCGGCTGCAACGCTGCACGCTCTGGCCCGGCTGTGGTCGCTGCCCTTGCCCGATGCGCGCCACACCCTTTCGCTCGGTGCGGATGTGCCGATCTGTCTGGAAGGCCATCCGGCGCGGATGCGGGGGGTGGGCGAAGGGATCGAGCCCCTCGCGGCCCCTCTGCCGGAAGCGTGGTTTGTTCTGGTTAACCCGGGAGTCGCGGTCTCGACCCCTGCCGTCTTTGCCGCACTCGACCGCCGCGACAATCCCCCCATGCCTAACCGGCTGCACCACTGGACCGACGCCGGCAGTCTGGCAGCGTTCCTTGCCACTCAGCGCAATGACATGGAGGCCGCGGCCATTCGGCTACAGCCGGTGATCGAAGTGGCGAAAAAGGCCCTTGCCGCGCAGACGGGCTGCCTGATCGCGCGGATGTCGGGCTCGGGGGCGACGTGTTTCGGACTGTTCGCCAAAGCTGCAGAGGCAGAGCATGCGGCCAAGGCCCTGGGGCGGAGCCATACAGGCTGGTGGGTCACACCCGCCCCCCTCTTGCGGTCTTGAGCCTCAGTTCAGCCGCGACACGACGTAGTCAGCCAGATCTTCCAGCATCTCGCGCAGCGGATGTTCCGGCAGGCGGCTGATCGCCGACCTGGCCCTGGCCGCCCAGGCAAAGGCATCGGCTCGCGCCGCCTCGAGCGCGCCGCGCCGGTTCAAGATCGCAATTGCCTCTTCCAGATCGCCGTCGCGCTGGTCGCCCTTTTCGATCACCCGCTCCCAGAAGGAGCGTTCGACAGCATCGGCGCGGGCAACAGCCTTGATCACCGGAAGCGTCAGCTTGCGTTCGCGGAAATCGTCGCCGGTATTCTTGCCGATCTCGTCGCTGCTGCCGCCATAGTCAAGCAGGTCATCGGCAATCTGGAAGGCGATCCCAAGCGCATCGCCATAGTCGCGCAGCGCCATGACCTGATCCTCGGTCGCCCCGGCGATGACGGCGCCCGATTCGGTCGCGGCCGAAAACAGCGCAGCGGTCTTGCCACGGATCACCTGAAGATAGATCGCTTCATTGGTGCGCAGATCCTGCGCCGCAGTCAGTTGCAGCACCTCGCCTTCCGCGATCACTGCGGCGGCATTCGACAGGATGCTGAGAACCCGCAGGCTGCCCGGTTCGACCATCAACTGGAACGCACGGGCGAAAAGGTAGTCGCCAACGAGGACGCTCGACTTGTTGTCCCACAGAAGATTCGCTGTCGGGCGGCCACGGCGGCGCTGGCTTTCGTCGACGACGTCGTCGTGAAGAAGCGTCGCGGTGTGGATGAACTCGACCGTCGCGGCCAGATGGATGTGATAAGGCCCCTCGTAACCGCACAGCCGTGCTGCGGCGAGCGTCAGCATCGGGCGCAGGCGCTTGCCCCCCGCCTCGACCAGATGCGCGGTGACCTCCGGAATCCGCGGCGCGTGTTCGGACGCCATCCGTTGCCGGATCAGGCCATTCACGCCGTCCATGTCTTCCGCAAGCCAGCGGCCCAGCCGCTCGTGCGGCTTCACCTTCACTTCGTCCAACCCCATGACCGCCCTGTCAGTATTCCTCGACAGCCCCCGGATCGCCGACTATGTCCTTCGACATGAAAGAGCTTTTGCGCAGCAGCGACCCGACGGTCATCGCCTTTGCTTCGGCCCTTCTCGACGGTGAGGATATACCCGTCTTTCAGATGGACGTCCACATGAGCATCCTCGAAGGATCGTTAGGCATCTTGCCACGGCGGCTCATGGTCAAGGACCATGATTTCTACCGCGCCTGCCGTGTGCTTGCCGACAACGACATCCCCCGGGGCCTGTGATGTTCGCCAAGGCCGACCTGACTGATGACGGTTTCCTGAACGGTCGGCTCCGCATCCTTCAGCCGATTTCCGGATACCGCGCGGCAACCGACCCGGTCTTTCTGGCGGCCGCCTGCCCGGCAAAGCCGGGGGAAAGCGTGCTGGAATTGGGCTGCGGCGCAGGAGTGGCCAGTCTCTGCCTTGGTGCTCGGGTCGGCGGGCTTACCCTGCACGGGCTGGAGCGTCAGCCCGACTACGCAGACCTTGCCCGCCGCAACGCCCTGCGCAATGCCATCGCCCTGTCCGTGACCGACGGCGATCTGATGCGGATGCCCGACCCGTTGCGGATTTCCTTCGATCACGTCATCGCAAATCCGCCCTATTACCCTGCCGGCGGCGGCACCCCGGCTCGGGATGCGGGCCGCGAGGCCGCACTGCGCGAAGAGACGCCGCTGGCAAGCTGGATCGACGCGGCGACACGCCGGTTGGCGCCCGGCGGCTGGTTCACGTTGATCCTGTCCGCCGATCGTGTGCCCGAACTCCTGACCGCAGTCGACAGCCGGCTTGGATCGCTTTCAATTTTGCCCCTGCAATCCCGTCCCGGCCGCCCGGCAGGCCGCATCATTCTGCGTGCCCGCAAGGGCGGGAGGGCGGCATTCCGGCTGCTAGCCCCGCTCATTCTGCATGCAGGCACAGACCATGACGGCGACCGCGACAGCTTTACTCCGCAGGCGCGGGACGTTCTTCGCCACGGCGAAGGCATCGATAAAGCTTTTCACTGAAAGTTGCGCAAGCCTCCGCCGCACGGCACCAAGATTGCGTGACACGACTCAACCTTTGTGATGCACTTGTTACATTGCAACTGATGGAGGACGGATATGACGATCGCTTCGCACCTGCAGGAACTGCGCCGTAAGCACGAGATCCTCTCTGAACAGGTTGAGCAGGATCAGCGCAGTCCCGGTGCCGACGATCTGAAGATCGCGGAAATGAAGAAGCAGAAGCTCAGGATCAAGGAAGAGATCGCTCGCTTGATGCAGGCATGATGAATTTCAGGCGCTGGCGCGGGCCGCCAGCGCCGCCCCGGCGGTGATAAGTGCCGCTGAAATCAGCAGGACGGTCGACGGTTCGGCAATTCCCGCCGCAACCAGGGCCAAGGTCGAGAGCAGCGGCGCGGCATAGGACCCAACGCCCAGCAACTGGATGTTGCCGCGCTTGACGCCAAAATCCCACGTGTAGAATGCCAGACCGACTGGTCCAAGGCCAAGTGCGAGGATGCTTAGCCATCCCGATGCCGCCTCGGGCCAGACCGTCTGTTCAAAAAGCAGATGGGCCAACGCCGACAGCACCGCCGTCGCAAGACAGAAGACGGTCACGCTCGCCGTCGGTACGTCGCCGAAGCGCCGCGAGACAACCGAATAGGTTGACCAGGTCAGCGCACAAAGAAAGGCCAGCCCGAGCCCCGGCAAGGCATCGCCTGAAATGCCCCCCGCCCCGCGCAGCACGATCAGCGCGGCGCCGGCAAAGGCCAGGATCGCCCCCACGACATGCATGGGTTTCAAGCGCTCGCCGGGCAGCAGTCCTGACATCAGTACGATGAACAACGGCCAGAGATACGAGATCAGCCCCGCCTCCGCGGCCGGGGCGAGCCGAAGGGCGGAGAAGTACAGGGCGTGATACCCGAAAAGGCCCGCCGTTCCGAAGGCGAAGACCTGCCACCGGACCGCACGCAAGAGGCTCCCCTGACGGGTGACGATCGTCCAGACAAGACCCAAAGCCCCGCCGACCGCAAAGGTCATTGCCGCCAGCTGAAAGGGCGGAACAGGGGCCGAGCCGACCGTAAAAAGGGCCAGGAGCGACCAGAGCAGGACGGCTGTAAAACCGACAAGGGTAGCTTTGCGCTGCGACATCCGTGGCATTCAACCGATCCTGCTTGCCGCAGCAAGCAAAAAGGCCCGCGAAACGCGGGCCTTCCGCCGAATTAGGATCGTGGATCAGACGAAGAACTGGCCGCCGTTGGCGCTGATCGTCGATCCGGTGATGAAGCCAGCATCATCCGACGCCAGGAAGACCACGGCGCGCGCGATTTCTTCCGGCTCACCCAAGCGGCCCACCGGGATCAGCGGGATGATGCGTTCGTTCAGCACCTTCTCGTCGATCGCCTTCACCATCTCTGTCGCGATGTAGCCCGGGCAAATCGCGTTGACGGTGATACCAGCACGCGCACCTTCCTGCGCCAGTGCCTTGGTGAAGCCCAGATCGCCAGCCTTGGCGGCCGAGTAGTTCGCCTGGCCCGCCTGACCCTTCTGCCCGTTGATCGAGCTGATCGAGATGATCCGGCCGAACTTGCGGTCACGCATGCCATTCCAGACCGGATGGGTCATGTTGAACAGGCCGGTCAGGTTGGTGTCGATGACTTCCTTCCACTGCTGGGGCGTCATCTTGTGGAACATGGCGTCACGGGTGATGCCGGCGTTGTTCACCAGAACGTCGACCGGACCGAGCTCCGCCTCGACCTGCTTTACGCCGGCCGCACAAGCATCGTAGTCGGCCACCGACCATTTGAAGGTCTTGATGCCCGTTTCCTTGGTGAACGCGGCCGCGGCCTCGTCATTCCCGGCATAGTTCGCCGCCACGGAGTAACCCGCTGCCTTCAGCGCAACGGAAATCGCTGCGCCGATCCCGCGCGACCCACCCGTCACCAGTGCCACTCTCGCCATAACCACTCCTCCGCTTTGCGTGACTCGCAAGACTGTTACCGAAACGAAATACTCATCGCAACAATGTTGCGCACCGATTTTCTCGCCATTTGGTCGGGATTCATTGTCGCACCGGAAGGATGCCGCGCGCGCGACCGAGGTCGCCGCAATAAGCTATCCATTTCAGGTTGGACGGCAGCGACAAGAGCTCTTCCGAGCGGTTGGACCAGCGTTCGCGCAGATAGCCCATGATCGAGGCGATATCGGCATCGGGGTCAGCCTGCCCGGCCTTGCCGGCTTCCGTCTCTGCCTCTGTCAGAAAGGACGCAGCGACGCGCGACGCATCCGCGCGCTGCTTGTCCGTCGTCCCGGCATGGCCGTCCGCGTTGCCGACCGCCTCGAACACCGCACTGCATTCCGCCAGCAGGGCCCAAAGTGGCGGCTGGGGCGCAGTTTCCGCGAGGGCCGGAAGGCCCGCCGCCAGGAAGGCGGGGGCCAGCCGTACTGCGGTCAGCGGTCTGAAATCAGGCACGTTCCAGACACATGGCGACACCCATGCCGCCGCCGATGCACAGCGTCGCGAGGCCCTTGTTGGCGCCGCTGCGCTGCATTTCGAACAGCAGGGTGTTCAGGATGCGCGCACCGCTGGCGCCGATCGGGTGACCGATGGCGATGGCACCGCCGTTGACGTTCACGATCGACGGATCCCAGCCCATGTCCTTGTTCACGGCGCAGGCCTGCGCGGCGAAGGCCTCGTTCGCCTCGACCAGATCGAGGTCGCCAACCTTCCAGCCGGCCTTTTCGAGCGCCTTGCGGCTTGCATAGATCGGGCCCACCCCCATGACCGAGGGGTCGAGCCCTGCGGTGGCATAGGAGGCAATCCGGGCCAGCGGTTTCAGTCCGCGCTTTGCCGCTTCGGCCTCGCTCATCAGCAGGACGCCCGCGGCGCCGTCGTTCAGGCCGCTGGCATTGGCGGCGGTCACGCTGCCATCCTTGGTGAAGGCGGGTTTCAGCTTCTGCATCGCCTCGATCGTCGCGCCGTGCCGGATGTATTCGTCGCTGTCCACGGTGATGTCGCCCTTGCGGGTCGAGATGACGAAGGGAACGATCTCATCCTTGAACTTTCCGGCCTTTTGTGCGGCTTCCGCCTTGTTCTGGCTGCCGACGGCGAATTCGTCCTGCATGTCGCGGCTGATCTGCCACTGGGCAGCGACGTTCTCGGCGGTCTGGCCCATGTGATAGCCGTTGAAGGCGTCCCAAAGACCGTCCTTGATCATCGAGTCGACGAACTTCATGTCGCCCATCTTGGTGCCGGCGCGCAGATGCGCGACGTGGGGCGACAGGCTCATGCTTTCCTGACCGCCAGCGACAACGATCGCCGCATCGCCAAGCTGGACATGCTGCGCGCCAAGCGCCACCGCCCGCAGGCCCGAGCCGCAAACCTGGTTCAGGCTCCAGGCCGAGCTTTCCTTGGGCAGGCCGGCATTGATATGCGCCTGGCGGGCTGGGTTCTGGCCCTGACCGGCGGTCAGCACCTGGCCCAGAATGGTTTCCGAAACCTCGGATTTGTCGATGCCTGCCCGGGCGACGATAGCCTCGATGACCTTGGCCCCAAGCTCGTGTGCGGGAGTGTTCGCGAAAGATCCGTTGAAGCTTCCGACAGCGGTGCGCGCCGCCGAAACGATTACGACATTGGTCATGGCTGAAGTCCTCTCCCTAGCCCAACAGGCAGCAATCCGCTTTGCCGCCTTGCAGCATGGCCTAAGGAGCCGTCACGTCAAGCACAAGGCGCAACTTGGTCGGGGGTCCGCGACACGTGGCCTCTCCGGGCCTTTCGGGCGGGCCCCTGGGGCACCTTGCGCCAGATCGGCCGCGTCGTCGGGACCCCGAAGTGATAGCCCTGCAGGCAATCAACCCCCGCCGCAGCGAGCCAGGCCGCCTCTTCCGCCGTTTCGACCGCTTCCGCCACCGTGAACATGTCGAACTGCCGCGCAATCAGCATCAGGGCCTGGGTCAGCACCTGGTTGTCTGGATCATGGCCGACTCCACGGATGAACTGGCCGTCGATCTTGACGATGTCGAAGGAAAACTCGCGGAAATGACGGAAGGCCGTGAAACCGGATCCGAAATCATCCAGTGCGAAGGTGATGCCGCGCCGGTGAAGGTCGTCCATGAAGGCCACGACGATTTCCGGCATCAGCATGGCCGACCCTTCGGTAATCTCGAGGATCAACCGTTCCGCCACGGTCCGCTCGGCCGCCAGCCCGTTGCGCAGGATTTCGTTCCAGCGCGGATAGCCGATCGACCGGGCCGACATGTTGATCGACAGCCGTACGCCGGGTTCGCGCCGCAGGGTCGAAAGCCCAAGCTCCAGCGCCGCGCAATCAATCAGCCGGCCAAGGTCGGAGTTTTCCGATACCGGCATGAAATCCCGCGCCGGGATCGTACGTCCATTTTCATCGAGGATGCGGATCAGCCCCTCGTGAAAGGCGATTCGCCCGTTTTCACGCGCCGCGACGACCGGCTGGTAGGCCAGCGCCAACCGACCCTGACGCAGTGCGTCACGTACCATGTCGGTCGTGCGTCGCTCCTGTTCGGCTACCGCGATGGTAAAGGGGCTTTCCGCGCCCTCGCCCTTGACCAGC
This sequence comes from Rhodobacter sp., assembly GCA_041905595.1. GTDB lineage: Bacteria > Pseudomonadota > Alphaproteobacteria > Rhodobacterales > Rhodobacteraceae > Aliitabrizicola. Next base: position 9,424 of record JAYRKT010000039.1, read on the forward strand.
CGTTCCGCCCGGCGCCGCGCCATCCTGACCTCCGAAATGCTGCCCTCGACAGCATGCGCGCGCAGCCGTAAAGAAGAGATGAAGTTTCCATTTTGTTCCAAATTGCGAGGTCCGCATGACTGACCCTGTCCGCTGCGCCTGGTGTGGAACGGATCCGCTTTACGTCACCTATCACGATACCGAATGGGGCGTGCCCGAACGGCACAGCCGCGCGCTTTGGGAAAAGCTGATCCTCGACGGCTTTCAGGCCGGGCTTGCCTGGATCACCATCCTGCGCAAGCGCGACGCCTTCCGCAGCGGCTTCGCCGGCTTCCGCCCCGAGGTCATCGCCAACTGGGGTGAACCCGAGGTCCAACGCCTGCTGGCCGACCCCGGCATCATCCGCCATCGTGGCAAGATCGAGGGAACGATCAAAGGCGCGCAGGCTTTCCTGCGGATCGAGGAACGCGAGGGTTTCTCGAACTTCCTGTGGCGCTATGTCGACGGCCACCCGCTTCAGCCCAGGCCGGTCACCTCGGCCGACATTCCGGCACAGACCGAACTTTCTGCGCGAATTTCGAAAGATCTTAAGAAGGAAGGCTTCACCTTCTGCGGCCCGACCATCGTCTATGCCTTCATGCAGGCAACCGGCATGGTCAATGACCACGTCGTGGGCTGTCACTGCCACGACCGCGTTGCCAAGATCGGTGGCGCCTCTTGATCCTGTCCGCCAATTCCGCGATGCTTCGCCGCAAGGGTCCGCAGTTCACCCAGGCGCCACCAGCCCAGACCGGGCAGCTAGACCTGCGATAGTCAGATCGTCTTGCACCTGTCCTTGTCTCGTGCCCGATCGCAAGCGGTGGCCAGCGACCCTGAGCGGCACGTCACGAGGCTGACATGACCAGAACTGCAATTCCCTTCCGGGTGGATGACATCTCTGCCCTTGCCCGTTCGCTGCACGCCCAGTTGCCCGAAAGCGCCGGGCGGCCAGGCCACCTGACGCTGATGAACATGCTCGCGCGCGGCGCAGGCTATCGCAACTTCCAGCACTTCCGCGCAACGCGGGAAGCCGAGGACCGGCTTGAATCGCCGCCCCCGCCCACCCCCGATCATACGCGAGTCGAGCAGGTGATGCGCCATTTCGATGCCGATGGACGGCTCTTGCGCTGGCCGTCGCGCACGTGGATGCAGCACCTTGCGGTCTGGCCGCTGTGGGCGCGCTTTCCCCGCGGCGAAGTCCTGTCCGAGCGCCAGGCGACCGAGCTTCTGCGCCAGTGGCAAGGCTTCGACGATCCGGCGATCCTGCGCCGGACGATGGTTGAACTGGGGCTCCTTTGGCGGACACCGGACGGACGTGAGTACCGGCGGATCGAACGTGCCCCCACACCCGAGGCAAAGGCGCTGATCCGCCTGACTCATCGCCGCGCAACCGGCTGAGAGAAGCGCCAAGAGTTTGTCGAAACTCTTGGCAATTCCCTTCGAAGCAAATTCTTACTGCCCGACCGACAGTGCTGCGAGAACGGCCTTGGCTTCGTCGCTGTCCCACGCAGCGTCGCCGATCAGCCGCGCGACCTCTTCCCCCTTGGGATTCAGGATAAGTGTAACCGGCAGGCCAAGCACCCCAAGTTCGCGCGACAGCGCCGACTTGGGGTCGCGCAGCACGGGCAGGTTCTTCACACCCGCATCACCATAGAAGCGGTTGATCGCCTCGACCGAGTTCCGACCCGTCGCTACCGGCAACACCGCGATGTCTGGCATCTCTGCCTGAAGGCGGTCAAGCGACGGCATCTCGATCCGGCATGGCGCGCACCAGGTCGCCCAGAAATTCAGGACAACCCATTTCCCTTGCCATTCCGCCAGCTTCCGCTCGCCATCGGTAGCATCGACAATGGCGATTTCCGGAAGCGGCGTCGGAGTTTCGGCGAAGACGAGTTTCTTCATCTCGCCGGTCGCAAGGGCTGCGGCCTCTGGCCCGGCCAGGGCCGGGTTTGCACCGAGCGTCAGGGCCGTATAAAGACCGATCGCAATAAGCCGCAGCACGTTTCCCCTCCGAAGGGTCCCAAGATGTCCGACACGACGCCGAAGTCCGCTACCGCCAACCAGATGTGGGGCGGGCGCTTCGCCACCGGTCCAGACGCGATCATGCAGGCGATCAACGCCTCGATCGGATTCGACAAGCGGCTTTATGCGCAGGACATCCAAGGCTCGCGCGCCCATGCGGCGATGCTCGCTGCGACAGGCATCCTGACCAATAAGGATGTCGAGGCGATCCGGGAAGGCCTTCTCACGGTCTTGTCAGAGATCGAGGCCGGCAATTTCACCTTCAAGGTGGAACTCGAGGACATCCACATGAACGTTGAGGCCCGCCTGAAGGAGATCATCGGCGAACCGGCCGGGCGGCTGCACACGGCACGGTCGCGCAACGACCAGGTCGCAGTCGACTTCCGCCTCTGGGTCCGCGACCAGTGCGACGCGGCGATCACCGGCATCGAGGCGCTGATGCGGGTCTTCCTTGCGCAGGCCGAGGCGGGCGCGGACTGGGTCATGCCCGGATTCACCCACCTCCAGACCGCGCAGCCCGTGACCTGGGGCCACCACATGATGGCTTATGTCGAGATGTTGGCCCGCGACCGGTCGCGCTTTGCCGACGCCCGGAAGCGCATGAACGAAAGCCCGCTTGGCGCGGCGGCGCTGGCTGGCACCTCCTTCCCGATCGATCGGCACATGACCGCCGCCGCGCTCGGCTTCGACCGGCCGACCGCAAACTCGCTCGACTCCGTGTCGGACCGCGACTTCGCGCTTGAGTTCCTGTCGGCTGCCTCGATCTGCGCGATGCACCTGTCGCGCTTTGCCGAAGAGCTGGTGATCTGGTCCTCGGCCCAGTTCCGCTTTGTGCGCCTGTCCGACCGCTGGACGACCGGCTCCTCGATCATGCCGCAGAAGAAGAACCCCGACGCGGCAGAGCTTCTGCGCGCCAAGCTCGGCCGGATCCTTGGTGCCACGGTGGCGCTCTTCACCATCATGAAGGGCCTGCCGCTGACCTATTCCAAGGACATGCAGGAAGACAAGGAACAGGTCTTCGACGCCGCCGACACGCTGATGCTCGGCCTTGCCGCGATGACCGGCATGGTCCAGGACATGACCGCGAACCGGGAGAGCCTTTCCGCCGCCGCCGCCTCGGGCTTTTCGACCGCGACCGATCTTGCCGACTGGCTGGTGCGCTCGTTGAACCTGCCCTTCCGCGATGCGCATCACGTTACTGGCACACTGGTGGCCAAGGCCGAGGTCAAAGGTTGCGACCTGCCCGACCTGACTCTGGCCGAGATGCAATCCGTTCACCCCGGCATCACTGCGGATGTTTTCACTGTGCTCGGCGTGGAAAATTCGGTACGCAGCCGCATGTCCTATGGTGGGACGGCCCCTGATCAGGTCCGCGCCCAGATTGCCCGCTGGAAGGAGCTTCTGAAATGAGCCGCGTCATTCCTGCACTAGCTGTTCTTGCCCTGCTTGCTGCCTGCGGCGCCGATGGCAAGCCGATCCCGCCGGCCAAGCCGGCCCCGGAGGCGACGTCTAGCGGCGTGACGATCACTGGCGATGGCCGCTTCGGCGTGAGCAGCGGCAATCGAGACGGTGGCTCCAGCGGTGGCGGATCCAGCTACTGAGAAGGGCGGATCTTGTCGCCCCTGCGCATGATTTATCTTGCCCTGGCCATCTGGGGCGCCATCCACCCGATGGCGTGGTTCGTCACCTACATGCGCGAGACTGGAACAGGTCTGAGCGGGCTCATCGACGCTTGGCATGCGAATGCGTCTACCACCGGCCTGACCTGGGATTTGACGATTTCGGCTATCGCGCTGACGGTCTGGATCGTTGCCGAAACCCGTGTCCGCCGGAACTGGACAGCCCTGTTGGCGATCCCCGCGACCTTCTGCATAGGCGTCTCGTGCGGGCTGCCGCTCTATCTGTTCCTGCGCACACGACCCGTCACCTGAAAGCCCTTCCGGACACAGGGAAATTCCCGTATCCCGGGCCGCAGGATCATCAGGGACGACGGGCATGGACCACTTCCTTTACCGCGACGGCGCGCTTCATGCCGAGGATGTGGCCATTTCCGACATAGCGGCTGCTGTCGGCACTCCTTTCTACGTCTACTCCACGGCAACGCTGACACGGCATTACCGCCTGTTCACCGAGGCGCTGGCGCCGCTGCCGAACCTTGTCTGCTTCGCCATCAAGTCACTGTCGAACGTGGCCGTCCTCAAGACGCTTGGGGATCTCGGCGCCGGGATGGACGTGGTCTCGGGCGGGGAATACCTGCGCGCCAAGGCCGCCGGCGTGCCCGGCGACCGGATTGTCTTCTCGGGTGTCGGCAAGACGCGGGACGAGATGCGGCTGGCGTTGGAAGGTGGCATCCGCCAGTTCAATGTCGAGGGCGAGCCGGAACTTCGCGCCCTGTCGGAAGTCGCCAGCGGCCTCGGGCGGACAGCGCCGATCACCATCCGGGTCAATCCTGATGTCGATGCCCGCACCCATGAAAAGATCGCGACCGGCAAGAAGGAGAACAAGTTCGGCATCCCGATCGAACGCGCTTCTGCCGTATATGCCGAGGCGGCCGCTTTGCCGGGGATCGAGGTCGTGGGTATCGACGTCCATATCGGCAGCCAGCTGACCGAACTCGATCCCTTCGAACAGGCCTATTTGAAGGTCGCAGATCTGACCCGCCGCCTGCGGTCCGAAGGACATACCATCCGCCGGCTCGACCTTGGAGGCGGCCTTGGCATTCCCTACACCCGGTCGAACGAAGCGCCGCCGCTACCGACCGAGTATGGCGCGCTTATCAAGCGCACCGTTGGAGATCTGGGCTGCGAGATCGAGATCGAACCGGGGCGGCTGATCTCGGGCAATGCCGGTTTGCTGGTCGCTTCGGTGATCTATGTCAAGAACGGGGAGGGGCGCGATTTCCTGATCCTGGACGCCGCGATGAACGATCTGGTCCGCCCGTCGATGTATGGCGCCCATCACGACATCATTCCGGTCGTCGAACCCACCCCTGGAACGGCACCCCATCCCTATGATGTCGTCGGTCCGGTCTGCGAAACCGGCGACACCTTCGCCAAGGGCCGCCCGATCGCGCCGCTGCACGAGGGCGATCTGGTCGCCTTCCGCTCGGCCGGGGCCTATGGTGCGGTGATGGCCTCGGAATACAACACCCGGCCGCTTGTGCCGGAAGTCCTGGTGAAGGACGATCAATTCGCCGTCATCCGCGCACGTCCTTCGTTTGACGAAATCCTGAAGCGCGATACCATTCCTTCGTGGCTCGAGTAGCCCCGGACCGGCAAAAGGGCACGACGCTGGCTGCACAGGACAACATCCTTGACCGTATCCGCTTTCCGCTGCGCCTGACTTGGGCGGGGCTCTGGTGCGAACGTCTTGCGAAATCCTTCTGGCCGCTGTGGTCCATCCTTATCGCAGCGCTATCGGCCCTGGCGTTCGGTGTTCAGGACTGGCTCCCGCTTGAGGCGGCCTGGATCGGCCTTCTGTCGATTCTGGCCGGCGCCGTCTGGGCCTTGGTCCACGGGCTGTCGCGGTTTCGGCGACCACGTCTGACGGACGCGCTCGAGCGGCTGGACAACACGCTGCCCGGCCATCCGATCTCGGCCCTGACCGACACGCAGGCCATCGGCATCGGTGACCCGGCCTCTGCCGCCGTCTGGGAGGCGCATCGTGCCAGGATGGCTGCGCGCGCCGCGCAGGCCCGGCCGGTTTCACCCGATCTGCGACTTGCGCGCCGCGATCCCTACGCACTCCGCTATGTGGCGCTGACTTCGCTGGTGATTGCCCTGATGTTCGGCTCGCTGTGGCGGGTCACGAGCGTCGCGGGCCTGACCCCCGGCGGGTCAGCCAGCCTCGCCTCCGGTCCCGTCTGGGAGGGCTGGGCGCAGCCGCCTGCCTACACCGGCAAGCCCAGCCTTTATCTGAACGACATCACGGCCGAGGATCTGACCCTTCCGGTCGGGACGCGCGTGCTCATTCGCCTTTATGGCGATGTCGGTGCGCTGACGTTGGCAGAAACCGTCTCGGGTCGGACCGATCCGCAGCCGGCCTCGTCTCCGTCACAGGATTTCAGCGTGACGCGCAGTGGCAAGATCAGCATCGACGGACCGGGCGGCAGGGAGTGGGACATCCGCGCCCTGCCCGACGCCCCACCAACGGTAAGCCCGTCCGGTGAGATGACCCGCGGGCCGAAGGGGCAGTTGCAGCAGGCGTTCCACGCGAGTGACGATTATGGCGTTGCCGCCGGGCGGGCCACGATCACGCTCGACCTCGCCGCAGTCGACCGGCGCTTTGGACTGGCCACTGACCCCGAGCCGCGCGATCCAGTGGTGCTGGATCTGCCCCTGCCAATTTCCGGCAACCGCAAGGATTTCACCGAGACCCTCATCGACGATCTGTCGAAGCACGCCTTCGCCAATTTGCCGGTGACGGTCACGCTTTCCGTGACGGATGCCAGCGGCCAGACCGGCACGTCGGAACCCTTCAAGGCCATCCTGCCGGGCAAGCGTTTCTTCGACCCGCTCGCCGCGGCGCTGATCGAGCTGCGCCGCGACCTGCTGTGGAACCGCACGAACGCACCGGATACCGCGCAGATCCTCAAGGCTGTCACCTACAAGCCCGAGGGCTTCATCCGCAGCGAAAAGGCCTATCTGAAGCTGCGGGTCCTGACGCGCGATCTCGACACCCAGGCCGCCACCATCTCGACCGAGGCGCGCGACCAGATGGCCGACGCCCTTTGGGACATCGCGCTTCTGATCGAGGAAGGCGATCTCGCTTCGGCAATGGCCCGTCTTCAACGGGCGCAGGACCGACTGGACGAGGCGATCCGCAACGGCGCCGACAAGTCCGAGATCGACGAGCTGATGGCCGAGATGAAGGATGCGCTGAACGAGTACATGCGTCAGCTGGCCCAGCAGTCTCCGCAAAGCGGCGACCAGCAATCGGCGCAGCAGATGCAGGGCCTGCAGATGTCCGCCGACCAGCTTCAGCAGATGCTGGACAAGCTGCAGGAGCTGATGGAGCAGGGCAAGACGGCCGAGGCCCAGCAGCTGATGGAGGCGCTGCGCCAGCTGATGCAGAACATGCAGGTCGTGCAGGGCGAGGGGAATAATTCCGGCGGTCAAGGCAACATGCCGATGCAGGGCCTCGCGGACATGCTGCGCGAACAGCAGAAGTTGTCGGACGACTCCTTCCGCCAATTGCAGGACCAGTTCAGCACCCAGCAGGGCCAGGGCGGGCAAGGCGGTCAGCAAGGCGAGGGCAGCGGCCCCGGCTCCGGGCAAAAACCGGGAGAGTCGGGCCAGGGAGAGGCGCAACCCGATGGTCGCAGCCTAGCCGAGCGTCAGGGGGATCTTGGCGATCGCCTGGGCAAGCTGCAGAACCTGCCGGGGGCCGGAAGCGATGCCGGCGAAGAAGGCCGCCGCCAGCTGGATCGCGCCGGTCGTGCCATGGACGATGCCGAGCAGGCGCTGCGCGACGGCGATCTGTCCGGTGCGCTGGACAAGCAGGCCGAAGCGATGGACGCGATGCGCGAGGGGATGCGCAACCTCGGCGATGCGCTGGCCGAGGAACAAGGCCGTCAACCGGGCGAGCGTCAGGGGGGCGACCAGATCGGGCAGGCCGACCCGAACAGCCAGCGCGACCCCCTCGGCCGCAATACCGGGCAGGTCGGCAGGATCGGTTCGGATCACAACATGCTGCAGGGCGAGGACGTCTATCGCCGAGCCCAGGAACTTCTGGACGAGATCCGTCGCCGCTCGGGCGATCAGAACCGGCCGGAATCCGAACTCGATTACCTGCGCCGATTGCTGGAGAGGTTCTGACCCCGGTCTGCCGCCGCAGATCACCCTTTGCCAGGCTTGATCATGCCGCGCCTGCGGACATGAGCACGCGACGCTCTGCGACCGGCAAGACGCAGTAGCCGCTGGAAGGTCGGGCATTCCAGATGAGACGGTGCCGGGCACTCTGCCACATGCCGCAGCGTGTCGCGCAACGCGGTAAGATCACGGATCGTCTGGTCAACCTCGTCCGCCTTCCTGCGCAACTCATCGCGTGGAAGCACGGGTGCTCCATCGCGCCCGAAGATCCGGGTGATATCCTCAAGCGAGAAGCCGGCCGTCTTGCCCATGGCAACAAGGGCAAGCTGAACCAGCACATCCTGGGTGAACTGCCGACGCAACCCATGCCGTGCAGCCGAGGTGATGAGCCCGATCTCATCATAGTAACGGAGCGTCGAAGCGGGGATTCCGGTACGCGCCGAGACATCGCCGATGTCGATCAATTTCATGATTGACCTCAAGTTGACTTGAATTCGTAGCCTGCCTCGCATTCCCGATTCTATCAAGGAGCGAACAGGATGAACGACCCCAACCCACACGAACCCTCGACAGGCCGGCGGGCGGCGCAGGCCGTTCTGTTGCTGTCGATGCTTATCGCCTCGCTTGGCACCAGCATTGCCAATGTCGGCCTGCCGACGCTGTCTGACGCCTTCAACGCACCCTTCCCGAGGGTCAAGCTCGTCGTTGTCGCCTACCTGGTCGGCCTGACAGTCACCGTGCTTGTCGCCGGTCGACTTGGCGACCGCTTTGGGCTGAAGCCGATGCTGTTGCTTGGCCTGACCCTGTTCACGATTTCGGCCGCGCTGTGCGGCGTCGCAGGCAGTCTGCCACTGTTGATCGCGGCTCGCGGTGTGCAGGGGATCGGCGCGGCTTTTCTCATGACGCTGAGCCTTGCCATGGCCCGCCAGATCGCTTCGCCCGGCCGCGTCGGTCGAGCGATGGGGATGATCGCATCTGCCTCGGCCCTGGGCACCGCACTCGGACCGGCCCTCGGGGGGGTCCTGCTGGCCGGCTTCGGCTGGCAGGCTCTTTTCCTCGTCCAGGCACCCGGCAGCGCTTTGACGGCATTGCTTGCCGTGATCTTGCTGCCCGCAACACCGCCTTCGTCGGGCAGGTCGCAATCGGGTCTCTCCCTGAGCCGCAACTCCGGACACATGCTTGGGCTGGGCCTGAACCTTACGGTTTCGGCGGTGATGATGGCCACTCTGGTTGTCGGACCTTTCCTGCTCACCGGGCCGCTTGGCCTGACGGCAGTTTCCCTCGGGATGGTGATGGCCATCGGCCCGATCATCTCAACTCTGGCCGGCCTGCCGTCCGGCCGACTTGTCGACAGGTGGGGGTCGGCACCGGTTGTGTCGCTTGGCCTGTTGCTGCTTGCGACCGGCGCACTCTGCTTCGCGTTGCTGCCCGAACGGATGGGTCTGGCAGGATACATCCTGGCCGTCGCCGCGCTGACACCGGGCTACCAGATGTTCCAGTCCGGCAATACCACCGCGACCCTTGCCGGCGTGCCGCCGGAAGCGCGAGGAACCGTCTCGGGGCTTCTCGGCCTTTCGCGCAATCTCGGACTGGTCTTGGGCGCATGGGGTCTTGGCGCCCTGTTCTCGATGGCGGCAGGAACCGCCGAACTGGGTAGCGCCGCGCCAGACGCCATCCTGCGCGGAACACGAGAGGTCTTTCTTGTCGCCGCACTGCTGATGGCCGGGGCACTGGTCTTCTGGCGTCGCTTAAGCCAACCAGCCGGGCAAGTGGAACCCAACGCTGCGCCCTAGGGTCAGCCCTTGTCGCCGCTAAGATCGCGCAACTGCTCGGTCGCGGATTTCAGCGCGGCATCGATCCCCATGCGGGCGCGGTCGACCGCCTTGACGTAGGTGTCGATCGCGCTGGCGCTGGCCGGGAACTGTTCGGCGATGCGGGGAGCCATGGCGTAGCCGACCCACAAGGCAACGGCGATGATCATCATCAGCACGAACCCCGAACGGAACCCCTGCCGGTTGTCGACCTCCGCGGCCGGAAGCATCGGGATTTCGTCATCCGAGTCGTCCTGGCGCGCTGTACTGGCCCGGAGCGTCGAGTTGATTTCCTCGATGTCGGGCAGAAGCTCGCGACGCGAGGACGACCGAGCCGGCTGATCCACTTCCTCCTCGTCCACGTCGAGCGAGAGGTCGCGGAACCTCTCTCGGGCGGCCACCACCGAGGGCGGCAAGGGCGGAGGCGATGGCGGTGGCAGGCCAAGATCCTGCTGCACCTCGATGCCGACAGGCGCTTCTGCTTCGCGCACGGCGCGTTCCCGTTCCGCCTCTTCCCGCAGGACGGCAAGCACATTCGCGTCGATCGCCCGCTTGGGCGCCGCAGCAACCGGGGCGGGCGGTGGAACCTCTTCCGCCTCCGGTTCGGGCGGGAAATCAAGCTCGAAGTCGGGCTCAGGCTCGGGGGGGATCGGCGGAGGTGGCGGCGGAGAGTCGGGTAGCGGCTCGAAAACCTCGCTTTCCTGTTCCAGCGCCGCAAGTTCGTCGGGATGCAGCTGGAACCAGGCGTGACCGCAGTTCGAACATTGAACATCGCGCCCCGAGGCCGGGATGGCGGCATCATCGACCTCGTACTGCGCGTCGCAATTGGGGCAAACCAGCCGCATGCTTTTCCCGTCCCCGGCGGTCCGATTTCCTTGACCGGCCCTGCTTGATTTGCACATTTCTAACAACAAAGGCCTCTCGCTCCAAGCATCCCTGTAGAAAACTGCCGCGCCCCCGTGGCTTGCGGGTCGCACCCGGCCAGAACACACCGCACGGCAAGACCCTGTCCCCCCGATTGAATCCCGCGTGAATCCGCGCAACATAGGCAGCGATCCGGCCAGCCTGCCGGGCAGGGGGTGCCGTGATCGCATTCGACAATGTCGCCTACAGCTATGGCGGCGGTGAACTTCTCTCCGAGGTCTCCCTGCGCCTTGCGCCGGGGTCGTTCCATTTCCTCACCGGTCCTTCGGGCGCCGGCAAATCGACCTTCCTCAAGCTGTGCTATGCAGAACTGATGCCCACGGCAGGGCGCGTGACGCTGTTTGACCGCGAGGTGCGCAGCCTGTCGCGCGACGACATCGCCCGCACCCGCCGTCGGATCGGCGTCGTGCATCAGGATGTGCAGTTCCTCGACCACCTGCCGCTGGCCGCCAATGTCACCCTGCCGCTGACCGTGTCGGACCGGGAAAGTTCGGCCTCGGATCTGGCAGATCTTCTCGGCTGGGTGGGACTTGGCCAGATGGCCGATGCCCTGCCCCCGTCGCTCTCGGGCGGCGAACGCCAGCGCGCCGCGATTGCCCGCGCCGTCATCATCGACCCCGACGTGATCCTGGCCGACGAGCCAACCGGCAACGTCGACTGGGAAATGTCGCTGCGCCTCCTCACGCTGCTGGTCGAGCTGAACCGCATGGGCAAGACGATCCTTGTCGCGACCCATGACCTGAACCTGATCCGCAGTGCCAAGTCGCAGGTGGCGGCACGGGTCCTGCGCATCCGCAACCGCCGCATCCAGCTTGCCGGGGCCGATCTGTGAGCGCGATCCCAGACACCCGTCTGAGCCGCACCGCCATGCGCGACCGGGTGGTCCCACCCTCCGGCCCCACGGCTTGGCTCACCACCTTCACTGCTGCAACGATGGCCTTCCTCGCCGTCTTTGCGCTGGCGCTGGCCCTTGCCTCCGGTCGGCTGGCCGATCGCTGGTCGGAAGGTCTGGCCAATTCCGCCACCATCCGCATTTCGGCCCCTGTCGACCAGATGGAGCTGCAGACCCAGGTCGTGCTTGACCTTCTGTCCACCACGCCAGGCATCGCCTCGGCCCGCGCCCTGACCGACGAAGAGCAGCGCCGCCTGCTGGAGCCGTGGTTCGGACCTGACTTGCCGATCTCGTCCCTGCCAATTCCGCGGCTCGTCGAAATCACCGAGGCGAGTCCGGGTTATGACGGCGAAGGTCTGCGCCAGCGTCTGGCCGCCGAAGCGCCCGGGGCGATACTTGACGACCACACCCGGTGGCGCCGCCCGCTGACCGTGGCCGCCGATCGGCTGCGTTTCCTGGGGCTGGTCTCGATCCTGCTGATCATCGGGGCGATGGCGGCGATGGTGACGCTGGCCGCCAACGCGGCACTCGCCACCAACGCCCAGGTCATCAAGGTGCTGCGTCTGGTCGGGGCCCGCGACAGCTACATCGCCCGCGCCTTCGTCCGCCGCTTCACACTCAGGGCGCTTGGCGGGGCGGCGATCGGCACGGTCCTCGGGATGCTGGCCGTGCTTGCCCTGCCCTCGGCCGATGCGGCCGGAGGCTTCCTGACCGGGCTGGGTTTTCAGGGGGTCGGCTGGCTCTTGCCACTGCTCCTGCCGCCTCTGGCCGGGGCGATCGCCTTTGGAGCAACGCGGTTTGCTGCGTTCCGCAAGCTGAAGGAACTCACTTGATGGGATATGCGCTGCAATGGGTTCGCTCGCTGCTGTTCATCATCCAGATGTATCTGGCGATGGCGGTCTATGGGCTTGTCTACCTACCGCTCGCCATCCTGCGGCGCGACGGCGCCCTTCGGGCCTGTCGCGCCTATACCAGGTGGGTCCGCTGGACCGCCGGCTGGATGGTGGGGATCGAGACCGAGGTGCGCGGTCAGGTGCCGACGGACGAGGTGGTGATCGCAGCCAAGCACCAGTCCTTCCTCGACATCATCATGATCTTCGGGGCGCTGCCGCGACCCCGGTTCATCATGAAGAAGGAACTGGTCTATGCTCCCATCCTCGGCTGGTACGCGCTGCGTGTCGGCTGCGTGCCGGTCGATCGCGGCAAACGCGGGCAAGCCATCGCCCAGATGATGGAGGCGGTGAATGCCGGCCAGGAAGAGCCCGGCCAGCTCGTCATCTATCCGCAGGGTACCCGTGTCGCCCCCGGCGCGACCAAGCCTTACAAGATCGGCACGGCCCTGATCTATGACCAGCTCGGCACCGGCTGCGTACCGGTCGCGACCAATGTCGGCGTCTTCTGGCCGCGTCGCGGCCTCTACCGCCGCCCGGGCCTCGCCGTCGTCGAGTTCCTGCCGCGCATCGAAGCCGGACTGTCCAACGCCGAATTCATGTCCCGCATCGAGTCCGACGTCGAAACGGCCTCAAACCGGCTGATGGTCGAGGCCGGTTACCCGGGCCGCGGCGGCTGACGGATGGTGACATCTCCCGAAACCATCGAATTCCTGATGGACCTGCTGCAGGACGCCGGCCCTGTCAGCACCCGTAAAATGTTCGGTGAATATGCGATCTATCTCGACGGCAAGGTTGTGGGCCTCGTCTGCGACGACCGGCTGTTCCTGAAACCCACGCCGGCCGCCCGCGCCCTGATCGCGGCGCCGCGCGAGGGCGCACCCTATCCCGGCGCCAAGCCCCATCTGCTGATCGAGGATGAACTCGACGATCCCGAAAGCCTGGTCCGGCTGATCCGCGCCGTGGCTGCCGATCTGCCGCCACCAAAGCCCAAGGCGCCTCGCCAGAGGCGCTGACACCCTATTGCACTGCGAGGGGAGCGCGGCCCGGCACAGGACGTGACCGGGGGGCGTAGGAAGGCAGTTTGCGTGCACAACAATTGCCAGCCAACCCCTATGCGGCGCTGTCCTGGGCGTCGGGGCTGATCGGCGCCGGCACCCGCGCGCCGACTGGGCAATGCGTGGTGATCGCGTCGAGGATCGACGTCCGGCGGAGCGGCTTGGTCATGTAGTGGTCGATCCCCGAGGCGAGAATGCCATCGGCATCTCCATCCATTGCATGGGCGGTAAGCGCAATGATCGGAACATGCCGCCGGCCGTTCTCGGCATTGCGGATGGTGCGGGCGGCATCCCGGCCGTCCATCTCGGGCATGGAGATGTCCATGAAGATCAGGTCGGGCGTCAGGTTCTGCCACAACTCGACCGCCTCACGCCCGTTGCCGGCAAACGTCAGGTCAATGTCGAGGTCCTTGACCATCTTGCGGAACACGAGCTGGTTGGTCCGGTTGTCCTCTGCGACAAGGACCCGCATCAGCCGCCCCGCGGGTTCGGGAAGGGGCGGCTCCACCGTCGCCTCGGACGGGCGCGACAGCGACTGGAGCCGGCGAAACAGGTCTGAGCGCAGGATCGGCTTTTGCAGGACGGCTGCGGGGATGTCCGCGCCCCGCCCTTCGCGCGCCGCCGCGGGGTTCGAAGACAGAAGCACAATGGGGATGTCGGTGCCCGTCTCGCGGATGTGGACGCTCAGGGCAAGGCCATCCATTTCCGGCATCTCGTGGTCGGTCAGCACCACATCGAATGCCTCGCCCCGCCGCAGTTGTTCCAGCGCCTCTGCACCGGACCGGCACAGGACAACCTCGACGCCACACGCGCCGAGTTGCCGCTCAAGGATCGTACGATTGATAAGCTGGTCATCGACCACAAGAGCCCGCCTCAGGGTGATCGGCACCATCGCCGTCGCCTCTTCCGCCACAGGCAGGACCAGCCGGAACCCAAAGCAGGAGCCGCGGCCAACCTCCGACTCCACCCAGACTTCACCGCCCATGCGGGCGACCAACCGTTCGGTGATGGCGAGGCCAAGGCCCGTCCCCTCGAACTTGCGGTTGGATTGCTCCTCGACCTGATTGAACTCTCCGAAGATGTGGCCGAGGTATTCGGCGGGAATCCCGATCCCGGTATCCTCGATCGTGACGTGGAGCTGGCGTTGGCCTGGTTCGGTCTCGAATCCCACAACGCGGACTAGCACATGACCGGAGTCTGTGAACTTTACCGCGTTGCCCATCAGGTTGGTCAAGACTTGCCGGATGCGCCCCGGATCGCCGATGTAACGGGTGGGCAGGAACATGTCGACGTCGATCATCAGGTCAATGCCCTTGCCGCGCGCCTTGGGCTGGAGGATCATCGCGACCTCGTGGATCGTCCGCTCAAGGTCGAAGGGTTCGGGATGCAGCGTCAGGCGTTCCGCCTCGATCTTCGAATAGTCGAGGATGTCGTTGATGATGACCAGCAGCGCCTCCCCCGACGAGCGGATCGTCTCGGCGAACAGGCGCTGTTCCTCGCTCAGCGCGGTGTCGCAGAGAAGCTCTGCCATTCCGACCACCCCGTTCATCGGCGTGCGGATCTCGTGGCTCATGTTGGCAAGGAAGGCCGACTTGGCGCGGTTCGCCGCTTCGGCCGCCTGACGCGCCGCTTCGAGCGCCGCTTGCTGTTCCTTGAGCGCGGTGATGTCCACCCGCAACCCCACGCGCCCGCCATCGGGGGTAGGATGATCGTGGGCCCGGATCCAGCGCCCATCGCCAAGCTGTTGTTCATGCACCGCCACCGGATTGCGATGCTGGGCCAGCCGTTCGGCCAGCCAGTCCTCTTCCCGCCCCACGGCATCGGCGTGCTGGCCGCGCTCCAGGCCGTAGCGCAGAATCTGCTCGAAGGTAGCGCCGGGAACCATCGCCGGCGCCGATTCCGGGTAGATGTCGCGGTAGCGCTGGTTGCAGGTCAGCAACCGCTCGTCCCGATCGAACAGAACGAAACCGTCCGGAATCGCCTCGATCGCCGCCCAGATCCGCATCTGGTCAGTGATGTCGAGCGCGAGCGTGACGATGTCGCCGCCCCGCGCGCGACGGTCCTGCAGGCGCAGCCAGGTGCCGTTCGTCAGCCGCATGTCCAGCGGTTCGATCGGATCGGCGTCCCAACGGGCGAGCATGGCCGCAATCCAGTCTTCGGGGTCGAGCCCGCCCGTGTCGACCAGACGCCGCTCGACGGCATGGCGCAGGATCGACTCATAGCTGATACCGGGCGCGGCACCTGCCTGGCCCGAGGCGTCGAGATAGGCGCTGTTGGCCACGACGAGCCGCAGGCTGGAATCGAACACCGCGAAGCCGTCGCGAATGATGTCGATCGAATCCCACAGGCGCCGTTCGGCCATCACCGCCGCCGTATGTGCATTCTCCAGATCGGTCAGGAAGCGGCTGTTCTGACCCTTCAGTTCCTCTGCCTCAGAAAGGGCGGAACGGACCACCTGCCGTTGTTCCACGATCTGGTCGGACAGGGCGCGGGCATGGAGGGCGAGCTTTTCATTCGCGGCGAAGAGTTCGCGTTGCTTCTGTTCCAGAAGCCGTTCCGCCGCGAGCCGCCCCCTTCTTTCCTTGGCCAGACGTTCTGCGATGTCCATGTCGCGCCTTGTCCCGGTCGTCCTGCGCGGATGGCCGTTCTGTCCGTCCGCGCTGTCGACCTTCGCGGAACGGGGTGAACGCCCGCTTAACGCCAAAATTGCAAATTTTCCCCGGCTCCTCCTTGCCTGAGCTCTGCCGCGCATGCGACGATTGCGCCAATATTTTCGGGAGGTTTTTGAATGCGTGGCATTGTGCGTCTGTGTCAGGCCCTTGCGACAATCGCGGCATTTGCCGCAGGTCCGCTACCGTCCGCGGCCCAGGACCAGCCACTGATCCCCGAGCGTCGATTCGTCCTTTCGGAAAACACCGATATGCCGGGCGGTGACATCCAGTCGATCTTCGACACGACCATCGACGCCTGCGAGCGTGCCTGCCTTGCCAATGCGCAGTGCCAGGCCTTTACGTTCAACGGCCGCAACGGCTCCTGCTTCCCGAAATCCGCCGTCGGTCAGGGTGCCCCCTACGCGGGCGCCTATTCCGGACGGGCTGTTGCCGCCGATCCCCGCATCCTCGCCGACGCTGCCGGACGGGCGGCCGAAATCTCGGCCTTCATCGGCTCCTACGACCTCAGCCAGGCGTACGATCAGGCAGCCGACCTGGCCAACAAGCACGTCACCAACGACTGGACCCCCGAAGAGCTGATGAAGGCCGCGGCCGATGCCGAGATGAACGGCGACCCGGCCGCGGCGTCGACCGATGTCGGCGCGGCGCTGAACATCACCGATGCGCCGGATCAATGGGTGGAGTATGCCCGCCTTCTTCTGGCGGCGGGCGTTCCGGATGGCAACAACCAGCGGTCGTTCCGCGACCGCTCGCTGTCGGCGGCGGTGAACGGCTATCTGCGCAGCGCCGATCCCGCGCAGCAACATTCGGCACTAGTGCAGCTGGCGCTGGCTCTGGAAAGCGTCGAGCGTGGCAGCGACATGGTGAAGGCGCTGCGGCTGGCGCAGGACATCCAGCCGCGCGACGACACCGAGGCGATGCTGGACGACGCAATCGGCAAGTACGGGTTCCGCGTGACCGAAACGACGGTCGAAAGCGATTCGGACCGTCCGCGCATCTGCGCGACGTTCTCGGAGGATCTGGTCGAGAAGGGCGTGGACTATGCCAATTTCGTGCAACTGCCCGACCCGGCGATGACGGTGGTGCCGGGACAGTGGCGGCAGCTGTGCGTCGAAGGGGTCGAGCATGGCCAGCGGGTGACGGTGACCTTCCGCCAGGGCCTGCCGGCGGCGGACGGTCAGACCTTGGTGAAGTCGGTGCCGATCACGCAATATGTGCGCGACCGGAGCCCGGCGGCGCGGTTTGCCGGGCGCACCTACGTCCTGCCGC
The DNA here is from genome assembly GCA_041905595.1 of Rhodobacter sp. Taxonomy (GTDB): domain Bacteria; phylum Pseudomonadota; class Alphaproteobacteria; order Rhodobacterales; family Rhodobacteraceae; genus Aliitabrizicola. The sequence goes on from JAYRKT010000039.1 coordinate 26,790, forward strand.
GGGCGGGCGGCGCGGCGATCCCGGTGCAGACGGTGAACACCAAGGTGCTGGACCTGACGCTGTACGAGGTGTCGGACCGCAACATGCTGCGGGCGATCCAGAACAACCTGCTTGGGCCGATGGATGCCTACAGCGAGTCCAACTTCATGGGCAATGTCGGGGCCGAGGTCTGGGCCGGCACCGCCGACGTGGTGATGGAGGTCAACAAGGACGTAACCACCCGACTGCCGATGGACGAGGCGGTCAAGGGGCTGAAACCGGGGATCTATGCCCTGCGCGCCGCCGCCCCGGGGGTGGACCCCTACACGGTGGCGCCGGCCTGGCAGTGGTTCGTGATCTCGGACATGGGCGTGACGACCATGTCGGGAACGGACGGGCTGCATGTCTTCGTCCGAAGCCTTGAAACGGCGGGGCCGAAGGCCGGTGTGGCGGTGGACCTGGTCAGCCGGGCGAATGCCGTACTTGCGAGCGCGACCACGGACGACCAGGGCTACGCGGTCTTCGATGCCGGGCTGACGCGGGGCCAGAACGGGTCGGACCCGGCGATGGTGGTGCTGCGCGACGGCGATACCGACATGTCCTTCCTGTCGCTGACCGATCCGGAGTTCGACCTGTCCGATCGGGGCGTCGAGGGGCGCGAGGCGGCGGGGGCGGTGGACGTCTTCCTGTCGACCGATCGCGGCGCCTATCGCGCCGGCGAGACGGTAAATGCGACCGCGCTGACCCGGGATGCCGAGATGACCTCGGTCGAGGGGCTGCCGCTCACCGCGATCATCTCGCGCCCCGACGGGATCGAGTTCTCGCGGCAGGTGGCGCAGGACCAGGGCGCGGGCGGGCATGTCTTCAGCTTCCCGATCTCGGGCGGCGCGCCGCGCGGCGTCTGGCGGATGGAGGTCTATGCCGATCTCGACGGACCGGCGCTGGCGACCAAGACCTTCCTTGTCGAGGATTTCCCGCCCGAGCGGATCGATTTCAAGCTGGCGCTGGCCGATGCGCCGATCCGGCTGGGCGACGCGCCCGAGGCAACGGTCGATGCGCGCTACCTGTTTGGGGCGCCGGGCGGCGACCTTGCGGTAGAGGGCGAGGCGCTTCTACGGGCCGCGAACGGTCTGGCCGCCTTCCCCGGCTATGCCTTCGGCCGCGCGGATGAGTCCTTCGCGGCGCAGATGCAGCCGCTCGAGGAAGGGATCCGCACCGACGAAGAGGGCAGGGCCACGTTCAACGTAACCATGCCGGAGGTCGAGGACCCGGCGCGGCCGCTGGAACTGCGGCTGACCGTGCGCGTCGCCGAAGGCTCGGGCCGCCCGGTGGAGCGCGAGGTAGTCAAGGCACTGGAGCCGACCGTGCCGATGATCGGCATCAAGCCAAAGTTCGATGGCATCCTGCCCGAGAACGGCAAGGCGGTGTTCGACGTGATCGGCGTGGGCGAAGGCAACAAGCCAGCGCCGATGCAGGTAAAGTGGCATGTCGACCGGATCACCACCGACTATCAGTGGTACCAGCAATACGGCCAGTGGCAGTGGGAGCCGGTAACCTCGCGCCAGAAAGTCGCCGAAGGCACCGCCGCGCCGGGGGGCGAGCCGGTGGAGGTCGCGACCAACACGACATGGGGCGACTACGAACTGATCGCGGAACGGACCGATGGGGATTATGCCGCGACTTCGGTGAAGTTCTCGGCCGGGTGGTACGGCACGGCCGACGCGGCCCAGACGCCTGACATGCTGGAGATGTCGCTCGACAAGGCAGCCTATGCGCCGGGAGAGACGGCGAAGCTGCGCGTCGTGCCGCGGGCGGCAGGAACCGCTTTGGTCACCGTGCTGTCGAACCGGCTGATCGAGCACAAGACGGTCGAAGTCGCAGCAGGCGAGAACATCATCGACCTGCCGGTGACCGACACTTGGGGGGCGGGTGTCTATGTGACTGTCTCGGCGCTGAAACCTATCGACGTGGCGGCGGGGCGGAACCCGTCGCGGGCGCTTGGGCTGTCCTATGCCAGCATCGCGCCGGGCAAGCGGGAACTGGCGACCAACATCGAGACGGCGGCAGAAGCCGATCCACGCGGGCCAATGGATGTGGCGGTGAAGGTGGATGGCGTGCAACCGGGTGAGCAGGCCTATGTGACTATCGCCGCAATTGATGTGGGCATCCTGAACCTGACCGCCTTCGCCTCACCGGATCCCTCGGACTACTACTTTGGCCAGCGCAAGCTGGGGGTCGGCATCCGTGACCTGTACGGTCGGCTGATCGACGGGATGAACGGGGCCGAAGGCACCGTCCGCTCGGGCGGCGATGCCGGGGCGCAGGCGAAGCTCAAGGCGCCGCCGCCGACCGAAAAACTGGTCGCCTTCTTCTCCGGGCCGCTGGAGGTGGGCGCGGACGGCAAGGCGCATGCGAGTTTCGACCTGCCGAGCTTCAACGGCACGGTGCGGGTCATGGCGGTGGCCTGGTCCAAGACGGGCGTCGGCCAGGCGAACACGGACGTGCTGGTGCGCGATCCGGTCGTGGTGACGGCGAGCGTGCCGCGTTTCCTTGCGCCGGGCGACGAGAGTCGGTTGCTGCTGGAGATCGTCCATGCCACCGGCCCTTCCGGGCGGATGGGGCTGGACGTGACCTCGGCCGGGTTGACGCTTGGCGAGGTGCCCTCGGGCATCGACCTGGCCGAGCACGGCAAGCAGGTCGTCTCGATCCCTATCACGGCGGGTGAGGAGGGAACCGACACGATCCGCGTGGCGCTGACCACACCGGACGGCAAGCTTCTTACCAAGGACCTGACGATCCCGGTTCAACTGAACGATCCGGCGATCGCCCGGATCAGCCGGTTCGACCTTGCGCCGGGCCAGACCTTTACCTTCGACCAGAACGCCTTTGCCGGGCTGATCCCCGGGACGGCGCAAGCGACGCTGGCGGTTGGACCGATCGCGCGGTTGAACGCGCCGGGCCTGCTGGCAAGCCTCGACCGCTATCCCTATGGCTGCACCGAGCAACTGACGTCGAAGGCGATGCCGCTGCTGTACCTCGACCAGGTCGCCAAGATCATGGACCTGCCGGGGGCGGACAACATCCACCAGCGGATCGAAGAGACGGTGGCCGAGGTGCTGACCAACCAGGGGGCCGAGGGGGCCTTCGGCCTCTGGGGGCCGGGCTCGGGTGATTTCTGGCTGGATTCCTATGTCACCGATTTCCTATCGCGGGCGCGGGCGCAGGGCGTGGAAGTTCCGGACATTGCCTTCCGCCAGGCGCTGGACAACCTGCGCAACCAGGTCAACTACCAGCCCGATTTCGATCTAGGTGGCGAGGCATTGGCCTATGCCCTGATGGTGCTGGCGCGCGAAGGCGCGGCGGCTGTCGGCGACCTGCGCTACTACGCCGACGTGAAGGGCGACGCCTTTGCCACGCCGATGGCGGCAGCGCAGCTTGGTGCGGCGCTGGCGAGCTATGGCGACCAGACGCGGGCGGATGCGATGTTCGCGCGCGCGGCCGCGATGCTGAAGGCGGCCCAGCCGGATACGGCGAGCCAGATCTTCCGCGCCGACTTCGGTTCGAACCGGCGGGACGCGGCGGCGGTGCTGACCTATGCAGTCGGCGCCGGTTCGAACGCGGTGGACCCGGAGGCGCTGGCGGGTCAGCTGGCGCAGAACGAGGGAAACCTCTCGCCGCAGGAAACCGCCTGGCTGCTGCTGGCGGCGAATGCGCTGCTGACCGGGCCGGACGGGTCCGGCATCACGCTCAACGGGCAGAAGGTCGAGGGGCCGCTGGTGCGGGTGCTCGACAGCGCCGTGACCGAGCCGGTGCTGGTCGCCAACACCGCCGCCAAGCCGGCGACGCTGACTGTCACCGCCTTTGGCGTGCCGTCCGAGCCGGTCGCGGCGGGTGGCAACGGCTATTCCATCACGCGGAGCTACTACACGCTCAACGGGCAGCCGGCCGATGTCTCGACCGTGAAAGCAGGGACGCGGCTGGTGGCCGTGCTGGACGTGACGCCGTATGACAGCGGCGAAGCGCGGCTGATGGTCAACGATCCGCTGCCGGCCGGTTTCGAGATCGACAACCCGAACCTGATCCGTGGCGGCGACATCTCGGCGCTGGATGACCTTGGCCTCGAGACCGAGGTGAGCCATGCCGAGTTCCGGCAGGACCGTTTCCTGGCCGCGCTTGACCGGGGCGACGCGACGCCGTTCCGGCTGGGCTACATCGTCCGCGCGGTCTCTCCGGGCCGGTTCCACCAGCCAGCCGCCTCGGTCGAGGACATGTACCGGCCGGACTTCCGGGCGCAGTCCGACGCCGGCGAGGTGGTCGTGACGCCCTGATGCGCGCCCGCTGGTTCTTCCTGATCGCCGCGACCCTGTGGCTCGCGGCGGTCGGGCGCGACATGTTCGACCATTGGGTCGATGCGACCGTGCTGCCGCCGCTGGTGCCCGCGACCTCAGTCGAGGTGGTGGACCGGAACGGCAAGCTGTTGCGGCCCTACCAGGTGGCCGATGGCCGCTGGCGGCTGGCCGTGGACGGGGGCCAGGTCGATCCGCAGTTCCTGGCTATGCTGGTGGCCTACGAGGACGGGCGGTTCTACGACCACGCCGGGGTCGATCCGCTGGCGCTGCTGCGGGCGGCGGGACAAGCGCTACGCTATGGCCATGTCGTGTCGGGCGGCTCCACCCTGACGATGCAGGTGGCGCGGCTCCTGGAAGACAGCGGCACGGGCAAGGTCGGCGGCAAACTGAGGCAGATGCGGTTGGCGCTGGCTCTGGAGCGGCGGCTGACCAAGGCGCAGATCCTGACCCTTTACCTGCACCTCGCACCCTATGGCGGGAACCTTGAGGGGGTACGGGCGGCGAGCCTGGCCTATTTCGGCAAGGAGCCAAGGCGGCTGACCCCGGCGGAGGCCGCGCTGCTGGTCGCGATCCCGCAGGCCCCGGAATCGCGCCGGCCCGACCGCTTCGCTGCAAAGGCCGGAACTGGGCGGGACCGGGTGCTGGCCCGCGCGGTCGAGGCCGGGGTGATCGACGCCGACCAGGCCAAGGCAGCCCGGACCGAGGCGGTGCCATCGGCGCGGCTGCCCTTCCCGGCACTGGCCCCGCACCTGGCGGACCGGGCGCGCGCCGCCGATCCGACGGAGGCGCGGATCACTCTGACGGTCGAGGGCGGGCTGCAGGCGCGGCTGGAACGCCTCGCGGCGGATGCGGTGGCCGACAAGGGCGACCAGATGCAGGTGGCGATCGTGGTGGCCGATCACCGCTCGGGCGAGGTGCTGGCCTCAGTCGGGTCAGCGGGGTTCCAAGCAGATGCACGGCAGGGCTTCGTCGACATGACGATGGCGCTGCGCTCGCCGGGATCGACGCTTAAGCCACTGATCTATGCGCTGGCCTTCGACCAGGGGCTGGCGCATCCCGAGACGCTGATCGACGACCAGCCGGTCAACTTCGACGGCTATGCGCCCACGAATTTCGACCGGACCTGGCACGGCACGATCCGGGTGCGCGAGGCGCTGCAGCAGTCGCTCAACATCCCGGCGGTGCTGCTGACCGAGGCGATGGGTCCGGCCGCCCTTCTGGCGGGGATGCGGCGGGCGGGGATCGAACCCGTGATCCCGGGCAACCAGCCCGGGCTGGCGGTGGCACTTGGCGGTGTCGGGGTCACGCTCACCGACCTCGTGCAGCTTTACGCCAGCCTCGCGCGGGGCGGCGTGGCGTTGCCGCTTTACTGGACGGGCGAAGGCGGCAGCGAGGGGCAGCGCGTGATTTCTGATGTTGCGGCCTGGGAAGTGGGCGATATCCTGTCAGGCCTCGCCCCGCCGCCCGGCGCGCCGGCCAACCGGCTCGCCTACAAGACCGGGACGAGCTACGGCAACCGCGACGCCTGGGCGATCGGTTTCGACGGTGAGGATGTGATCGGCGTCTGGATGGGCCGGGCGGATGGCACGCCAGTGCCGGGGATCTTTGGTGCCGAACTGGCGGCGCCCGTGCTGTTTCAGGCCTTCAACCGGTTGAAGCCCGACCTCGCGCCGCTCCCGCCGCCACCCAAGGCTGCTCTGCTCGTGTCCAACGCGCAGTTGCCGGTGCCGCTGCAGCGCTTCCGCAACCGGCACGCAGCCTTCGAGGCAGCGGATGCACCGCAGGTGACCTTTCCGCCGGACGGCGCGGCGGTGGAGCTGGTGGGCGACGCGGTCAAGGTGAAGGTAGCGGGCGGGACCGCGCCCTTCACCTGGCTGGCCGACGGCCTGCCGGTACTGACCGTCGAGCGGGAACGTGAGGCCATGCTGACACTGCCGGGCACCGGTTTCATCACCCTGTCGGTGATCGACGCCTCGGGGCGTTCGGCGCGGACCACAGTGCAGGTGATCCGGCCCTGATCATTTCAGCGGCAGGCAGATCTCGGTCAGCAAGTCTTCCTGCCGCGCCTCCATCGGCGTGTTGAGGTAGACCTCGTAAGGGGCGCGGTCGGCCGGCTCTTCGTCGCTGGTCGCAAGCCAACCGCGATAAAGTGCATTCCAGGACGCCTGCAGTCCCGCATAGGGGCCTCGATGCGTCAGAACGGCGGTCCGGCCCCCCTCGACAATGATCTCTTCGAGCGGCGCGGCAATTTCGGCACCCTCGGACAGCACGATACCCGCATGCGAGCGGAGCTGGTCCGGCGGGACGGTCGACGGGTCTTCATAGTAAAGCGCCAGCATCGACCCAGCCTGCGGCAGCAGGCCACGGGCGGACAAGGTGGCAAAGAGTTTCTCGAAGGCGCGGCCGATCTCATAATAGGGGCCGATATGGGTCACGGCGGCAAGGCGGTAGCGCGGTTCGGTTCGGATCGTGACGTCGGGCATGGGATCATCTCCGGTTGGGGTCGACAGGAGCGGCGGCCGGTGTTGACCGCGGCGGCGATAGGCAGAGGGAGCTACACCATAGAGGTCCGCAAAGGCGCGGGCGAAGCTGTCGGCGTCGGGATAGCCGACCTCGGCCGCGATCTGCGCCACTGGGGCTTTCCCCGACACCAGGGCCACCGCGGCGCGGTGCAACCGCATGCGCCGGACGGTCTGGGCCGCCGTCTCGCGTGTCATGGCGCGCCACAGACGGTGGAAGTGAAAGCGGCTGAGCGCAGCCACCTCCGCCAGCCGATCAAGCGAGAGATCGCCCGTCGGGTTATCGTGAATATAGTCGAGCACCCGGTTCAGGCGCAGTTCGTGGTGGCGCGTCATCTACGGTCTCCTCCGCTGTGCCTTGCCACGAAGGCGGCCGGCAAATCTTGCCGAGTTGCATCGCCGGGACGTCAAGGCCATATAGGGGCGACTCCTCAAGGGTGATCCGACATGAACTATCTCGAGTTTGAAAAGCCCCTCGCCGAGATCGAAGGCAAGGCCGAGGAGCTGCGCGCGCTTGGCCGCGCCAACAAGGAGATGGATGTCGAGAAGGAAGCGGCAGCGCTCGACAAGAAGGCCGACGTTCTGCTCAAGGACCTCTACAAGGACCTGTCGCCCTGGCGGAAATGTCTTGTGGCGCGGCACCCGGACCGTCCGCATTGCAAGGATTACATCGACGGCCTCTTCACCGAGTTCACGCCGCTGGCCGGCGACCGCAATTTTGCCGATGACCATGCGGTGATGGGCGGCCTGGCTCGGTTCAACGATCAGGCGGTCGTTGTGATCGGTCACGAGAAGGGATCGGACACCAAGACCCGGATCGAACGCAACTTCGGCATGGCGCGGCCCGAAGGGTATCGCAAGGCGATTCGCCTGATGGACCTCGCCGACCGGTTCGGCCTGCCGGTGGTCACGCTGATCGACACGCCCGGCGCCTATCCCGGCAAGGGCGCGGAAGAGCGCGGCCAGTCCGAGGCCATCGCGCAATCCACGGCGAAATGCCTGTCAATCGGCGTGCCGCTGGTGTCGGTCGTGATCGGCGAAGGCGGGTCAGGCGGAGCAGTGGCCTTTGCCACCGCGAACCGGATCGCCATGCTGGAACATTCGATCTACTCGGTCATCTCGCCGGAAGGCTGCGCCTCGATCCTGTGGAAGGATGCCGAGAAAATGCGCGAGGCGGCCGAGGCACTGCGCCTGACCGCACAGGACCTGCAGAAGCTGGGCGTGATCGACCGGATCATCAAGGAACCGATGGGGGGCGCACAGCGCGGGCCCAAGGAAACCGTCGAGGCGGTCGGCAAGGCCATCGAGACGATGCTCAAGGAGCTGTCGGGCAAGAAGCCGGACGCGCTGGTCAAGGACCGCCGGCAGAAGTTCCTCGACATGGGATCGAAGGGCCTCGCTGCCTGAGGCCCTTGGCGTCAGTCGCCGTCGATTGCCGCAAGAAAGGCCGCGCCGAACCGCTCGGCCTTCTGCGGACCAACCCCGGAAATCCGCTCCAGTTCGGCAAGGCTTGCAGGCCGCGCTTCGGCAATCTTGCGCAGTGTCGTCTGGGTGCAGGACAGCGGCCTTTCGGTGCCATCCTCGCCACGGGACAGGCGGATGTTCAGTTCCGCCAGCCGGTCAAAGATCTCCCCCTCCTGACGCCCGGCAAGCCGCATCCTTTGGGGGTGAAGCGCGGTGGTTTCTGCGCCGGTGATCACCGACAGGAAAGCAAGGCCGAAGCTTTCCAGCTTCTTCGCGCCGACGCCGCTGATGCGCGCCATCTCGTCCAGGGTTGTCGGCCGTCGCTCGGCCATCTCGATCAGCGTGCGATCGGGAAAGACGATATAGGCGGGTACGCCGGCTTCCTCTGCGAGCGCCCGCCGTTTCGCCTTCAGCGCGGACAGAAGCGGCGCATCCTCATCGGAAACAAGGGCCCGCACCACCGGCTTCAGTCGGTCGCTGACTGTATCGCGCCGGAGCGTAACGCCCGCCTCTCCGCGCAGCACGGGAAGGGCCGCATCGGTCATGCGAAGCGCCCCGTGCCGTTCAGGATCGGGGCGCACGAGGTCGCGCCCCATCATCTGCCGGAACACCGCCGTCCAGGCAGGCTTGGTCAGATCGCGCCCGACGCCAAAGGTGGGCAGCCCGTCATGCTTGCGCTCGCGCACCTTTTCCGTGGAATTCCCGGTAAGGATGTCGATCAGGTGACCGGTCCCGAACCACTCGCCGGTGCGCAGGATCGCCGACAGCGCCTTGCGCACCGCCTCGGTCCCGTCGAACAGCGCCGGCGGGCGTTCGCAAAGGTCGCAATTGCCGCAAGGGTCAGATGCCTCGCCGAAATAGCGCAGCAGGACCTGCCGCCGACAGCCCGTCGACTCGGCCAGGCCAAGAAGCGCGTTGAGCCGGGCATGATCCGCCGCCTTGCGGTCCTGCGGCGCCAACCCCTCATCGATCTGCGCCCGGCGGAGGCGAATGTCCTCGGGCCCGTAAAGGGTCAGCGTGTCGGATGGCGCACCGTCACGTCCGGCCCGCCCGATTTCCTGGTAATAGGCCTCGATCGACTTTGGCAGGTCGGCATGGGCGACCCAACGGATGTCGGGCTTGTCGATGCCCATCCCAAAGGCGATCGTCGCAACAACGATCAGCCCGTCTTCCTGCTGGAATCGCACCTCGACCCGCCGGCGTTCATCCGCCTCCATGCCGCCGTGATAGAAACAGGCAGAATGTCCGGCCTCGGTCAGGGCCGCCGCCAGTGTCTCGGTCTTGGCGCGGGTCGCGGCATAGACGATGCCGGACTGACCCCGGCGGGCGGCGGCGAATTCAAGGATCTGCCGGCGGGGCTGGTCTTTCACCTCGAAGGCAAGCCGCAGGTTCGGCCGATCGAAGCCGCGCAGGAACACCTCGGGCAGAGCGCCGTCGAATAGCCGAGCGACGATTTCGGCCCGCGTCTCTTCATCTGCGGTGGCTGTGAAGGCCGCGAGCGGCACATTCAAACTGCGCCTCAACTCGCCGATGCGCAGGTAATCGGGACGGAAGTCATGGCCCCACTGGCTGACGCAATGCGCTTCATCCACCGCGATCAGTCGCGTCCTGATCCGGCGGAGCATCGGCAAGGTCGCAGCGGAGGCAAGCCGCTCGGGCGCCATGTAGAGCAGCTTCAGCCGCCCTTCATCCAGTGCCTGAAACACATCCTCTGTCTCTTCCTCGGTATTGCCCGAGGTCAGCGCGCCCGCTTCGACCCCTGCCGCCCTGAGCGCGCGGACCTGGTCCCGCATGAGCGCAATCAGGGGCGAGATCACGACAGTCACCCCCTCGCGGCACAACGCGGGAAGCTGGAAGCACAAGGACTTTCCGCCCCCGGTCGGCATGATCGCCAGCGTGTTCCGCCCGGCGAGCACGGCCTGAACGATTTCGGCCTGCCCCGGACGGAAGCCGGAGAATCCGAAGGTCGAATGCAGAAGCTCTTCAGGCTCGCTCATTGCCGGGGACACCCGTCAGGGCATCACATGAAGAGCATGGCATTGTTGAACAGCACGATTCGCAGCGCATAGATCGCCACCAGCACGACCAGAGGAGTGAAGTCCAACCCGCCCATGACCGGGATGATCTGGCGAATGCGCGAATAGACCGGATCGAGGATGCGGTTCAGCGCATCCCAGATCTGGGCAACGATCGGCTGGCGCAGGTTCAGCACCTGGAAATTGATGAGCCAGCTCATGATGATATGGGCAAGAACCACGAACTTGGCGATGTCGAGGAGCAGAAGCAGGATCTGGAACAGCGAAGTCATGCGGCCACCGGCGATGAAAGGTGCGCCAGAGGTATAGGGCGGCCGCGCCAAGGGCAACCGGTTCCGCAGCGTTTCGCTTGACGAGGGCGTTGGACCCAAGGAAAGCGCGGGTAGGAAAGGCGGCTGTCGATGTATCCCTTTGCCCGCATGCTGTTCGAGGTGCGATCCGTTCGTCACCAGCCCCGGCTTAGCCTGACCGGGACCCATGTCTCGTGGCACCGTTGCTGGCCATGGGACCTGGACATCTTCAGCGAGTTGAACAACGGCCGGACTCTGACGCTGTACGACCTAGGCCGCTTTCCCCTGGCGCTGCGCTCCGGTCTGGTCGAAGTCGCGCGGCGCAACGGCTGGGGCATGACAGTGGCCGGCAACTCGACACGGTATCGCCGCCGCATCCGCGCCTTCGAGCGGGTCGAAATGCGCAGCCGCTGCATCGGCTGGGACAATCGGTTCTTCTACATCGAGCAAAGCATGTGGAAAGGCGAAGAATGCGCCAACCACATCCTGATCCGCATGGCCATCACCTCGAAGGCCGGCATCGTTGCGCCGGACAAAGTCGCGCGCGCCATGGATACGCAGCAGCAAAGTCCGGCACTGCCGGACTGGGTCCTGGCCTGGATCGCCGCCGATGCGCAGCGCCCCTGGCCCCCTGGCCCCGAGATCACCGCCTGAGCCCCGGCGGATTCGGACTCCCTCTCCGGCTTGTTGCTTGCGCCCGCCGGTCTTTGCCTGTTTCATCGCCTTCAGCAGGCAGCGACAGGCGCCGCAGGCGGGGCAGGACATGACAACACCAAAGCGCCGCATCTGGGGCTGGTTCTTCTTCGACTGGGCCAGCCAGCCCTACAACACCCTGCTCATGACCTTCATCTTCGCGCCGTACATGGCCTCGATCATGAAGGACGGCACCACGGCGCAGACCATCTGGGGCTATGGCATCGGCGCAGCCGGGATCCTGATCGCGCTTGGCTCGCCGCTGCTTGGAACGATAGCCGACCACACTGGCGGACGGATGCGGTTCATCCTGCTGTTTTCGCTAATGTATGTGATTGGTGCATGGGGGCTGTGGTATGCCGCGCCGGACGATCCGAATGTCTGGTTGGTGATGCTGAGTTTCGGCATCGGCCTGCTGGGGATGGAGTTTGCCACCACCTTCACCAACTCGCTGCTGCCCGACCTTGGCACCCGCGAGGAGATCGGCCGCATCTCGGGGTCCGGCTGGGCCTTCGGCTATCTCGGCGGGGTTGTGTCGCTGATCTTCGTGCTCTGCTTCCTGGCCGAAAACCCCGAAGGAAAGACGCTGCTCGGTGGTGCCCCCCTGTTCGGCCTCGACTCCGCGACCCGCGAAGGCACACGCGCCGTCGGGCCCTTTACCGCGATCTGGTATGCGGTCTTCATGATCCCCTTCTTCCTGTGGGTGCGCGAACCTCGAAAGACCGATGCGATCAGCGTTTCTGCGGCGGCCCGCCGCGCCTGGCCCGACCTGAAGCAGAGCTTGCGGGCTCTGCCCCGTCAGCGCAGCCTGTTCGCTTTCCTGATCTCGTCGATGCTCTACCGTGACGCGCTCAATGGCATGTTCACCTTCGGCGGGATCTATGCTGCAGGCGTTCTGGGATGGAGCGTCACTTTCGTTGGCATCTTCGGCATCCTCGCCGCGATCACCGGCGCGATCTTCACCTGGCTCGGGGGGCATGCCGACAGTCGATTTGGACCAAAGCCGGTGATCATGGCCTGCCTTGTGATCCTGTCGCTTGTGGCAATCAGCATCGTCTTCGTATCGCGTGAAGGGGTATTCGGTATTGCCGTCGGACCAGAAAGCCACCTGCCCGATATCGCCTTCTTTCTTCTCGGTGGCCTGATCGGGGCCGCCGGCGGGTCGATCCAGGCCGCGAGTCGCACGATGATGGTCCGGCAGGCGGCCCTTGACCGCATCACCGAGGCCTTCGGTCTTTACGCGCTGGCGGGCAAGGCGACCTCCTTCATCGCCCCACTGGCCATCGGAGTGGTCACCGCGATCAGTCAAAGCCAGTCGGCAGGCATCACACCGCTTGTCGTTCTGTTCCTGATCGGGCTTATTCTTCTGGTTCCCGTTCGCCCGCAAGGAGATCACGCAACGCCATGACGATGCGCAGCCGGATCATTCACCTCGCCCTTGCATCGCTGCTTGCTTGTGCACCGGCCAGCGCGGCACCGCTTGCCACGCAGTTGTTCGGGGCAGTCGACACGCCGTCCGACCAGTTGCCGATGCCGATCGGCAGTTACGAACGTGGCTGCGGCGCCGGATTTGTGGAACTGCCTGAAACCGGACCGACCTGGCAAGCGATGCGCCTTAGTCGCAATCGCAACTGGGGCATGCCGGTCACCATCCAGTATCTCGAGGATCTGAGCGCCAAGGTGCAGGCCGCAGGGTGGAAGGGGCTCTATATCGGCGACATCGGACAGCCGCGTGGCGGCCCTTCGGCCTCGGGCCATCAAAGCCACCAGATCGGGCTTGATGTGGATATCTGGATGCTTCCCCCGTCGCGACTGGACCTGAGCCGGCAGCAGCGCGAGACGATCAGCTCTATCTCTGTCCGCAGCGCCGACCAGCGCAGCCTCAACGGCAACTGGACACGATCCCATGCCGAGGTGCTGAAGCTTGCCGCGTCCGACCCGCGGGTCGATCGCATCTTCGTCACCGCCCCCGTTAAGATTGAGCTGTGCCGGACGGCGAAGCGCAAGGACAAGGAATGGTTGCAGAAGATCCGCCCATATTGGGGCCATGACGAGCACTTTCACGTCCGGCTGAAATGCCCGCCCGGCGCGACGCTGTGCAAAACCCAAACTCCGACGGTCAAGGAATTGTCCAAGGGGGGAGACGGCTGCGACGAGACACTGACCTGGTGGGTCACAGACGCACTGAACCCGCCCAAACCCACCAAGCCGGCCAAGCCGACGCCCCCCAAGCGCGGCCCGCGGCAATACACGATGGCCGATCTGCCCAAGCAATGCACCGGCGTACTCGCCTCGCCTTAGGCACCGTTCTGCTGCTTGCCGTTGGTCCGGTGTCGGTTGTGAACCGCGCCGATCCGCCGGGCTTCATCGACGACTTTCGATGGAGCAGCGATGACCCCTACTTCGGCGGATGGTCGGGACTTGAGATAACCGAAGCAGGCCATCACCTGGTCGCCCTTTCGGATCGGGGTGGCTGGGTTGAAGCCGAGATCAGCCGCGACGCAGAGGGCCGGATCGACCGGATCACCACGACGCCGGTCCGTGGACTGAACGGGATCAACGGTACGCCACTGCCGCCTGACGGCCGCGACAGCGAAGGGCTGGCGATCGCTGCCGATGGCACCGCCTATGTCTCGTTCGAGGGGCCGGCCCGCGTGATGCGCTTTCCGGGACTGGGGGGAGGCGGGACATTGCTGCCCTCGGCCCCGGACTTCGTTGAATTGTCACCGAACGGATCACTGGAATCCCTCGCAGTCGATGCTGAAGGGACGCTCTATACCCTGCCGGAAGAGACGCCCCGAAGCGACGGAATGACGCCACTGTTCAGGTTCAGGAATGGCGTCTGGGATCAGCCCTGGTTCCTGCCTGTTGATGCAACCTTCTATCCGGCCGGGGCCGACATTGGAGCCGACGGCAAGCTCTACGTGATCGAACGGCAGTTCCGCGGTCTCGGGGGCTTCGTCTCGCGCTTGCGCCGATTTACGTTCGGGGCCGAGCGTGTCCTTCCGGGTGAGACGATCTTTACTTCGGATGCCGGCCGCTTCGGCAATCTGGAAAGCGTCGCGGTGTGGCGG
>JAYRKT010000040.1:0-39269 GCA_041905595.1 Rhodobacter sp.
AATATGGCGCGACCTGTGGCTTCTTCCCGATCGACGGCGAGACGCTGCGCTACCTGCGCAATACCGGCCGCGAGGAGTCCCGCATCGCCCTGGTCGAAGCCTATGCCAAGGAAAACGGCATGTGGCGCGGCCCGGATTATGATCCGATCTACACCGACACGCTGCATCTCGACATGGCCGAGATCGTGCCGGCCATCTCGGGCCCGAAACGCCCGCAGGACTATACGCCGCTGAACATGGCCGCCCGGTCGTTCTACAAGACGGTCGCCGAGTATCGCGGCATTGCCGTCACCCCGGATGCCGAGGCGATGGTCGAGGAAGGCGGCGGCGTGCTCGCGCCCCCGCAGGACGCCCGCAAGACCGCCAAGGTCGAGGGCAAGGATTACACGATCCGCGACGGCTCGGTCGTGATCGCGGCGATCACCTCCTGCACCAACACCTCGAACCCCTATGTGATGATCGGGGCCGGCCTCGTGGCGCGGAAGGCCCGCAAGCTTGGCCTGACGCGGAAGCCCTGGGTCAAGACCTCGCTGGCGCCTGGATCGCAGGTCGTCGGCGAATACCTGCAGGCCGCGGGTCTGCAGGAGGATCTCGACGCCATTGGCTTCAACCTCGTCGGCTACGGCTGCACCACCTGCATCGGCAACTCGGGGCCGCTCGGCGATCCGGCGATCTCGAAGGCGATCAACGAGCATGACCTCGTCGCCACCGCCGTCCTGTCGGGCAACCGCAACTTCGAGGGCCGGATCAGCCCGGACGTGCGCGCGAACTACCTCGCCTCGCCTCCGCTCGTCGTGGCCTATGCCATCGCCGGGGATGTCAACATCAACCTGACCAAGGACCCGATCGGCAAGGACAAGTCCGGCCACGACGTGTTCCTGAAGGACATCTGGCCGACCAACCAGGAAGTCGCGGAACTGGTCGAAGCGACAGTGACCCGCAAGGCCTTCCAGTCGAAATATGCCGACGTCTTCAAGGGCGACGCCCTGTGGCAGGCGGTCGAGACCACCGACAGCCAGACCTATGACTGGCCGCCGACCTCGACCTACATCCAGAACCCGCCCTACTTCCAGGGCATGTCGAAGAAGCCGGGCGTCATCAACGACATCACCGGCGCTCGCGTTCTTGCGGTCCTCGGCGACATGATCACAACCGACCACATCAGCCCGGCCGGTTCGTTCAAGGCTTCAACTCCGGCCGGCAAGTATCTGACCGAAAGGGGTGTTCCGGTCAGCGAGTTCAACTCCTACGGCTCGCGCCGCGGCAACCACGAAGTGATGATGCGCGGCACCTTCGCCAACATCCGCATCAAGAACGAGATGCTGGATGGCGTCGAGGGCGGCTACACCAAGGGGCCGGACGGCAAGCAGACCTCGATCTACGATGCCTCGATGGCCTATCAGGCCGAAGGTACGCCGCTGGTCATCTTCGGCGGCGTCGAATACGGCGCGGGCTCCAGCCGTGACTGGGCGGCGAAGGGCACGGCGCTGCTTGGCGTCAAGGCGGTCATCGCCGAAAGCTTCGAGCGCATCCACCGCTCGAACCTCGTCGGCATGGGCGTCATCCCCTTCGAGTTCACCAATGGCGAAACCCGCAAGTCGCTTGGCCTGAAGGGCGACGAGGTGGTCTCGATCGGCGGCCTCGCCGGCGACCTGAAGCCGCTGAGCCTCGTGCCGTGCACGATCCTTTATGCGGATGGGAAAGAACGGACGATCCAGATCAAGTGCCGGATCGATACCGAGATCGAGATCGAATATGTCGAACACGGCGGCGTGCTGCACTATGTGCTGCGCCACCTGGCCGGCACCGTCTGATCCGATCTGGAAAATTTGATGCAAAAGGCCCGGGGGCATCCCCGGGCCTTCTGTTCTTGTTAAGTTCCTACGTCGCAGGCTCTGCAAGACCTTGCTGGAGCCCAAGCCATGACCATCCGGACCCTGATTGCCCCAAGCCGCCTGCGCCTGCCCTCGATGCCCTGGATCGAGACGGCCGGCTTCCTCCTGCTGATCCTTGCAACGATGAAGGGTTAGCCGCAGCTCAGCGGCGCACCGGCGCCGCTCAGGGTGGTGGGCCACAGCGTCCAGGCTGCGCCATCCCCGGCGCGGCAAGTCAGGATCGGCCGGTTGTAGCCATTGTTGTGGAACAGGCACTCGACGGCGATGCCTGCCTGCTGCCCGGTCATCAGGTTCACGATCTCGAAGGCCGGACCGAAGGCCATGTTCGTGTCGGGCCCCGCGCAACCGCGGATGGTGACCCGGTCGCCATCCGACGTGATCGCGACCTTGTCGTCGATCAGCGCGGGCGCGGCGCCCCCACTCTTGCCGATCCTCTGATAGGTGCCGGTAAAATAGGCCGGGCCGGGCGTACCCGGCTTGGCTGTCGCCACCTCGCCCACAAGGAAGCCACAAGGGCCGATGGCAAGTCCCGCTAGGAACGCCACCGCCCTGCCGGTCATGGCGCTGAGGCCTTGGCCAGCGCCGGACGGATGGTGCTTTCCAGGTTCTCGGCGGTGATCGGCCCGGGCAGGCGAAGGATCACCTTGCCTTCGCCATTGATGACGAAGGTTTCCGGAACCCCGTAGATACCCCAGTCGATGCCCATGCGCCCCGATGTGTCCGCGCCAATCGTGGCATAGGGTGACCCGAGTTCGGCCAGGAAGGCAAGCGCTGCGTCTGGCTTGTCCTTGTAATTGATGCCGTTGATCTGTACCCCCTCGGCGGCGAGCTTTTCCAGCATCGGATGCTCGGCCCGGCAAGGGGCGCACCAACTGGCCCAAAAGTTCACCAGTTTCACCCCCGGCGCGCGCAGCATCGCATCGGTCGGAACTGGCGCATCACCCAGAGGTTCCACCTTGACGGTCGGCACCTCGCGCCCTTCCAGCGTCGAGGGCAGCGCGTCGGGATCCTCGCGGTTCATGCCAAAGAGCGCGAGCGCGACAAAGCCCGCCACCGCGATGGCAGGCACGAACAGAAGCGGTTTAGCCATTCGTTTTTCCCTGACGGTCCTCGACCTCGCGCAGCGCCCGGCGCATCCTGGCGCCGCGCCGCAGGGTCAACAGGATCAGAAGCGCGATCAGCGCCAGCGACAGCCCGTAGGCCCCCAGAACGACGGCCGCATATTTGCCCAGAACCGGCATCAGGCCATCCTTTCCCGCGCCAGCAGCGCCGACAGGCGGCGGGCGCGGATTTCGGTGCGGGTGCGCAGCAGCACGAGCGTGACGAACAGCAGGACGAATCCGGCAATGCAGATCACCAGCGGGATCCAGTAGACATTCGAGACATTCTCGCGCGCATCAAGCGACAGCGACGCACCCTGGTGCAGCCCCTGGTTCCAGAAGTTGACAGCGTAGCGCGACAAAAGGGCGAAGACCGAGCCGACAATGCACAGGACGCCTGTCAGGTCGGCGGCGGTGTCCGGCTCCTCGATCGCGGCCCAGAGCGCGATGTAGCCAAGATAGAACAGCGCCAGGATCAGAAACGAGGTCAGCCGCGGGTCCCACGCCCACCACGTCCCCCACATCGGCTGGCCCCAGAGGGCGCCGGTGATCAGCGCGATCACTGTCATCGTCAGCCCGATCGGCGCCGCCGCCTTGGCGGCCAGTGCGCTGACATGGTGACGCCGGACGATCCAGACGAGCGAGGTCACCAGCATCATCAGCCAGATGTTGATCGCCATCATCGCGGCCGGCACATGCAGGTAGATGATCTTGACCGTTGACCCGAAATTCTCGGCCTCCGGGGTCAGGAAGAAGCCCCAGACCAGCCCCACCGCGCACAATACGGCGGCGGGAATGGCTACCCAGGGCAAAACCTTGCCCGAGGTCTCCATGAACTTCTTCGGATTGGCATATTCCCAGATCGACATGATCGCCAGCTAGTGCCTCCCCGAGGCTGAGATCAACCTTAACATGGGCACGCTCATCGCAGATTGACGCGGATTGCCGCAGCAGAGGCGAAGGGCAAAAGCGCGACGGATCCCGCCGTTATCCCTGCCATGAGCAAAAGCGGCGTTCCTGCCTCCATCCCCATCGCCCCGCGCCGCACCGCCTCGGCGCCGAAAATCAGCGTCGGCACATAAAGCGGCAGCACCAGCAAAGACAGAAGCAGCCCTCCCCGCTTCAGCCCGACGGTCAGCGACGCGCCGAAGACGCCAATCATGCTGAGAGCCGGGGTCCCAAGCGCCAGAGATGCCACGAGCCAGGGATAACCCTGCCAAGGCAGGTTCAGGAGCACCGCCAGAACCGGCGCGGCCAGCGTCAGCGGCAGGCCAGTCACCAGCCAGTGCGCGAGGGTCTTGGCCGCCACGACCCCCTCCAGCGGCATCGGCGCGGTGGCGAGCAGGTCAAGCGAGCCGTCCTCGAAATCGAGCGCGAAGATGCGGTCAAGCGACAGAAGGCAGGACAGGAGCGCGCCGACCCAGAGGATACCGGGTGCGATTTTCGCCAGAGTGGCCGGTTCCGGCCCGACGCCGAGCGGCACAAGGACGGCGACGAGCAGGAAGAAGGCAAGACCAAGCCCGAAGCCACCGCCGCTGCGCACCGCCAACCTCAGGTCGCGAAGGATGAGCGCGATCATTCCACCGCCTCGGCAAACGCGTCGCGGCTCTGGCCCGGCTGTGGCGCACGCGCCTTGTAGGGTGTCAGGTCCAGCACCCGGGCCTCTGGCAGGCCGAGGTCGATATGGGTTGCGATCAGCGCCGCCCCGCCTTCAGCCAGATGGCCGCGCAACACCGCCCCGAACAGCGCGACCGAGGCCGCGTCAAGCGACACGGTCGGCTCGTCCAGCAGCCAGATTGGGCGCCCGGTGACGATCAGCCGCGCAAGTCCAAGGCGGCGACGTTGCCCGGCCGACAGGTTCTTGGCGGCGCGGTCTCTCAGCTGGTCGAGGTTCATCGCCAGAAGCGCACCATCGACGCCGTCCTGCCCGTGGATCGCCGCCCAGAAGGCGAGGTTCTCCGCCACGGACAACGTCGCTTTCACCCCGTCGGCATGTCCCGCATAGGCCAGCGTCTCAGGCGGAAGCGACACTTCTCCGGCGACGGCGGGCTGAAGTCCGGCCACCGTGCGCAGAAGCGTGGTCTTGCCGATGCCGTTCGGACCGCGCAGGACCAGCGCCTGCCCCGGTTCCAGCGCGAAGCTCACGCCCTCAAGCACCGTAACGCCACCCCGGGCGCAGGAGACGGCCTGCACCTGCAGGCTGGCCGGCTCCATCCCCATCAGACTGGGATCAGGGCGGTCGCGATCAGCCGCCCTTCCGACAGAAGCACGTTGTAGGTGCGGCAGGCGGCGGGAGAGTTCATCGGCTCGACGCCGATCCCGGCCCCTTCCAGCGCCGCGCGGAAACCGGTCGGCACCGGCGCAAGATCCGCCCCCATGCCGACGAAAAGCACGTCGATGCGGCCGGCGAGTTTCAGAGGTGTCTCCGTATCGTCAAGCCCGCCCCAGCCCATCGCCGACCAGGGCGAGATCAGGACAGGACCGCGCAGAACCTGCCCGCCCAGCCGGAAGAAGCCGGGGCCGTAGCCCTCGATCGGCAACGCTTCCGGATAGGTGATCTCGGTCAGGTGCATCCCTGCCCCTCGTTTGCGTCAGGCCTCGATATGGGCGAATTCGTTGCCCTTGCCGCCCTTTGGTTTCTCGCTGCGGTCAAGCCCGATCATCAGCACGATGTTCTTGGCGACATAGACCGAAGAGTAGGTCCCCAAGAGAACGCCGAGGAAGATCGCGAAGCTGAAGCCACGGATCACGTCGCCGCCGAAGATCAGCATCGAACCGACCGCGATCAACGTCGTGAGCGAGGTCATTACGGTACGGCTGAGGGTTTCGTTCACCGACAGGTTCATCACGTCGCGCAGCGGCATCGTCTTGTATTTGCGCAGGTTTTCGCGCAGTCGGTCGAACACGACGACGGTGTCGTTGATCGAATAGCCAAGGATGGTCAGCAGCGCCGCGACAATCGTCAGGTCGAACTTGAGCTGGAACAGCGCAAAGACGCCGATGGTGATGAACACGTCATGCAGAAGCGCCAGAACGCCACCAAGCGCCATCTGCCATTCGAATCGCAGCCAGATGTAAAGCATGATCCCGATGCTGGTGGCCGCGACGGCCAGGATCGACGACCAGACCAGCTCGCCCGACACTTTCGGACCCACCGACTCGATGGAGGGGAAGGTGATGCCGGGGTCCACGACCTTCAGCGCATCCTCAACCTGCTGGATCGTCTCTGGCGTGACCGACTGGGTCTTGTCCAGGGCCGAGATGCGGATCTGCGCGACATGCTGGTCGGCGCGGAAGCTCGGATCGAAGACCTCGGTGATGGTGATGTCGCCCAGGGGCAGTTTCTCTAGCGCCTGACGGAAGGCGCCGACATCCACGGCCTGCGCGGATTCGGTGCGGATCGTCGTGCCACCCTTGAAGTCGATGCCGAAGTTCAGCCCCATCACGCCCCAGGCGACGAAGGCCAGGACCATCAGCAGCATCGAGCCGCCGAAGGTGATCCACTGCCAGCGGAAGAAGTCGATGTTGGTCTTTTGCGGGACCAGATGCAGACGCCATGCCATGTCCGATCTCCTTACACGACGATGGTCTTGGGACGGCGCCAGCCGTACCAGATCTCGATCATCTGCCGCGTCACATAGAGCGCGGTGAAGACCGAACTGACGATGCCGATCGCCAGCGTGATGGCAAAGCCGCGCACCGGGCCTGCCCCCATGAAATAGAGGACGAGTGCGGTGATCATCGTCGTCAGGTTGGCGTCGACGATCGCCGACATGGCCCGTTCATAACCGATCTCGATCGCCCGGACCGGCCCTTTCTGGATGCGCAGTTCCTCGCGGATCCGCTCGAACACCAGCACGTTGGCATCGACCGCCATGCCGATGGTCAGCACGATACCGGCAATGCCAGGCAGCGTCAGTGTGCCGCCGATGATCGACAGGACAGCGAAGATCAACGCCATGTTGAGCGCCAGCGCCACTGTGGCGAAGACACCGAACAACCCGTAGGAGGCGATCATCAGCGCAGAAACAGCGATCATGCCGATGATGGCGGCGACCCGGCCGGCGTCGATGCTGTCCTGCCCCAGTTCCGGGCCGATGGTGCGCTCTTCCAGGAAGTTGAGCTTGGCCGGCAGGGCGCCAGACCGCAGCAGCACGGCAAGTTCGGTCGATTCCTCGACAGTGAAGTTGCCCGTGATGATCCCCGACCCGCCGGCGATATGGCTCTGGATCGTGGGCGCCGAGACGACCTCGTTGTCCAGCACGATCGCGAAGGGCGAGCCGATGTTGTTGGCGGTATAGTCCCCGAAAGCGCGCGCACCCGAGGGGTTGAACCGGAAGTTCACCGCAGGCTGACCGTTCTGATCGAAGGCGGGCTGAGCGTCGACCAGGTCCTCGCCTGCGACGACCGGCGTCCGTTCGATGATAAGGAAGCTGCCGGGCCGGCCGCGTTCCGGCAGCACGATGTTGCGCGGGCTGCCGGGATCAGCATTGGCGCTGGCGGCGCGGCCGACGACCGGGTTGAAGGTCAGGCGCGCGGTTGTGCCGATCAGCGATTTCAGTTCAGCGGCCGTGCCGATGCCCGGCACCTGGATCAGGATCCGATCAGCGCCCTGGCGCTGGATCGTCGGTTCGCGAGTGCCTGCCTCGTCGATACGGCGGCGGACGATCTCCAGCGATTGCGCCATGGTGCGCTCGTCGGTGGCGGCCTTTTCGGCGGCCGACAGCTGGATGGTGATGGTGTCGCCCTCGGCGCTGACCTCGAGCGAGCTTTGCCCGACCCCGGTCAGCGTCGTCACCGGCTGGGCCAGACCCCGCACGATCTCGACAGCCTTGGCCATCCCGTCGGCATTGCCGATCTTGATCTTCAGTTCGCCCACGGGTGCGTCGAGGCGGCGGACATTGCCCACCACGTCGCGCGCCTGTCGCAGGCTGTCCCGCGCTTCCGGCCAGAGGATGTCGATCCGGTCGGCATAGACGTCCGCAACCTGCACCTCGGCCAGAAGATGCGCGCCGCCCCGCAGGTCAAGCCCCAGGTTGACGAGGCCCGAGGGCAGCCATGTCGGCCACAACCCCAGATCCGCCTCCTCGGCCGGCGTCGCGGCTCCGGCAGCCTTCTCGATCGCCGTGGCGGCATCGTTGTGTTTCTCGACGCGCTCGTAGAACGCGTTCGGCAGGGCGTAGAGCAGACCGACAGCCACGATGGCCCAGATCAGCACGCGCTTCCAGAGCGGGGTTTGCATGAACGTTTCCGTGAAGGAGGAAGGCCGGCTCAGGCCGCCGGTTCGGTTTTCGACATCACCTGGGCGATGGTGCTGCGCGGAGTGCGCACGCGGACGCCGTCGGCGATCTCGACTTCAAGAATGCCGTCCTCGTTCACCTTCGTCACCTTGCCGATGATGCCGCCCTGGGTCAGGACCTGATCGCCCCGGCGCAGCGCCTCGACCATGGTCTTGTGGTCCTTCAGCTTCTTCTGCTGGGGACGGATCAGGAGGAAATACATGATCCCGAAGATCAGGATCAGCGGCATGAAGCTGGTGATCGCCGCAGCGCCACCGCCACCGGCGGCCTGTGCGAAGGCGGGGGTTACGAACATCTGTCGTCCTCTCGGCTCGTCGGGGGGACCCCCGGAAAAACTGGTTGCGCACCCTATCCGGGGGGTCGGGGGATGGCAAGGCACGCCCCCGCCCGCCGGGGCTTCCCGGCTTGCGTGCCGATCCTGTAGAGAATTCCGGACGCCGGTGCAATTCAGCGCGTGGCGGAAGGGGCTGACAGTCGCGTGAAACATGTCCTTCTAGCCTTGGTTGCCAGCAGTCTCGCAACCAGTGCCGCGGTCGCGCAGGCCATCGACGGGCAGATCTCGCCCCCCGCCGCAGTGGGCGAGATCACCTATGGCGACACGCCGGGCTCGGCAGTCTGCACCGGCACGCTGGTGGCCCCCGATCTGGTCCTGACCGCCGGCCACTGCCTGCGCCATCACGAGGGCGGCCCGCCGGTCGATCCTGCCACCATCCGCTTTTCCGCCGGACGCGTGGGGGAGAAAGCGGCGGCCGAGGCGCAGGGCCGCGAGTCCCTGTTTCCCCAGACGGCGCCGCAGGGCGAACCCTCGATCGCCGGGGATGTCGGCCTCTTGCGGCTGGACCACCCCCTGGCGGGCGTCTCACCCCTGCCCTTCACCGATGCCGAGGGGGCAAGCCTCCTTGTCATGGTCAGCTACCGCCGCGACGACCCGCATCTGCCGACGGTCGAGCCCGACTGCGGCATCCTGTCGACGACCCCCGCCTTGTTCGCCCTGACCTGCCCGGCCGTCTCGGGCAATTCCGGCGCACCGCTGCTGGTCATCGAAGGGCGCGACTGGTCGGTTGCCGGGGTCATGGTGGCGCAGGACCGCAGGGGCGGGCTGATCGGCAGCTGGGCCGCCCGGCCGCGCCTTGGCCTGCGCACCGCCGTTGCCGAGACCGCGACCCCGTAGCGCAGTTTGCATTGCGGCTTGGCCTGCGGCATATGGGGCGCGTAGGCAAAACCCGAGGACGCCATCATGCACGACATTCGCGCCATCCGCGAAAATCCCGCCGCCTTTGACGCCGCGCTCGCGCGCCGGGGTTTGGCAGGCATGTCGTCGCAGATCCTCGCCCTCGATGAAGGCCGCCGCGCCAAGATCCTCGCCGCCGAGACCGCGCAGGCAGAGCAGAACCGCGCCAGCAAGGACGTGGGTGCCGCCAAGGCCCGGGGCGACGACGCAGAATTCGAGCGCCTGCGCGCGCTGGTGGCCGAGAAGAAGGCCGAGATCGCCCGCCTGACTGACGAGGCGGCGACCGAGGACGCCCGCCTGCGCGACCTCCTCCTGACCATCCCGAACACCCCGCTGGCCGATGTGCCTGAGGGCGCCGACGAAAGCGGCAATGTCGAAATCCGCAAGTGGGGCACACCGCGCAGCTTCTCCTTCAAGCCGAAAGAGCATTTCGACATCGCCGGCGTGAAGCCGGGCATGGATTTCGAGACGGCGGCGAAGCTGTCGGGCAGCCGCTTCGTGGTGCTGAAGGGCGCGGTGATCCGCGTCCACCGCGCGCTGGCGCAATTCATGCTCGACACCCATATCGGCGAGCACGGCCTGACCGAGACCTGGACCCCCGTCCTCGTCAAGGAAGACGCGATGTACGGCACGAACCAGCTGCCGAAATTCGCCGAGGACAGCTATCAGACCACCAACGGCTGGTGGCTGATCCCGACCTCGGAAGTCACCCTGACCAACACCGTTGCGGGCGAGATCCTTGACGAAAGCGTCCTGCCGATCCGCATGACCGCCCATACCCAGTGCTTCCGTTCGGAAGCAGGCTCGGCGGGCAAGGACACCTCCGGGATGCTCCGCCAGCACCAGTTCGAGAAGGTCGAGATGGTATCGATCACCACGCCCGACACCTCGCTCGCCGAGCACGAGCGCATGACCAAATGCGCGGAAGCAATCCTTGAAAAGCTGGGCCTGCCCTATCGCACCATCGTGCTGTGCACCGGCGACATGGGCTTTGGCGCGCAGAAGACCCATGACCTCGAAGTCTGGTTGCCCGGCCAGAACACCTATCGCGAGATCTCCTCGGTCTCGGTCTGCGGCGACTTCCAGGCCCGGCGGATGAACGCGCGCTACCGCCGTGCGGGCGGGAAGCCGGAATTCGTCCATACGCTGAACGGCTCGGGCCTTGCCGTCGGCCGCGCGCTGATCGCGGTGCTGGAGAACGGCCAGCAGGAAGACGGATCGGTCGATCTGCCGGCGGCGCTCCACCCCTATCTCGGTGGCAAGACCCGGATCGGCGCAGACGGCTTGCTTGTCTGAGATGGCGCCGCGCCTGCGTGCCCTCTTCGTCCTGATCGCGGCGTTGGCCTTCGCGCTGTCGCCGCTCCTGACGCCCGGGTTTGGCGGCTACGACCCATCGCAGTTTCCGGCACTGACCGGCCGGCCGTCGATCCTGCCCGCGGGCTATGCCTTCTCGATCTGGGGGCTGATCTATCTCTGGCTTATCGCGCATGCGGTCTTTGGCCTGTGGAAGCGGGCCGAAGATCCGGTCTGGGACGCTACGCGCCTGCCCTTGTTCGTCTCGTTGGTCGTGGGATCAAGCTGGCTTGCCGTCGCCGTACGCTCGCCGCTCTGGGCCAGCATCCTGATCGTGGTGATGCTTGTCGGCGCGCTTCTGGCGCTGAAGCCGACGCGCGATGCCCCGGACCACTGGTTTCTCGCTGGACCCATCGCGCTTTATGCCGGTTGGTTGACGGCGGCGAACGGCGTGTCCTGGGGCGTGCTGATCTCGGGCTTCGGACTGCTGGACGACCGCATCGCCGCCTATGCGATGCTGCTTGTCGTGCTGAACCTCGCGCTTTACGTGCTGTCGCGCCTGACCCGCGCACCGGAATACGCGCTGGCGCTGATCTGGGCGCTGGCGGCTATCATCGTCGCGAACGGCACTGCAGTGCCGACTGTCTCGGGCCTTGCCCTGATCGGCATCGTTCTGGTTGCGATCTATGCCGTGCGGGCCTTGAACAAGGCCGCGTGACGGGGCGCGATACCCGCGCCCCGGCGCCTTCCTCAGTAGATGCTCGCCAGCCCCGCCGGTTTCGTCGACGGCAGCACGATCACCCGCGCGCCCTCCCTGACCCGGTCGTAAAGGTCGATCGCATCCTGGTCGAGCAGCCGGATGCAGCCCGAGGACACGGCCTTGCCCACATATTGCGGCTCGCAAGCGCCGTGGATGCGGTAAAGCGTGTCCTCGCCGTTCTGAAACAGGTAGAGCGCCCGCGCGCCAAGGGGATTGCCCGGCCCCGGAGCCATGCCGCCATTCGCCACCGAATAGGGCGCGAATTCCGGGCGGCGGGCAATCATGCTGTCGGGCGCCTTCCAGCGCGGCCATTTCTGCTTCCACTGCATCCGCGCCTCGCCGCTCCAGGCATAGGCCGCCGCGCCGGTGCCCACGCCATAGCGCAGGGCCTTCCCACCGGGCTGGATCAGGTAGAGGAAATTCGCATCGGCATCGACCACGACCGTGCCCACAGGCAAATCCGCCTCGGGCACAGCCAGATTGGGAAACGGACTTGCGATCTCTTGCCGCCAGAACTGGGGAGGGACGATGCCGTCGGGGACGGCGGGAAGCGGATAGGGCTCATCGGTGATGGCCCCGTAATGCGCGGGCATGGGCGGCGGAGGCGGCAGGTCGGCGGTTGCGGCGCGTGTTACCTCTTGCGGCCGGACACAGGCGGCCAGCAGCGCGGCCGGCGCGGCGGCCACGAACATTCGACGGGTCAGCATGTCGGATCCTTCTGACTGATCTTGCAGATGCCGCTCGTGGCGGCGCTTCCGGGATCAGCAGGGTCTGGGCGGGTCCGAGGGGCCGTCCGGCTGCCAGAGGTCATCGCGGCTTGTGTCTTCCGCCAGGTGTGTCCCCCGTCCGGGGGGCGACGGCAGCACTGTTTCGCCCGGCAGGATCGCGACCGGAGACGAACAGGCCGATCCGGGCAGCTTTGGCCCCGGACAGGGCGGCGGGACCGGAAAGGCCTTTGCGGCCGGTCCGACCGCGGCGACGGCCAGATCTGCGTCCTGCGATACGGGTTCAAGCACAGTGGCAGAGGCCATGGGCACCCCGACCATGCCCACCGAAAGATGGGCGCGCCATGGCAGCATCGCCAGCACCAGGATCACGATCAGGACGGCTCGGACGCGGGTCATGGCCCCCGACTCTCACGAAGCGGCGGGCCTGTCCACCGCCTCGCCTGAAGATGCGCCAACAAAGCTTTGTGAGCCCGCGAAAAACCGCCGAAGCCAGCCCGGGACCGGGAAAGGCTGGGCGTCCGCCGACTGATCCGAAGCCCGACATTCCCAGGTCGGGAAAACCGCACCAGACGCGGCAAATCCACGCTAGGCTGTCAGCAGAGACTGCGAAGGAGTGTCCGATGCCGACCCCTGTCACCCCACTTCACAACATCGCCCACTGGCCCGAGCGCGTCGACCTTGCCGCCGCCTTCCGCTGGACGGTCAAGCTCGACATGCACGAAGCGGTCGCCAACCATTTCTCGCTGGCGGTCGGCAATGGCGGCAAACGCTTCCTCATCAACCCGAACGGCCGGCACTTCGCCCGCATCCGCGCATCGGATCTTCTGCTCCTCGACGCCGACGATCCCACGACGATGGACCGCCCCGACGCGCCGGACCCGACCGCTTGGGGCCTGCATGGCACGATCCACCGCGACTGCCCGCATGCGGTCTGCGTGATGCATGTCCATTCGATCCACGCCACTGTACTCGCCAGCCTCGCCGATAGCCGCCTGCCGGCGATCGACCAGAACACCGCCATGTTCCACAACCGCACCGTCGTCGACGAACACTACGGTGGGATGGCCTTCGAGGACGAGGCGGCACGCTGTGCGCTGCTCCTGTCCGATCCCAAGGTCACGACGATGGTCATGGGCAATCACGGCGTGCTGGTGGTCGGCCGGACCGTGGCCGAGACCTTCAACCGCCTCTACTATTTCGAACGCGCCGCCGAGACTTACATCCGCGCGCTCCAGACCGGCCGGCCACTGCGTCTGCTGCCCGAGGAGGTCGCGGAAAAGACCGCCCGGGAGTGGGAGGCCTATCCGGGCTTTGCCGAGGCGCATCTGCGCGAGCTGAAGGCGTTGCTGGATGCGGAAGGGTCAGACTACGCGAGCTGATCGTCGGGCTAGCGTCAACGGCAGATTTCACGCATAGTTGAGTTGTGCCACCCCCAAAGAGGCGGTCGCGTAACGGTGTGGGAGGTGAGTTGTCTTGTCGTCCACGCGTCGTACATTTCTGTCGATCGTCGGTGCGGCTGTCGTCATGGGGGGGGCCGTCCTTGTCCTTGGCAACAAGGATGCGCTTCCTCTCGGGAGCCTGCTCCCCGCGAAAGACCCTGTCACCATTTCTGTCGCGAGCTCGGTAACTAAGCAGAAATGGCTCGATGCCATGCGCACCGCCTTCCTGGCCGATCGGCCCAGAACATCGGACGGGCGGCCGATCGCGATCGAGATAAGCTCGGTGCTGTCGGGCGATTCCATGCTGCAGATTGCAGATGGTGCGCTCACCCCGACTGTCTGGAGCCCTGGCGAGACGACCTGGGTTGACCAGCTGAACGAGCGCTGGAACCGCAAGCACCCCAAGCCGGTTACCTCGGCCGCCTGCGAGCCGACCGTGCTCACGCCCGTCGGCATTGCGATGTGGCAACCCATGGCCGAGGCGCTTGGCTGGCCGGACAAGCCGGTCAGCCTGAAGGCGCTGGTCGATCTGTCCAATGATCCGAATGGCTGGGCGAGCCTCGGCCACCCGGAATGGGGGCGGCTGCGGCTGGGGCATACACATCCCCAGTATTCCAGCGCGGGCCTCTTGTTCCTCGCTTCCGTGATCTATGCGACCACCGGCAAGACCGAAGGCATAACCGCCCGCGACATCTATTCGCCGGACGTCGAGGCCGCGCTTACGGCACTTGAACAGAACACCGCAAAATACGGCATGGTCACGACCGACCTCCTGACCAGCATGGCCGCGCAGGGCCCCGCATTCCTGCACGCGACCTCGGCCTTCGAAGAGGGCGCGGTGCGCTTCAACGTCGAGCGCGCGCAGGACCTGCGCTGGCCGCTCGCGTTCATCTTTCCCGCAGAAGGAACCTTCTGGAGCAACCATCCCTTCTGCATCCTCGACCAGTCGGGCTGGGTCAGCCCCGAACAGGCCGAGGCCGCGCGGCTTTTCCAGGATTACCTGCGCTCTCCGGCAGCGCAGGCGCAGGCGGGCGCTTTCTACGTCCGGCCGCTCGACGCGGGCGTCCCGCTCGGCGACGGCCTATCGCGCGCCAACGGGACAACGCCGACGGCCTCGCCCGCGACCGTGCAGGACCTTGAAATTCCCTCGCCCGACATTTCCGAGGCGATCATCGACCAGTTCCTCGCCACAAAGCGGAAGGCGACGGCCATCATCCTGATCGACACTTCGGGCAGCATGGAAGGCGACAAGGTCCGATCGGCCACAGAAGCGACCGCGGCCTTCATCGACCGGTTCGACCCTGCCGACAAGGTCGGCCTGATCGAATTCAACAGCATGGTGCGCACCATTTCGGCCCCCAAACCGATGGCCGAGACCGGCGAAGATCTTCAGGCCAGAGTGCGCAACCTCGTCGCCGAGGGCAGCACCCGGATGAATTCGGCCGTCTGCCGGGCGGCAAGCATGATCATGGCCGAACAGGAAGCGGACCGCGCCAAGGGCGAGAACCGGCTCTACGGCATCATCCTGCTGTCGGATGGGAAGGATTCGGGCGGAGGCGAAAGCGAAACCGAAATGTACGCAACCTGCCTTGAAACCGGCGCCGAACAGGAAGGCCCGAAGATCTTTGCCATCGCCTTTGGCAGCGACGCCGATACCGCCGTGCTGGAGCGTCTGGCGCAGGAAACACGCGGCGCCTTCTACAAGGCCGAACCCGCCTCGATCGGGGCGGCCTATCTGAGGATCTCGGCCGAGCAATAGGATGGCATCACCCGAGCTGCCTGCACCTGTACCCGCCGCGCTTGGCCGCCGCGTGCGTCGGCTTCGGCTGGAAGGCGCGCTGATGAGCACCGGAAACGCGCTGCTGATCGGGTCCATCATCCTTGGCGGTGCGATAACCTATGTGCTCGGGCAGAACGGACAGGTCCGCCTCGATGCCTGGCATATCGCGCTGATGGCCGGGCTGCCGGTCCTGCTCCTCAAGATCGCGCTGGACCTGACAGATCGCTCTGGCGAAGCGGACCTGTGGCGCAGCACGCTGGTCGACGCCTTCGGCAAGGGGATGCAGGCGGATTCCGAGCTGACCCGACAGGCCCGGCTGGCGGTTGAACTGCGGACACGGCTTGCCGATGCCGAGGCGCGGGCAAGCCGCAGCGCCCGGCGCGCCGCAGCGCCAGTTTTGGCCCGCGTGGACACCTGGATGGACGGCATGGTGCAGCTGGCCCGGGACATCGCCGCGCATCGGGGCGAGGTCACCTTCCAGACCGGAATCGCAAGCCGCGCCCGCTCGCGACGGCAAGAGATGGTGAAGACGGCCGCGGGCGATGCTCTGGACGCGCAGAGGCAGCGGACGATCGACGGGCTGTCGGCGCAGATCGCCTCGGCCGAGGACTACGCGCGCTTCGTCGAGGAAGGCAGCCTGAAACTTGAGCACTCCGTCGCTGCCCTGGGCGCGGTGACCGGACAACTCACGCGGTTTCTCGCCGGCGGCGGCTGGGGCGATGCGCCGGAACTCCTGCTGACGCGGATCGCGGCGGAAACCGACGCGCTCGACCGGCAGATCCGGGCGCTCGCGTCGCCTCCCGCACCCCCGGCGCTGCCCAGTCCCGAGGCCGCGGAAGGCTGAGGCTTTCTTACGACTCAGTCCTTCTTCTTGTCGAGGTGCTTGCGCAGGCGTGACGGGGCGCCCCAGTTCTTCTTTTCCTTGTAGGGGTTCTTGTCGCCCTGGCTGCGCAGCGTCAGACGGATCGGCGTGCCCGGCATGTCAAAATGGTCTCGCAAGCCATTGACGAGATAGCGCTTGTAGCTGTCGGGCATGTCCTCGGGATGGCTGCACATCACGACAAAACCCGGCGGGCGGGTCTTCACCTGCGTCATGTAGCGCAGACGGATGCGGCGGCCGCCCGGCGCGGGCGGCGGATGTGCTTCGGTCATGGCGCCCAGCCAGGTGTTGAGCCGCGCCGTCGGCACCCGGCGGTTCCAGATGTCGTGTGCTTTCAGGATCGCGTCATGCAGCCGGTCAAGGCCGCGACCGGTCTTGGCCGAGACGGTGATGAGCGGCGCGCCGCGAAGTTGCGGCAGGAGGCGTTCGAACATCTCCTTCAGCTCGGCCAGCTTTTCCTGCTTCTCGTCCTCGAGGTCCCACTTGTTCACGGCGACGACCACCGCCCGCCCCTCGGTCTCGGCGAAATCGGCGATGCGGAGGTCCTGCTGTTCGAAGGGGATTTCCACGTCCAGAAGCACGACGACCACCTCGGCGAAGCGCACGGCACGCAACCCGTCGGCGACCGAGAGCTTCTCCAGCTTGTCGTCGATCTTCGACTTCTTCCGCATGCCCGCCGTGTCGAAGATGCGGATCGGCGTGCCCATCCAGTCGGCCCGGATCGAGATCGCGTCGCGGGTGATCCCGGCCTCGGGCCCGGTCAGCAGACGGTCTTCGCCGAGGATCTTGTTGATGAGTGTGGATTTCCCGGCATTTGGGCGACCGATCACGGCGATCTGCAGGGGATGCTTTTCGGTCGGCTTGTGGGCCTGCGGATCGGCTTCCTCGTCGGCCTCGTCCTCGGGCACGTCGATGTCCACGACCGGGGCATCGGCCTCGGCACGTTCGCGGAACTCTTCCCCGATGGGCCTGAGGGTGTGGTAAAGCTCGTCCATCCCCTCGCCATGCTCGGCCGACAGCGCCAGCGGCTCGCCCAGGCCCAGTTCCCAAGCCTCGAGCACGCCCGCCTCACCTGCCCGCCCCTCGGCCTTGTTCACGCCAAGAATGACGCGGGCATTTTTGCGGCGCAGGATCTCGGCAAAGACCCGGTCGGTCGCGGTCAGCCCGGCGCGGCCGTCGATCAGGAACAGGCAGACATCGGCCATGTCGACCGCGCGCTCGGTCAGGCGCCGCATCCGGCCCTGCAGGCTGTCGTCGGTCACATCCTCGAGGCCGGCCGTGTCGATCACGGTGAAGCGCAGGTCATGGATGCGCCCGTCGCCCTCACGCAGATCGCGCGTCACGCCGGGCTGATCATCGACCAGGGCGAGCTTCCGCCCGACAAGGCGGTTGAACAGCGTTGACTTGCCGACATTGGGTCGGCCGACGATGGCGAGGGTAAAGGTCATGGGCGCACTCCGCGGCCCGTTACCGGGCCGTCAACATTCAAGCCGGTGGCCTTACACGCTTCGCCCGTCAACGGAAAGCGTGAAGTTTCCCGTCCTCGCCCACCACGAAAAGCGTGCCTCCCACGACGACCGGCGCGGCCGCCGCCCCGGCAGGCATCTGCGAGGTGCCGACAAGGGCGCCATTCGTCGGATCGAACAGCCGCAGCAGGCCATCCGACGAGGCGACAACCAGATGCCCGCCCGCCATC
Source organism: Rhodobacter sp. (assembly GCA_041905595.1). Taxonomy (GTDB): domain Bacteria; phylum Pseudomonadota; class Alphaproteobacteria; order Rhodobacterales; family Rhodobacteraceae; genus Aliitabrizicola. The sequence continues at coordinate 18,103 of JAYRKT010000040.1, forward strand.
ACTGGCCCGTAATGGGCGTAGATCGACTTGCGCTTGCGGGGTTTTTCCTGAGGATACAGCGGCATTTCCGTCGCCCAGATCACGTCGCCCGTCGAAGCGTCGAGCCGCACCAGTCGGTTCTCGTCGTTGACCAGGAAGATCGATCCGCCCGCCACCGCGATTGTGTTGACCGCGCCTTCGGTCGCCTCCCACTTCCGTTTGCCGGTGGTTGCATCGATCGCCACCGTCCGGCCGCTGGCATTGGCGATGTAGATGGTGTTGCCGGACACCACAGGATCCGAGGCGAGGTCCTGCATCTTGGAATAGCCGCGCGCCACGCGGTTTCCGAACACGGGCGCCGTCCATAGCTGCATGCCGCCGGTGCGGAACGCGGCCACGAGGTTGCCACTGGAGAAGGGGAAGAGCACCAACCGGTCGGTCAGCGCCGGACCGCCGCCGCCGATATACGAGGTCTGCCCCGGCACGCCCGGCAATTGCCAGCGAACCTTGCCAGTCGCACTGTCGATCGCCCAGGCGGAACTGTCGCGCGCGATGACATAGACGGTGCCGTCGGCCACCGTCGGCGCCCCGGTCGCCGCGGACGAGAAGCGCTGCCGCCAAAGGATCGCACCGTTCGACGGCTCGACCGCAATCAGTTCGCCATAGCCCGTGGTCACGAACAGCTTGCCGTCGCCATAGGCCAGACCACCGCCCGAGGCTTCGCTGCCCGGATCGAGCTGCGGGGCGAGGTTCGCCGTCCACAGGGTCGCACCGCCTGTCGAAGTCGCGGCAAGAGTCGACCGCGCATCGATGGTAAAGACGCGCCCGCCGGCAACGACCGGCGTCGTCGCAATGCGGTAGCGGCGGGACGAGCTTTCGCCGATAGCGCTCGACCAGATCAATTGCGGACTGGCCGAGAGGGCGTTGTGGGGGGAGAGGTGGCGGACATTGCTGCCGCGATGCGACCATTCCGCCAGCGCCACGGGCGCCCCAAGGCTGATCGGAACCGCGCGGTTCGTCGCCCCGGGCTCATCCGTGGGCGCCGGCTCGCCTTCGGTCGTCGGGTTGGTTTCCAGCGTGGCGCGCACATCCAGCCGCTCGCCCTGCAGGATCACTTCCTTTTCCCCGCAGGCGGCCAAGGCCGCCACCAGCGCCAGTACCGCAATCGCCCTGCTCTGCATCCCTGCCCCTGCCCTTGCCTTGCCTGCCCGACTGGTCCCTGCGGCCGTTATGCCGGCGGCTCGCCGCCCAATGCCACGATCAGCTGCCCGACCCGCGCGCGGGTCGCCTGCGAGGCTTCCTGCAATTGGGCAAGCTCGGTCAGCGCCTTGATCGCGCCCGGCGCATCGCCGTCTTCCACTTGAAGCAGCGCCAGCTGTTCCAGCGCCAACGGGCGATAGGGCCGGCCCGGCACCGCGATCGCCTCCAGCGTGCTGCGCCGGTCCGCGACCGGCATGTCCTTGCCGGCGATCAGCACCCGGCGCAGGACCGCGAGGTCGCGATAGGCGTTCGACAGCGTGGCATCGGCGGCCACCTTGTCGAGTGCCGCCAGCGCGCCCGCCTTGTCGGTGACCGGATCGCCCGCCAGGAGCAGGTTGAGAACCGCCGCCCGGTCGCCCGTGGCCCCGATCCCCGACAGCGCCTTGAGCCGGGCCGCCGGATCATCATTGTCCAGCGCCGTCAGCACCGCATCGCCGAAAGCTTCCGAGGCGGCCTGCCGCTGCGCCTTCTGCCATTCGTTCCAGGCCGCACCGCCAACGATCAGCAGGACCAGCAGAATGCCGATCCAGCCGTATTTCTTCATCAGGGCGAAGAGCTTGTCGCGGCGGACCTCTTCGGTCACCTCGTCGATGAAACTTTCCGGATTGCTCACGCGCGGGGACTCCGTGGTTTTGACCCGTCTTACCGGCGGCCCTGCCGCCGCGCAAGCCCGCCTCGGCGCCCCGGGGCGGGTCAGGCCGCCTCGGCTTCTTCCTCTTCGGCGGACTGCCGCGCCCACATCGCCGCGTAACGCCCGCCCTTCGCCACCAGATCCTCGTGCCGGCCTTCCTCGATGATGCGCCCTGCCTCCAGCACGATGATGCGGTCGCTGTCGACGATGGTGGACAGGCGGTGTGCAATGGTTATGACGCTGCGACCCCGGCCCATCGCCTTGAGGCTTTCCTGGATGTCCCGCTCGGTTTGGGTGTCGAGCGCGCTTGTCGCCTCGTCCAGAAGCAGGATCGGCGGGTTCTTCAGCAGCGTCCGCGCGATTCCGACGCGCTGTTTTTCCCCGCCCGACAGCTTCAGCCCGCGTTCGCCCACGGTGGTTTCGTAGCCCGCCGGGAGCGCCATGATGAAGTCGTGGATCCGCGCCGCCTTCGCCGCCGCCTCGACCTCTTCGCGGGTGGCGTCGGGACGACCATAGGCGATGTTGTAATAGACCGTGTCGTTGAACAGCACCGTGTCCTGTGGCACGACACCGATGCTGCCATGGATGGAATCCTGGGTCACGTCGCGCAGATCCTGCCCGTCGATGCGGATCGCCCCGCCTGTCACATCATAGAAGCGGAACAGAAGCCGTCCGATCGTCGACTTGCCCGACCCCGACGGCCCGACCAGCGCCACCGTCTCGCCCGGCCCGACGCGCAGGGAGATACCCCTCAGGATCTGCCGCTCGGGGTCATAGGCGAACTCGACCTGGTCGAAGACGACCTCGCCGTTCGTGACCTTCAAGTCCGGTGCGCCGGGCTTGTCCTTGACCTCGGCGGGTTGGCCCAGCAGGCCGAACATCTCGCCCATGTCGACCAGCGCCTGCCGGATCTCGCGGTAGACCGTGCCAAGGAAGTTCAGCGGCATGGTGATCTGGATCATGTAGGCGTTGACCATGACGAAGTCGCCGACGGTCAGCTGCCCTGCCTGCACCCCCATCGCCGCCATGACCATGACGATGACGAGGCCGGTGGTGATGATCGCCGACTGTCCGGCGTTAAGCACGCTCAGCGACAGGCCGGTCTTGACCGCCGCCTTCTCGTAGCGCTGCATCGCCACGTCATAGCGCGCGGCCTCGCGCGCCTCTGCGCCGAAATACTTGACGGTCTCGAAGTTCAGCAGGCTGTCGATCGCCTTCTGGTTGGCGTCGGTGTCCTGGTCATTCATCTCGCGCCGGACCTTCACGCGCCATTCGGTGACGCGGAAGGTGAAGGCGACATAGATCGCGATGGTGACCACGACGACGACCGTGTACTGCCAGCCGAACATGACGGCGAAGATCGCAGAGACCAGCGTCAGTTCGATGATGAGCGGCCCGATCGAGAACAAGAGGAAGCGCAGCAGGAAATCGACGCCCTTCACCCCGCGCTCGATGATCCGGCTCAGGCCGCCGGTCTTGCGGGTGATGTGATAGCGCAGCGACAGGCGGTGGATATGGGTAAAGGTTTCAAGCGCCAGTTGCCGCAGGGCGCGTTGACCGACCTTGACGAACACCGCGTCGCGCAATTCGTTGAAGGCAACCGAGGCAAGCCGCGCCACACCATAGGCAATGGTCAGACCGACTGCGCCGTATATCAGCAGCCAGCCATCGTCACGATGCTCGTTGGTCAGCGAATCCACCGCCGCCTTGTAAAGGAAGGGGGTGAAGACCGAAACGAGACGCGCCACGATAAGGAAGGTCAGCGCGATCATCACCCGGCGCTTGACCCAGCCCATGCCCGGCGCCGAAGGCCAGAGATAGGGGGCGACGCGGCGGATGGTTTCCCACCCTTTCGTCGGACGGTCGGAAACATCGGCGCTGGTGGCGCTGGCAGTCAGCTTGCGCATGGAACTTTCTCAGAAATCCCGAAACGGGAGAGGATTGCGTTGTCCAAGGGGTGGTTCTGGAGTAGAACTTCACCATTCAACGATTCACGAGTAGTTGAAGGATGGAGCAAAGTAAAGTCCTCGCCGCCCTGTCGGCCCTGTCCCATGAGTCACGGCTGGAGCTGATCCGGCTGCTGATGGACAAGGGCGATGAGGGACTTGCGGCCGGCGCCATTGGCGAGGCGCTCGGCCTCGGCGCGTCGCGGCTTTCCTTCCACTTGTCGGCGCTGGAACAGGCCGGACTCATCCGTTCGCGCAGGGCGTCGCGCAACGTGATCTATGTCGTCGACCGTGAAGGCATCGGCCGCACGCTCGGCTTCCTGCTGGCCGATTGCTGCAAGGGTGACGCCAAGGTCATGGCCTGCTGCCGAGAAGCTTCGGAACAGGCGGAAGACGAAGGGCGTTAGGATCATGCCGGCGCCTGCCCGGCCGGGTTCGCCCTTGCCCGCAGAGGAAGCCTGACATGACCGTGACCATCACTGCCTTTGACCGGTCCCCTGATGGAGGAAAGGGCCTTGCGCGGGACACGCGTGTCCGTTGGGCTCTGGAAGAGGTCGGGCAGCCCTACGATGTGCGTCTGGTCCGCTTCGATGCGCTGAAGGAACCGGCTCATCTAGCGCTGAACCCCTTCGGGCAGATTCCGACCTACGAGGAAGAGGGCCTTGTCCTGTTCGAGACGGGCGCGATCGTGCTGCATGTGGCAGAAACCCGGGGTGGCCTGCTTCCGTCGGATCGTGCCGCGCGTGCAAGGGCCATCGCCTGGATATTTGCGGCGGTCAACACGGTCGAACCGCCGATCCTTGACCTGTCCGTTGCCCGGCTCCACGAACGCGACCAACCGTGGAAGGCCGCCCGCCTGCCCCTGGTCGAGGAACGCGTCCGAACCCGCCTCCGGCAACTGTCCGAGCGGTTGGGCGACGCGGACTGGCTCGACGGTGACTTCACCGCCGGCGACCTGATGATGGTCTCTGTCCTGCTGCGCTTGCGGTCGTCGGGCCTGCTCGACGAATTCCCCCGGCTTTCCGCCTATGTCGCGCGCGGCGAGGCGCGGCCCGCCTACCGCCGCGCCTTTGCCGATCAGCTTGCGGTCAATACCCGGCCCTAGTCCTTCTTCGGCACCGTGAACACCTGTCCGGGATAGATCAGGTCCGGGTCCTTGATCTGCGCCTTGTTCGCCTCGAACACGCGCACATACATCACCCCGTCGCCGTAGTTTTCCTTGGCGATCTCCCACAGGGTGAAGCCGGGCTGGACGGTGATGTTGACCGGCTTGCCGGTCTTCGACCGCAGCGCCGCCAGCGCGTCGGGCGCTTCGCGCTGGAACGGCGTCTCGTAGCGCGAGGTCACGTCCCCGGCCGCATCCAGCTGGTCGGCGCGCAGCGTGTAGACGCCTGGCGCCACCTCGCCGAGCGTCCCGCTCCAGCTGCCATCCGCACCGACCATCGCCTCAAGGACGGGCTTGTTGTCCAGGTATAACCTGAGCGGCGCGCCCGCCTTGCCGTGACCGGACAGCTGCACTGCCCCCGTCGAGGAATAGGAGATCGCGCCGATCGTCACGTTGTCGGGCAGGCCGGACGCGCCCTGCAGCACCTTGGCGCCACTGTCGGTCACCAGAACTGCGGTGGAGGTCTCGCTGCCCGCCGCCTCCGGTTCGCTGTCGTTCTGGGCGGGCTCCGTGGTGCCGATCGCTTCTGCCGCCGGCTCGGTCGCGGTTGCCGCCGCGGAAGTCGTTTCGGTGGTGGCGCCCTCGGCCGAGGCCGCGGCATTGGCCGAGGCAGCCGGTTCCGTCTGGGTCGCTCCGGCCTGGGCGGTATCGGCTGCCGCCGGGGCAGCCTGGGTGCTGTCACCTTGTGCGGTCTCGGCCTGAGCCACCTGGGTTTCGTCCGCAGTGGTCCCGGTCGCGCCGGCATCCGCCGTCGTCCCTGTCGCGGGCGTCGGCGCGAGAACCACCTCATCGGCCGAAGCAACGGCCTCGCCCGTCTCCGGTTGCATCGAAAGCTGGACCACCCTCGCGGTCGCGCTTGGCGGCAGCGCAAACATGGCGACGAACTTGCCCTGCGGATCGGCCACCGCGCTTGCCGTTTCGACACCGTCGACCTTGACCGAAACCTCGGCCCCTGCCGCCGCGCGCCCGGCAACCAGAGCGTCGCCGTCTGGCGACACCCGGACGACATCGAAGGCCGGGGGCTCGGGCGCTGCGGCCGGTGCGGCCGCCGCAGTATCCGTCGCCGGAGCCTCTGCGGTGGCAGCGGCCTCCGTTGCAACGGTCTTGGCGGGCTCGCTGGCCGGTGCGGCAGTTTCGGCGGACTCCGGCGTGGGTGGCTGTCCCTTGAAGATCAGCACCCCTGCCCCGACGATCACCGCCGCGCCACCCGCCAGAACCAGTGCCCTTGCACCGGTTCCCATGTCTTTCCACCCCGACATTCCACATTCCCCCTGCCGGGCCTGTTGCCGACCCGTGCTTGTCCTTCCCGTAGCAACCCAGATAACAATCCGCAACGCAACAGATTTCAGGACCTCCCCCCAGATGATTCCGCTTCGCTCCGTCTGCGTGTTCTGCGGCTCACGCCCCGGCGCCCGCCCCGCCTATGCCGAAGACGCCCGCGCCGTCGGCCGGCTGATCGCAGCCGGGGGCTGGCGTCTGGTCTACGGGGCCGGCGATGTCGGCCTGATGGGCGAGGTGGCGCGCGCCGCCCAGGCCGAGGGCGCGCGGTCGCTCGGCGTCATCCCGACCCACCTGCTCCTGCGGGAAAAGGGCAAGCGCGACCTGACGTCTTTCGTCATAACCGAGGACATGCACGAGCGGAAAAAGGTCATGTTCATGAACTCGGACGCGATCGTGGTCCTGCCCGGTGGCGCGGGTACGCTTGATGAGTATTTCGAGGTGCTGACCTGGCGCCAGATCGGCCTGCACAAGAAGCCGATCTTCCTGCTCAATACCGAAGGCTACTGGGACCCGCTGATGGCGCTCGGCGACCATGTCATCGCCGAGGGCTTCGCCGAGGACGCAATGCGCAGCTATTCGACGCTGGTTCCCGATGTCGAGACGCTGGCCGACCGGCTGCGCAAGGCGCTTTCCTGACGGAAGGACGCCAGCGAATAGATCGCGACGGCGAGCCAGATCAACGCGAAGGCCGCCTTGTGCCAGACGGTGAAGGGCTCGCCGAAAACGACGACCGCACAGAGGAACTGCAGCGTCGGATTGACGAACTGCACTAGGCCGACGGTCGCCATCGATGCCTTGTGCGTGGCATAGGCAAACAGGATCAGCGGCCCCCCGGTGATGATCCCGGACCCCACCAGCAACAGGGTCGTCGCCCAGCCGTCGCCGGGATTGTGGCCAAGAAAATGCCCACCCGGACGGCCGCCCTCGCTGAACCAGCCGGACTGGACCCCGATGATCCAGATGAGCGCAAGCGGCGCAAGCAGCGTCACCTCGGCGGTGACCGAGGTAACGGGGTCGGCCTTCAGCCGTTTCTTCACCAACCCGTAAATGCCGAAGGTGATGGCCAGTGTCAGCGCGATCCAGGGCGGCACCTGCAAGCCCCAGGTCAAAAGGGCGACCGCCACCGCGGCGACCCCCGCAGCCACCGCCTGAAGGGCCGACAGCTTTTCGCCGAAGAACACAACCCCGATGACGACGGCGACGATGGGGAACATGTAGTAGCCAAGGCTCGCCTCGGTCGCCATTCCGATCTGGACGGACAGGATGAACAGGAACCAGTTGGTCGAGATCATCAGCGCGGCCAGCGCGACGATCCAGACATCCCGCGACCGGATCAGCGTCTTCACCTCGCCCAGGCGGCCGCCCACCAGCAGCACGAGGGCAAAGAACACCGCCGACCAGATTGTGCGATGGCTCAGCACCTCAAGCGGGGGAACCTGCTCCAGCGCCTTGTAGTAGATCGAGGACAGGCCCCAGACCACGGTGGCGGCAAGCATCGCGAGCACGCCCTTGGTTCCCTCGCTCACCGCGTCGCCCTTCCCGACTGACCAAATGAAAGCCGCCACCCGAAATCACGGGTGGCGGGTTCAGGATTTGCAGATTGCTGCTGGGGCAGCAAGCGGTCAGAGCTTCGCCGCAACCGCTTCCCAGTTCACCAGCTTCTCAAGGAAGTTCGTGAGGTAAGCCGGGCGCTTGTTGCGGAAGTCGATGTAGTAGCTGTGCTCCCACACGTCGCAGCCAAGAAGCGCCGTCTGGCCGAAGCACAGCGGGTTCACGCCGTTTTCGGTCTTGGTGATCTTGAGGCTGCCGTCCTTGTCCTTGACGAGCCAGGCCCAGCCCGAACCGAACTGGCCGGCGCCGGCGGCGGCGAAATCGTCCTTGAACTTCTGGACCGAACCGAAGGCCTCGGTCAGCGCCTTTTCCAGCGCGCCCGGAATCTTCTTGTTCTCGCCCGGCGCCATCCAGGTCCAGAACTGGTTGTGGTTCCAGTGCTGGCTGGCGTTGTTGAAGATGCCGTTCTGGGCCACCGCACCGGCCTGGTAGGTGCCTTTCACGATGTCCTCGAGCGATTTCGATTCCCACTCGGTGCCCGCAATCAGCTTGTTGCCGTTGTCGACATAGGCCTTGTGGTGCAGGTCATGGTGATACTCCAGCGTCTCCTTCGACATGCCGAGGGAGGCCAGCGCATCATGGGCATAGGGAAGATCGGGAAGGGTGAAAGCCATCGGAGCATCCTTTCGCTTCTGTTCGCTCGGCGCGCATCTTTGACGTAGCGCCGCCGGGGTCAAGATCAAACAGTGCCGGACTCACTCAGAGAAGCTGTCGTTCTCCGGGAAATACTTGCAGGTACCCCTGGACGAAAAAATCTGGCCGTACCCCCGGATCAAGACATCGAGATGAGCCTTGTTCGTGGCCCGGTCAATTTGCAGGCTTGATCGGACATTGACCCGCACGGCCGTTGACCCCTTGGAGTTGACGTTCCAGACAGCATCGACACGGTCCTCCGCCACCTTCAGGCTGGTCAGGTCAATGGGCTTTCCATACTGGTAGTTCACGAGGTCGTCGATGACCTGCCCAGTGCCGGCCTTCGAGTCAAATACCATCACGACCCGGCTGGCAACCCAACCCCGATGCGCCGCATTGATGGGAAAGTCGCATTCGTACGCCGACGCATGAGCCTGTCCGACTGCGAAGGAAAAACAGGCCGCAACACCGCAAGCCGCCAGAAACCGCGCAACCATCTACTCACATCAACCACAGCCTGTGTCGAGGAAAGTAGAGACGCTTTTCCTAGTCAGTTCAAGCCGAGTTCGCTCCCGGGTTGTGCGGAATGCTCGAGCAAGCCAAAGACATACGCCGCGACCGAGCGGAAGCAGACAATGCGGTAGCCGTCACCCTGCCGCCAGAACGCACCGGCGACCTGGGCAAGGCGCGTGCGGCGCAACTCGCCCTCGGCCAGCGTGCCGTGATCCACCGGCGAGAGCTTCATCAGCACCTCGGCTGCTTTCGGCCCTTCGACCTCGAACACCGCGCGGGCGTCGGACACGTCGACGGCAAGATGGTGCTGGCCCTTCAGCGCTTTCGCCACGGCATCGAGCGCCTTGCCAACCTCGGCATAGGGCACGACCAGCAGGTATTCGTCCGGGCTCATCCAGCCCGCCGCCTTGTCGCCGTCGATGACGATCCGGCGCTGCGCGGGCACGGCACAACCGGTCGCCGCCTTGATCGCCTTGTCGAGCCCCGCCGTCCCCGGCTTGGCCCGCAGCGTGATCATGCCCAGGGGTCCGATCTCGCGGATCGTGGCGAAGCCGCGATAGGTCTTGCCGCCCAATGCGCTGACTGGCTCAGACATTCTGCTTCTCCCCGTCCTTGTCGTAGAAGACCGGATCGACGATCCGCACCTTCATCAGGCTGCCGTCGAGCTTGGTGAATTCCAGCGTCTCGCCCATGCGCTCGGGTCCGCGCTTGACCAGACCCATGGCGATGCCGCGCCCGAGGGTCGGCGAGTAATAGGTCGAGGTGATGCGCCCCTGCACGTTGCGCTGGCCGTTGCCGTTCACGCCGATATCGACCGCATATGCGCCATCGGGAATGACCGAGCCATCCAGCGCCTCGAGCCCGACCAGCTTCCAGCGGTTCGGATCGGCAAGGAAGGTCCGCTCCTGCCCCCGCTTGCCAAGGTAGTCGGCCTTCTTCTTCGAGATCGCCCAGCCAAGGTTCAGGTCCTGCGGGATCACGGTGCCGTCGGTTTCATCGCCGATCATGATGAAGCCCTTCTCGGCACGCAGAACGTGCAGCGCCTCGGTGCCATAAGGCATCGCCCCGAACTCCGCGCCCGCTGCCACGCAGGCATCCCAGAAGGCCCGTCCGTGGCTGGCCGGCACCGCGATCTCGTAGCTGAGTTCGCCCGAGAAGCTGATCCGGTAGACACGCACTGGGAAGCCGCCAAGCGTGCCATCGGCCCATTGCATGAAGGGCAGCGTCTCTTTCGAGACATCCATGCCGCCGAGTTTTTCCAGCAGTTTCCGCGCATTGGGGCCGACGACGGCCACTTGCGCATATTGCTCGGTCACGTTGGCGGTATAGACCTGCCAGTCCCACCATTCGCACTGGAGCCAGTCTTCCATATGCGCGTGGATGCGGTCGGCGCCGCCGGTGGTGGTGTGGCAGAGGAAGGTCTCCTCGTCGATCCGCGCCACGACACCGTCATCCATCAGGAAGCCGTTCTCGCTGCACATCAGGCCGTAGCGGCACTTGCCGACCGGCAAGGTCGACATCACGCCGGTGTAGAGCATGTCGAGAAACTTCCCCGCATCCGGCCCCTTGACGATGATCTTGCCAAGCGTCGAGGCGTCGAGCAGGCCGATGCCCTTGCGGACATTCAGCACCTCGCGCTTCACCGCCTCCTCATGGCTTTCGCCGTTGCGGGTGTAGCAATAGGGGCGCCGCCATAGGCCGACCGGCTCGAAATAGGCGCCGTTCGCCTCGTGCCACTCATGGATCGGCGTGCGCCGCAGCGGCTGGAAGATCTCGCCCCGCGCCTCGCCCGCCAGAGCCCCGAAGGTGACCGGGGTGTAGGGCGGGCGGAAGGTGGTGGTGCCGACCTGCGGGATCTGTTCGTTCAACGCCTGAGAAAGAACCGCCAGACCGTTGATGTTGCTGAGTTTTCCCTGATCCGTCGCCATGCCGAGCGTTGTATAGCGCTTGGTATGCTCGACGCTCTCGTACCCCTCGCGCGCAGCAAGCTGCACGTCCGACACCTTCACGTCGTTCTGGTAGTCGAGCCACATCTTCATCTTGAGCGCCGGACCCGCGCCCTGTGGCATGATCCAGACCGCCTCGGTGGCGATGGAAACGGGGTTGGAGATGGATGCAGCCTCTGCCTTCTTCGGCTTGTGGCCGGTCGCCTCGGCCGCGGCGCGGCCAGCGGCATCGGCATCGGCCAGAAGCCCGGCCTCGTCGGTGCCATTCGCGGCGCCGGTGACGATCACCATCGGCTGGCCTTCGGCGCCGGTCGGCGGACGGGTCGCATCCGGACGGAAGGCAGCGATCCTGTCATCCCACAGCAGCTTGCCGCCGCAATGGCTCCACAGGTGGACCACCGGCGACCAGCCGCCCGACATGGCGACGGCATCGCAGGCGATCTCTTCCATCACAGCGCCCTCGCCCGCCTGCAGTCCGATCTTCACGCCGGTTACACGACGGCCGCCCTTGACCTTGACCACGGCGCGCCCGGCCTCGACCCGGATGCCGGCAGCACGAGCCTTGTCGGCCAGCTCACCGGTCACGACCGCACGGGCGTCGATGATCGCAGGCACGGACAGACCTGCGGCCTTCAGCGCGAGCGCTGTGCGATAGGCGTCGTCGTTGTTGGTCACGACAACAGTGCGGTCGCCGAGGCTGACGCCGTAGTTCACCACGTAGTCGCGCAGCGATGCGGCCAGCATCACGCCGGGAATGTCGTTGCCGGCAAAGGACAGCGGCCGCTCGATGCTGCCGGTCGCGGTGATGATCCGCCCGACGCGCAGCCGCCAGAGGCGGTGCTTCGGACGCCCGTCGCCGGGCGTATGGTCCGCGACCTTCTCGTCGGCCAGCACATAACCGTGGTCATAGACACCCGCCGCCATGGTCCGGGTGCGGAGCGTGACGTTGTCCATCTTCGACAGCGCCGCGAGGGTTGCCTCGATCCAGGCATCGGCCGGCTTGCCGTCGATCTCCACCCCGTCAACCGGCGCCCGGCCGCCCCAATGGGCGGTCTGTTCGATCAGCCAGACCTTTGCCCCGGCCTGAGCGGCCGAAAGCGCCGCCTGCAGACCGGCGATGCCGCCACCCACCACCAGCACGTCGCAGTAGGCATAGGCCTGCTCGTAGCGGTCGGCGTCGCGGTCCTTGGGCACGCGGCCGAGACCCGCCGACTGGCGGACGATCGGCTCGAACAGGTGCTTCCACGCCGCGCGGGGATGGATGAAGGTCTTGTAGTAGAACCCCGCCGGCAGCATCCGCGCCACGTAGTTGTTCACCACGCCCACGTCGAATTCGAGGCTCGGCCAGTGGTTCTGGCTTGCGCTTTCCAGGCCCTCAAACAGCTCGGTCGTGGTCGTGCGCTGGTTCGGCTCGAGCCGCGCGCCGGAGCCGAGGTTGACCAGCGCGTTCGGCTCTTCCGGACCGGCGGCGACCACGCCACGCGGGCGGTGATACTTGAAGCTCCGGCCGACCATCATCTGGTCGTTGGCCAAGAGCGCAGAGGCCAGCGTATCCCCGGCATACCCCTTGAGGCGCTTGCCATTGAAGGTGAAGTCGAGGGCGGCGCTGCGGTCGATCAGCCGGCCGCCGCGGGCAAGACGCGTGCTCATTTGTACCCCTTCCAGTCGGGACGGCGGGCCTTGATCGCGGCGACCACTTCGGGCGGCGGCTCTGGCACCTGTGCCGGGTAGGTCGCGAACACCTCGAGCGTTGCGGTGTCGCGCGCGGCGAGGAACCACTTGCCGCAGCCATAGGCATGGCGCCAGCGCTCGAAATGCACGCCCTTCTCGTTGCGGCGAGCGAACATGTAGCCTTCGAATTCGTCATCCGACGAGCCCGGCCCGAAGCGCTTCAGATGCGCCTCTCCGCCGGGGGCGAGTTCGGTTTCCTCGGCTTTCACGCCGCAATAGGGGCAGGTGAGCGTCAGCATGGGCGAGCCTTCACATGCGAGGGGAAGAGACGAATTTTCATGCGAAAATTCGGGGACAGGGTGCTGATTTTTCGCAGAAAAATCGCGGGGGTCATCAGTGCGCCACCCCGGCTGCGACGGATTCGTCGATGAAGCGGCCTTCGCGGAAGCGCCCGAGGTTGAACTCGGCGGCGAGCGGCCCGGGCTCGCCCTTGGCCATCAGTTCGGCCATCGCCCAGCCCGAGCCGGGGATCGCCTTGAAGCCGCCGGTGCCCCAGCCACAGTTGATGAAGCAGTTGCCGAGCGGCGTCTTCGAGATGATGGGCGAGCGGTCGCCGGTCATGTCGACGATCCCGCCCCATTGCCGCAGCATCTTCAGGCGGCTGATCATCGGGAAGGTCTCGATCAGCGCGCGCAGCGTTTCCTCGATATGCTGGAAGGACCCGCGCTGCGTGAAATTGTTGAAGCCGTCGGTGCCGCCGCCGATCACCATCTCGCCCTTGTCGGACTGGCTCATGTAGCCATGCACGGTATTGGCCATCACGACCACGTCCATGCAGGGCTTGATCGGCTCGGAGACCAGCGCCTGCAGCGCCACCGCCTCGATCGGCAGGCGGAAGCCCGCCATCTCGGCCACCTGCCCCGAATGGCCGGCCACGACGATGCCGAGCTTGCCACAGCCGATGAAGCCCTTGGTCGTCTCGACCCCGGTGACCTTGCCGCCTTCCGACCGGACGCCCTTCACCTCGCATTGCTGGATGATGTCCATGCCCATGGCCGAGCAGGCCCGCGCATAACCCCAGGCCACGGCATCGTGCCGCGCGGTGCCGCCGCGCGCCTGGTAGAGCGCCCCCAGTACCGGATAGCGCGGTCCGTCGATATTGATGATCGGCACCAGTTCCTTGACCCGCTCCGGCCCGATCCATTCGGTCGTCACATTCTGGAGACCGTTGGCGTGAACGGTGCGCAGGTAGCCGCGGACCTCGTGATGGGTCTGGGCCAGCATCAGGAGGCCGCGGGGGCTGAACATGACGTTGTAGTTCAGGTCCTGGCTCAGATCCTCGTAAAGGCTCCGGGCCTTTTCATAGATTGCCGCCGACGGGTCCTGCAGGTAGTTCGAACGAATGATGGTGGTGTTGCGCCCGGTATTGCCGCCGCCGAGCCAGCCCTTCTCGATCACCGCGACATTGGTGATGCCGAAATTTTTCCCGAGATAATAGGCGGTCGCCAGGCCATGGCCGCCGGCGCCGACGATCACCACGTCGTAGCGCGGCTTCGGTTCGGGGCTGCGCCAGGCGCGCTCCCATCCCTGGTGAAAGCGCAGCGCCTCGCGGGCGATGGCAAAGATGGAATAGCGTGACATCGGGACGGCCCCCCTGGTTCCGGGTGTTTTGCTTCTGGAACGGGGCCGAGTTTTAGCCGCACCCGCAAGCGGCACAATCGGGAAAAATGCGACATTGCCTGTCAGGCTGCCGCGACAGCTTCGCGCAGCCGATTGCGGCTTTTGCCGGCGCGCCAGCCGCATTACATGGAGGCGGCGAAATGCGGAGGTGTCATGCTGTTCTCGATCGCGGCAGGCGGGATCACACTGGCAGTCGGGGCGATCCTGCTGCTGGCCGGTTGGCGGGCGGGCGGCGCGGCCGCACCGGCCGCTGAATTCGACCTGCAGGTCTATCGCGACCAGCTGCGCGAGGTCGACCGCGACGAGGCGCGCGGCGTCATCGGCACCGAGGATGCGGCACGGCTGAGAACAGAGCTTGGCCGCAAGGTGCTCGAGGCTGATCGCGCCCGTGCCGCCGCGAGGACAGATGCGCCCCCGCCGCGATCGGCGCAGTTGATCTTTTCGCTTGTCGTCCTCGTGGCGATGCTGGGCGGGGTCTGGGCCTATACCCGGCTCGGCGTGCCCGACTATCCCGACCTGCCGATCGCCGAACGTTTGGCGATGGCCGAGGAAGCCCATGCCAACCGCCCGCACCAGGCCGAAGCCGTCAAGGCTGCCGCCGCAAGCCTCCCCGCGCCGCCGCAGGCTTCGGCCGAGTTCCTCGGGCTGATGGACAAGCTCCGCGCGGCATTGAAGGACCGGCCCGATGACGTTCAGGGCCAGCGGCTCCTCGCCCGCAACGAGGCGGCGCTCGGCAATTTTGACGCTGCAATCGTGGCCCAGACGAAGGTGATCACGCTGACTGGCGACAAATCGACCGGCGAGGATCACGCGGTGCTGGCCGAGATGATGATCCTGCAGGCCGGCGGGTTCGTTTCGCCCGAAGCCGAGGCTGAGCTGGTAAAGGCGTTGCAGCTCGATCCGGGCAACGGCACGGCGATCTATTACGCGGGGGTGATGTTCCTGCAGAACGGCCGCCCGGACCGGGCCTTTGAACTCTGGGCGCCGCTTCTCGACCGGTCAGGCAAGGACGATCCCTGGGTCGCGCCGATCCGCGCCAATATCGAGATGGTGGCCGAGGCCGCCGGAGAACAATACACCCTGCCGGCGGAACCGGGTGCACCCGGTCCGACCGCGGCCGACGTCCAGGCCGCCGGTCAGATGTCGGCTGGTGACCGGCAGCAGATGATCCGCGGCATGGTCCAACAGCTCAGCGACCGGCTGGCCAGCCAGGGCGGGACGCCCGAGGAATGGGCGCGGCTTATCAACGCCTACGGCGTCCTGGGCGAGACCGACAAGGCGAAGCAGGCCTGGGCCGAAGCCCAGGCGAAGTTTGCCGGCAAGGACGCCGAGCTTGCGACCATCCGCGCGGCGGCCCAAAGCGCCGGGGTGGCCGAGTGACGGCCTTCGACCAGATCGGTGACTTCGCCACCGCCCTGCCCCGGCACGGCGCGCTGGCCGGGCTCGACCTTGGCGACAAGACCATCGGCGTCGCGGTCTCGGACGGGCTGCGGCAGGTGGCGACACCGCTTCTGACCATCCGGCGGGTGAAATTCACCGCCGATGCCGAGGAGCTTCTGAAGATCGTCAAGGCGCGGGACCTCAAGGGGCTGGTGCTTGGCCTGCCCCTGAACATGGACGGCAGCGAGGGGCCGCGCGTGCAATCGACCCGCGCCTTCGCCCGCAACCTGTCACGTCTGACCGATTTGCCGATGGTGTTCTGGGACGAACGCCTGTCGACGGTTGCGGCAGAAAGGGCACTGCTGGAGGCGGATACGTCGCGGAAGCGTCGTTCCGAGGTGATCGACCACGTCGCTGCCGGTTATATCCTGCAAGGAGCCTTGGATCGGCTGGGATTTCTGGCGCGGGAGAGCGGCGCGTGAAACAGGACGTCTGGAAGCGGCAGGAGATCGAGTCGCCCTGCGTCAAGCTGTGCGTCGTCCACCCGGAGGAACGCATCTGCGTCGGCTGTTACCGCAGCATCGAGGAAATCTCGGCCTGGTCGCGCCTGACCCCCGAGGAACGCAGCGCAATCATCGCCGACCTGCCGTCGCGCGCCCCGCGCCTTGCCCGCCGACGTGGCGGGCGCATCGGGCGGCTGGACCGCTGATCGTCCTCACGGCCACCTGAGCCAATCTGCGACCGAAGGAAGCTCGGGGCGGAAATAGGCGTTGATCCGACCAGCCGGATCCGCGACGGCGCCCTCGGCCCAGGGCGCCATTCCATGCAGGACCAGGCGATGGAGCAGCAGCGCCTCCCCGGGCCGCGCGGGCAAGGTCACGCGGCGGCACGTGGCGAATACCTCGCGGCGCGCGGCCTGATAGACGTCCGTCAGGTCGACCTCCGGCCATGTCTCCTCCGGATGGGGCGCCAGCGCCGCGGCGAAGGCCCGGCGCAGGATCTCGTGGCTGCCTTCCCAGACGACAAGCGGGGCCGCGTCCGGATCGGCTTCGGTCAGCGGCAGGCCCAGGATGAAGCCATGCGGCTCGCGGATCATCCGCCGTTTTTGCGGACCGATGGCGAGCAGGCCGTCGACATGGGCGGCATCGCGGTCCCGGCGAAAACGGAACGCCGCCTCGCTTTCCTCGGGCGACGGGCGCGGATAGCCCGGCCGCAATGCGGAAACCTGGGCGCGATGCCAGGTTGCGACCGGAATCGGCAACGCCTGCCGGACCGAGGCCGGCAATGCCACGCCGGCCACACGGCCCGTCGCATCGTTCGCCAAGGCATCGACACCGGGAAACCAGGTCCCGCCGCAGCGCCATTCGGCGTCGGGTGCGTCCAGCGCCGCCTGCGCCAGGGGCAACGCCGCCCGCGTCCAGGCCAGCACATCAGGGTCGAACGGCAGGCGCCTCCAGCCCAGTTCCGTCCAGCCGGACGACTTGGCCATTCGCAGGGACTCCTTTCAGCGGGCTGATCGGCGCAAGCCTAGCGGCGCGACCGCGGAACCACCAGACGGTCTGGTCCTTTCCGACCGGGCCGGATAAGATGCATCGGATTGTCAGCGTTTCCGCTCCCCCGCTTCTCAGGTCCTTTAATGTCCGAAAACCTGTTTCGGCCCGCCTTGGTGTTGGGCCTCCTGTCCTGTATCGGCCCCTTTGCCATCGACATGTTCCTTCCGGCCATGCCGACCATCGCCGCCGACCTCGGCACAACGCCGGCGGCAATGCAGGGGACGATCACCGGCTACTTCATCGCCTTCGGCGTTGCGCAGCTGATCTATGGCCCCTGGGCGGACCAGGCCGGGCGCAAGCTGCCGATCTATGTCGGCGTGGGCATCTTCCTGATCGGCTCGCTGCTCTGCACCCTGGCCGGCTCGGTCGGTCAGCTGATCGCCGGGCGCGTGGTGCAGGGCCTCGGCGGGGCAGCGGTGATGGTGGTGCCGCGCGCCGTGATCCGCGACATGTATACCGGCCATGCCGCGACACGGCTGATGGCGGCGATCATGCTGGTGATCTCGGTCTCGCCAATGCTCGCGCCGCTGGCCGGCTCGGGACTGATCGCCGTTTCGGGCTGGCGCATGATCTTCCTCGTGCTGGCCCTCGCCTCGGTCGTGAGCCTGCTGATGACGCGGTTCCTGCTGGCCGAGACTTTGCCTCGCGACCAGCGGCAGCCGGTCTCGGTCGCAGCCTTGTGGTCCGGCGCGAAGTCGCTTTTCCGCGATCCGGTCTTCCTGGGCCTGACCTTCGTCGGCGGCTTCGGCATGGCGAGCTTCTTCGTCTTCATCGCGCAGGCCGCCTTCGTCTATACACAGTCGTTCGGACTGTCTCCGACAGGATTCTCGCTGGCTTTCGCCGTCAACGCGATCGGCTTCTTCGCCGCGTCGCAGATGGCGGCCTCGCTTGGCATGCGCTTTGGCGCGCGGCGGGTGGTGCGGGTGGCGACGACCGGCTTCGCCATCGTGACGGTGGTCCTCGCGGCGCTGGCGCTGGCCGGGATATCAGGCCTGGGACTGACGATCGGCGGGCTGTTCCTCGCCAATGCCTGCCTTGGCCTCGTGATCCCGACGACCATGGTCATGGCGCTGGACGACCACGGCGACAATGCCGGGCTCGCCTCGTCACTTGGCGGCACGTTGCAGATGCTGGCCGGGGGCGCGATGGTTGCGGCGACGGGCCCGTTCTTCGACGGCAGCGTCGCGCCAATGCTGGCCGCGATCGGGATTTGCGGTATCCTGGCCTTCACATTGGCGCAGATCGTGCTTGGACGTCAGCCGGTTACGGCCGGAACCTGAAGTTCCGCCAAGGCCGCGTCGATCAGGTTCAGCCCCGCCCCTGGCCGGCTCACGCCCTCTGACAGCACACGCCGCCAGCCGCGCGCGCCGGGACGGCCGTGGAAGAGGCCCAGCATGTGACGTGTGATCTGGTGAAGCCGTCCACCCTGCTCCAGATGCCGGGCGATATAGGGCCGCATCGCCTCGACCACGTCGAAGGCATCGCGCCCCGGCCCGTCGCCCCAGAGCGCGTCGGCGCCGATCAGGGTGTTCCCCGGTTCGTGATAGGCGGCGCGGCCGATCATCACCCCGTCCAGCCCCTGTGCCAGAAACTCCTTCGCCTGTGAAAGCGAGGTGATCCCGCCGTTGATGGCGATGGTCAGGTCCGGGAAGTCCCGCTTCATCCGCAGGACCAGCGGGTAGTCGAGCGGCGGGATCTCGCGGTTTTCCTTGGGACTCAGACCCTGGAGCCAGGCCTTGCGGGCATGGATGATGAAATGGGAAACGCCCGCCCGGCTGACTGTTTCCAGAAACGCAGGCAATACCTCTTCCGGAACCTGATCGTCCACGCCGATCCGGCATTTGACCGTGACCGGCACCGGGCTTTCGGCGATTATCGCCGCCACGCAGTCGGCCACGAGGCCGGGCTGCTGCATCAGGACGGCGCCGAAACAGCCCGACTGTACCCGGTCCGAGGGGCAGCCGACATTGAGGTTAATCTCGTCATAGCCCCAGTCGCGGGCGATCCGCACCGCCTGCGCCAGTTCGCGCGGTTCGGACCCGCCAAGTTGCAGGGCGACGGGATGCTCGGCATCGGAATAGTCGAGAAGCCGGGCCTTCGGGCCATGCACGATCGCCGCCGAGGTCACCATCTCGGTATAGAGCATCGCCCGCCGGCTCATCAGCCGGTGGAAATACCGGCAATGCCGGTCCGTCCAGTCCATCATCGGTGCGACGGACAGGCGCGCGGCAGAGCGGACAATGGAGGCACCCGCGACGTGCGGGACCGGTGGCTGCGACAAGGTCTTGGGTTCCCTCAAGCTAGAAACGGTCATGTAGCAACAATGCCGGATCATTTCCATGCGGCTTCGCCAAACCGTCCGACAAGGCTTTGCCCATGATCCCGCAGACCCGCAGCGCTACGCGGAGTGGATCCGGCAAAGGGAATGGGGCTGCAATCGAGCCATTTCCGTCGAAAGCATTGATATGGTGCGATGACTCCAGATGGTGGAATGGCTTTCTGCAATGCCGGCCAATAAGGGCACATGACCGCTCTGGCAGAGCCGTACCACTTCGTCACAGGCGCTTAGACGCCTTCCGTGGAGAAGAACCCCGAAATTGCGAAATGCTTGCGTGAACCTGAGAGGCATCGGAACTGGCACCCAGGTGATCTCGGGGCCGGTCTAGAAGAAGCGGAAAGATTAATCTTCCGTCGAAAATCGATATTTGTACGAATAGCCAAACCTTCTAGAGCAACGGCGCCAAAGAAGCGGAAAGCGACGGCTCGATCTCGCGTTTGAGTTTTAGCCGAATGGCTTCCGCAAAGTCACCAAAGCTGTCGACCTCCATGACAAAGCATCCTGGTCCGGTGATCAACGAACTGCGGTAGTATTCTGTCAGGCCTGGTTCATCAGTCGTTATTGCCAGGCCGTTCACGGTAACATTCAGGCGCTCAGCCCGCGCCCTTGCCGCGCTCAGCGTGAGTCTGGGGGAGCCGCTCCTCGGTCCGGGCGTCGCACGACCATCTCCTGATACATTGATAATCTTGCGCAAACCGCAACTGTCGTGCGTCTCTAGCAGGTCCAACGCTACAGCCAGGCCATTTCCTATCTCGGTGTCCCCGTTAATCTCTCGCCGCGACGTGTTGAACCAATCAGCGAGTACAAGCGCATCTGCGTCGGATGTGATGCTCTGCCACATCCGAACATGCCTCGGTTCTTGTGGACCAGCCCACATGACGACGGCGACATCGACTCTGCCAGCCTCGGCGAGTGCTCTCAAAACAGTCGGATTTTTGAATGCTGCTGCATATCCCTGCATCTGCAGGGCAAATTCCTCGTTGTTGATGCTGCTGGAGCTATCAATAGCGAGGACCAACGACAGATCAGGGCATCTTGTCTCAGAACTTGAGGGCTGGACGGTAGCCAACAGGGAGATAGCGACTGACAGCATTCTGAACATAAAGGATCCTCCAGCAGTGAGAGCTTCTTCCTTTATTCAACTCGTGCGCGGTCTATTTCCTCGATCAGAACTATGTCCAAAGCCAAAGCGTGACATTGCATCAACAAGATAACATGGATTCAGGAAAGGTACTGCCGATTCTTCGTTAGGTGCACTCAATCCGCTCGCGCTTCGCAGACACAGCCCCGCAGACCTTTCTCTCGTGTAAGGAGGAGCTCTTGCGATTGTCCCAGCATCAAACTGTTCAGCTTGGCAGCGCAAAGATCTCGGGGCTTCCGGTACTTTGCGAGAAATTCGCCAAATCGGTTCAGACGTTAGATCGGAAGAGCGTTGTCCCGAAGGGCCCGCTTTCACGCCTTCGGCGGCCGCGTTCAGCCCCTTTCCACCCCACCCTTAAGAAAGACGTGAAGATTCCAGTCATGGCCAGATCGACAGTCCGTTTCTGAGGGGACCAGTGGCGGAAGCGGTGTCCGCCCTT
>JAYRKT010000083.1:0-5015 GCA_041905595.1 Rhodobacter sp.
GAACAGCACCTTGATCGACAGGCAGAACTGCATCGCCGCGCTCGAGAAGACCGGCGGGCGCCCAGGGCGGCCTTCATGCGGCGCGTGCCAGGCCATCTCCTTGTCCAGCCAGATCAGCAACGACGTAAGCGATGGATTCTCCCCATAGGAAAGACGGTTCTGGCCGCTCCGGTTCGCCCGGGATCGGTTGCAATTTAAGCTGCAGCTTTGATTGCAGTCTTGCCGAAGTTCCAGGGCAGAAGCTCGTCGATGGCGGACGTCGGATGGCCGGCGGCGAGAGCCTGCAGGATGGCCTTGATCCAGGCGTAGGGCTCGACGCCGTTGAGCTTGCACGTTCCGATGACCGAGGCGAAGCGGGCCCAGGAACGGCCGCCCTCGTCGTGGCCAGCAAACAATGCGTTTTTCCTTCCGAGAGTTACCGGACGGATCTGGTTCTCGATGAGGTTGGAGTCCATCTCGACGCGTCCATCTTCGGCGAAGAGTACAAGACCCTGCCAATGGTCCAGCGCGTAGCCGACGGCCATCCCAAGGTCGGATTTCGTCGAGAGCCGCGCGGCCTGCTCCGTCAGCCAGATGCGCAGGGTCTCGAGCAGCGGAACGGTCCGATCGTGCCGGACGGTACGGCGCAGATCGGGGCACTGGCCGCGGATTTCCTTCTCGATGACATAGAGGGCGGCGATGCGCCTGAGCGCCTCGTCCACGATGGGCGAGCCGGCTTTGGGGCGAGCGTCGATCAGCTTGCGCCTCACGTGGGCCCAGCAGAACGCCAGCTGCAAGGCCCCGCCCTCGGCACGCCGACCATCGGCAAGACGGTCATAACCCTTGTAGCCGTCGACCTGCAGAATGCCCTCGAAGCCTTTCAGCATGGCCTCGGCATGGGTCCCGCCGCGGCCGGGCGCATAGGTGAAGACAACCGCCGGCGGAGCCGTACCGCCCCACGGCCGATCATCGCGCAGCATGGCCCAGAGGAAGCCCGACTTCGTCTTTCCCGCCCCGGGGTTCAGCACCGGCACCGTGGTTTCGTCGGCGAAGAGCTTGCCCGAGCTTTTCAGGTGCTCGGCGATCCGATCGACGATCGGGCCGAGATGGAACGCCACCTTGCCCATCCAGTCGGCGAGCGTCGAGCGGTCGACGCCGATCCCGTGCCGCGCCATCACCTGCGACTGGCGGTAGAGGGGAAGATGCTCGGAGAATTTCGACACGGCGACATGGGCGAGCAGCGCTTCGGTCGGCAATCCGCCCTCGATCAGCGCAGGCGGCGCCTTGGCCTGGACCACGCCGCTGCGTCCCTTTGGACAGGCGTAGCGGGGCCGGATCGTCACCAGAACCCGGAACTGCGCCGGCGTGACGTCCAGCCGTTCCGACCGGTCCTCGCCGATCCGCACCATCTGCCCGCAGCCGCAGGGGCAGGCCAGGTCTTCGGGCTCGAGCACCCGTTCGTCCCGCGGCAGATCCTTCGGCAGACTGCGTGGCCCCCGCGGCGGGCGCGCTGGCCGTGCCCCGGTCCGTGCTTCCGTGGCCGCGTCATGCTCTTCCGTGGTGGCGGCGATCGCCACCTCGATGTCCTCGAACGCCAGCTCCAGCTGGTCGGGGGGAAGCTTCTCGGACCGGGGCCCGAAGCGGGCGCGCTGCAGCTCGCCGACGAGATGCTCGAGCCGATCGTTGCGGGCGCGGAGGTCGGCATTCTCCGCCTCCAGGTGCTGTCGCAGCGCCGCCTCGGCCGTCAGTGCCGTCTCCAACTGCGCCTCGACCGCTTCGCGAAGCGGGGGTGGCAACTGGGCCAGGAGGTCGGGATCGAACGCGGACGACATGGGTGAAGTTTACCCGATGGTGCAGCCCATCCCCAGCAAAACAAGGGGGCCGATTCAACTCGCCGCAGCCGGCGGCACCACCCGTTGTGCCATCACCCGCCGCCAGTCCAGCCCTTCGAACAAGGCCTCGAACTGCGCCCGCGACAGCCGCATCACCCCGTCCTGCACCTTCGGCCAGGTGAAGGAGCCGCTCTCGAGCCGCTTGTAGATCAGCACCAGACCGCTGCCATCCCACACGAGAATCTTCAGCCTGTCGCCTCGCTTCGAACGGAACACCACCGTCAGGCCGGAATGTGGGTCGAGCTTCAACTCGTTCTGGACGACCGCGGCCAGCCCGTCATGTCCGCGGCGGAAATCCACCGGCCGCGTCGCGATCACGATCGGCAGGCGCTGGCCCGGGAGGATCATCCCCGGACGGTCCGCAGCCCGGCCACGATCTCTGCCAGCCGCGACGCCGAAATGCTGCCCGGCAGACGGATCACCACGCCGCCCGCCTCGATCTCGATCCGGTCCCGGCTCCCGTCCGGCTTCGGCGTCGGCTCCGGCACATCCAGAACCAGTGGCACGAACGCCGACGCCATCGGCAAGCCCGGCGCATCCGCCGGAAGCGCAAGGCGCCCCTCGCGCGCCTGCCGACGCCACGTCGTCAGTTGTGACGGCAGCAACCGGTGACGGCGAGCCACGTCGACCACCCGCGCACCCGCCGCCAGGCTCTCCAACACGATCCTTGCCTTCACCTCGTCCGGCCAGTCCCGCCGCCCGGCCGGCTCTTCCAAAACATCGAACTGACCCGCAAATCCGTCCCTCACGCCGCCCTCCACCCACGCTCGCGGACAAAATGACCAGCCTCACTTCACGCGGGTAGCGGCAAAGCCAATGGGGGAGAACCCTCGCTTACAGCGTGCTCGACCCGGGTCGGCGACAGTCCTGACCACGGCATCATCGGAACCGCGTCCCGGTGGGGACCTCGAAGGCCTGCGCTCAGGCAGGCATCAACGGCCAGGTCCGGTGGTTGCGACTAGGATCAAGCGGCGGCCGCAGTCGGTGGGGCGTCGATCTGGAAGATGGTGCCGTCAAGCCACATCCGGTGCAGGATCGACCCGATCCGCCGGGCCAGAGCGACCATCGCCCGTTTCGCCCCACGCCGTCTCGCCACCTGTGCCGCCCAGGTTCGAAGCCAGGTCGATCGGCCGCGGTTCATCATGACCGTCGCCGCCTGGCACAGGGCCCGGCGCAGGTTCGCATCGCCCGCGCGGGTAATGCCACCCGACACATCCCGTTCCCCGGATTGGTTGCGCGAGGGCGTCAGCCCGACCCATGGCCCTACCTTCTTCGAGGATGTGAACCGCGCAGGGTCGTCGACGGCGGATCGGAAGGTCAGCGCGACCACGGCACCGATCCCCGGCATCGTCATCAGACGCCGGCAAACGGGATCGTCCTGTGCGAGCTGGCGAACCCGTCGCTCCAACCCTGCAAGTTCACTGCGCAAGCTGGCCCGCGCGCGCAGCATCGGGGCCGTCGCGGCCTCCAGCATCGGATTGCCGCAAGCGAGTTCCCGGATGCGAAGATCGAACCGGCCGCGGGAGATTGCCCCAACCTTCAACCCGAAGTTCCTCAGCAGTCCGCGCAGTGACAATTCCAACGCGATCATGCCCTGCTGGATCGCCTTGCGCGCCCCGAGAAGGGCACGAACCTCTTGCGCCGATACGGATTTGCAGTGCACGGGCCGGAACCAGCCAAGATGGAGCAGCCGGGCGATCCCCTCGGCATCTCGCCGGTCCGTCTTGATCGGCATCGCCTTCAGGGCGCCCTTGACCTGGCGGGTTTCCATCAGAACCACATCGAGCCCGGCCTCGGTCAGACTGCGATGCAGCCATTGCGACAGCGGACCTGCCTCCATGCCCATGGTCGCCACACTCCCCTCCAACGCCTTCGCAAAGCCTGCAATCGCTTCAGGCTCGCTGGCGACCTGTGCCTCCTTCACGATCTTGCCATGCTCGCTGACCACGCAGACCGCGGTCTTCGCCAACGACACATCCAGTCCAACAAACAGTCTCATCCCCGTATTCCTCCGTTGGTATCCGGTACGGGAACGGCGACAGCTTGCCCTTCGGCTCACAAGCGGCAACGGGCAGCGTGCGACGCAGGCCCCGTTACAGCATCTCGTTCTTGTCTCATAGCCAGAACATGACGGTTGCGGCGAGGGCGACGGCGGAGAGGAAGACCTTTGGGCAGCGGTCGTAGCGGGTGGCCACTCGCCGCCAGTCTTTCAATCGCCCGAACATGATCTCGATCCTGTTGCGGCGTTTGTAGCGGCGCTTGTCGTGCTTGACGGGCTTGCCGCGCGACTTCCGGCCCGGGATGCATGGCCTTATCCCCTTGTCTTTCAACGCATCTCTGAACCAGTCGGCATCGTAGCCGCGGTCGGCCAGCAGCCATTCCGCCTTTGGCAGCCTGCCCAGCAGGGCCGCTGCGCCGGTGTAGTCGCTGACCTGGCCTGCGGTCATGAAGAACCGGATCGGGCGGCCATCGGCATCGGAGATGGCGTGCAGCTTGGTGTTCATGCCGTCTTTGGTCCGACCGATCAGACGGCCCCTCTGGTCGTCGGGGCCCCCTTTTTCGACCGCAGGCTCGAAGCCGTGCGGTGCGCCTTGAGATAGGT
Organism: Rhodobacter sp.; assembly: GCA_041905595.1. Taxonomy (GTDB): domain Bacteria; phylum Pseudomonadota; class Alphaproteobacteria; order Rhodobacterales; family Rhodobacteraceae; genus Aliitabrizicola. Next base: position 4,474 of record JAYRKT010000083.1, read on the forward strand.
CGCGTCGATCATGACCGTCTTCGGAACCGCCGCCTCGGACGCCAGACCTTCCATCATCCGGGCGAAGATGCCCTTGTCGCCCCATCGCTTCCAACGGTTGTATAGGGTCTTCGCAGGACCATACTCCTTGGGTGCATCGCACCACCTCAAGCCATTGCGATTGATAAATATTATGCCACTCAGGACCCGGCGGTCATCGACGCGCGGCTTGCCGTGGCTCTTGGGGAAGAAGGGCCGCAGCCGCGCCATCTGCGCGTCCGTCAGCCAGAAAAGGTTGCTCATCGATCAGTCTCCTCGCGGAGGCTGATCACGCCACAAGGCGAAGTTCAATGGGTCCTGACCCTAAGCAAGGATCCGAGTTTCTGGTCAACATTCCGACTGCATTTGACGAGTACCACCCAACGATCACAGGCTTGGCGAATGGCGGCTTTGTGGTGACCTGGTACGAAGGTGGCGCCGCCGCGATCAAAGCCCAGATATTCAGCGCTGCAGGGATGAAGCAGGGGGCCGAATTCCTGGTCAACTCGGCCTGGGCAAGCGAC
>JAYRKT010000041.1:0-38571 GCA_041905595.1 Rhodobacter sp.
CCGCGCCAAGCCCGCACCCTCCAGGTGATCCATGAAACGCGCCCCTCGCAGCCGTCAACGCCATGATTTATATGCGAAATATCACGATTACGACAGCGAAATCAGCGACTTACTTGGAGAATGTGGGGTGAAGACGATCACCTTGCGATTGCCGGGATTCAGGGGGTTGGCCATCTTGCCCGCGATTTCCGCGATCAGATGCTGCAGTTTCGCATCGTCACCAGGGGTGACGCGCTCCATTTCGGCGATCAAGCCGTCGATGATGATCTTGTCGACGGACAGCTCCTGTTTCCAGGCCGTGATGTCCATGTCGGCGAGGTCAATCTTAATCTTCTTGCCGACAGAGAAATCGGCGAAATCCTCGTCCTCATCTGCGATGGCCTCGAGGTCGATATCCAGATCCTCCACCGTCGCCGCCCCGCCGGAGGCTTCGAACCGCGCAATCGCATCAAGTGTGCGCCCGATGTTCCCGGACAAGGCCCCAAGCGTCATCCGGAAGGCATGGACAGAGCTTTCCAACCGCTTGAGCAGGTTGGTGGTCATCAGTGCCTGAAGGCTTTTCTCACGGTCCGCCTGCTTCAGCGTGCCTTTGCCGCCCTCTGTCTTGGTGTCGTAGAGGTCTTCATACTTCTTCAACCGACTGGGCTGGATATAATTGACCGGTGCATAGACGGCCATTTTCAGATCACTGAGCCGCGAAAAGATCTCGTTGAAGCCTATGACATCTGGCCGCTGGGTTATCGGTAGATGGTGTGACAGGGGCTTTAGTCGAGCCGGGAATTTCCCGATATCGGCTGTGTCATAGAAGGTTTCGATATGCTTGCGTGAACGGGCGATGGTGACCGCATCGAGGAGCTCGAAGAAGTCGAAATCCAATGATCGCAGGATTGCAGCTGGGGTGCGTTTTTCGGGCGGTAGGTTGGACCATGCGTTGAACGCGGTCTGCGCACGACGGAAGATTTCCTCGACACTCGTCTTGGTCTTGAGGTTCTTGCTCAGTGCGTCAGAGTGCCCCTCATACGCAAGGGCCAGCTGGTTGCGCAGATCGGTGAACTGATTGTTTACGGGGGTGGCCGAGAGCATCAGGACCTTGGTTTTCACCCCAGCCTTGATGACCTTGTTCATCAGGCGCTGATACCGGGTCTCGCGGTCCTTGTAGACGTCATTATTTCGGAAGTTGTGGGATTCATCGATTACCACAAGATCGTAGTTTCCCCAGTTCACCCGGTCCAGGCGCATGCCGAAGGACTCGCCGGATGTGCGCGACAGGTCGGTGTGGCACAACACGTCGTAGCGGAAGCGATCCTTGGCAAAGATGTTGGTTGTCAGATTGGCGTTATAGTTGCGCCAGTTGTCCGCCAGCTTTTTGGGACAAAGAACCAGTACATCCTTGTTGCGCAACTCATAGTATTTGATCACCGCCAAAGCTGTGAACGTCTTCCCCAAGCCAACCGAATCCGCAAGGATGCAGCCGTTGTAGGTCTCAAGCTTGTTGATCACCCCGACGGCAGCGTCACGCTGGTAATTGAAGAGCTTTTGCCAGACGAGACTTTCAAGATAACCCGTTTTGTCCTTGGGCAGGACATCCTCGTCGATCTCGCTCAGGAAATCACTGAACAGGTTATAGAGGATCAGGAAGTACACACGTTCGGCCGGATTTTCCTGATAAACTGACTCGATATGCTCCAGCACCTCTGCCGTCACATCGCGAAGCTTCTCCTGATCGTGCCAGATCTGATCGAAAAGATTCAGGTAGGTCTGCGCAAACGGCGGTTCATCCATCACCTGTGTGTAACTGGATACCGCATCTCCACGCTGATACCCAAGATCAACAGCGGTGAAGCCCGACAGGGGCATGTAGGCTGTCTCGGTTCCTGACTTTTGAATATGGGCGAATTGCTGCATAGGCGCGGCGGTCGCGTTCGACTTGAACCGCGCTTTTTTACGGATCCACTCGGCACACTCGCGCGCAACGGCACGCTGAGTCATCTTGTTGCGTAGCTGGATCTCGAATTCACTGCCGGATAGAGCCCCTTCCGGACGCGCCAGTGGAATAAAAAACTCGCGCCGTTCTTTCTTGAGGCGATCGACCGCGCCGTTTGGGACGAAGGTCGGCGAGGTAAAGATAAACTCGAATTCTTTCAGCCTGCCCAGCTCAGATTTCAGGGCATCAAAGGCATAAATTGAAAAACACGCAGCCGCGACACGGCACTTCGAAGCCCCTGCTAGCTCTCGCTTCATGTCATCGCCCAAAAGGGTCGTGGTGTTATCGACAATCCGCAAGAGTTCCCCCTATGATGCAAGGCCAGAGCCTCAACACCCTACTGTGACATCCGCGATGTGCAACGCCTTCAAGGTAACCGGCCGAGGCTGTGTGGAAACTTGGGGCCATCGTCACTCTCGTCGAACTCGCTTCCGCAAAACGACCAGAAACCTGTTCAGCGCGACGAGAGAATGCAGTTATCTCCAGTTTTCGGCTAGAATGGCCCAACGGTCGGAGTTTTCACACGGCCTCGGCCCATAGCGCTGTTGTGCATTACATAATCAAAATTATGCGACTCGATTGAGGGCCGCGGTCCTGACGCGCTTCTTCGCCGATCAGAGCGCCGCGCGTTGCCCTTTCGTTTCGCTTCTGGTCCAGTCGTGCGGCGCGAAGTTGAACTGAGGCGGCACCAAGATGAAGACCCCAAATGGCGACCTCGACCGTTGGCCAGACCCGGCAAGTTCGCACGCTCGCCGCAGCGTCTTCGCGCAGGACCTTGTCATCGAAGGCGATGCCACCTCCAGTGGACCGATCGAGGTCCAAGGCAACGTCCTCGGGTCACTGCAGGCGCCAGAGATCACCGTCGCTGGTTCAGGTCGTATTGAAGGTTCCGTCGTCGCCCACGACCTCGTCGTGCTTGGGGCGGTTTCGGGCACGATCTCGGCGCGAAACGTTCAGCTCGCGCCGAGCGCGGTCGTGCAGGCCGATGTCATCCATGAGCGGATCGCCATCGAGGCCGGTGCCGAGCTTGAAGGCAGACTTCAGCGTAAGGCCTGACTGATCTCGCACCGCAAGGTCTGGCGGCAGTATCTGGCCAGCCGGCCGATAGCCCCGCCGCAACTTCCGTCGGAGGGTTTGCGATGCCGCTCTCTCCGCTTCTTCAAGGAAAGCACAGGTTTCGATGCTCGTCCGTCCGTGCGTTCCGATCCGGCCCCAGGTCCGCAAGACGGAGACGTCGCCGAACAGCGTCGCCGCAACATCGATGCAGTAGAATCGAGCCATGTTGGCCTCAGGGTCGATGCGGTGCAGATGTGCCAGAGCCATGGCGGTCCTCCCCGTACAGACTCTGCCTTGCCGCTCTCCAAGTCCAATTGCTTTTCTGAATCGATCCGGGCGGCCCGATTCAGAAAGCTGATGAGTCATAGCGACGGATCGCCAGGTTCTACCTCGACAACCTCCACCCACAGAACGCCGCGCAGGGTTTCTTCCGGGACCAGCCACACTGTCCTGAACCGGCCGCTTGCGGTGCGAAGGCGCTCTGCGACAAGCTCCCGGTTCCCGCGGTCGATCCGCCACAGCCGACGATCGATGATCGACGGCTTGGTCCTGATTTGGGCGACGTCATCCATTCCTGCCCCCGATGAACCGTTGTCGCGCCGCAGTCATGGACATGTGGGCCGTCAGAACATATCTAACGCCATCAGAAGTGGTGCTTTGCTGTCGCCACGCGAACCACGAAAGGCGTTCCTGTCGATGCATTTTCTGTCCCCCGTTCTGGTTGTTTCCGCGCTTGCGGCGATGTCTGTTCCTGCCCACGCGCTTGACGCCTGGACGGTCGGTGTCGAGCGTGGCCTTCCGACCTACGCGCTCACCATCGAGGCGGGTGAGGTGCGCCTTGTCTGCGATCCGGATCGCGTGTTCGGGCCGACGCCCAACGGTGCGCTTGTGGTCCGCTTCGAAAAAGACGCCGCGCCGGAAATGGTCGTCGTGCTCGCGAAGTCGGGCGAACAGGCCCGTCTGCCGGTCAAGGGCGGCATCGCCTCTCAGGCGTCGGTTGACGCAGAGGACTGGGCGAAGATGGTTGCGACTTTCCGGGATGGCGGCGAGTTCGCTCTGGTCACGAGCGCTGACAGCCTGACCTTCGAGACAGCGCCGCTGCCCGACCTTGCCTGCGAGTGATCGCCGGCAGCTCATCGAATTCTGTTGCATGGTCCGAGTCTATCTGACGCGTCGCGCCTCGATGAGCCGCGACGCGATGGCGGCGAGGAAGGCACCAACGATCGTCGCCCGGGGCTCGATCTGCCAGGGGTCACCAAGGGCTGCATGCATGGCCCGGATTGCAGAGGCTTGGGCGTAGACGGTCATCGCTTCGCCGACCGCCATGTCTGTTGCCGACATGGCGAAGATGCGCCTCGCCTCGTCTGCATGCGCATTGATATCTTCTTCGGGCAATAGTCGCCGCAATTCCGCACGGGCTTCCTTGGCGAAGGCGCGCAGCATGTAGGCCGGGGTCAACTCGCCCGCACCCGGGATCTGCTCCAGATGCCTTTCGGTCGCGAGCGGAAGTCGAAACAGAACCACCAGCTTCTCTTTCCGGGGCTTTGACACCACACCAGCGGGAGCCCCGGGCGGCCATGATAGAGGCGACGGCGGGCCCTCCTCCCCTTCCCTCTTCCCGGCCCACCCCGCTTCCGCCACGGGCGACGTCGGTAGGTCAGGAAGTTGGGCCGCGACGCTCTCCGCTCCTGGTCCAGCGTCCGGTGCGCGCCGCTCGGCGAGGATGCGCGACTGAACTTCGCGCGACGACCGCAAACGTGCGGCGGAGTTCTGCAAGCCCGGTTCTTCTGCCGCCGGGGAAGGTGCGACGCGTGCAGGAAGGCGGAAACGGCTCATGCAGGGATCACCTCGTCGATCCCCGTCAGGACGAGTTCCGCGACTTCAAGCTGGCGGGTGATGGCGTCCGCCAGCAACCGACCGCCGGGTGCCTTGGCGTTGGCGCGGGCTGCCGGTCCGAGGGGGCCGTGGTAGCCCAGCTGTTCGAGGATCCGCGAATGCGGGACGATCACATCGAGATGGTCGAGACGCAGGATTTCCTGCAGCACTTCCTGGTCGCGTTTCGGCAGTTGAGCCATTCCCCCTTCCCGGGTTGCGGCGTCGATGATCTTCGGCCTCGCGTCCATGACGAGGACCCGGACTGCCGGGAACCGCTCGCCCTCGGCAATCGAGGCGCGGAGGTCGTCCATCCAGAGGACGGCGCGATGGGTCATTTCCCATTCGGCATAGACAGGACGTGCTGGGATCAGCACCAGATCGGAGATCAGGCAAAAGTCCTCAGTGTCAGTATGGGTGCCCGGTCGGGTATCGATCACGACGAGATCGACGCCACGCGTTTCCTCGGCCTCGAGGAGCGACAGAAGCCCTTCGACGCTCTCAGGCGGCGAGAGGATCGCCAGGCTCTCTGGCCAGTCGGGCTTCTGCGCACTCTCCCAGGTGGCCAGTTCGAAGCTGTCGCGCCAACGGCCGAGTTGGGCGTTGACGTCACCGTCGATCAGGGTGACGCGGCGCCCGAGGTTCAGTGCTGCAGACGCGAGAAGCATGGCGGTCGTGGTCTTGCCCGAGCCGCCCTTGGTCTGCACGATGGTAATGACTTGCATGAAATGACGCCTCCACAAACGGTACTCACTACCCCTCGCACCGGCATCCGGCGCTCTTTCATGACGCTGCGGAAGGCGATGCACCGCAGGCAGGGCAAGACCGCGCGAAGCCTTTGTAAAGGCGTCACTAATCCGACCAGCATCCGGTGCGCCGTTTAGGCATAAGGTTGCAGAAACGTCAAATCGCATGTGCTGGAAGTTGTAACACGGGCCCTGCGCCTTCATGTTTCTTAAGGATTCCCGCATCCGTAATGCTGCGGCGCGGCGCCGGGGTGATGGCCTGGGACGATTTGCGGTCGTGACCGCCTGCCTTCCGGCCCGCATGACGGTTTGCATGTCTGCATGCCCGCCCGGAAAACTGTCCACCTGGTTAGCCCGAAGGTTGGGTGCCATTGGGACCCGTGGAGTGGACATCCCGCGCTTGAACTGCCAATCGCCTGCATGCTGGACATTCTGCCTGCTTGCCTGTCTGCCCGCTTGCCGGTTCGGACCATCGGGCATCGTCTGCGCCCTGCTCAGGCGCGCGGCCACAAAACCACGTCACGACCAGGTCACTTCTTTGCAGCTTTCGACGGTCACTCCGCCTCGGTCACCCGTCCCTCCTCCCTTCCCGGGATTCCTTTCCCTTCGGACATTCGGGTCTTGCTCGGCGGTCCGTCCTGAAGCGAACGCAAGCCTTGGCGAAGCCCAAGGTTTCAAGGCGCTCGACCCGTTTGGTCTCACGCCAAACGGAGGCCTGGCGGCCGGGGCGCAGGGATGCAGTCGGCGGGCCAGCCGCCGACCCCTGACGCCATTTGGAGTCCTCACCGGCTGTCCGGTTTCCGCAGGCGGGCTCCTCATCGGAGGAGCGGAAACCGGCCGGTGAGGACGGTTGGCAGGAACGGTGATGTGTGGTACATGATGCGCAACGATTACAAAACACATGTAATGATGCAATGCCACGCTCACGCCTGACCTCTGCTGAGACCGCCGCCATCACGGCGCGGCTCCTCGCTGGCGAGAGCGTTGCGGCCGTGGCGAGGTCGATGGGCAGGTCCCGCCAGGCACTATCACGCATCAAGGGCAGCCTTGACCGGAAGGAGGTGCGGCGGCTTTCGGTCAAGCTGAACATCCGCATCACGGAAGACGAGCATGCAGTCTTTCAGGCGGTTGCCGAGGCAAGCGGTCTGACGGTTTCCGAGGCAATCCGGCATCTGGTCAGACAGGCAAGCGATCGTCTGGCCATCCAGGCAGACGAGCTTGATGCCATCGCTGCAGCCCGGCGCGAGTTGTCAGCCGTCGGCAACAACCTCAACCAGATCGCCCGTCTAGGGGCGGTCGGACGCCTGACCTGGAATGCCCGCGATGCCGCCCTCGTACGCAAGGTTGGCGCGCGGGTCGATGATCTGGTTGAAGACGTTGTCCACCTCCTGTCCGCGCTGAGGGCCAAGCAGGGACTTGGTGATCAAGCCTCCGCATTTGCCCATGCCGCCGACGCTTCTGCCGTGGCGCCCAAATGACCCGCTCGCCTTCTGTCGAAGACCTGGTTCTCGGTCATGTTCTCGATGACCGGCGTCGCGGGCGCGGCGGTGGCGACGGCGCGTCGTCCCATCTCGGCTCACGCAAGGAACGTCAGTCCCGGGCACTCCTGCGAAACGCTGGCGGGCCGCGTGGTTGGCAGTCGGTCGTCAAACGAATTGCGGGTGGCAGTGCCCGAACGCCGCAGGAGCTGAAGCGCCTTCTCGACTATGTGGCCCGGGAAGACGGGGTGCATAGCACCTGGTGCAATCTGGCGGGCTATGAGCGCGACTTCGATCCCGCGCGAACGGAGCGGACGGCGGATATCTGGTCTTCGACCTGGACAGGCGCGCCGCGTCGTGGGCATGCCGATCACATCGTCCTGAGTTTCCCGCGCGGGGCGGACGCCGAGCGCGCCGAGGTCATCGCCCGGGAATGGGGTCAGGCTGTGTTCGGGTCCGGTGAGTATGGGGATGTCTGGCGCTACGTGGCTGCCCTGCACAAGGACACTGACCATCTGCATGCGCATTTCGTGGTCGACAAGCATGGCATCGAAGAAGGCCGGTTCCTGTCGATCTGTCGCTACGCCGCGCTGAACTTCGATGTGATGCGCGAGCTTCACGCCGAGATCAGCCATTCGTATGGGCTGAACATCCTCGCCTCGTCGCGCCTTTCCCGCGGCATCATCGAGAACCCACCGCGCCAATCCGAGTTGCGTGCCTCGCGAGAGGATGGGAAGCCCACACCAACTGCACCGCCGCCACTGTCCGACGGGGAGCGGAGCCGACGGCTTGCCGTGTTGCAGGGCTTCGCCCGCGAATACGACGCCTTGGGCGACCTCGCCGGTCTTGCCGCTGTAGCCGGCGCTGAGGCGGGCAACTCTTCCTACCTTTCCCGGCTGGCGCAGGCGCTTGGCGCCTCTGCCGCTGCTCTCAGACAAGGAGTTCCCCTGATGCCCGATCTCTCGCTTCACGCCGAGGGCGACCCCCTTGCACGTATTGAAGCTGCGCGCAGCGAGATGATCGCTTCGGCCACCGAGGCGTGGGAGGCGATCCGTGCCATGGAACCCTCGGCCGAGCGGGTCGCGTTGGAGCACAGTTTTGCCGAACAGGCGCGGGCCTCCCTGAAGCTTGCCCCAGACAACCAGCTTCTGGCCCAACATGCGCGGGTCCTGGAGCACAGTGACGACCCTTACCATAACGCGACCCTCGCGTCGCTGGCGCGACTGGATCAGGGCCAAACCGAGGGCGTTTCACTCGACGCCGGTCTACGTGCCACACTGGCCCATGTCCGGGAAGAAGTGGGCGAGAGGCTGACGGCGCTCTTCTCCATTCGGGAGGAAGAGCTTCGCATTGCAGGCACATCCGTCGAGGAAATGGTTGCAAGGTTCACCTTGGAGGAACGCAGCGAAGGTCAGCGGGCGAGTTGGATCGATGCCCAGCCGAACACGATGCAGAAGGTGTTCTGGATGGAGACAGAGCGTGCGCTCAGTCAGGAGATTGATGGCGCGCTCAAGGGCCTCGATCTGACCCCTGTCCTTACCGAAGCTCTGGCAAAGGATCAGCTCCTTACCGCCGATCGGAATTTGCGCCTGTCAGAGGTACCCGCACTCGAGGCCATCGTCGACCGGATGCATGACACCCTGAAGCCCGAGGACCTGGACCGCGTTCGGTCAGGGGACCTCGCTCCGCTCAACGAACAGGTCCGAGATCCGGCGCTCAGGGCTGCGGTGGCGCATGAGTTGAAGAACGAAGGCGACCTCGGTCAGTCGAGCGAGGTCGGACCTTGGGCAGACCTCGCAAGGGCGCAGCATCGCGCCGCCGAATTGTGGAAGCGCGACCGCGCCGCCGAACGCGACACCGGCCACGAACTTTGAGGACAGACCCATGCTTTCAAACCTCGACACCGCCTGGCGGTATCCGCTGGCGCTGCTCCTTGGCCTGCTGACCGGTCTCTACATCGGCGGCATGCTTGCGACGATCTATGTGATCACCGCTTTCCGGGAGAGCCTCGACACCCTGAGCCCCATAGGCCCCTGGTTTCTTCGCTACGCCTGGGCCGACCTCGCCGCGCGGCCCGCGGTATTGCAGGGCGCACTGATCATCACCGGTGCTGTCACGGTCGCCCTGACGCTCGTCGGACTGGCCGGGGTGCATCGCGGCCGCCTCAATCAGTATGACGACGCGCATTTCCAGTCGCGCCGAGAGTTGAAGCGCAACCACATGGTCGGCACCCTCGACCAGAACGGTTTCATCTTCGGCAAGCTCGGCCTCCCGAAATCCGACGCGCCCTTTGTGATGGCTCCGCCCGACCGTTTCCCGCATGCGATGATGATCGCGCCGACGGGCCGTGGGAAAGGCGTCGGCTTCGTCATCCCGAACCTCCTCTACTTCTCGGGCTCGGCGATCATCCTCGACGTGAAGGGCGAGAACTTCGCGAAGACCTCGATTCATCGCAAGCACGGGCTGAAGAACAGCATCTGGTACTTCTCGCCCTTCGATGAGGACCGTGGTTCGCACCGGTTCAACCCGCTTGCCCGGATCGCCGCCCTGCCCTCTGCCGAGCGTCAGTACACCGCGCTGAACTCGATGGCCGACCTCTTCCTCATCCCGGAAGGCGAAAGCGCGCAGAGCTTCTTCAATGCGGGCAAACGGCTGTTCATCGCCTCCTGTCTTTACGCCATCGAACAACGTCGCCCGACCTTGGGCTTTGCCGGTGAGATCATGGCCGGGGGTGGCGACAAGAAGAAGAGCTACACGGCCATTGCCGAGACCACGAACATCCCGATCGTCTCTCGCACCTTCCTCGAGATGGCCGACGTCCCGGAAAAGACCCTCGGGGCCTATGTGTCTGTCATCCAGGGATCGGGCCTGGAACTTTGGAACGACCCGGCGGTCGACCGGGTGACTTCCGCCAGCGACTTCGATTTTTCAACCTTCCGCCGGGATCCCCAAAGCCTTTACATCGTCGTCCAGCCCGAGCACCTGAAAACCTTGGCCCCCCTCGTCCGCCTTCTCTTCGCGGATGCCATCGCCTCCCTCCAGCGGCGTGAGCCGGGACCGGACGAACCCCATGCGGTCATGTTCCTGATGGACGAGTTCGACCAGCTCGGCCGCCAGCCCCTCGTCCTCTCTTCCATCAAGACCATCCGCAGTTTCGGCGGCCGGTTCTTCATCATCTCCCAGACCATTCCTGGTTTGGACGACATCTATGGAGAAACCGGTCGGCGATCCCTGCAGGGTGGGGCTGGTGTCCAGATCTACATGACGCCGCAGGATGACCGCACCGCCGAGGTGCTGTCGAATGCCTTGGGGCGGTCCACAATCACCGCCGTGACTGAAAGCCAGTCGCGTGTCCGGGCCTTGGAGGACAGTGCCAATGTCAGCAGGCGGTCGGAAGAGCGGCCGCTGATTTCGGCAAACCAGGTACTACGGTTTCCGCTGGATGAGGTGCTGGTGCTGCCCGAGGGGCAGTACCCGATCCGGGCGCGGCACATCCGGTACTACGAGGATTGGCACTTTGGGCCGATTGACCGGGCGCGGAAGGGGAAGGCGTTGCCGACAGTACAAGGAGGCGGGGCGGAAAGCAGGCCAGCGCCTGTTGGGAAGCTGTCAGGCTTAACTGCATCCGCTGGACCAGCGGGCTCCGAGGCCTTCGGAGACGCGGCACGGGTGTTTCGGCATATTTCGGACAGCGCCAAGCGCACACGGAAGGTACCAGCGCGGGTCTAACCGGCGCATCGTCGGTGCACCTTACCGCATTCTCACATGGGCAGATATCGGCCCTTAGCTGCCATTGGGTAATGGACATTTTGTGAGCGGAAACCAGTTGAGACCCACATGATGGGGCCACCGATGGCCTGCCTGCGCCTTTCAAGTCCTTCGCTTTCAGTATCGGTGCAAGATGGGTCTCAGGACAACGGCAGCCCAAAATCTCCCTTCCTTCCGGCCGCCGCGCTCGCCGTAGCCGCTATCGTCTGGTTATGATGAGAAATCGGCCCTGACCCAAGATCATGGAGCAACGTTCTTGAACAAGTCAGCACAGGAGACATCCGACACCCAGATCCTGCCTTCAGAGCGCAAGATGGATCGAAGTGAGCGCAAGGCCGCTGGCAAGGCATTGCGCGACAAGGTGCCGCATGAGTCACATAGTCAATGGCATGCTCTGTCAGAGCGCCGCGATCCAGTCGAACAGGTGATTGAAGGCAACAGGGGCAGAATCGAAAGCCTGGTCCCGATCCGTCATGGTCGGATGATGATTTCGCCCTTCACCTTCTTTCGAGGAACAGCCGCCATCATGGCGGCGGACCTGGCGAAGTCACCGGTCTCCGGCATCACAACCCAAATTTGCGGCGATTGTCATCTCCTGAACATGGGGGCCTACGCCACGCCGGAGCGGCGGGTTGTAATCGACATCAATGATTTCGATGAAACCATGCCCGGCCCGTGGGAGTGGGATGTCAAGCGCCTTGCCACCAGCTTCATGCTGGCGGCGCGCGCAAATTGCTTTTCGAGATCTGACCAGAGGGACGTGACACTCTCGTGTGTTCGATCCTACCGCGAACACATGCGAGAGTTCGCCGAAATGAAGGCTCTGGATGTCTGGTACGCCCGAATTGACTTCGATGCCGCAATGGAGTTGGCCCGTGAGGACGCAACCAGGAGGCGAGCCAAGAAACGGGTCGAGCGAGCTGCGACGCGAAGCATCGCCGAAGACGATTTTCCGAAGATGACCGAAACTGTGGATGGTCATCCAGTGATCAGGGAGGACCTTCCCCTGATTTACCATCATCCGGAAATCAAACGGAAAGAGACCATGGACCTGATCCACCGGACACTGGCCGACTACCGTCAGACGTTGTCCGAAGACCGGCGCGTCCTTTACGATCGTTACCGGCTGCGGGATTTTTCGATGAAAGTGGTCGGAGTGGGCAGTGTGGGTACATTCTGCTGCATCATGTTGATGACGGCGGAAGACGATGATCCGATCTTTCTGCAGATCAAAGAAGCGCGCCAGTCGGTGCTTGAACCGCACCTGCCGAAAAGCGTCTTCTCCAATCAAGGCCAACGCGTCGTAGTCGGCCAGCGGCTGATGCAGTCTGCGAGCGACATCTTTCTTGGTTGGACGCAGGGTCACGGCACGGAAAAGCGCCACTTCTACCTGCGCCAATTGCGTGACATCAAGGTCAAACCATTGGTCGAAGCCTTCACGCCGAAGACCATGGAAGACTATGGCGCCATTTGTGGCTGGGCGCTGGCGCGGGCCCACGCGCGGGCTGGTGATGCGGCGATGATCAGTGGCTACCTGGGCAAGTCGGATTCATTCGACAAGGCGGTTGCACACTATAGCGCCGACTATGCCAACCAGGCCGAGCGCGACCATTCTCGCTTCATGGACGCGATTCGGGCGGGTCGGATCGACGTGACCCCCGTGGAATAGTAGGGGTCTGACGTCCCGATTGTAGGTTCGCCGCGGCGAAGGACTTCAACCTGGTCTCTTCCGAATGAGTACCCGCTTCTGCACGGCCACATCCACCCTGCTCTGACCGCAAGTCTGATGTCCAAGCCCGAAGGGCAAAGTCGTACGAGACGTCCACCCTGGGACGCCGATTCTGCATGCGAGGGGTTCTGCTCAGACTTCCATACTGCGCATTTCTTACATCTTTGATGTTGTCCATTCGGCGGCGAGGGAATGTGTGGCCCAACGTTGAGAGTAAAGGCCGCTTTTCACCCATGGCGCATCTTTCGACAGGCCCCTGAGGTGACGCACAGGTAGGCTGCACAGTCTGCAGTTGCTCAGCCGACCACCCCTTCTTCGCGCCCAGACCGGCCACGCGCGATGACCAAGAACTGACCAAAAGAAAGGTGTCGGCCGGTTCAGAACTATGTTGGAGCTGCGGCGATTTGCAAAGTGCGCGGCTCACCTGACGGGCGTAGGGTTAACGAAGATCGACCCCGGGAGGACGAATCAAATGCAGCGCAGCTTGGTTATCGGTTCAGTTGTTACCGCCCTGCTTGGCAGCGGCGCGGTCGCCCAGGATGTGGGCACCATGGACAAGGCTTCGGCGGAGATGGTGTTTGCCACCAAGCCCGCCTATTCGCCCTATGTCGGGCGGAACTACCCCACCCGCCCCTTCTTCGGCGATACCCACCTGCACACGGCGGGCTCTTTCGATGCGGGCGCCTTCGGGGCCCGTCTGACCCCCCGCGATGCCTTTCGCTTTGCCCTGGGCGAAGAGATCATGGCGTCGAGCGGGCAGCTCGCAAAACTGTCCCGCCCGCTCGACTTCCTGGTCGTGGCTGACCATTCCGACAACATGGGGATGTTCCCGGACTTCTTTGCCGGCAAGCCCGAGGTGATTTCCGATCCTCAGGCAAGGACCTGGTATGACATGATCATGTCCGGCCAGGGTGCGACGGCGGCGCTTGAGATCATTTCAAGCTTTTCCATGGGAACACTCCCGCAAACCATGATCTACGCACCCGACACCAAGGCCTTCAAGAATGCCTGGCAGGACACGGTCGCGGCGGCCGAGGAATACAACGACCCGGGGCGCTTCACGGCCTTCATCGGCTATGAATGGACCTCCAACACCGGCGGCAACAACCTGCATCGCAACGTGATCTTCCGCGACGACGCGAGCAGGGCCGATCAGGTCGTGCCCTTCACGACCATGAAGCCGCTGGGCAGCGACGATCCGCGCGATCTGTGGAAATGGATGCAGGCTTACGAGGAAAAGACCGGCGGCAGCGTGCTGGCCATCGCCCACAACGGCAACCTGTCCAACGGCATCATGTTCCCGTTGATCGAATCCTTCACCGGCAAGCCGCTGGACAAGGCGTATGTGGACCAGCGCGCCAAATGGGAGCCGCTTTACGAAGTCACGCAGACAAAGGGCGATGGCGAAACCCATCCGACCCTGTCGCCCAATGACGAGTTCGCGAATTTCGAGCGCTGGGATTTCGGCAATCTCGACGGCAGCGTGGCCAAGACGCCGGACATGCTTCCGTTCGAATATGCGCGGTCCGCCCTTCGCAACGGCCTGAAGCTTGAAGCCGAACTCGGAACCAACCCCTACAAGTTCGGCATGATCGGCAGCACCGATGCCCACACCGGCCTTGCCGCCGTCGAGGAAGAGAATTTCTTCGGCAAGACCACCCCGATGGAACCGAGCCCGGAGCGCCTGACGGAAGTCTTCGTGAACAACCCGGTGTCCAAGATCAAGATCATGGACTGGCAGGTCAGCGCCTCTGGCTATGCGGCCGTCTGGGCCACCGAGAACACCCGTGCCGCGCTCTGGGACGCGATGCAGCGCAAGGAAACCTATGCCACCACGGGGTCGCGCATGGTCGTGCGGCTGTTCGGCGGCTGGGATTTCGAGGCGGCGGATGCCGCGACCCGCAATCCGGCGGCCGTCGGCTATCAGAAGGGCGTGCCCATGGGCGGGGACCTGCGCGCTGCGCCGGAAGGCAAGGTTCCGACCTTCCTTGTCGCCGCGCTGAAGGACCCGATCGGCGCCAACCTGGACCGCTACCAGATCGTCAAGGGCTGGATCGACGAGAACGGAGAAACCCACGAACAGGTTTATGACGTGGCCTGGAGCGGCGACCGCACGCCGGATGCAGAGGGCAAAGTCCCCTCGGTCGGCAGCACGGTCGATGTGGCCAATGCCACCTGGACGAACACGATCGGCGCGCCCGAACTGATCGCGACCTGGACGGACCCCGATTTCGATCCCAAGCAGCGGGCCTTCTACTATGGCCGCGTGATCGAGATCCCGACGCCGCGCTGGACGGCCTATGACGCCAAGCGCTTTGGCATCAAGCCGCTGGACGGCACGGCCATGACGGTGACGGAACGGGCCTATACCTCTCCCATCTGGTACACGCCCTGACCGGGAACCGACCGGCACCGGCCGTCCTCGGGCACGGCCGGGCCCATGAATGGCACGCCGCGGGCGTGATGCAGGAAGGTGTCGTCAGATCGTGTTCCGCAAGCTGCTGAAAGAGCCGCTGCTGCACTTTGCGGTGCTCGCCCTCATGATCTTCGCGGCCTACGGCGTCCTGACGCCGCGCAGCGCGGCCCGGCCGGACGACAGCATCGTCGTGTCCGTGGCCCGGATCGAACAGATGGCGGCGGTCTTTGCCCAGACCTGGCAGCGCCCGCCCAGCAAGGAAGAACTGAAAGGCCTGATCGACGACTATGTCGCCGAGGAAGTGCTGGTCCGCGAGGCGCTGGCCCTGGGCCTTGACCAGGACGACCCGGTGATCCGGCGCCGGCTTCGCCAGAAGATGGAGTTCCTGTCGGAGGCCGAAGTCGACGCCCTGACGCCCACCGAAGACGAGCTGCAGGCCTATCTCGATACCCATGCGGCCAGTTACGAAGTTGACCCCAGGATCGGCTTCGAACAGGTGTTCCTGAGCCCCGAGCGGCGCGGCGACGCAATCGCCGAAGATGCCGACGCGCTTCTGGCCCGATTGCGCGCCCAGTCCGACCTGAACCCCGAAAGTCTCGGCGATCCGACCCTTTTGCCAGCGGTGGAGCCGCCGACCGAGGTCACCCGCATCGGCGATGACTTCGGTCCCGAGTTTGCCTCGGCCCTGGCCGGGGCCCCGGTCGGCAGCTGGTCGGGGCCGATCATGTCGTCCTACGGTCTCCACCTTGTGCGGGTGACGGAGCGCCAGCCCGGCCGGATTCCCCCGCTTGCAGAGGTGCGCGAGGCGGTGCTGCGGGACTGGCAGACCGCGGAACGGATCCGGCGCGAAAGGGCGCAGCTCGACAAGCTGCTGTCGCAGTACACGGTCACCATCGAAGCCCCCTCCACCGGGGCATCGTCGCCATGATCCGCCTGCTTCTGCTGCTCTGGATGATCCTTGTGCCCGTCCAGACCTGGGCCCATGAACTGAGGCCCGGCTATCTTGCGATCGAAGAGACCGCGCCGGAGACATTCAAGGTTCTCTGGAAGGTGCCCGCCCTGGGGGACCGGCGCCTGGCCATCTACGCGCAGTTGCCCACCTCCTGCCGGACGACGGGAGAGCCGGTGCGGGACATCGAGGCCGGCGCCTTCAACGAGCGGTGGTCCGTGACCTGCGATCCGGGTCTGAAGGGTCAGACCATAAGGGTCGAGGGGCTTGAGGCCACGATGACCGATGTTCTGGCGCGCATCGCCTATCTGGACGGGTCGGTCGAGATCGCGCGCCTGACCCCGGAGGCCCCCGGCTTTGTCGTGAAGGGCCGGCAAGGCGCAGGCGAGGTTGCCGCCACCTATTTCCGCCTCGGCGTCGATCACATCCTGTCGGGCTATGACCACCTGCTGTTCGTCTTCGCGCTGATCCTTCTGATCCGTAACCGCTGGATGCTGCTGAAGACCATCACCGCCTTCACCATCGCCCACAGCATCACCCTGGCCGGTGCCACGCTTGGCCTGTTCAGCCTGCCGCAAAGGCCGGTTGAGGCCGCCATCGCGCTCAGCATCGTCTTTCTGGCCGTCGAACTGGCCAAGGCGCAGCCAGGGCAACTGCGGGTCTCGGAACGTTTCCCTTGGCTGGTCGCCTTTGCCTTCGGGCTGCTGCACGGCTTCGGCTTTGCGGGCGCGCTGAAGGAAACCGGCCTGCCGCAATCGGACGTGCCGCTGGCCTTGCTGACCTTTAACCTTGGCGTCGAGGCCGGCCAGCTGATGTTCGTGGCAGTGGTCCTGCTTGCCTTCCGCGCCTTCGCCCTGCTTCAGACCCGCCCTCTTCCCATACTGCGCCCGCTCGCGGCCTACGGGATCGGGACAGTCTCGATGTTTTGGCTGTTCACACGTCTGGCCGGCTTTGCGGTCGGTATGGTCTGAGGGTGCTCAGAATGTCCGCTTTCCGCCCTTCTCGACCCTCACATACACAGTATCTCCGCCACCCCACGCCGCCCACCCTGCCGTGAAAGCTGCACCACCAGGTCCACGCTTCCCTCGCAGTACCTCTTCACCTCTTCGAACTCCATACCCAGCCCGGCAGCCATGACCATGATCGCCAACCGGTCTATGGCTTTTCGCGCCGTGTCGGCGTGGATCGTCGTGAACGACCCGCCGTGCCCGGTGTTGATCGCTTCGAGGAAAGTCCGGCTTTCCTCCCCCCGCAGCTCGCCAAGGATGATCCGGTCCGGCCGCATCCGGAGAGAGGCCTCGAGGAGACGAGCAGGCGTCCGTTCGCCTTGGGCACCACGATCCGCCTTGAGTGCCACGGCGTTCTCCTGCCGGGGGAAGAGCTCGTAGGCATCCTCGATCGTCAGGATCCGCTCGTCTGAATCCACCATCGACAATAGTGACCGTGCGAATGTCGTCTTGCCGGTCGAAGTGCCCCCAGAAATCAGGATGTTCATGCGCTCCTCGACGCAGAGCCGCATGGCCTCGACGACCTGCCCGGCCTCGGCCAGTTTCATCGCCTCCCCTGCCCTTTCCCGACGCTTGGCGTCGAGATCGACGAGACCACCATGCAAGAGTCGCGGCTCGATCAGTTGATCTGTTGCGATTTTGAACGGCCGGAAGGTGATGGCCATCCCGCCTTCCACGATGGGCGGTGCGACTACCTGCGCCCGGATCGCCATGTCACCCCAGACGATTTTTCCGGAGACGGTCGGCTTCTTGTCGGAGAATTGCACGCCGACTGCGGAAGCGATGGCCTGGCCGAGGTTGGTCGACAGGACGCGATCAATCGAGAGATGCGCGACCCGCTCCATGTGCGTCGCACCCTTTCGCTCGATCCAGACCTTTCCGTCCGGGTTGATCGCGACCTCGACAAGATCGTCCCGCAGGAACAGCGGCGCAATTGGCGTCAGGTAGGACCCGAGGAAACTCGGCCGATCATCCATCACCAGATTTCCAGATCGCGGTCGACCATCACCGTAATCGCGGCGCCAGGTGCGACGGTGATGATTGGCGGCAGGCTCGTATAGGCCTCGACAGCTGAGCCCATGGCCGCGCTCAGGTCCTCGCCCATGCTCTCGGCAGTGTCTGAACTGACCTCGTCGGTGTATTTCGCGGCGGCGACGGCGGGGGCGGCCCCGAGAAGTGAAATAAGCGCAGCCGACCCGAACCGCGCGCCGAAGCGGGTGTTGACCTTGCCGGTGATGCCGGAGCGTCCTTGGGCATCGCCACCGAAGGCTTCCATATGCACGGACTGCCCGTCTGGGGTGACGAGCCGCGCCCAGGCCACAAGAATGCGGCCCTGGCCGATGGCTACGTCCGAGGAGTAATCTCCGAAGAGGCGCGAGCCGGCGGGGATCAAAATCTGCGCCTGATCGAAGGACCAGACCGGTCGGGTCACGATCGCTGTGATCTGGCCAGGCAGGCTCGAGTCGACCGCATTCTCAAGCGTCGCTTCGATCATCGTGCCTTGCAGGACGGTGTTCGACGGATTGGCGATCACCTGGCTCACTTCGGTGGTGGCGGCTTCACGCCCCGACTGCACGAAATCCCGCCCGGCTGCATCGCGGCCCTCAGCCGGGGCCTCAGGCATCCCCATACCGGCCTCCCCTGCCCCACCCTTTTGACCGTCATCGAAGACGACCGAAGGCGAGGCCACGCGGGCCGCAAGCTGAGCTTCGCGCTCGGCACGTTTGGCGGCCAGTTCGGCTTCCCGGGCGGCATCGGCGGTACCCGCGGCGTCGGCCCTTGCCTTCAGAACGGCGATCTCCTGATCGAACTGGCGCCGCAGGTCTTCCATGAGGGCAAGGTTCTGGGACTGTGCCTCTTCGAGCGCGAGCGCCAGTTCCTTGGCGGTCTGGCCCTTCTCGGCATCGGCCCTGTCGGCGAGATCACCCAACTCGCGCTGCAGCCGTTCGACCTCGGACTGGAGCGTGGCGTTCCGCGCTTCGAGGTCTTCGCGCTGAGATGCCAGTTCCCCTTCGATGTCGGAGAACCCATCCCCGGTGGGCTTCGCGTCCGGTCCTGGCTCAATCGCCCCGAAAGGCGAGCCTCCCGTCTGATCCTGGAATTCCTCGACGGCGGAGGTTTCCACATCGGGGATGGCGCGGCTGGAAGGCCAGACCGTCCAGAGCGCCGCAAGGCTCGCCCCTGCAAGCAGTGCTCCCATGCCAAGCTTCTGCTGCCTCGTCATCTTCGGCTTGGGCCGCTCGATCTTGTAGTCCGGGTCAGTGCCCTTCTGCGGATCGGTCATCTCGGAATCAGCCATGTCAGAACTCCCATCCCTGAAGCTTGGCGAGCAGGGCCGGATCGGTGGTCACGCCGCCATCCACCCGCTCGATGCACAGAACCTGCGTGCCGATCCGGATCGAATAGGCGGAGCGCAGGCCCGAGACGCGGACGATGCTGCCCCGCGTGCCGGAGTTCAGAGTCACCTCGCGGCCCGTTGCATCGACCCCGAAGATCGAAGGGCGGAGACCTGGTGGAAAGGCGAAGTAGGTCGCTTGCCCATCGTTCCAGATATGGACCGGTTTCAGGGTCTCGTCGCCGGACCAAGCATAGCCGATGTCGCGTGAGCCAGCGGCCACCGTGCTGCGGGCGGTCCGGTTTGTGCCCGTCTCAGGATAGCGCAGGACCAGACGATACGTCGGGTTACGGGACCGGCCCTCGCTGATCGACAGCGAGATCGTGCGCCGCCCGGTATAGATCGTCATGTTGGTCTCGGCCCCGGCAATAAGGGGTTTCACGGAAATCGTGGTCCGGTTCGAGAGCACCTCGACCTCGAAGGCTTCGCTGTCGCCAAGAAGGACCGAGTCGATCCGCTCGCCCGCGCCCAGTTCGATGGCGGTGTTCACGCGCAGATGCGTGTCGAGCCGGATGACATCGACAGGGTTGTAGAGGACCGACCGGACACGCGCGTCGGCGCCCATCGACGCGGGCGCGACTTCGGCGAAGGCGACGCTCGCGCAGCCGAGGGCGCAAGCGAAGGCAAGTCCCGGGAGTAGGAGGGAACGGGTCATGGATTGGTCTCCAGGGTTTCGGCATCGACGCGGTAGGCCGAGACGGTGAAGCCGAGCGGGTTTTCCCAGACATGGGCGAGGGAGCGTTCGGTCTTTGGCTCGAAGGCGAACTCGACCGTGGCGACGAAGGGCTGGGTCACCGGCTCCTGCTTCGTCTTGCGCAGGGTTTTCAGGAAACGGATCTGGGCGACGTTCGGGGAAAGGAAGGTGATCCGGCGCACGGTCACCGTGACTTCCGCACCGGGGCCGTAGACATCCGGCGGATAGGCCGTATTGCCTCCGCCTTTCGACCAAAGAAGCCGCAGGCTCTCTTCGGCACTCCCGGTCGAGCGGCGCTGGACACTTTCGAGCCGGGCCTGAATACCGGCGAGGAAATAGCCCTCGCGATCGGAGACGTAAGCCACAAGGAGGCTTTGCTTCAGCGCTTCCTGATCCTCGATCCCGGTCGGGGCGACCCGCAGGATGTTTTCAGCGTCCCCGGTCTGCCGATCCACGAGGACGGTGAAGACCTGTGTTTCCCGCAAGGGCAGAACGAGGACCAGTGCGGTTGCAAGGATCAGGCTCAGACAGCCTGCGGCACTCGCGACGATCCAGGCACGCCGGGCCGAGAGGCGGGGCTCCAGAACGAGATCGACATCAAATCCATGCGCCTCCATGGGCGGTCCTCCACTTCTCGAATTCTGGGGCATCAGCTCTTGTCCGGTGTCCGGCTGGCAAGCCGCATCGCGGTCTGAACAGCGGACCGCCCGATCTGTCCGGCGGTATTGCCGTTGAGGCGAGCGTCCGATGGCCGGCGGCCACCGGCGTCCAATCCAGCCGCTCCCCTGCCCGCGCCGATCCCGGACGCGATGCCGGTCCGGCCGTAACCCTTGACGCTGTCGGCCGTGCGGAAGGTCGAGGCTGCGACGCTGCCGAGACCGGTTGCGGTCGATGCGAGGGACTGCGCGATCGTCGGCACCATGGCCATGAGGCCGGTGCCGAGCATCATGACGACCACGAAGCTCAGGACATCGCCAATGGTTTCGACCGAGGCCAAGGAGGCGGGTGTCAGGTCGCGGGCGATAGCGATGGTGAAGGCCGCCATGCCCGAGGTGAGCATCGGGTAGAAAGCAAAGCCGAGGGCGAGGTTCACCCACCGATCGAAGAGCGGGGCAGTGACCTTGAAGAGCGTGCAGGCTATCGCGATCGGCGCGAAAATGACGAGGACGCCGATCATGATCTTCGCGGCCGAGATCACGATGATCGACACGGTCGCCATGAGTGCGGCGACTAGAAACATAAGCAGGCCCGCAAGGGCACCGGTGATGTAGCTACCGTTCTGGCTGATCGCCTGCCCGACATCGAGGGCCTGAAGGTAGAGCGAGTCGAGGCCCTCATAGAGGTTGCCCGATCCACCGCCAAAGGCCTCGAGGACGACGGCCCCGATCTCGCTCGGGGCATTGGTCAGGACTCCATAGACCGCATTGAAGTTCGTCCAGGACGACAAGAAGGCCGACGCAACCGCGATCCGAACCATCAGGCCGAGCCCGTTGCGCATTGTCATGGGCACGGCTTGTGCCATCAGGTTGATCCCGACCAGGGCCACCACCAAGACTGACCCGACCCGGAAGACCGGTACGATCTCGGCGGCCACGGCGTCGAACGCCGTGGCGCCAACCGCAGTTGCGGCGGCGTCGACTTGGGTCAGGATGTCGGCGATTATGGCCATGGATCACATGGACCGGCAGACGGTCTCGAAGTCGCGATAGCGCGCCTCGGTCTCGCGTTGGTGCTGAGTGAGGTAGGCCTCGAGGTCTCCCCGATCATCGTTGATGAGGTCGGCAGCCGACTTGCCCAAGACTTCAGACGTGAAGTTGTCGAAGCTGAATCCGTCGAAGAGGCAACCGCATGCCCCCGCCTCCAGGGCCTTCCTCTTCGCCGCTGTGATGTAGGCCTGCCGCGCGGCACCTTTGAAGCGCCAGTCGGTGATCCCCTCGGGCAGGTCGATCACCTCGCCGCAAGAACTCCTCCCCACCCCGGCAAAGATACCGGTCCCGCGTCGCTGCATTTCGGTCAGGAGTGCCAGAGCGGTCTCTGCATCCTGCGCCACTACCGCTTCCCGGGTTTCTTCGATCAACTGAACTTCGCTGAAAGTGGCGAAGTCTTCTGCCGCAGCCAAGCTGGCAAGGCAGACGAGGGCAACAACCGCCGCGACCTGGTGAGACGCCCGCCGCATCATTCGGCCCCCGAGTAATCGAAGAAGCTCTTTTCCTTGGCCTGTTCGGCAGCCCAGTTCACGCCTGTCTGCCCTGCGGCCAGCCCCGCGGCCGCGTTCAGACGCCACATCTGGCCGAGCATGTAGTTGGTCTCGGCGGCCATCCGGGTGTTGAGGTCGATACTTTCTTTCAAGCCCTCCTGATTGGCGATCTCGGCCACCAAGCCGTCGATCCGCGCGAGGCTTTGGGCGGCCTCCTCATAGGAGAGCTGCGCCACGCCCATGGCCGTGGCACTCGTGGCCGCGGTCGTCGCGATGAGCTTGTCCTGCGGGTTCTCCGATGACGACAGCCCGGCCAGGGTTTCCGAGGTCAGCCCGGCCCCTTCCAGCGTGTCGCGCATGTATTCGGCGGCCATCTTGTCGCCCATGGTCACGTTGCCATCGAGAAGGCTGTCCAGGAGCCCGTCGAAATCCCCGATGGTCAGTGCATTCTGGAAACCGGACAGATCGGTAATCTTGGCCGCCCGCGAACGAAGGTCCTCCACCGAGTTGTAGAGGCTCGCGATCTCGTTCAGGCCGGAGATTGACCCAAGGATGCCTTCGAGGTTGGTCAGCTGCTCAAGGCCTGTCTCGACCTGCTTCTTCAACTCCTCGATCTGCGCGATCTGGTTTTCGGCATCGCGAAGTGCCGCCTGCAGCTGCTCGATGTTCTTGGCGAGGTTGGTGCCGTCGATGACGGGCACGCCTTGTCCAAAGGCTGCTGACCCGAGAAGAGAAAAGCACAGCGCCGCTGTTGCGGCCGTGAAGTTACGGTGCATCCGAATACTCCCAGAATGTCGTGTATTGCAGGGCTTGCGCGGCATCCGAGAGACCGCGGGCCGCCTCGACCTTGACGGCACCGGCGCGCAAACGAAGCGTCATGGCCATGAGGCGGGCGCGCTCGGCGAGCATATAGGTGTTCTGATCGACCGCTTCTTTAGGGGTCTGGGGCTTGGCCTCTTCGAGGAACCCTTTGATCCGGGCCATCGCCGCCTCGATCTGCCCCGACTGCTGGCCGGAATAGCCGATGAAGGCCGAGGACATGTTGCCCCATTCGGCACTTGCGCCCTCCACCCCCGCCAACGTGCCGGTTACGTCCGCGCCAGTGATCACCGAGAGGTAGGCGTCGTAGTAGCCCGAGATCCGGCGGACGTAGTTCTGGGTTTCCTCGAAAGGTGGAATGCCGCCGTATTTCTGGACGTTGCCCGGGCCGGCGTTATAGGCCGCGAGCGCGAAGTCGATCCGGCCGAAGCTGTTGAGCTGGGTCGCGAGATAGCGTGCGCCACCATCGA
The DNA here is from genome assembly GCA_041905595.1 of Rhodobacter sp. Classification (GTDB taxonomy): domain Bacteria; phylum Pseudomonadota; class Alphaproteobacteria; order Rhodobacterales; family Rhodobacteraceae; genus Aliitabrizicola. Next base: position 23,581 of record JAYRKT010000041.1, read on the forward strand.
GGTTCTGAAGGGGATCGGTCGGATCCACGCCGAGATCGGCGGCAGTGCCAGGCATCAATTGGCAAAAGCCCATGGCCCCGACCGGGCTGATCGCCGCGTTGGAAAACCCACTTTCCTGCTTCACCAGCGACTGGAAGAGAATGCGCCAGGTCGTGGGCGTGAGCCCGACCTTCACGACACCGGGATGCGTCTCATAGCGCGCCGCCGTCGCGATGATCATCGCCTCGACCGTCTCGCCTTCGCCAAAGAGCCGCTGGCTTTCGGGGCTGGTCTCCTCAAGAGGATAGACTTCATCGGCAGGCAGAAAGGACCCAGTCCCCATCTCGAAGCCACTGAGGTCGGTCACGCCGGTCGTATCCGCGAGGAAACGCTCATAGGCGGCCAGCTGGTCATCTTCGATCTCGCTCAGTTCCGTGCGCGTGGCGAGTTTCTCCCCCTGCTTCACGGCGTCCTCGGCCTGTTCGACAAGACGCGAAATGAAGTTCGACAGCCGCGAGCCGTCGATGATCGGCACGCCTTGGGCCAGAAGGCCCATTGGCATGGCGGAGCCGAGGAGAAGGCCGAGAAGGAGGGTTGCGCGGCGCATGCGGTGGCTCAGTCCGCGCAAGGCGCGTCGGGGGCGTTCATTGTCGAGACGACGACCGTCGTGCCGTCGCTTAGCTCCCGCGCCGCGAAATACTTGCCCTCGGCCCGGAACTGGCCATGGCAGGGGGAGACGGCCCCCGTCTCGACACCGGCGCAGGCGGAGAGGAGGGTCAGCCCGAGAAGGGAAGCGGGGATCAAGCGGGTGCGTCGGGTCACGTCATGTCCTTCCAGAAATCAGGGGCGTCGCGCCAGCCGTAGGGGGCGCGGTCTTCGCCGGATCGGCCACCGCCAAGCACGGCGAGCGCAGGTCCAAGGGCGGCGAGGTCCATGTTCACGAAGACCGAGTCACCGGCCGAGCGCAGCAGGGCAAGGCGCAGGCCACCCGTTGGCGTGCAGAGGAACTCGGCTTCCTTCTCGTTCAGCCGCAGGATCCGGTAATCCTCGGGGTTGGCCCGCGGGTTCGGGTAGAGAAGCTGCGTCACCACGCTTTCCGCAATGATCTGGCCGACCTTGACGCGCGTCAGATGGGTCGGAGTTTGGGTCAGCATCATCACCACGGCGTTCTTCTTCCGCATGGTGACGAGCCAGTCATGCAGGCGCTTCTCGAAAATCGGATCGTCGAGCATCTTCCAGGCTTCATCGATGACGATGAGGGTCGGACGGCGATCTTCGATCACCCGTTCGATGCGGCGGAAGAGATAGGCGAGAAGTGCAGAGCGCTCGGTCCCGAGATCGAGGATCTCCGACATGTCGATGCCGACCACATCTTCGGAAAGGCTGATCTCCGAGGAGGCACCTGGGCCAAAGAGCCAGCCATGCCTACCCCCCTGCCCCCATTCCCGGACACGGCCCACCAGATCGCCCTCGTCGTCGGTCGAGGCGACAAGCGTAGCGAGCCCATCAAAGGTCCGAAGCCGCGGATCCGCCGATACGATCTGCCGGACAGCGGCGTTCAGGCTGACGGTTTGGGCGGTCTCGAAGGGGCGCGACCCTGCAAGAATGTCACCCAGCCAGTCGGTGAGCCAGGCTGCCCCGCGCTCGTCGACCTCGGTCTGGAAGGGATTGAGGCCTGTCGCCTCGCCGATCCGGATCGCGGAATAGCTGCCACCCAGAGCGCGCACGGCCATCTCGAGGCCCCGGTCCTTGTCGATGACGAGGATGCGGGCATGCACCCGCCGCGCCTGTGCCATCAGGAATGCGGTGCCGAGGGTCTTGCCGGACCCCGTGCGGCCCAACACCAGCGTGTGGCCGGCGCTCGGTTCGGCACCGCGCTCACCCTTGTCGTGGAAATTGAAGCGGTAGAGGCTTGAGGTCACCGTCGGCAGCGCCGTGATCGTCTCGCCCCAGGGGGATTGCACTTTGGGACGACCTTCCGTGACCCGATGCAGGGCCGCGAGGTGGGCAAAGTTCTGGGCCGACAGAAGCGCAGTGCGTGGACGGTAGGCCCAGTTACCCGGGGCTTGGGCAAACCAGGCCGCGCGGGCGGCGAAGTTCTCGCGGACGAGGGCCGCCCCGCAGTCCTGTCCGGCGCGCCAGACCTCGGAGGCCGCTTCCTCCAGCTGTTCCGGGGTTTCGGCAGTGACCATGACCGTCAGGTGATGTTTGCCGAAAACCTGTCGGCCCGAGGCGACGTTGTCTGCGGCCTCATAAAGCTCCTGCCGCAAGGTTTCGGCAGCATCCTCAGAAGCGCGCATCTGGCGCGCCGTGCGTTTGATGCGCTCTTCGATCTCGTTGTTGCGGGCGGGCGTGAAGCTGTTGGTGATGACGATGTCGTAGGGAAGTTCCAGCGCATCGAGCATCCGCGCCCAGGTGCGGACCGGATAGGATTTCACGCCGAAGATCGTCCCGAAGGCCTGCCCGGCACCGGTATCGATTTCCACCCGCTTGCCAGCAAACGTCATCTGCGACGATGCTATAGCCTCACTCAGAAACTGGCCGCGCATCGGTAGGACCTTGGCCATCGGCTGTCCGAGGAGGACGCCCAGGAGACCGAGCCATTCCCCGGAGGAAACGGTCAGCCGCCGGAAGCCCAGACCCTGGCAAGCTCCGGCCAAAAGCCCCATCGCTTCATTCAGGCGTTCGATCCGCTGACCGAGATCGCCTGTGAAGGCCGCCTTGAAAAGTGCACCTATAAGGGGGGCACGTTTCAGCGCCGTGGGGCGCAGGATGAGGGACACCACCAGCACCCGCCGCTTCAGCGTGCGTGCGCGAAGATGCCCTTGCCAGCGGGTATCGACCATGGCCGCGAATTCGGCCCCAGTGCCCTCACCATCGAAGGGCTTGAGCTGGGGTGCGTCCGGCAGGGTCAGCTTGGAGACATGAAACCCGAAGCCTTCGCCCAACTGGCCGATCAGCCGCGCAAGCGAAGTGGTCGCGAGCGAGAGGTCCCCCTCTTCCGTCGTGAAACTGTCCTGCCCCTCGACCACGGCAGAGGCGATCAGGTCACCTTGCCGGGTCAGGATCAAATTGTCCGCAGGTGCGGAGAGCCAGGGCAAGTGCCGGGCGAGGGTCTCGGCTGCGAGATCCTCAGGCCGCAAGACAGATCGAAGTGCCGGTGTGGCCGGGAAGAGGGATTTGAGGTCAGCTGACATGGCGATCTCCGCCAAAGGCCGACTTGCCTCGGGTGCGCGGGGTCCGGGAAAAGACCACCGCGACCGTCTCGAAGAGGTTCGGGTTGCGGTCTGCCACGAACCACAGGACCGGATAGCCGATGACGCCGATCAGCAGGAACCGCCAATCGTTCGCGCCGACGAAGGGAGTAACCGCGCCCAGCATCAGGCTCACGAAATAGCCGATAGGCAGACCGAAGATCTTCGGCGGCCGGGTGAGGCCGAGAAACAGGGGCGCGTCATGCATGGAGAACATCCGGGGGATCGGTCAAGCCGGGTGTGCGAGGCTACCCGACCTTTTGCCTATCCCGCCTCAGGGGGCCGCAAAGCCATCGATGATGGTCGCGGCCGAGAAGACGAGGACCACACCGAAGAAGATCGCAAGGAAGAGGGGCCAGTTCAGGCGGCCCGTGAACATCATGTAGCCCGCCGCTACGACCGCAAGGATGGCGATCAGCCGTCCGATCGGGCCGGTCAGTGCATCAACCACGGTCTGAAGCATGTTTTCCAGGGGGTCGAGATTCTGTGCGAGAGCAGGCTCTGCGAGGATTGCCGCGAAGGGCAGCGCCAGCAAAAGGGTGTGCAAAGCCAGGCGCGGCAAACGCGCGCCGAAAAGAATGCGGAACATGTGGATTACTCCGAACTGAGGGTTGCGTTGGTCAGCCGCAGAACCTTGGCCACATGGCCCTCGGTTTCGGCATAAGGGGGAATGCCGCCATACTCACGGACCGCTTCGGGTCCGGCGTTGTAGGCGGCAAGCGCAAGATCGGCGGCGCCGAAGTCCTCAAGCTGTGCGAGGAGATAGCGGGCCGAGCCATGCAGATTGTCTTCCGGATCGTAGGGATCGACGCCGAGGAGGTCGGCGGTTCCTGGCATCAATTGCCCAAGACCGATGGCACCGACGGAGGAGCGCGCATCCGGATTGAAGGCGGATTCCACGGCGATGTTGGCCCGAAAGAGCGCGAGCCATTCCGTCCCGGAGAGCCCTGCCTCTTTCAGCGCAGGATGGCGGAGGTAATCGTCGCCCACGTCAAGAACGAGATCCTCGATCTCGGCCGTGCCACGTGGACCCCTCCCTTTCTGGGTTGTGCCATAGGACGCAAGCACAACGAGACCTTCGTTATCTGCATCAGTCTCAACATCATCTGTGAACTTAGCGCCGTTCAGATCGCCGCGTTTGGGAAGCGCTTTGCCAAAATCGAGAACGCTGGCCCGAACGCGCAGGTCCTCTGATCCTGCCCCTAGGTCAATGACCTCGGCGACTGCGCCTTGTGCGGCAAAAAGCCAGAGCGCCAGCCCGCCGCAGAGGGTCAGATCACGAGATAGGGTCCGCCTCCGTGTCATGGGTCCAGGTCGCCTTCTCGCCCTTCTTCAAAGGAACGGGAACCGTGGTCAGACCCAACTCGACCGCGAAGGAGATGAGACCGGTGACGGTCTTGAATTCCCGTGGTTCGAGCCCGCGCGAGATTACAAGAAGGGCTGTCTGGTCGCCAAGGCGCAACTGGATGCGCCAGGTGCCTTGCCAGACATTGAGAACCTTCTTTGCGTCCTCGACACAGAGGGCTTCGACGATGCCGCCTTCGGTCAGGGCCTCCTTCAGTCCGGCCTGCAAGATCACCGGGGTCAAGTTCCTCATGGGTTGGCACCTTCCGAAGCAACACGCTCACGGCAGAACATAGTGCATGTCGCGCTGATGAGAAACATGTCGTCGCGCAACGTGACGGCAACACTAGCGGTAGAATCCTATTGCGTCAATAGCGGTGTTTTGCAATTCATGCACATGTTTTGAAGTTCAGGACCGGTGCATGCCCCTACGCATCCTCAGACCCATCCCCCTCGGCGCTTCCATGGTACTTCCCATGCTGGTCTTCGGGGCAGCGCAAGCGGCGACGCCACTGGATTGCCTGCCGCCGATCCCGCCCGCACCGGTCACCGATGCCGCTACGCGTATCGAGTATCGGACGGAGATCGGGCAGGAGTTCACGGCCTATTTCGATGAGGCGCAGGCCTATCTGCGCTGTCTGGATGCCGCGCGAGCAGAAGTGTCCGAAGAGATCAACCGCGCGATCCGCGACTATCAGGCGCTCGGCCCCGAGCCCGACGGTTGACCTCGCCAAATCAAGCCTCCCTGCTCCTTCCCTTCAGGCTCTTTCACAAGGAAACCAGTAATGAACTCTCTACGAGCCGCGGCCGCCGTCGCAGCGACCGCAGTCTCCCTATCGCTTGCGGCGCCGGTTGCCGCCTATCCCGTCGATTGTGCAATCCTTCTCTGCCTTGCAGGCGGCTGGCCGGCTTCAGCGGAATGTGCCCACGCCCGTGCTGTCTTCATCGCTCGGATCACGCCTTGGCCGGTCGAGCCGCCGCTGCAGATCTGGAACTGCCCGATGCGGGCGTCTTTGAACCGCGAGAAAGCCCCCATGGAGCGGCTGTTCGAGATCGCGCTGCGTGAGGGAGGAGAGCAACTTCACGAGTCCTGGGGCGAGAGCCCTGCCGAGCTTTATCTGGTCCAAGACCGGGCGGACGTCGACATTTCCGATCCGGCTTACGACTTCGTGCGCTCAATCCATGTCTTCCAGATCCAATACCGGCGACATCGCAACAGGGACGGTGACTGCAACACCTGGTCGACAATCCGCGAGGGGACCTACGGCGAACAGGGTGACTTCGCCTGGGCGCGGTCCACGCCGGCCCGGGTTCCGTCCGCTTCAGCGTTCCGCCCGGGGACTAGCTGTTCTGACTATTGGTTCCGCGGCGTCTTCGTCGACTGGACTGACTACGAGGGTACCTACGGTTTCGAGGAGGTGCGCTACTGATGACCTGACCTTTGGCCTTGCCACGATACGATCGAAAGACTGAGACCCCCAGAAACAGAAACGACGCCAGACCATAGGCCCGACGCCGCACTGATTTCCTCGTGGTAGTGGGAATTTAGCTCGAGCTTTGGACCCGTTCAACCGGCAAATGCCTTTGTCGGAACGAAATTTTGCACGCCTCGCGGTCTGGTGTCGCCTCTTAAAGGAACGACACGACATGGAACTCACGACCGGCGCCATCCTGCGCCGCATCACCGAAACGCCACTCTCCACGGCGGCGCACAAGCTTGCGACGATCATCCTTGACGGGATTGCCTGGAAAGATGGGTACAACGGATTGGAGCGCGGAACGGCTGCGTTCACACTGGCACATCTCGCTGAGAAGATGGGGGTGTCACGGCAGCACCTGACAGCACTCCTGGTCGAGCTCGCCGCGTCAGGATTGGCGCTGGTCCGATGGAAGCCGAATGGCAAGTTCGCACCCTGGCTCTTTCGGTTTGGCGGACACGAAGATGCCGATGCGCTGCCAGATGTCGTGTCATCCCCATGCGACACATCACTATCTAGAGAGTCTAAGAACAAAACTATCTTTGCAGGGAGGATCGAGATTGGTGCCGGAACCAACGTCTATCGGACACCCTGGGCGGATCTGATCAAGGCCGCGAAAACGTCGCTCGCCTGCTGGAACGTCGATACGCAGGTCATCTGGGAGCGCTTCCTTGCGTTCAACAGGGCGCGAGGAAATGCAGCGGTGCCGGCGGGGTTTCTTCTGGGCTTCATGCGGCGGTGGCGGACTTCGCCGGGTGCTGCTTTGAAACCAAATTTGCTTGTGGTACCGAAGCGGTCATCGACGCCGGAAGAACTGGAACTGCATCGACTTATTGCCGCTGCACCCAGCAAGAACTGGCAATTCCATGCCGGAGATCTTAGAAAGAGAATTGGCCAAGTTGCGTACGACTCTCGTGTCATGAACGTCGCCAAGAAATTCGGCTGTCCTCGATTTGCAGCGATCCTGGCTGTACACGGGCTGGCCGTACTGGCCGACGAGATTGCGAAATGAAACTTTTCTGTGCCTTCATTTCCCATCGATAGGAATTGGGCTCCAGCACTGTGTACCGCTGAAATCGCTTGTTTGTGTGCGGTAAGGAAATGAGCTGTGTCGATACCTTGGGACAGGTCCGGCTGTTCGCTCTGCGTTTGGCAACATCGCGGACGTGACATCTACGGCGGCTCATGCCGTGGTTAGGTTTGATCCGGTCATCTGAATGGCCCAACTCTCCAAGGCATTCGGTTCAGGCGCCAAGGGTACTGCGAGGCCACCTGCGAACTCTTCGAAAGCAGACAGGTTGAGCGAGTTGACGCCTACCAAGACTGGTATTCCGTTGGATAGCGCTTCCGCTACCACCATCCGGAATCCGCGCCCTTCGGCTTCGTGTTTGCCAAACTTGTTTATGATCAGCAGGTCTGCACCTTGCACCATACTGGCTGATACAAGGCCAACTGCTTTTTCCAAGGCCGCCGGGTCAAGCCTGCAACCGCGCGATGCACGGCCGAGGTCCTGGCTGATCCGTAGAATTGGACCATTGGGTAAGACTTGCACATCCATGTCACACGGCCCTGCATCGGAGCGCTCGGAGTTTATCTGGACCGTACCGCAGCAGCGAAACCCACGCGAAGCCATCGCTCTTGAGAGATTAAAGAGGATGAGATCGGTGTCGCCGCGGCCCGGCGCCATAGTGTAAGCGAGGTTCATCTTCGGCCTTCTCAGTTTCGACAAAAGGGTTGGAATTCGACGAGGGCGCCTTCGGGCATGAAATCACAGTCGGCGGGCAAAAAGATCAACCCGTCTGCTGAGGGTAGCCCGCGGACATGGCCGGAATGGGTTTCGGCATCAAATGTCACGACCTCACGACCTTGGCCGTCAAAGCCTACGCCTGTCGCGGGTCGTAACTCGCAGCGACCGGGCTTCCTGGAAATCGCCGCTCCGGTAACGACATGGCGCCGGGTAACTCGCTCCGTTTCACCGGTCAGTCGGGCGACAATCGCCGTTCCGAAAAGCTGCCAGGTGACGAAGGCTGACAAGGGATTGCCTGGCAAACCCAGCCACCATGCGCGCCGAATACGACCGAAGGATACCGGCTTGCCCGGCTTGATCGCAACGCCACTGAAATGAATGTCCCCGCCAAGAGCTGACAGCGCAGGTTTGATGTGGTCTTCCTCACCGACCGAAATTCCGCCTGTGGTGACGACAAGATCGGCATTGGCAGCCAGTTCCGCAATCTGCAGGAACAACCCGTCTCGACTGTCAATGCCCTGTTCCACAGCGACAATATCGATCTGGGGCTGCGTCAGAACGCCGGTCAGCATGGGAGTGTTTACGTCCCAGATCTGAGCCTCGGCACGCAGAGTACCGGCCGTGCGAATTTCGTTGCCGGTCACCAGAAGCGCCACGCGCAATCGCCTGCGCACCGTTACAGAGCCCGCCCCGGCTGCAGCACAGGCGGCAATCGCGCGCGCGTCAAGCCGGCGTCCCGTCTCAAGCACCGTGACCCCTGCCTCCATTTCACTACCGGCTCGGCGGATGTTGAGCCCGGGCGTTGGTCGCGTGGCTACCCGGATCGTCTTTCCCGTCCGCTTGACTTCTTCTTGCATCATGACCACGTCCGCGCCTTCAGGAACTTTTGCCCCAGTGAATATTTGCGCGGCTTGCAGGTCGACCAGAGGCATGGCTGAGGACTGCCCCGCCTGGATACGCGCTGCTACGTCCAGTACCCACGGTCCCTCACCCCGCAGCGCCGCAGAGGAAAAGGCAAATCCGTCCATTGCAGCGTTGTCGAACGGAGGAGACATGCTGCGTGAACTGACAGGGTCGGCAAGCACGCGGCCTAAAGCCTTGCCAAGACAGATGTCTTCCGTTCCGTCGACGATGGTCACGCAATGCCCAATCAGGTCGTGAGCGGCATCGATCGTCATCAGCTTCTTGCTTGTATCGTGACCCTCACAGCCACAGCCGGTCCGTGTCACTGGCTGAAGGATACTCATAGTGCTGCTCCTTCCTTGAAATGTCCTGGACCCACGCTGCAGTCGAGGTCGCGCAACAGGCCGTCCTTCAAACCGTAGATCAGCCCATGCACCCGGACTTTCGCGCCGCGCGTCCAGGCTCGCTGCAGGATAGGCGTCTCGCAGACCCGGCGGACGCCTTCGACCACGTTGAACTCGGCCAACCGGTCGCGCTGCGCCTCAAGGTCCGGCTGGCGGCTCAGATCGACCGCATAGGCGCGGGAAAGGCGTCGGATCGGCTCCAGCCAGTGGTCGGCAAGACCGTGAGGAAGATCCTCGGTTGCTGCCTTGACCCCGCCGCAGCCGTAGTGGCCGCAGACGATGATCTCGCGCACCTTCAACGCTTCGACCGCGAATTCCAGCGCGGACAGCATGTTCATATCAGAGGAATGAATGATGTTCGCCACGTTGCGATGGACAAAGACCTCGCCTGGGTCGAGCCCCGCCACGACGTTGGCCGGAACACGGCTGTCCGAACATCCGATCCAGAAGAATTCCGGGGCTTGCAGGGCTGCGAGACGGGTAAAGTATCCAGGTTCCTGCGCCTGTCTTTTGGCCGACCAGTCGCGGTTGCGGGCAAGGATATCACTCAGCACTGGTCACCCCCTGGCTGGTGGGAAGCCCGCGCCGCAACCGCATGTGATTGGCCAGACGGCGCAAGTCGCCCCGCGTCAACCGGGCGCGGGCTATGGGCAGGAGGATAGCGTTCTCCGCCACCAGATGGCGGCGGACATGAGCGGCGAAACGCGCAAGAACCTCGCGGTCTTCGCTGGAAAGGTCGGCCCCAGCGTCGAGGCAGTTGGCAATGGCCCCACGCACTGAAGGCAGCAGGGACAGTGCCTGATCCTGATCATGGCGGATGCGGCCCAGGACGGAGGCGATGGAATCTTCATCGGTGCAGCGCCGCGCAAGGGTGGGGAAGAGGTCCTCCAGCTCATCCCGCAGATGCACGCCAAGCTCTTCGTTCAGAAAACGCAGGATGGTGACGCCTGCCGGGCGGTCGAAGGTCTCGGCGGCCACGAGGCGGTCTATCTCAGCGCAGATCTGGCGTTCGCGCAGATGGTCTTCGCTGATGAAGTCCAGCGGCCGGGCCAGAAGGCCCGGATCGGTGGGGCCTTGGCCGCTGCCACGTCGTGCTGGTTCTGATCGCTTCATTGGACCCTCCTGACCGTGGATCAGATCGGGGCCAGGCTTGCGCCAGTGATCGTCGCCTGTCGGCCGAGCCTGTTCACGAAATCGCGCGAGGCGCGGGCCCAGGCGGCCTTTTCCAGCGCCTCGGCGATCCTTGGCCGCACAGTCTCGAACGGCAGGACCTGCCCCTGGGCGAGTGCATTCAAGCGGATCAGGTGCCAGCCATGCCGCGACAGGACCGGGGCCGGGGTCGTCTGGTCTTCGGACAGGCCGCGCAAGGCGGCTTCGAATTCGGGCACCGTATCGCCGGGGCCAATCTGGCCCAGATGGCCCCCCTGTGCCTTTGACCCGCAATCGCTTTCGCGGGCGGCATGGGCGAAGTCCTTGGGCCCCTCTCCGAGTCGGGCCAGAATTGACTGTGCACGCGCCTCGGCAGCGGCCGTCTCAGTCTGATCGCGGGGGTCGCATGCGCACAGGATATGCGAGACATCCCAAAGTGGGGCCGATCGATATCGCCCGGGGTCTCGCGCCCATTCGGCACGGATCGCGTCATCGGTCACCGGATCGGGCAAGACCGCCTCTTCCAGCAGGACGCGGATCAGGGCTTCGTCTTCCGTTTCCCACCGCCCGGGGGCAAGTGCGAGCGGATCAGCGGTCAGCCCGCGCGTCCGGGCCTCTTGCAGCAGCAGCGCACGGATCGCCATCGCCTGCGCGGCCTTGCGCCAGGCGATGCCCGGCTTGTCCTTCGGTGCGCTGTGGTTCTGGGCCTCGGCGGCGATTGCCGCCGAAGGGATGGTTTCGCCGTTCACCACGACATCGGGGAAAAGAGACATGTTTATCGCACTCACTCCGCCGGGGCATGGGCTTTGGGGCCATCAACGCCCTGCCGCCTGTCAAAGGCGCGGCGACGTTCCTCCAGCGGGCGGCGGCGGCGCGACCGCACGACCTGGTAGCCGGAGCGGGCCACAAGATAGCGGAAGGGAGCCGCGAAGCCCGACCAGATGTGCACCAGTCGCGTGAACGGGAACAGCGTGGTGATGATAAGCCCCAGGAAGATGTGCAGCTTGAACAGCCAGTTCACGTCTACCACCGTCATCCAGGCGTTGACGTTCCAGGTGACCACGCTCTGCGACCATTCCATGAAGCGGATCATCTCTGCCCCGTCCATGTGCTGAAGCGACTGCGTGATGGTCAGCAGGCCAATGGCAAGCTGAAGCCAGATCAGGATCATGATCAGGATGTCGAGGGTGGTTGAAGTGGCGCGGATGCGCGGATCGGTCAGTCGCCGATGGATCAGCATGGTGCCACCGATCAGCGCCGCAAGACCCGCAGGCCCGCCGATCAGAACTGCCATCCACTGCTTCAGACCATAAGGCACACCCAGGGCATCGAGCACCCAGACAGGTGTGAACAAGCCGACAAGGTGGCCGAAGAACACCGTCAGGATGCCGACATGGAACAGGATCGACCCCCAGATCAGCTGCTTGCGCCGCAAGAGTTGGCTGGACGAGGATTTCCAGGTGAAGGGATCGCGCTCATAGCGGGCGATGGAGCCCACCAGAAACACGGTCAGCGCGACATAGGGCATGACCCCGAAGATGACGAAGTTGATGTCGAAGCTCTCGAACATGTCATGCACTCCTGTGCTGCGGGGCGGGTTGGTCCATCAGGGCCAGCATGTCGCGGACCTGTGGACAGCCTGCATTGGGGTCGGGGCCGAAGGTAACTTCGGTTTCCTCCCAGACCGCATCCAGCGCCGCCAGATCGGTCGGGTCATCGTCGGGCTGGCCCAGCATTCTGGCCACGGCATCGGCATCTGCATTGCCCCCGGCCAGTGCGGAAAGGGCGGCGAACGCAGCGGCATACCCGCTCTCGCGCCGCTTGAGGCGACCCGAGAGGGCGTCGAGGATATGCGCCGCGTCCGCCAAGGTTTCCTGCGCTTCGCGTGTGGGGCGCGTCGCCAGGAATTCCAGAAGCACCGGAAGGTGGTCGGGCAGTTCGGAGGTGGCGGGTTCGAACCCGCCATCGCGGTAGGTCTCGATCAGACTGACCATCGCGCCGCCGCGCTCGCGGCTTTCGCCGTGGACGTGTTCAAAAAGGTTGAGCGACAGTGTCCGCGACCGGTCGAACAGCATCACATACCGCTCTTGCAGGTCATAGAGGTCGCCTTGCGCCAGATCTGCGGTCAGCTTCCACAGCGCGGTCTGGGTAGCAGGCGCAATGCGCGGATCAGCAGCCAGGACGGCGCCGATATCGGGCATGGCCTCCTGCAGCTCAGCCGAGGGATAGCTCAGGATCAGCGACAAGGATTTGAGGGTGCGGTCCATCAGAACGACTCCAGCGGAAGGGCGAAGGACTTTTTCTTGCCGCCGAACAGGCTGGTCTTGCCGCTCTCGCCGTCAGAACAGCCGTTGCCGTCGGTGAAGCCGCAGCCGCCACGAATGTCTGCGCCGGCCTCGTTCTGTTCGCGGTGCGCGGTGGGGATTGCGAAACGGTCCTCGTAATCCGCAATCGCCATGATCTTGTACATGTCCTCGATCATCCGGCCCGACATTCCCACGCGGGCGGCGATGCCCTCGTCGCGCACGCCATCCACCGTCAGTGCGCGCATGTAGAGGCGCATCGCCGACATGCGTTCCAGCGCCGAAACGATCGGTTCCTCATCCCCCGCCGTCAGCATGTTGGCGAGGTATTTCACCGGAATGCGCAGGGACCGCACGTCGGGCATCTGGTCGCTCATCGCGATCTGCCCCGCCTGTGCGGCGTTCTGGATCGGCGACAGCGGCGGGATGTACCAGACCATCGGCAGGGTCCGGTATTCCGGGTGCAGCGGGAAGGCCACCTTCCAGTCCATCGCCATCTTCCAGACCGGGCTGATCTTGGCGGCCTCGATCCAATCCTCCGGCACGCCGTCGCGGCGAGCGGCGGCGATCACGTCCGGGTCGTTCGGGTCGAGGAACACATCGAGTTGCGCGCCGTAAAGGTCGGTCTCGCGCTCGGCGCTCGCGGCAGCCTCGATCTTGTCGGCGTCATAGAGGATGACGCCCAGATAGCGGATGCGTCCCACGCAGGTTTCCGAACAGACCGTCGGCTGGCCGCTTTCGATGCGCGGATAGCAGAAGGTGCATTTCTCGGACTTGCCGGTGTCCCAGTTGTAATACACCTTCTTGTAGGGGCAGCCCGAGATGCACATCCGCCAGCCCCGGCATTTTTCCTGATCGATCAGGACGATGCCATCCTCTTCCCGCTTGTAGATCGCACCTGAGGGGCAAGAGGCGGAGCAGGTGGGGTTGAGGCAATGCTCGCACAGCCTCGGCAGATACATCATGAAGGTGTTTTCGTATTCGCCGTAGATGTCCTTCTGCACCTTGTCGAAGTTGTAATCCGCCGACCGCTTGGCGAATTCGCCACCCAGGATCTCCTCCCAGTTCGGGCCCTTTTCGATCTTCTCCATCCGCTCGCCGGTGATTTTCGACCGGGGGCGCGCGGTGGGGAAGGCCTGCATTTCGGGCGCGGATTTCAAGTGGTCATAGTCGAAATCGAAGGGTTCATAGTAGTCATCGATTTCGGGCATCGAGGGGTTCGCGAAGATATTCGCCAGAATCCGCCATTTGGCCCCCTGCTTCGGCTGAAGCTTGCCCGAGGCGCTGCGGACCCATCCGCCATTCCAGCGCTTCTGGTTTTCCCAGTCAGTCGGATAGCCGGTGCCGGGCTTCGTCTCGACGTTGTTGAACCAAGCGTATTCAACGCCTTCCCGCGTCGTCCAGACGTTCTTGCAAGTGACGGAACAGGTGTGACAGCCGATGCACTTGTCCAGGTTCAGGACCTTGCCGATTTGCGCACGAACTTTCATTCCGCTGCCTCCAGACCTTTGGTTGCGGGACGGTCGAGCCAATCGACCTTCTTCATCTTGCGGACGATCACGAATTCGTCCCGGTTCGAGCCGACGGTGCCGTAGTAGTTGAACCCGTAGGAAAGCTGCGCGTAGCCGCCGATCATGTGGGTGGGCTTCAGCGTGGCGCGGGTGACCGAATTGTGGATGCCGCCCCGATTGCCGGTCTTTTCCGACCCGGGCGTGTTCACGATCTTTTCCTGCGCGTGATACATGAACAGCGTGCCCTGCTTGATCCGCTGGGACACCACCACCCGCGCGGTCAGCGCGCCGTTGACGTTGTAGGCCTCGACCCAGTCGTTATCGACTAGGCCTGCCTTCTTCGCATCCACCTCAGACATCCAGACGACAGGCCCGCCGCGGTTCAGCGTCAGCATCAAGAGGTTGTCGGTGTAGGTGGAATGGATGCCCCATTTCTGGTGCGGCGTGATGAAGTTCAGCACGACATGCGGGTTGCCTTCAGCCGCGTCGTTGTTGACGGCCTTGGTGATGGTCTTCAGGTCCACCGGCGGGCGGTAGCTGACGAAACCTTCACCGAAGGCCCGCATCCACAGGTGATCCTGATAGAGCTGCTGCCGTCCCGTCAGCGTCCGCCAGGGGATCAGCTCGTGGACGTTGGTGTATCCCGCATTGTAGCAGACCGTTTCGGATTCAATCCCCGACCAGGTGGGCGAGGAGATGATCTTGCGCGGTTGCGCCGCGATGTCGCGGAAGCGGATCTTGGTGTGATGCGCACCCTCGGCGAGATGGGTGTGGTGCTGGCCTGTGGGCTTTTCCAGTTCCTCCCAGGCCTTGACCGCGACCTCACCATTGGTCTCAGGCGCCAGCATCAGGATCATTTCTGCCGCGTCGATGGCGGTGTTCAGTCTGGCAAGGCCCTTCGACACGCCCTCGTCCTGCA
>JAYRKT010000042.1:0-37019 GCA_041905595.1 Rhodobacter sp.
ATGCCGCCCATGCCGGACATACCGCCCATGCCGGACATGCCGCCCATTCCCGACATGCCACCCATGCCGGACATACCGCCCATGCCCGACATGCCGCCCATACCGGACATGCCACCCATGCCGGACATCCCGCCCATACCGGACATGCCGCTCATACCCGACATGCCTGCCTGAGCACCCGGAGCCCAGCTGTACTGGGTGCAGACCCAACCGGCGCCGCCGTTGCCGCTCATGCCGGACATACCGCCCATACCCGACATGCCGCCCATTCCCGACATGCCGCCCATGCCGGACATGCCACCCATTCCCGACATGCCACCCATGCCGGACATGCTGTCAGCGGAAGCCGCCGAGGCGACCGCGCCGGCGCAGATCAGCGCGGCAACAGCGGCCTTAATCGATTTGGTCATTCCCGTTTCTCCTCTTGTTATTGGTTCAGGGTCCCTGTGGCCCTGCTCCACTTCCATTCCGGCCTGGCCGGAATTCACCTGCCGCAGACGCGGGCCATCAATCGCCCTGGTGCCAGTTGCGGATGTCGTAGGGGGAGTGCATCCCCGGATGAATGAACGGGGTGAACCAGTTGCCCTGGTCCTCAAGGAACCTCAGGCTTGCCGGAAACGGTGCCTCGATGCCGGTCAGGGCCCGCTGGTACCAGCCCTCGGGTTTCACCACTTCGGTGACCACCGGTGCGTCGGGCCGTTTCCATGGGGTTGTCCCGGCGATGAACGCAGGCTCTGCCGCGACTGTCGCGACCGACAGGCAATAGAACACCACCCCGCCGAAGCAGGCTTTCGAAGCACGCATTTGCATCCAACTCACTCCCGTCGAGGACTGTCCAACCGAATCCTCTTACGTTGCCCGGACCATGCCCGATGGCGGCGCGATGTTCCAAAGAATTATTATATGTCAGTGGGTTGGGTTGGTCCGTCAGGTGCTTTTGCGTCCTGACAATTTGGCAGGGCGGTCGTCCGGGTAGCGGCCGCGACAAGATCATTCAGCGGGATGCGGTCTGACAATTTGTCATTGGGCGCGGAAATCGCCTGTCATGCGTCATTGCGTCGCGTCCTGCCGCAGCAAAGAGGACGGCCTTCTCTCGTCGGGGTTCCAGAGGGGACAACCTGCTAATGCGGCGACGATTGGGAGAACAGGCTGTCGAGTGAGGCGGCCCCGCGGCAGGGCGGATCCCCTGCGCCTCGCGCCAGGGCATCCGCCTGCCCGCCAAATGAAAAAGGCGCCCGGCCTTGCGGCGGGTGCCCTTGTCTCAAGGTTCGGATCTGGCGGGGCTCAGACCGTGTGCAGGTAGAGGTCGAAGTCGACCTCGGACACTGTCCGGGCCACCCGGGCATATTCCGCCGACAGGATCGCGGTGAAGGTGCGGTGCATGTCCTCGCCCAGGGCGTCCTTCAGGAAGTCAGACTTCTTCGCCGCCTCGATTGCCGAGCGCCAGTCAACCGGGATGTCGAACTTCTCGGTCGTCTCGGCATAGGCATTGCCGGTTGTCTCGGGACCCGGGTCGATCTTGTTCTTCAGGCCATGGCGAATGCCCGCCAGCACCGTCGCCGCGACGAGGTAGGGGTTCGCATCGACGCCTGACGGCCGATGCTCGATCCGCCGGGCCTTGATGTCGCCCGCCGGGATGCGCAGCGCCACCGAGCGGTTGTTGACCCCCCAGCTCGGCGACACCGGCGCATAGCTTTGCGATGCAAACCGCCGCCAGCTGTTGGCATGGGGCGCGAAGATCAGCATCGACTCGCCCATGGTGGCCTTGAGCCCGCCGATTGCATGGCGGATCGTGTCATTCCACTGGCCCTCGACCGGCTCGACGAAGACGTTGGTCCCGGCATCGTCCATCAGCGAGACGTGGAAGTGCATTCCCGAGCCGGCGTAATCTTCGTTCGGCTTGGCCATGAAGCAGGCGGTCACGCCATGGAGCCGCGCATGCATCCGCACGAGGCGCTTGAGCCGCATCAGGTCATCGGCCGCCTGCATCACGTCGGTGCGGTAGTGCAGCGTCAGCTCGTACTGGCCCGGCGCGAATTCCGAGATCAGCGTCTCGGCCTTGATCCCCGCCGCCTTGGCGCCGGCGTAGATGTCGTTGAACAGCGGCAGCATGCCGTGCAGCTGGTCGACCGAATAGACATCGGTCTTGGAGTTCCGCCGCCGGTCCAGCACGTCGCGCGCCGGAACCATCTTGCCGTTGGAGTCGCGCTCGTTCTCGAGCAGGAAGAATTCGAGTTCGAACGCCCCCGCCGGGTGCAGCCCCTCGGCCGCCAGCGCATCGACCTGCCGCTTGAGCGCGTGGCGCGGGTCCGAGGTCATGGGTGAGCCGTCGAGGTTGTAAAGGCTCATCAGCACCTCGCCGCGGGGCGGGGTGGTGCCGGCCAGCGGCACCAGGGTGCCGGGGATCGGCCAGGCGCGGCGGTCACCGTCGCCCTGGTCCCAGATCAGCCCGGTCTCGTGCACGTCCTCGCCGCAGATGTCGAGGCCGAGGATCGAGATCGGCATGTGCCGGCCCGACTTGTAGATCGACAGCAGTTCATGGCGGCGAATGATCTTGCCGCGCCCGATGCCGTTGGCATCGTGCAGCACGATGTCGAAGGCCTCGATCTCGGGATGGGCGTCGAGAAAGGCCTCGGCCTCGGCAACGGTGGAACCGGAGGGGCTGTGGGTATCGGTCATGTCACGCATCTTGGAACAGCTCGGAGAGGATTTCGTCGAAAGCGGCGATCAGCCGGTCGATCTGCCGCTTCTTCGTTGCAGGGCTTACCAGCATCATGTTGTGGAAGGGGGCGATCAGGCAGCCACGGTTAAGGAGCGCGGTGTGGAGCGCCGCTTCGACCTCGGGCTGGTGGGCGTGCGCCGCCTCGGCACCGTTCTTGAGCGGACCGGGCGCGCAGATGAACTCCACCCGCGCGCCGACGCGGACGACATGCCAGGGCGCCTTGTGCTTGGCGATGGTTTTGGCCAAGCCCTCGGACAGGCGGCGCGCGCCCTTCTCCATGTGGGCGTAATTCTTGGCCGTCATGACGTGGGACAGGTTGGCGCGCAGGCAGGCGAACTGCATCGGGTTGGCCGAGAGTGTCGTGCCCATGCCGCTATGGCCCGACGGACGCTTCGCGTTGACCTTGATGTAGCGTTCGGCCACCTCGGGCGTCATGCCCCAGACCGAAGTCGGCATCCCGCCCGCGACGCATTTGCCGACCACGAACATGTCAGGCGACAGAGAATGGACGCGGGTATAGCCGCCAAGCCCTGACGAGATTGTATGCGTTTCGTCGATGATGAGCAGCGCGCCGTAGCGCCGCGACAGAGTCCGCAGCGCATCGTGGAAGCCGGCATCGGGCAGGACCATGCAGGAGTTGGTCATCACTGGTTCGGTCAGGATCGCGGCGATCTCGCCGGTCTTCAGCGCGGCCTCGACTCCGGCCACGTCGTTGAACTCGACGCAGGTCGCGAGTTGCGTCAGGTCCGCTACCTGGCCCAGTAGCCCGGGGCGGGTGATGGTCTTGCCGTCCTTCAGCTCGACCATCGCATCGTCGATTGTGCCGTGGTAGCAGCCGTTGAAGACCAGGATCTTCGGCTTGCCGGTCACGGCGCGCGCCACCCGGACTGCAAAGCGGTTGGCGTCGGTGGCGGTGGTGGCGATCTGCCATTTGAAATTGCCGAAGCGTTCGGTCAGCAGCCGCCCGGCCTCGAGCGCGTCCTCGGTCGGCAGCATGTAGGTCAGGCCGCGGTTCGCCTGCTTGCGGATAGCCTTGGCGACCGGCGCCGGCGAATGGCCGAACATCGAGCCGGTATCGCCCAGGCAGAAATCGTCGATGCCGTATCCGTCGAGATCGGTGATCCGGGCGCCCTTCGCCTCGGCCACCAGCATCGGGAAAGGCATCGGCCAGTCCTTCATCCAGTGCAGCGGCACGCCGTCGAGATAGGTGTCAGCACCAGCGGCCAGCGCGGCGTGGGTCTTCGGCCTGCTTTGCGCGAAACGGCTCTGCTCCCGTTTGGCAAGAGCCTCGAGGCGGTCGCGGCGGACGCCAGCGACGAGTTTCGATCTGGAGGCGGGTTTCTTCGACATGACGGCACCTGAATTCTGGCTGCGCCGTTATGACCAAAAATTTGATCAAATGTAAATGGGTCTGGGGAGGTCGGACCAACTTCCCCCCGAAATGTCGGGTCTGTTCACTGCGACCAAAAGCCTTTGAAAGGCTCTTGGCGAATTCCTTCGAAGGGAACTGCGAGGCCCCGGCGCAGCGTCCGGGGTCCGCAGGGGTCACTGGCTGACGCGAATCTCGATCACGCGCGGGCCGGAGGTAGGCCGGGCGAGCGCCTCGCGCACGGCTTCGGGAACGTCGGAAACCGAGGCGAAGGGCAGGTCGCAGGCGGCGGCGAAGGCGTCGAGCTTCAGCGGCGAGGGGTCGCAGCCGATGACCTCGGCGCCCACGTCGCGGAAAGCATTGGCGATCTCTCGGTAGCCGGAATTGTTCCAGACCAGGAAGGTCACGGGCAGGTTTTCGTCCCGCGCCACGCGAAGCTCGGCGGGCGAGAACTGCAACCCGCCGTCCCCTATCAGACAGACGACCTGCGCCTCCGGGCAGGCAATGGCCGCGCCGATCGCGGCGCCGGGGCCGTAGCCGAGCGCGCCGTAGCCGGTCGCAGCGTTGAACCAGCCGCCGGGGCGGTCATGGTCGTAGTAGAGGTTCCCGGCATAGACGGGCTGGGTGCTATCGCCGACGATCAGGGCGTTCGGCATCCCGGCCCGGATCGCCTCCACCACGGCGAGCTGCGGCTGCATATAGTCCGGCAACTCGGCGCGGGCAGCTTCGCGCGCGGCTTTGGCCCGGTTCGCGCCATCAGCGGTCTTTGGGGTCACGCGGGGCAGCAGCGCCTCGGCCACGGCACCGGCATCGGCGCAGAGCGCGAGGGCTGCAGGCTGGCGGGCCAACTGGTCCTTGTCGATGTCGACGCGGATCATGCCCGACACCTCGGGCAGGCCGCCACGCACATACATGTCGTAGTCGGTCTGTCCGAACTCGGTGCCAAGCGCGAGGATCTGGTCCGAGGCGGCAATCAGGGCGCGGGTGGCGTCGAGGCTGGGCGAGGCCGGAACCAGCAGGGGGTGACCATGCATCAGACCGCGGGCATTCGAGGTGGTGATGACGGGCGCATCCAGCGCCTCAGATAGCGCCCGTAAGCCCGCTTCGGCTCGGCGCGTGCCGCCGCCTGCGAGGATGACCGGGTGGCGGGCGGCATTCAGCATGACTGCTGCGCGGTCGAGATCCGCGCCGGTTGCTGGTGGGGGCAGGGCGGGCTTGGGCGCCTTCTCCGGCGCCGGCGGGGCCGGAAGCGGCATGACGTCCAGCGGCACCTCGATGTGGAAGGGGCCGGGACGCGCGCTGCTGAACAGCGCGAAGGCCTCGGTCAGCGCGGGTTCGATCTGGTCGGCCGTCTCGATCCGCACCGAGGGGCAAAGTGTCGCGATCATGCCGCTTTGGTCAGGCAGTTCGTGCAGATGGCCAAGACCGCGCCCGAGGCTGTCGCGCCGGTTCACGCCGGAAATAACGAGGATCGGCACCGAATCCTCCCGCGCCTGGGCCATCGCGGTGATGGTATTGGTCAGGCCAGGGCCAGTGATGACGAAAGCGACGCCGGGTTTGCCCGAGGCGCGGGCATAGCCGTCGGCCATGAAGCCCGCGCCCTGTTCGTGGCGGGGAATGACGTGGCGGATGCTGCCGCCGGCGAGGCCCCGGTAAAGCTGGATCGTATGGACGCCGGGGATGCCGAAGACGACCTCGACCCCGCGCAGGCGCAGGCCGGCGACAAGCGCCTGACCGACGGTCGGGGCGTTCGGGACAGATTCGCGGGTCATGCGCGCAGCCTCCGAAATTTCTGCGAAATTTCTGAATCCTCGTAGAAAATTCGGGGGATCATGCTGCTTCCCCACGCAGGCGGCCGACATGGGCGGCGATCCGGTCGCAGGCCGCCGCGATCAGCTCGTCCGGCTGGGTCAGCCCGACCCGCAGCCAGCCGCCAAGCGCCTCGCCAAAGCTTTCACCCGGCATCAGCGCGACGCCCCCGCGTTCGAGAAGGTCGATCGCGAAGTCGCGACCCGACAGGCCGGTAGCGCGGGCGTCGAGCAGCGCGAACATCCCCGCCTCAGGGCGATGGACGCGCAGACCGGCCACGCCGTCGAGCTTGTGGTGGATCAGCTCGGCGCGGCGTTGGAACCGCTCGACCATGCCGGCGGCGACGGGCGAGGGCTTTGACACGGCCTCGGCCGTCATGTCGGCGATGAAGGGCTGGTTGCCGAACAGCATCGTCTCGGACAACGGCAGGAGCTTGGCGCAGAACTCGGCCGGGCCCACGCACCAGCCCGAGCGGAAGCCGGGCGCGGCATGGGACTTCGAGATCGAGGAGGCAACGATCACCCGCTCGGCCAGTTCGGGGAAATCGAGGGGCGAGGTGAACTTCGTGCCGGGGAAGATCAGGTCCTCATAGACCTCGTCGCAGAGGATCCACAGGTCGTGCTTCTTCGCGACTTCGCCAAGCGCGCGGATGTCGGCCTCGGACAGGACCGCCCCGGTCGGGTTGTGGGGTGAGTTCAGGAACAAAAGCCGCGTGCGCGGGGTGACCCGCGCCTCGACATCCGCGGCCTGCATCCGGAAGCCGTGCTCGGGCCGCAGCGGCACTGGCACGAGCGTCGCCCCGGTCGCGGCGACGAGGCCTTCGTAGGTTGCATACATCGGATCGCCCATCAGGACCTCGTCGCCCTTTTCGACAAGGGCGTGCAGCACGGCGAAGAGCGTGGTCTGCGTGCCGGGGAAGCACATGATCTGGTCCGTTCCGATCGGACGGCCGCGGCGGGCCGTGTAGCGTTCTGACAGCGCCTTCACCAGGGCCGGTTCGCCCCGGCCGTTCGAATAGCCGGTGCGGCCCGCGCGCATGGACGTTCCGGCGATTTCCATCAATTCGGGCGGGGTCGGAACGTCAGGCTCGCCAATCGTCAACTCGATGATGTCGCGGCCTTGCGTCTTCAGCTTGCGGGCAAGGGCGTGCACCTCCCATTTCGCGCCGCCGAGGCCCGCAAGGCGTTCGGTGATGGTGGTGTATCTCATGCTGCGGCCTCCGGCAGGTAGGGGATCAGGTCCAGGCCGACGATCGCGCCGACCGAGGTCAGCCCGATGGTCAGGATTTCATCGGTGTCGAAGGCTTCGGGCAATGCCGATCCTTCAAGCCAGAGCCCGTCAATCACCGCGTTGCAGGCGATGGCGCGGGCGCGAAGCGTCTGCGGCGCGGTTCCCGCGGGCAGGGCCGCGGCGATCAGCGCCTGCAGCCTGTCGCGGAAGGCGAGGTAACGGGTCTCGTGGACGGTCCGCATCTCGGGGTCGGCCCGCAGGCGGTGCAGGAAGGCCGCCCACAGCACCAGCTCCTCGGTGTCCATCACCGGCGGGCGGAGCGAGGCAGACACGAAGCTCGCCAGCCGCGCGGCGGGTTCCGCCGGCGCTTCGGCCAGAAGCGCGTCCGAGGTGCGGATCATACGGTCCATCAGCGCTGCATAGGCAGCGCGGGTCAGGTCTTCCTTGCTGTGGAAGTAATGGCGAATCAGCCCCTGCGTCACACCGGCCTGTTCGGCGATCGCCCGCACGGTCAACGCCTCGGCGCCGCCTCTTGACGCAAGGGAAAGCGACGCGGAGATCAACGCCTCGCGCCGAACCTCTTCGCCCTCGCGCCTGAATTTCCTGCGTTCGCCAGTCATTTAAGCGCGAGGACCTGATGATTCCATATTATACGCTTGCATAATTGCAATCGGGTTGCCTTACTGCAAGCCAGAATCGGCATGAAGACCGATCCCCCATATGCGCTTCAGGGAGCGAAGCACGAATGACGGTGACCGCCCGCGAGGGCAAGCCATCCGACCCGCGTCCAGAGCGGATCAGGATCGAGAACCTGCATAAATCCTTCGGCGAGATCGAAGTCCTCAAGGGTGTGTCGCTGACGGCCTGCGAGGGCGATGTCGTCGCGGTCATCGGCGGTTCAGGATCGGGAAAGTCGACGATGCTGCGCTGCATCAACTTTCTCGAGACGCCGACGTCGGGCAAGATCATCATCGGCGGCGAGGAGATCCGGATGCGCCCGGACGGCTCGCCTGCCGACCGCCGCCAGATCGAACATGCCCGCCAGCACCTCGGCATGGTGTTCCAGTCCTTCAACCTGTGGTCGCACAAGACCGTCCTGCAGAACCTGATCGAGGTGCCGGTCCATGTGCTGAAGGTGCCGAAGGATCAGGCGGTCGCCACGGCCGAGCGGCTTCTGGACCGCGTTGGCCTCCTGGCCAAGAAGGACGTCTATCCGGCCTATCTGTCGGGCGGCCAGCAGCAACGCGCGGCCATTGCCCGGGCGCTGGCGATCGAGCCGCGCGCGATGCTGTTCGACGAGCCGACCTCGGCGCTCGACCCCGAACTGGTGGGCGAGGTGCTGAACGTGATCCGCGACCTGGCCGCCGAGGGGCGGACCATGATCCTTGTCACCCACGAGATGAAGTTCGCCCGCGAGGTGTCGAACCATGTCATGTATCTCTACAACGGCCTCGTCGAAGAGCAGGGCCCGCCCGAACAGGTGTTCGGCGCGCCCCGGTCCGAACGGCTGCAAAAGTTCCTGAAAAGCCTGGGCTGAGAACCTGGGCACCCCAACACGGAGAGTAAGACGATATGAAGAAACTTGCCCTGACCCTCGCGGCCACCCTCCTGATGGGTACCGCCGCGCTGGCCAACCCGGTCAAGGTCGGCGTTGCCGCCGAACCCTATCCGCCCTTCTCCTCGCCCGACGCGAGCGGCAACTGGGTCGGCTGGGAAATCGATTTCATGAACGCGCTTTGCGCCAAGGCCGAAATCGAGTGCGTGCTGACACCGACCGCCTGGGACGGCATCATTCCGGCGCTGACCTCGGGCCAGATCGACATGATCATGTCCTCGATGTCGATCACCGATGAGCGCAAGCAGACCATCGACTTCACGGACAAGTATTACAACACCCCGGCCATCGTCATGGCGGCCAAAGGCTCGGGCATCACGCCCACGCCGGAAGGGCTGGCCGGCAAGATCATCGGCGTGCAGGTCTCGACCATTCACGAGAACTATGTGAACAAGTATTTCGGCCCGACCGCGGCCGAGGTGAAGACCTATCAGACCCAGGACGAGGCGAACCAGGACCTCGCCGCCGGACGGATCGATGCGGTGATGGCTGACTCGGTCGCGCTTCAGGCGTTCATGGACAGCGATGCCGGCAAGGCCTGCTGCGAGAATGTCGGTGCGGTGGCAGATGACCCGACGATCCTGGGGGCGGGCGTTGGCGCGGGCCTGCGCAAGGGCGACCCCCTGCTGCCGAAGCTGAACGCCGCGATCGCGGCGCTGCGCGAAGATGGCACCTACGCGACCATCACCGCGAAGTACTTCCCGTTCGATATCTACGGTTCGTCGAACTGAGGACGGTCAGGCCATGATGCCCCTCGCGGCCATGGCCGCATCGCCCCTCGAGCTTCTAGCGCTGTCTCCCCCCGGATGGGGGGGGACGCTTCTTGCTGGCCTTGCGAACACGATGGTGATCGCCCTCGGGGCCTATGCTCTTGGCCTCACGATCGGCATCATGGGCGCTTTCGGCAAGCTCTACGGCGGGCCGATCACGCGCGACCTGCTGGCAGTCTACACGACCATCGTCCGGGCGGTTCCTGAACTCGTCCTGATCCTCATCCTGTTTTATGCCGTCCCCGGCCTCATCAACGAGGTGCTGATCGGTCTCGGGCACGAACGCATCGTCCTACCGCCGCTCATCACCGGCATCGCTGTTCTTGGCGTGGTGCAGGGCGCCTATTCAACCGAGGTTCTGCGCGGGGCTATCCAGGCCGTGCCTCACGGCCAGCTCGAGGCCGCCCGCGCCATGGGCATGACGCCAGTTCTGACCGCGCGCCGCATCACCCTGCCCCTGATGACCTCGAATGCCATTCCCGGCCTTGCGAACCTTTGGCTGAACGCCACCAAGGATACCGCATTGCTGGCCGTCATCGGCTTTTCCGAGCTTACCAAGGCCACCTACCAGGCCGCGGCCACGACCAAGGCCTTCTTCACCTTCTATCTCGCCGCCATGGCGCTTTATCTCGCCATCTCGCTGCTTTCGACCGTGCTTTTCGGCAGGGTCGAGAGATGGGCGCGCCGGGGCCAGAGGGTCATGAGCAAATGAGCGATTTCCTGAAACCCCATCGCATCGTGATGATCGCCGTCGCGGTCGCTCTGGTGCTGGCCTGCGTCTTCCTGCTGAACTGGTCCTGGCTCGCGGATCCGAAGTATCAGCAGATGATCCTCCAGGGCATCTGGCGATCGATCTGGATCACCGTCGTGACCATGGTGGTCGGCATGCTGCTCGCGATCCCGATTGGTCTGGCTCAGGCGGCGGGTCCGTGGTTCCTCGCGGTGCCCGCGCGGGCTTTCTGCACCGTGATCCGCGGCACGCCGCTGCTGATGCAGCTGTGGTTGCTCTATTATGGCCTTGGATCGCTCTTTCCCTCGATCCCGTGGATCCGCCAGTCCGACCTCTGGCCGATCCTGCGGCAGGCCTGGCCCTATGCGGTGGTGGCCCTGTCACTCTCGGTCGCGGGTTATGAGGGCGAGGTGATGCGCGGCGCCTTCAAGGGTGTGCCGCATGGTCAGCTCGAAGCGGCAAAGGCGATGGGCATGCCGCGCTTCACAATCCTGCGCCGCGTCTGGCTGCCACAGGCGATCCACCGCGTCCTGCCGACGATCGGCGGCGAGACGGTGCTTCAACTGAAGGCGACGCCGCTGGTCTCGACCATCACGGTCATGGAGATCTATGCGGTGGTCGGCCGGATCCGGCAGGACACCTTCATCATCTACGAACCGCTCCTGTTCCTCGCCGCTGTTTACATGTGCCTGACAGGGCTGATCGTGCTGCTTTACCGCTGGTTCGAAAGCCGGATGCCGAAGCGCGTCGCCTGACGGCCTCCGCCGCCATCACGGCGCGGTGCATTGACGGCTTGGCCACCCGGTGGCACCTTCCGCGGCATCGAGCACAAAAGCATGGAATTGCAATGCAGGTTCTTCCCGCCGCCAGCCGCGTCTTGGGCCGTCTCTTCGGTGTGATCTGCGCGCTTGGCGTGGCGCAGGCCGCCGCACAGGACGCGCCGCGGCCGAACATCGTCTACATCGTCGCAGACGACCTCGGCTATGCCGATACGGGCTTTCAGGGCTCTTCGATCCCGACGCCGACGCTCGATGAGCTGGCCAAGACCGGGGCGGAGCTGACCAATTTCTACGTCCAGCCGATGTGCACGCCGACCCGGGCCGCGCTGATGACCGGGCGCTACCCGCTGCGCTACGGCCTGCAGATCGGGGTAATCCCAGGCGCCGGCACCTACGGAGTGCCGCTGGACGAATACATGCTGCCGCAGATGCTGAAGGACGCGGGTTATCAGACCGCCATGGTCGGAAAGTGGCACCTTGGCCATGCCGATGCCAACATGTGGCCGATGCAGCGCGGCTTCGAAAGCTTCTACGGCGCGACCGTGGGCGAGATCGACCATTTCACCCATGAATCCCATGGCGTACTCGACTGGTATCGCGGCAATGAACCGGCGGTCGAGGCCGGCTACGACAACATCCTGTTCGGCGACGAAGCGGTAAAGGTGATCCAGGCGCATGACGGCAAGGCGCCTATGTTCCTCTACCTTGCCTTCACGGCGCCGCACACGCCCTACCAGGCACCGCAGGACTATCTTGATCGCTTCGCCGACATCAAGGATCCGAACAAGCAGGCCTATGCGGCCATGGTGGCGGTGGTCGACGATCAGGTTGGCCGCGTCGTCAAGGCGCTCGATGAGAAGGGGATGCGGGACAACACCCTGATCGTCTTCCACAGCGACAACGGCGGTGTGGTCAACTCGCTGTTCGCCGGAGATACAAAGGTGGATGGCGGGCTTCCCGCCTCGAATGCGCCGCTGCGCGACGGAAAGGGTACGATCTACGAAGGCGGGACCAAGGTCGCGGCGCTGGCCAACTGGCCCCACCATGTGAAGCCCGGGCGCCATGACGGGCTGATGCATGTCGTCGACATGTTCCCGACGCTGGCCGATCTGGCGGGTGGCAGCACCACGAAATCCAAGCCGCTCGACGGGATGGACATGTGGCCGGTCATCGCCGATGGCGCGAAGTCGCCGCGGACCGAGATTGTCTACAACGTCGATCCGCTGATGGGCGCGGTCCGGGAAGGCGACTGGAAACTGGTCTGGAAGGCGTCGCTGCCGCCCGCGATCGAGCTGTTCAACCTGAAGGACGATCCGACCGAAGCGACCAACCTCGCCGCCCAGATGCCGTCCGAGGTCGCCGACCTGCAGGCCCGGATCATCGAGCTTGCCAGCCAGATGGCGCCGCCCCAGCTCATCATGGAAGCGATCCGGCTGACCTTCTATGTCCCGCCGGTGTCGGGCGATCCGTCGGTGCTGTTCGGGCAGGGCGACTGACCGCTCTCAGGCGACAGCCCGCCGCGCCTCAAGCGGGCTGATCCCAAAGCGCCGGCGGAAAGCACGGGAAAAGGCCGAGGGTGAGGAAAACCCCGTTCTTAGCGCCACTTCCTGCACGGGATGGCGCGTATCCACCAGCATCCGCCGCGCTGCCTGAAGGCGAAGGTCGAGCGCATGTTGCCCCGGCGTGGTGCCGAGATTGTCGCGAAACAGCCCTTCCAGCCGTCGGGTCGAGATGCCAATGGCGCGCGCCGTGCGGGCAGCGGGTTCCGGCGCGTCGATCCGCGCCTCCATCCGGGCGATGGCGGCGGCCACGCGCGGGTCAAGCGTCGGGTCTGGCACCGGCAGGGTCGTCTGCGGCTCGGCCCCGTCGCGTGCCACGGTGATGAAGCTGGCAGCGACCTGCAGCGCCAGCGCCGGGCCGCAACGTGCGCGGATCAGGTGCAGCATCAGGTCAGCGGCGGGGGCGGCGCCGCCCGCGGTGAAACGCGCACCGGAAATCACATAACGGTCGGGCACGACATCGACTGCCGGATGTGCCGCTGCCAGATCCTCCATATCCTCCCAATGCACGGTGGCGCGGTGACCGTCGAGCAACCCGGCGCGGGCCAGCACCCAGGGGCCGGCGTCGACGCCGCCGATGGCGCGGAAGCGTGGCGCGATCCGGCGCAGGTCGCGGATCAGCGGCCGCGTCGCCACCTCAGCTTGACCAAACCCCGCGATCACCACCAGCGCATCCGCCCCTTCGGCCGAGGAGAGCGGGCCGCTCGACGGCAGCTTGATCCCGCAGGTGAGCGGAACGGAAACGCCGTCGGGTGAAATCACCTGCCAGCGGAACCGTTCTTCGCCCAGGTGGCGGTTGGCAGAGCGGAGCGGATCGAGAACCGAGGCCACCTCGAGGATCGAGGCATGAGGCAGGACCAGAATGGCGAGGGTCAACGGTTCTCGCGATGGGGCGAAGATTGTTGCGCTTTGTGTCATGCATTGTGCGTAAATCGCACGGCATGGCTGCGCAAGCCCGCATAACGTGATCAAAACAGGAGGAACCCCATGCCGCTGACCATGAACCGCGAGGTTTTCATCACCTGTGCCGTGACCGGATCGGGCGGCACGCAGGACCGCAGCCCGCATGTGCCCCGCTCGCCCCAGCAGATCGCTGAAAGCGCCATCGCGGCGGCGAAGGCAGGGGCGGCCGTTGTGCACTGCCACGTCCGCGATCCCGAGACCGGCAAGCCGGCCCGCGATCCGGCGCTGTACCGCGAGGTGACCGAGCGTATCCGGGATTCGGCGACTGACGTGGTGCTGAATCTGACCGCAGGCATGGGGGGGGACCTCCTGTTCGACGGAACCGAGGCGATGAACCGGATGTCGCAGAAATCCGACATGGCCGGCGCGACCGAGCGGGTCGCCCATGTCGTCGAATGCCAGCCCGAGATCTGCACTCTCGACTGCGGCACGATGAACTTCAACGAAGCCGACTACGTGATGGTCAACACGCCTGGGCTTCTGCGCGACATGGCCAAGCGCATGGTCGCCAGCGGTACCCGGATCGAGATCGAGGCTTTCGACACCGGCCATCTGTGGCTGGCCAAGCAGTTGGCGGAAGAGGGGATCATCCCTGATCCGGTGCTGGTACAGCTCTGCATGGGCGTTCCGTGGGGCGCACCGGATGATCTGAACACCTTCCTCGCCATGGTCAACAACGTGCCGAAACACTGGCACTGGTCGGCCTTCGCGCTTGGCCGCCACCAGATGCCCTATGTCGCGGCGGCGGTTCTGGCAGGCGGCAACGTCCGCGTCGGTCTGGAGGACAACTTGTGGCTCGACAAAGGGGTGCTGGCGACCAATGCTCAACTGGTCGAGCGCGCCGTCACCATCATCGAGAATCTCGGCGCCCGGGTGATCGGGCCGGAAGAGGTTCGGGCGCGGCTCAAGCTGAGCAAACGCGGAGTCCGAAACTCATGAAACTGCCCGCCGCCACTGTTGCCGCCGTCCTGACCCTGGCCCTGACTGCCACCTCCGCCTGCGCGCCGTTCTGGCCGTCCGACCGGTGGGCGGGCAAGCCGATGTTCACTGTCTCGAACCTTCAGCCGGGGCAGTTGGCGGGGACCTGGTATCAGGTGGCGAGCTTCCCGCAGAGGTTCCAGGAAGGCTGCGGCCTGACGACGGCGACCTATACGCCGCGGACGGATGGCACGATCGGCGTTCTGAACCAGTGTGAGGTCGAGGCGCAGCCCGGGCAGGTCTGGCAGATCGCCGGCACGGCGCGGCTTGTCGGGCCGGGGCAGTTCCAGGTGCGCCTGGACGGCGTGCCGCTGCCGGCGGGCTATTGGGTCCTCGACATCTCGAAGGACGGACGCACGCTGGTCGTCGGCAACCCGAACCGCCTTGGCGGCTGGGTGCTGAGCCGCGACCGCGCGCTGTCGCCGCAACAGTGGGATCGCGCGGTCGAGGTCTTTGCCCGTAACGGCTATGACGTGGCGGCGCTCCAGCGCAGCCCGCTGCGGTAAGGACCTGCGGGGAGGGGCGCATGGAGACAGTCCGCAGTTCCGGCCCCGCCGGCTTTCCCCGACCCGCACCAGCCGCTGTCCGGCAAGCACGGAACCATCCCATTCCCGCCGCGGCGCAATTGCCGGGGCGGAGCAACCAAACGTGACCTCAGGAAGAGCACTCACATGACCAAGAACCGGAAAGCCGCGATCATCGGCGGTGGCGTCATCGGCGGCGGCTGGGCCGCGCGTTTCCTGCTGAACGGCTGGGACGTGGCGGTCTTCGACCCCGATCCCCAGGCCGAGCGCAAGATCAACGAGGTCCTCTCGAACGCCCGCGCTGCGCTGCCGGCACTTTTCGACGTGCCGATGCCCAAGGAAGGCAGGCTCTCCTTCGCGTCGACCATGAGCGAAGCCGTGGAAGGCGCGGAATATGTTCAGGAATCCGTCAGCGAGCGGATCGAACTGAAGCACAAGGTTTACGCCCAGCTCCAGCAAGCCAATCCGGGGGTGCTGATCGGCTCCTCGACCAGCGGCTTCAAGGCGTCGGACCTGCAGAAGGGCAGCCCTGCGCCCGAGAACATCATCGTCGCGCACCCCTTCAACCCGGTCTATCTCCTGCCGCTCTCCGAGGTGTCGGGGTCCGAGAAGAACCCTCCGGCGATCGTCGAGAAGACCGTGCAGATCATGAAAGACATCGGGATGTTCCCGCTGGTGATCCGCAAGGAGATCGACGCCTTCCTTGGCAACCGCTTCCTTGAAGCGGTCTGGCGCGAGGCGCTGTGGATCCTCAAGGACGGCATCGCCACGACAGAGGAGATCGACGAGGCGATCCGCATGGGCTTCGGTCTCCGTTGGGGTCAGATGGGCCTGTTTGAAACCTATCGCATCGCAGGCGGCGAGGCGGGGATGCGCCACTTCATGGCCCAGTTCGGCCCGGCGCTGAAATGGCCCTGGACCAAGCTCATGGACGTGCCGGAGTTCAACGACGAACTCGTCGACCTCGTTGCCAGCCAGTCGGACGCGCAGTCGGGCGCCTACGGCATCCGCGAGTTGGAGCGTATCCGTGACCGCAACCTCGTCGGTTTCATGCGGGCGCTCAAGGACCGCGACTGGGGTGCCGGCCGGGTGCTCAAGGAGCATGACAAGCGCCTGGCCGAGCAGCTTCGGGCCGAGCCGACTGGCTTTGGCGCGCCGCTCGTCATGGCGCAGATGCAGGTGTTGCCCGGCTGGATCGACTACAACGGCCACATGACGGAAAGCCGCTACCTCTATGCGGCGTCCGAGACCTGCGACAATTTCCTGCGCCTGATCGGCGCCGACATGGACTATGTCGCGGGCGGCCACAGCTACTACACCGCCGAAAGCCATATCCTGCACAAGGGCGAGGCCAAGCTGGGCGACCGTCTGACCGGCACGCTGCAGGTGCTCCACGCCGACGAGAAGCGGCTCCATCACTTCATCACCATCCTGCGCGGCGACGAGGTGGTGGCGACGGTCGAGCAGATGTGCCTGCATGTCGACATGAAGGCCGGCAAGACCTGCCCGGCAGCGCCGGAAGTGCTGGCGAAGCTCATGCCGATTGCCGAGGCGCACAAACCCCTGCCGGTGCCGCAAGGCGCGGGCCGGGCGATCGGCAAGCGCTGAGATGGCGCGGCGGGTCGCCATCACCGCCGCCGCGGGCGGCATCGGTCTGGCGATGGCGAAGGCCTTCGCCGGGGCAGGGGATCGTGTGCGAGTGACCGATGTCGACGCGCAGGTGCTGGCGGCCCTGCCGGACGGCATCGAGGGCCGGCAGGTCGACGCGAGCGACGAGGCGCAGATGGAAGCCTTCTTCGCCGAGATCGCGCGGGACTGGGGCGGCGTGGATGTTGTCTGTGCCAATGCCGGGACCAAGGGGCCGACGGCCGCCGTGGCCGACATGGACATGGCCGAATGGCGGGACTGCCTGGCGGTCAACCTCGACGGTGCGGTTATTGCGGCCAAATACGCGGCCCGGCTGATGGTGCCGCAGAAGTCAGGTGTGGTCATCTTCACCTCCTCGACCTCGGGGCAGAACGGCTTCCCCTTCCGCGCGCCCTATGCGGCGGCGAAATGGGGCGTCATTGGCCTGATGAAGACCGTGGCGATGGAGCTTGGCCCCCATGGCATCCGCGCCAATGCGATCTGCCCCGGCAGCGTCAACGGCCCCCGGATCGACCGGGTGATCGAAGCCGAGGCCGCTGCAAAGGGCATGACCCCCGAAGCCGTCCGCGCGGCATACGCCGCCGGAACGGCGCTGAAACGGCTTTCCGACCCCGAGGATATCGCGGCGATGGCCCTGTTCCTCGCCTCCGACGCGGCGCGCATGGTCTCGGGCCAGGCGCTGGCGGTGGACGGCATGACCTACAACGTGGACCCGTGAGGTGACCAAATGGATTTCGGCCTGACCGAAGAGCAGAAGATGATCGTCGAGACGACGCGGAGCTTCGTCGAGACCGAACTCTATCCGCACGAGATCGAGGTGGAGCGCAGCGGCAAGCTGCCGATGGAGCTTATCAAGGAGCTGCAGAAGAAGGCGATGGAGGCAGGCCTCTACGCCGCCAACATGCCGGCCGTGGTCGGGGGCGCGGGTCTCGATACCCTGTCCTGGCTCCTCTACGAAAAGGAACTCGGCCGGGCGAACTATGCGCTGCACTGGACCTGCGTCGCGCGGCCCTCGAACATCCTGCTCGCCGGCACCCCCGAGCAGCGCGAGAAATACCTGATGCCCTGCATCCGCGGCGAGACCTGGGACTGCCTTGCCATGACCGAGCCCGGCGCGGGGTCGGACCTGCGCGGGATGAAGGCCTCGGCCCGGCAGGACGGCGATGACTGGGTCCTGAACGGCACCAAACACTTCATCAGCCATGCCGATATCGCGGGCTTCGCCATCTGCTTCATGGCATCCGGCGAAGAGGACACGCCCCGCGGCAAGAAGAAGCTCATCACCGCCTTCTTCGTCGACAAGGGCACCCCCGGCTTCACCGTGCGCGAGGGTTACCGCAACGTCAGCCACCGCGGCTACACCAACGCCGTCCTTGAATTCGATGACGTGCGCATCCCCAAGGATCAGGTGCTGGGTGAGGTCCACAAGGGCTTCGAGGTGGCGAATACCTGGCTCGGCGCGACGCGTCTTCAGGTCGCCTCGACCTGCCTCGGCCGCGCCGACCGCGCGCTCGGCCATGCCCTTGCATATGCCGCCGAGCGCAAGCAGTTCGGCCAGCAGATCGGCAAGTTCCAGGGCATCTCCTTCAAGCTCGCCGACATGGCACTGGCGCTGAAGGCCGCGAACCTGCTGACCTGGGAGGCCGCCTGGAAGTTCGACCAGGGCACGGTGACCGAGGCCGACATGTCGATGGCCAAGCTCAAGGCGACCGAGGCGCTGGCCTTCATCGCCGACGAGGCGATCCAGATCCACGGCGGGATGGGCTTGATGGACGAACTGCCACTGGAGCGCATCTGGCGTGATGCGCGGGTCGAGCGGATCTGGGAAGGCACGTCAGAGATCCAGCGCCACATCATCAGCCGCGAATTGCTGCGTCCGCTCGGGGCCTGACGGATGGCTGGTCCTGCGATCACCGTTACCTACTGCGTTCAGTGCAACTGGCTCCTCCGCGCCGGCTGGATGGCGCAGGAACTGCTGTCGAGCTTCGGCCCCGACCTCGGCTCGGTTACCCTGATTCCCGGCACCGGCGGGATCTTCGAGATCAGGCTAGACGGTCGGGTCGTCTGGGACCGCAAGAGCGATGGCGGTTTCCCCGATGCGGCCGAGTTAAAGCGCCGCGTGCGCGATGTGCTCTGGCCCGAGCGCGATCTGGGCCATGTGGATGGCCATGGCAAGGCGCCGCCGCGCCCTTGACCGGCCACGAGCGGGGGCTGTCTGCCCCGTAGCCGATGGTTCTTGTCCCGATGGCGAACCATCGACTACCCCCGAGGATATTTGGAAACAGAAGAAGAAACGCAATGTTAACTTCGATTCTCCACTCTGGTCTCACGGTACAGGCGGGGACGCCGATGACCGTAACGGGAGAAGGCGCCTCGTCCGCCATGCGCGGGCGGGGCGTTGCCCGTAACCCAAGCCCTTTCTTCTGTTTACAAATATCCTCGGGGGGTGAGCCCCGCAGGGGCGAGGGGGGCAGACGGCCCCCCTGCGACATCTCCGCTGAAGGAGGACGGGCATGACACGCGATCTCTCCCGCCTGCTCCGCCCAAGGTCCATTGCAGTTCTCGGCTCGAGCTGGGCGAAGAACGTCGTCGAGCAATGCCAGAAGATGGGCTTCGACGGCCCAGTCTGGCCGGTCCACCCGACCCGGGACGAGATCGGCGGCGTGAAGTGCTACCGCTCGCTCGCCGATCTGCCGGGCGTACCGGACGCGACCTTTATCGGCGTGAACCGCCATGCGACGCTGGATGTCGTGGCGGAACTGGCCGTCATGGGCGCGGGCGGGGCGACCTGCTTTGCCAGCGGCTGGGAGGAGGCGGGCGAGGCCGACCTGCAGGCAAAGCTTGTCGCGGCGGCCGGGGACATGCCGATCCTTGGCCCCAACTGTTATGGCGTCATCAACTACCTCGACGGCGCGCTCCTCTGGCCCGACCAGCATGGCGGCAAGCGGGTCGAGCGGGGCGTGGCTCTGCTCAGCCAGTCGTCGAACATCGTCATCAACCTGACCATGCAGAAGCGCGGCCTGCCGGTCGCCTATGTCGCCTGTCTGGGGAATGCCGCGCAGGTGGGTCTGTCGGAGCTTGCAGGTGCGCTGCTTGCAGACGAGCGGGTGACGGCGCTTGGCCTCTATATCGAGGGGATCGCCGACGCCCCGGCCTTTGCCGGACTGGTCGAGGCGGCGCGCAAGGCGGGCAAGGGCATCGTCGCGATCAAGTCGGGCAAGACCGAGCTGAGCCGCACTGCCGCCGCATCGCATACCGCGTCGCTGGCCGGGGGCGGGGCCGCATCGTCGGCCTTCCTGCGCCAGGCCGGCGTGGCCGAGGTCAACACGCTGTCCGAACTCCTCGAGACGCTGAAGATCTACCATGGCTATGGGCCGGGCCTTGGGACGCGGCTCTGCTCGTTGTCTTGCTCGGGCGGCGAGGCGGGGCTGGTGGCGGACTTGGCCGAGCCGGCCGGGATCGACTTTCCGCCGCCCTCCGACGCGCAGCGGCAGCGGCTGGGCGAGATCCTCGGGCCGATCGTGGCGATCGCCAACCCGCTTGACTACCACACCTTCATCTGGGGCGACGGGCCGCGGACGACGGATGTCTTCACCACGATGCTGGCAGGCTATGACGCGGGCATCTACATCATCGATCCGCCGCGCCCCGACCGCTGCGACCCGGCCTGGTACCAGCCGGCGATGGACGCGATCGTTGCAGCGCACAGGACCACGGGCAAACCCGCCTTCCCGGTCGCCTCGATCACCGAGAATTTCGAGGAGGATCGGGCCGAACGGATGATGGCCGAAGGCGTGGTCACGCTCATGGGGCTGGAAAGCGCCCTTGGCGCGATCAAGGCGGCGCAGACGCCCGCGGGGCGTGCGGGCTGGCGGCCCTGGCCCGCGGCGCAGGAGGCGGCGAAGGCGCGGCTCATGCCCGAGGGCGAGGCGAAGCTGAAACTCGCAGCGGCGGGGGTGGCAGTACCGAGGGGCGTCTCGGCCCCCACGCTGGACGCACTGAAAGCAAGAATCGGCGGCATCGCCGCGCCTTTCGCGCTCAAAGGCATGGGCTTTGCCCACAAGACCGAGGCCGGGGCGGTGCGGCTGGGTCTGGCTTCGCTTGAGGGGCAGGCCGAGATGACAGGCGCGACCGGCTACCTCGCCGAAGAGATGGTGACGGGGGCGGTAGGGGAGGTGCTGCTCGGGCTGCGGCGCGATCCAGTCTATGGCATGACCATGACTATCGGCATGGGCGGCGTTACTGCCGAGGTGATGGCCGATACCGTAACGCTGGTGGCGCCGGTGACCGAGGACGAGGTTGCGGCGGCGCTGAAACGCCTGCGGCTCTGGCCGCTTCTCGACGGCTATCGCGGGCGCAAGCGCGCCGATGTGGCGGCCATCGTCGAGGCGGCGGTCCGGCTGCAGGAACTGATGGCGGTCGAACCGCATCTGAAGGAAATCGAGATCAACCCGCTGATGGTCCGCGAAAACGGCGCAGTGGCGGTGGACGCAGTCATCTGGGAGGACCAGCCGTGAACGACCTTTTCTTTCCGACCGAGGGCCCGATCAAGACCCGCCGCGAGGGCGCGATCCTCGAGGTCACGCTCGACCGGCCCAAAGCCAATGCGATCGATCTCAAGACCAGTCGGATCATGGGCCGGGTGTTCCGATCCTTCCGCGACGATGACACCCTGCGGGTTGCGATCATCCGCGCCGAGGGCGAAAAGTTCTTCTGCCCTGGCTGGGATCTGAAGGCTGCGGCCGATGGTGATGCGGTCGACGGCGACTATGGCGTGGGCGGTTTCGGCGGGTTGCAGGAACTGCCGAACCTCAACAAGCCGGTGATCGCGGCGGTGAACGGCATCTGCTGCGGCGGCGGTCTGGAGCTGGCGATCTCGGCCGACCTGATCCTGTGTTCCTCGAACGCGACCTTCGCGCTTCCGGAAATCCGCTCGGGCACCGTGGCCGATGCCGCTTCGATCAAGCTGCCGAAGCGCATCCCCTATCATGTGGCGATGGACCTTCTTCTGACCGGGCGCTGGTTTGACGCGGAAGAGGCATTGCGGTGGGGCCTCGTGAAGGAGATCACCACGCCCGAGGATCTGCTGGCCAAGGCCTGGGAACTGGCGCGACTGCTCGAAAGCGGCCCGCCCCTCGTCTATGCAGCGATCAAGGAAGTTGTCCGCGAAGCGGAGAACATGCGCTTCCAAGACGCTCTGAACCGGATCACCAAGCGACAGATGCCGACGGTCGACAAGCTGTATTCCAGCGAGGATCAGCTGGAGGGGGCGAGAGCCTTTGCCGAGAAGCGCGATCCGGTCTGGAAGGGGCGCTGATCTGCCAGGCTGATCGGTTTCGTGTAATGGACCTGCCCGGAACAGCGCGGAAATCCCGAGCGTTTGACTGGAAAGATCGACTCCGGCGTTCCCTGCCGTCATGGCTGCCAGGAGGGGAGCTTCAGCCCCCTCCAGTTCGCGTGGCACCGTACGCTAAAGATGCAATTCGCAGTGTTCGGTCCCGAGCACCCTCACGATCGTCTTGACCGGTCCGTTGGTGTACCAGACGCCCGGTTTCGCCTCGAGGCCGAATCCCGCAACCACGACCCTGTAGTCGCAGTGGGGTTGCAGCGCCGTGACGATCTTTGCGCGGGAATCCTCGAACGGGTGAAGCCACGAGGTTTGAGGCGTTGTCAGCATGCCATGATCCGTAAGGACATAGCCGCAGAATCCCTGCTCTCCATACTTTGGTTTGCTTGACCGGTAGCTGCGCCACGACTGTTTGCCTGTGAAAACCCAGCAGGTGGTCGGTGCTTGGTTCTCGATGACATGGATGACAAGCTCCTGGCGATTGAACGCGGCAGCGATGCTATAGGCCGTCATGAAAAGGACGATGGTCGCAAAGGCCGCCATGAAAATGAGCAGCCTGTTCAGGGATGCCAGCTTCTGATCGTCGGTGCGGAGATCTTGCGGGCGGGTGGGTTGCGACAACATCTGACTGGTTGACCAAAACGCGATCATCGAAGAGTGCCATGAGGCTAGGGTCAGACTGCGGCGACCGTATGGCGGTGTCACCGCGCGCCGCGCGGTGCCCTGGCCTATTCCATGTGCGACACAGTTCGTCGCTTTCCGGGCTGGCCCGTCCGACTTCAGCCGCTAGTGTCACTTGCGACAGAGCCAAAAGGCGAAGACATGGACGGCGCGGATTACATCATCGTTGGATCGGGGTCGTCGGGCTCGGTTTTGGCTGAGCGGCTGAGCGCGGATGGCCGGACGAAGGTACTTGTGATCGAGGCGGGCGGGACCGACCTGCGCTTCTTCGTCCAGATGCCGCTCGGTTACGGCAAGCTCTTCTACGATCCGGCGGTGAACTGGCTTTACAAGACGGAACCCGATCCCGGACTGGCCGGAAACCGCGACCATTGGCCAAGGGGCAGGATCCTCGGGGGGTCGTCCTCGATCAATGCGATGGTCTACATCCGCGGTCACAAGAGCGACTACGACGACTGGGAAGCCATCGCCGGCCCGGACTGGGGCTGGGGGCAGGTCCTGCGCACCTACAAGGCGATGGAGGACAACGAGGCGGGCGGCGATGACTGGCGGGGCAAGGGCGGGCCGCTTCATATCTCTGCCAACCGGCGTGGCCTGCATCCACTGGTCGAGCCCTATCTCGCGTCGGTCGAGGCGGCGGGATTGCCCCGGATCGAGGATTTCAACGGGCCGGAGCAGGAAGGCGTCGGCACCTATCAGTTGACGGTGAAGGGAGGGCGGCGAAACTCGGCCTCGCGCGCTTTCCTGCGGCCCGCGATGAAGCGGCCGAATGTCGAGGTGATGACGGGCACGCTGGTTACGCGCGTCGTGATCGAGAAGGGCCGGGCGGTCGGGGTCGAAGTGGTCCGTGGCGGCGAGCGGAAGGTGATCCGCACGACCGGCGAGGTGATCCTTGCCGGGGGCGCGATCAACTCGCCGCAGCTTCTGCAGCTGTCGGGGGTCGGACCCGGGGCACTGCTGCAGGGTCTCGGCATTCCGGTCTTGCACGACAACCCGAATGTCGGCGCCAACCTGAATGACCATCAGGGGCTGAACTATACCTACCGCATGAAGGTCCCCACCCTGAACGATGAGCTGCGCCCCTGGTGGGGCAAGCTGAAGGTCGGGTTGCAGTACATGCTGACCGGCAGCGGGCCGTTGTCGATGTCGATCAACCAGGGGGGCGGGTTCTTTCGCACCGATCCGTCGCAGCCGCGCCCGAACATGCAGCTGTATTTCCAGGCCTTCTCGACCCTGCTGCCGCGGGTCGGCGAGCGGCCGATCCTGTCGCCCGACCCCTTCTCGGGCATGTCGATCGGGTTGTCGAACTGCCGTCCGACCAGCCGGGGCCATATCCGCATCCGCTCGCGCGATCCCGACCAGCATCCTGAAATCGTGGCGAACGCCTATTCGACCGACACCGACGTCGCCGAGATGCTGGCGGCGGTGAAGTTCATCCGCCGGATCGCGGCACAGAAGCCGCTCGCCGACTTGATCGCCGAGGAGTTGCGCCCGGGACCGAACTGCCGGACGGACGAGGATCTGATCGCCGATTTCCGCGCCAGGTCCGGCACGGTCTACCATCCGTCCTGTACCTGCCGAATGGGACGGGACGAGACGACATCCGTGGTCGACCCCGCGCTGAAGGTCTTTGGTGTCGAAGGGCTAAGAGTTTGCGATGCCTCGGCCTTCCCGACGCTGATCGGCGGCAATACCAACGCACCCGCAATGCTCATGGGATGGCGGGGAGCCGATGTGATCCGGGCCGGGCGCCCCTAGAGTTTGCGCAACGCGGACAATCATTCAACCTTTACGCGATTGTTTCCCCGACTTCGCCACAATCCGGGCCGATTCTCCCGTTTCACTGGCCGGGAATGACCCATTTCATCCAAGTTTCAGCCACCCTGGTCCTTTAGGACTGCTGCTATCGCCGACGGGAATCGGCAGCGGAGCAATTTCATGCGGGCTATTCGTCATCAGGATCAGGACGGCGCGGGGCTGGTTGGTCTCGGTGCGCGCGTGCTGCTCCTGGCGCCTGCCGAAAATGAGGCGCTGTTCTGCCGCATTGCAGGCCTTGGCGGGCGCGTCGATCACGAGGTCGAGCTTTATTCCGCGCTGGATGCCCTGATCAGCGATCCGGCGGACTGGGACCTTTTCGTGATGGATTGCGACGCCTTCGGTGGGCTCGAGGCAGGGCGCCGGGCCTTTGCGATGTTGGGACTGGTGGCGGAACGGATGCCGATGATCCTGACCTCTACCGCCTGCCAGACGCAGGAGTTTCCTGCCGATCGTCGCGCCCCGATCCTGCTGCGCGCACCTGCGACGGTGACGTCACTACGTGTGGGCATGGAACATGCGCTGCACAGCCGGCTGAACTTCCGGTTCTGAAAGCCGAAAATGAAAAAGCGGGCCGAAGCCCGCTTCTGGTCGAAACCTGCTGCGTTGGCTCAGGCCAGCGCGAGGTTCGTCGCCGATTCGCGTCCGTCGCGGCCGGCTTCGATGTCGAAGGTCACGGCCTGGCCGTCCTTCAGGCCACGCAGGCCAGCACGCTCGAGAGCGGTGATGTGAACGAACACGTCCTTCTTGCCGCCTTCCGGGGCAATGAAGCCGTAGCCTTTGGTTTCATTGAACCATTTCACGGTGCCCTTGGCCATCGTGAAGTCTCCTCTGGTCATGCCGCCCGCGGGACTGCGGCGGCCCGGCTAGTCAATGCACGATCGAATGACTGCAGCCTGAACAGGAAGACAGTGGTCGATAGGATAACGTCGCGCAGCGAAAATGGGCAAAGACGCTCTCAAAGGCAAGCAAATTCGCGACAATGCGCCGCGCCAGAGCGATCAGAGATCGACGAGCCGGCGGGATTTCGCAGCTGGTCGACCGTCCCGCCGGCCGGTTCAGCCCATCTGGTATCCGGGGGTCGAGCGCATCAGGGCGATCTCCTCTTCGTCCATCTCGGCCTCGATCCCATCGAAGAGCGGTGTCGAAAGGTAGCGCTCGCCGGTGTCGGGCAGCATGGCGAGGATGACCGAACCGGGTGCCGCTTTTTCGGCAATCTGCATGGCGATGGCGAAGGTTGACCCGCCGGAAATCCCGGTGAAGATGCCTTCCTTCTGGGCCAGCGCCTTGGCCCATTTGATGCCTTCGGGGCCGGGGACGGGGATCAGCTCGTCATAGTATTTGCCGTCGATCGCCTCCTGAAGCACCCAGGGGATGAAATCGGGTGTCCAGCCCTGGATCGGATGCGGCTGGAACGACGGATGACTGGCCGCCGGCGCGTTCATCTTGCCACGCGGCTGCGGCGTGCCGGACGAGACGATTGCGGCGTTCGCCGGTTCCGACAGCACGATCTTCACCTCGGGCCGCTCCTTGCGGAGGACGCGCGCCACCCCTGTCACCGTGCCGCCGGTGCCATAGCCGGTTACGAAGTAATCGAGCTGCTTTCCCTTGAAATCATTGATGATCTCGCGTCCGGTTGTCGCTTCGTGAATGTCGGCATTGGCCGAGGTCTCGAACTGTCGGGCGAGGAACCAGCCGTTTTTCTCGGCCAGTTCGACGGCCTTGTTGTACATGCCTGTCCCCTTCTCGGCGCGGGGCGTCAGAACAACCTTGGCCCCGAGCATCCGCATCAGCTTGCGCCGCTCGACCGAAAAACTGTCAGCCATGGTCACGACCAACGGGTAGCCCTTTTGCGCGCAGACCAGCGCCAGCCCAATGCCGGTATTCCCGCTGGTCGCCTCGACCACGGTCTGTCCCGGCTTGAGCGCACCGGTGCGTTCGGCCTCCTCGATGATGTTCAGCGCCAGCCGGTCCTTGACCGACGCGCCGGGGTTGAAGAACTCGGCCTTGACGTAAACCGTGACCCCTTTGGGCGCGAGGTTGTTGATCCGCACGACCGGCGTATCGCCGACCGTGTCGAGGATGCTGTCGAACAGACGGCCGCGTCCGCTGGTGGTTCTCAGTCCGGTCATGGTTGCTTCTCCCTTCGTGAATCAGGCGGAGGCGCTTTGTGCGCCGCCCGTCTGTGAAATGATCTCCAGGCCCAGACGCCGGACCTCATGCACCAGTAGGTCCAGATCGTCGCGCCGGGTGCGATGGTTGACGATGGCTGCGCGCAGGCAATGCTGCCCATGCACCGTGGTGTCGGACGGCGCAGCGATCCCCTGTTCCTGAAGCCGCAACATGATCTCGATGTTGAGCGCGCGCAACTCCGCCTCGCTGGCATGTCCAGGGTTGAAACGGAAGGTGACGATGTTGATGACCGTCGGGGCGATCCGCTCCAGAAGCGGCTCGCTGTCGATCAGGCCGGAGAGGTACTGCGCCAGGTCGATCGACTGGTCGATGAGTTGCCCGAACCGGGCCGCGCCCTGTTCCTTCAGCGACATCCAGACCTTGAGCGCCCGGAAGCCGCGCGACAGTTGCAGCCCGTAATCGGCAAGGTATTCGGCCGAGGCGACCCCACGCGGGCGCTCCTCAAGATATTCGCTGTGGTTGACGAAGGTGGTGCGGTGCAGGGTCCCGTCACGCACGAGGATGCAGCCGACATCGAAGGGGGCCTGAAGCCATTTGTGCGGATCGAGGGCCACCGAGTCCGCCCTCTCAATCCCGGCGACAAGATCGCGATGTCCCGGCGCCATCGCGATCAGCGCGCCGATGCAGCCGTCGACATGCATCCACAGCCCCTCGCGGTCGCACAGGGCCCGGACCGCGCGAAGATCGTCCACCGAGCCCGCATTGACTGTCCCGGCCGTGGCGATGACACAGGCCGGTTGCAGGCCCGCCGACCGATCCTCGGCGATGGCCCGCTCCAGCGCAACGATGTCCAGTCGAAGGTCAAGGCCGGTCGGGATCCTGCGCAGCGCCCGCTCGCCCAGACCCAACACACCCATTGCCTTGTCCGATGCATGATGCACCTGGTCAGAGGCGTAGTAGCGCAGGGGTTTCGGGATCGCAGCCACGCCATCAAGCCGCACATCGACGCCCGCCATGACGTTGCGGGCAACCGTCAGGCCGATCAGATTGGCAACCGAGCCGCCGCTGGTCAGTGTGCCGCTCGATCCAGCCGGCAGGCCGATGATCTGGCGCATCCAGTCGACGACCTGATTGTCCACGAGATGAGCCGCCGTATCCCCGC
Source organism: Rhodobacter sp. (assembly GCA_041905595.1). GTDB lineage: Bacteria > Pseudomonadota > Alphaproteobacteria > Rhodobacterales > Rhodobacteraceae > Aliitabrizicola. The sequence goes on from JAYRKT010000042.1 coordinate 27,834, forward strand.
CGCCGAGGTTCGAGGCGTCGATCGCTGCCAGAAAGTCCGCAAGTGCGCCGGTAAGACTTGAGCCGCCCATGTACCACGCCACGAACCGCGGATGCTTGTTGCCCATCGCATACGGCAGAATGTGGCTCAGGAACTGGTCGTACACCTCGTCCAGAGGCTGCCCTTTGATCGGCAGTTCGGCCTTGAATGCGGCGCGCACCGTGTCCGGCATGGGGCGCCAGACCGGACCGTCCCGCAGGGTGGCAAGGTGGCGGACCGCATCGTCGATCATGCGCAGGCCGAGCGCGCGCGCCTGAGCCCAGTCCTCCGGATCCAGCGACAGTTCTGTCGCTGGCAGAGCAGTATCGGCCATCGTTCCCCCCATCGGTCCGGTTTGCAGCACTGCCAACGACTGGAACAGACCGGGCGTCACGACTGCGTCAATGCGCGGGTTCGCGCCGGACCGAGCACCACACTAGCACAGTCTGGTGGCAAAGCGATCAGCGGATCGCAGACGGCGAACAGGAGCCGCCCTGCGCACTTGTCACGCGAAAGTCAGGTGCTTCTGGAAGTCTTCGAGGGAAGAGGCGCGTATCAGAGGTTTTCGGCCTGCGGCATGCCCAGGACGTGGAAACCGCCGTCGACATGCACAACCTCACCTGTCGTGAAGGCGCCATAATCCGAGGCGAGCCACACGGCGGTGCCGCCTACCGCCTCGAGCGTTGCGTTGGACCGCAGCGGCGCATTCGACTCGGTATGCCGGAAGGTTGCACGCGCACCGCCGATGGCCGCGCCGGCGAGTGTCTTCATGGGGCCCGGTGAGATGGCGTTGACGCGGATCTTCTGCGGGCCGAGGTCGTTGGCGAGGTAGCGCACCGAACTTTCGAGCGCCGCCTTTGCCACGCCCATGACGTTGTAGTTCGGCGTCACCCGGTTCGAGCCCTGGAAGGTAAGGGTCAAGAGTGTGCCGCCGTCAGGCATCAACTCTGCCGCGCGCCGCGACACATCGATGAAGCTGTAGCAGGAGATCGTCAGCGAATTGCGGAAGTTCTCGCGGCTGGTGTTGATGAAGCGGCCCGTGAGTTCGTTCTTGTCCGAAAAGGCGATGGCGTGAACGAGGAAGTCGATCGTGCCCCACCGGTCCTTCAGCGCGGCGAAGCAACCTTCGAGCGAGGTGTCGTCCATCACATCGACATCGACAAGGAAATCCGACCCAACCGAGGCGGCCAGCGGTTCGACCCGTTTGCCGAAGGCTTCGCCCTGATAGGAGAAGGCCAGTTCCGCCCCCTCGGCCGCAAGGGCGCTGGCGATGCCCCAGGCGATCGAGCGGTCGTTCGCGACGCCCATGACGAGCCCGCGCTTGCCTTTCATCAGGTCAGCCATTCCGTCCGTCCCCCTCAGACCCGGTTCAGCCCAGGTACTTGCTCATCACCAGCGTGGCGTTCGTGCCACCGAAGCCGAAGCTGTTCGACAGCACGCTGTCGATGTTCACGCCGTCGCGCAGTTCGGTCACGATCTCGCCCGGGTCGAGCGCCGGGTCGAGCGTGGTGACGTTGGCAGAGGCGGCGATGAAGCCCTTGTTCATCATGATGAGGGAATAGATCGCCTCATGCACCCCGGTCGCGCCAAGCGAATGGCCGGTCAGCGACTTGGTCGAGGCGATGGGCGGGGTTTTGCCCCGACCGAAGACGCGGCGGATGGCCTCGACCTCGGTCACGTCGCCGGCAGGGGTGGAGGTGCCGTGGCTGTTGATGTAGTCGATCTTCCGCCCCGAGGGCAGGGTCGACAGTGCAAGCTTCATCGACCGCTCGCCACCTTCTCCCGACGGGGCGACCATGTCATGCCCGTCGGAGGTCGCGCCATAACCGGTCACCTCGCCGTAGATCTTGGCGCCGCGGGCGAGCGCGTGAGACAGCTCTTCCAGCACGACGACGCCACCGCCGCCGGCGATGACGAAGCCGTCGCGGGTCGCGTCATAGGTGCGGGATGCGGTCGTCGGCGCGTCATTGTACTTCGACGACATCGCCCCCATCGCGTCGAAGAGACAGCTGAGCGTCCAGTCCAGTTCCTCGCCGCCGCCGGCAAAGACGATGTCCTGCTTGCCCATCTGGATCAGTTCGGTGCCGTTGCCGATGCAGTGCGCCGAGGTCGAGCAGGCCGAGGTGATCGAATAGTTCACGCCCTTGATCTTGAACGGCGTGGCAAGGCAGGCCGAGTTGGTCGAGGACATGCCCTTGGTCACGCCGAACGGCCCGATCCGCTTGGGGCTGCCGCTTTCGCGCACGATGTTGTGGGCGCGATAGAAGGACTTGGTCGATGGGCCGCCCGAGCCGACGATGATGCCGGTGCGGTCGTTCGAGATGTCCTTCTCGTCAAGGCCGCTGTCGGCGATCGCGTCGCGCATGGCGATGAAATTGTAGGCCGCGCCGTCGCCCATGAAGCGCAGGTCGCGCTTGTCGATCTGCTCTTCCAGGTTGATGTTCGGCTGCCCCTTCACCTGGCTGCGGAAGCCGTGTTCGGCGTAATCCTCGGCGAAGATGATTCCGGACTTGCCGGCGCGGAGGCTGTCTTCGACCTCGGCAAGCGTGTTGCCGATGGGCGAGACGATCCCCATCCCGGTGATGACGACGCGACGCATGGGCATTCTCCCTGAAACGGTCAGCTGGCGGACAGCGCGACCTTCATGTCCTTGACCAGATAGATCACCTCGCCATCCGCCTCGACGCGGCCGTCGGCCACACCCATGGTCAGACGGCGGGTCTGGATCGCCTTGGTGAAATCGACGTAATAGCGCAGCATCTTGCGGTCTGGCCGCACCATCCCGGTCAGCTTGACCTCGCCCACGCCAAGCGCATAGCCGCGCCCTTCCCAGCCACGCCAGCCCAGGTTGAAGCCGGTCAGTTGCCACAGGCCGTCAAGGCCGAGGCAGCCCGGCATGATCGGGTTGCCGGGGAAATGGCAGGCAAAGAACCACAGGTCCGGATGAATGTCGAACTCGGCCACGACATGGCCTTTGCCATGCTCGCCGCCGTCCTCGCTGATTTCGGTGATGCGGTCCATCATCAGCATCGGCGGCTCGGGCAATTGGGCATTGCCCGGCCCGAACAGCTCACCCCGCGCGCATTTCAGCAGCTCGTCCCGGTCGAAGGAAGTGGGGTAGGGGGACATGCGCCGATCTCTCCTTGGATTCGCGGGCGGTCACGCCGTGTTTCGGCATGTTTCAACCCTTCCGTAGCATCGGCATGGAAGTCGTTGCAAGGGCACCCGCCGCGTCCCGGCGATCCGGCGGGCGGCTTTCCCCGATCAATTCGTTTGGATTCCTGCCGACGGGACGCCTATATATCACCAGTGAACAGTGCCGGACGGAGATCGGATGAACGACATGGGCATCGACAAAAGCGTAAGCTGGCTGATGCGCGGCGGCCTGAGGCCGACCCGCCAGCGGATGGCGCTTGCCCAGTTGCTGGTCGGCGATGGCGAGGATCGGCATGTCACGGCCGAAAGCCTCTTTGCGGCAAGCCTGGAGGCGGGCGAGCGGGTGAGTTTGGCGACCGTTTACAACACGCTGCGCGCCTTTTGCGAAGCCGGCCTGATGCAGGAAGTCACAGTGGACGGCCACCGAAGCTATTTCGACACGCGCGTCGACGATCATCCGCATTTCTATTGGGAAGACAGGGGCGAACTGACCGACGCCCCGGCCGATCAGTTGAAGATCGTCGGTCTGCCGTCTGCCCCGGACGGCATGGAAGTGGCGCGGGTTGACGTGGTGATCCGCCTGCGCCGCGCCTGAGGCAGGTCAGACCGGCGCGCGCGGCGCAGTCCGGCTGGCGGTTTCTGCCAGGGCGTCCAGCGAGCCGGCGTCTAACCCCAGATCGCGCAACAGATGCGCATCCAGTCGTGCCAGTTGCCGGATCGCCCGACGCTCGCGGCGGGCGCGCGAGGCAATGATCAACTCCTGAAACACGAATGCCGCGATCGAAACCCGGTGCGGAGGCAGGCGGAAGATGGCGCTGGCCGGGCGGCCGGCGGGGGAAAGGGTCGAGAAAGTCATTTTCGGTCTCTGGTCTCTGGTCTCTGGCAGCTGTGCCACTGCCCTGAAGGAAGGAAAGGGCCCGGGGGTCCGTCCTTGCGGGACCGGACCCCCGTCACTGCAATGTGCGGACCACCAGGGGAAAGTGCGGTGGTCCGGCCGTCTCGTCGTGCCTCCGCCGCCATTTGGGGCGGTCGGCAATCTTTGTTAGAAAGGGCTTCCTGAAAAATCGTGGTCCCGACATCCGTCAGGGCAGAGGGGCAGACAGGCTGTGCGACAGGTTCTGGTAGGATTGCGCCGCCAGGGTTCCCGCCGTCACGAACGCCATGACAAAGAAGGTGCCGACCGCGACCGAGGCAATATCCCACCGCATCCGATGGCGGCCGCGCCGGGCTCCGCGCGCGGCGGCAGAGGCAATCCGGCTGCGGGTCCGCAGCGATGGCCCGGTGGCCGGGCCGAACCGCTGCTCAAGCGCGGCGAGGTGATCTCTGACGGACATCCTGTCCTGCATCGTCGGCATCATGGTCGAACTCTTTCTTCGTCACGCTTACGTTGGGTCATTTCTACCTTGGGGCCTTGGTCTTGTCCGTTGCATCGCCCGGTGCGCGGTTGCACCGCCCGTCGCCCTGTTGCATTCTGTTGCACGAGCCCGGGGAAAGACGGCACTGGTGCCGTGGGCGGAGCCTGAGATGGACGTACCCAGTGATTTCGCGGGGCGGCTGAAGCTTGCCCTGAAGGTAGTCAACCTGTCGCCGGCCGCGCTTGGCGCCGCGGTCGGAGTCGACAAGTCGGTGGTGTCGCGCTGGCTGTCAGGTCGCGTCGCACCGAGCGGTCACAACCTGAGCCGGATCGGCGCAGAAATCGCGCGCCATCGCCCGGGATTCTCGACCCTGAGTTTTGAAGCGCCGCCCGCCACCTTCCTTGCCGTGCTGGGAATGGGTGGCGCACCTGCTGCTGCGCCGGCCGCCCCTGCATCGGCGCCCGGTGCGATCGTGCTGCCGTTCAACGCCCTTGAGGATGCCCGCAACGAGACGGCGCGGCGCGGCGTCGAGTATTTCGGCCATTACAGCATGTATTACTGGTCGTTCACCCAGCCCGGGCGGGTGGTGCGCATGGCGCTGATGCTGCGCCCGAAGGAGGGACTGATCGAGGCCCGCTATGCCGCGAACGGCTTCGAGTTCGGCGGCTGGGCGCTCCTCCTGATGAATCGCCTCTACATCCAGTTCGCCGAACAACGCTATCAGGCGATGGTGTTCATGGTCACAAATCCCGGCCAGCAGCCGGCGGCACGGCGGATCACCGGCCTTCTCATGGGGCCATCGGACGGGATGATGGTGCCGACTGTGTCGCCCTTCGTGATGGACAGGGTCGGCCCGGTCACCGGCGACGAGGCGAAGGACATTGCCGATTTCAACCGCGCGCAGGATTTCGATCCCTTCGCCGACGGCGCCGAGGTTCCCGCCGATGTGCGCGAGGCGCTGGTGCGTCAGGTTACGGTGACGAACACCCCGCAAGAGGGGCAAATGGCGCTGCTTCGGATGAACCCAGCCTGATCGCCTAGAACCACTGTCCCGGTTCCATCAGGCCCAGGTCCATGAGTTGCCGCGATTGCCATTCGAAGGGGATCGAGTTCCGCCAGAGAAAAGTCGGTATGTCGTAGCGCGAGCTTGGGTTGGCCTTCAGCGCCTTGGCCGTGCGGAACGAACAGATGGCCGTGGTGACGTTGTGATGCCACTGGCATTGGTAGGTGTTGTATTCCTCGTCGGTGAAGGTGAAGTCCGGTCGCAGTTGCAGGCCGGGGGCGGCCTTGAACAGCGCGATCCGGTCGATCTTGCGCTTCGTCCAGGGCACATGTTCCTCGAACCGCCAGCGCAGGCCGCCGAAGAAATCCATCTGCCGGTCCTTCGCCGCCCAGCCCGCCGCCTCGTCCTTGCGCTGGAGCGCGTAATAGCCGGTCCGGTCCAGCATCGCCTCTTCCAGCGATACGGCATTCGGGTGCTGCCCCAGATCGCCGGCATAAAGGTCGATGACAAAACTGACGATGGCGCTGCGCCGTTCTTCGACGTTGAAGGCGATAAGTTCGCGGACGTTGCGTGTCTCGCAAAAGGGATAAAACAGATATTCGGCGTTGTAGCCGTAATAGAGCCAAGCCCCCGCCGCCGCCGGGATCACCCGGTTGACTGCACCGACCAGCGCATCCTCGGCATAAACATCGAAATCGACACGCGACACCAGCGGCTCGACCTCCGGGTCGATGGCCAGATCGTGATGGGCGAGCAGAACCACGTCGCGGAACCCGAGGGCAAGGTGATGGCGCAGCGTCGTTGCGACCTCGATCCCGTCTTCGGCCAGGATCAGCGCGGTCGGTCCGCGTGACAGCGCCGCCCCGGCCTGCGCCAGGTAACGGTCAAGCGATGCGTGTCTGCCCCTGCCCAAGATCGCGGTCCCCGCCGTCAGTCTGCGGCAGATTCGGTGAAGGCTTTGGTCAATGCAACCCCGCATGGTTGCGAAGGGGGCGGGGCGTCGTGTAGAAGCCTCGGCTTGAACCAGGGGATTGCCGGGCCATGACCGAGGTCAAGAAGCTCTTCATCAAGACCTATGGCTGTCAGATGAACGTCTATGACAGCGAGCGCATGGCCGAGGCCCTGGGCGCGGAAGGCTATGTCACCACCGAGAACGCCGAAGAGGCGGACATGGTGCTGCTGAATACCTGCCATATCCGGGAGAAGGCGGCCGAAAAGGTCTATTCTGACCTTGGCCGCCTGAAGCCGCTGAAAGCCGCCAAGCCCGACCTCAAGATCGGCGTTGCCGGCTGCGTCGCGCAGGCCGAGGGCGAAGAGATCCTGCGCCGGATGCCGTTGGTCGATCTGGTGGTCGGACCGCAGGCCTATCACCGCCTGCCGCAGATGATGGAGAAGCTGGGCGAGGGAAAGCGCGCCGTCGACACCGACTTCCCGCCCGAGGACAAGTTTGACCACCTGCCGCAGCGCAAGGGCAGGGCGGCGCCCACCGCTTTCCTGACCGTGCAGGAGGGTTGCGACAAGTTCTGCGCCTTCTGCGTCGTGCCCTATACAAGGGGCTCGGAAGTCAGTCGCGATCCCGCCCGCCTGATGGCCGAGGCGCGGGCACTGGTCGAGCGCGGAGTGCGCGAGATCACGCTCCTTGGCCAGAACGTCAACGCCTATCACGGCCAGGACTGGACGCTGGCGCGGCTGGTGCGGGAACTTGCGGCGATCGACGGCCTCGACCGCATCCGCTACACGACTTCGCACCCGAACGACATGTCGGACGACTTGATCGCCGCACATGGCGAAGTGGAAAAACTCATGCCTTACCTGCACTTGCCGGTGCAGTCGGGATCGGACCGCATCCTGAAGGCCATGAACCGCAAGCACACCGCCGAGGCCTACCTGCGGCTGATCGAGCGGATCCGCGCCGCCCGTTCCGACATCCTGCTGTCCTCTGACTTCATCGTGGGATTCCCCGGCGAGACCGATGCGGATTTCGACGCAACGATGGACCTCATCCGCGCCGTCGGCTTCGGTGCCGCCTTCAGTTTCAAGTATTCCGCCCGCCCCGGCACCCCTGCTGCCGAGAAGACCCCGGTCGAGGCGAAGGTGGCCGATGGGCGGTTGCAGGCGCTGCAGGCGCTCATCACCGACCAGCAGCGCGCCGCACAGCAGGCGATGGTCGGGCGCGAGGTCGGCGTGCTCTACGAAAAGCCTGGTCGATTGCCAGGCCAGATGGTCGGCAAGTCGGACCATCTTCATGCCGTCCATGTCCAGGACAACGCGGAAGCCGGCGAATTGGTCCGGGTGCGAATCACGGCCTCGGCGCCAAACTCGCTGGCAGGCATCCGCGTCTGACGCGTCTGTTTCCACCTTATCAATGATGCCCGTCCGGCGTGCTGCATTACGCGTCGGGCGTGAACCGATTGGGGCGGAAATGTGGCCTCAATCCGGTATTTTCTGGACTCTTAGTGGAGTGTTAACCCATCTTTCGTCCGGGGGCTCAGTACAAGTATTTTGAAGGAGAGTTGTTGCAGTGGAAAAGCATTTTTCCATCGCACGCTTGTGCTTTATGGCCCTTTTTTCGGCCATGGTGCTTGTGCAGGGGATCTCCTCCCCTGCACAAGCCACCCCGTACTCGCCTGCAGAAGCCGCCGCCACGCGCGGCAAGCCCGTGGCCCGCATCGACTGGGGCATCTGGGTCGATCCCGATGGTTGCATGCATTGGTGGGCCGATGGTGGCCTTGAAGGCTACATGGTCGACCGGGTGAACCCGAAGAACGGCAAGCCGGTCTGCCTGAAGCAGAACACTTGCCTTGTCGAGAATGCCGACACCCTGTTTGAGACTGACAGCGCCACGCTGACCCCTTCGGCGCGCCAGCGTCTCAACCGCTTTTTCCAGTCCATCGATGTGTTCGGGGTCGCGGTCTACGGCCATACTGATTCCCGTGCCTCCTATTCCCACAACCAGAAACTTTCGGAACGCCGCGCCGCCTCGGTGGCGGCGGTGGCCAAGGCCAATGGCGTGGTGGTGGAACGGCAGATCGGCTTTGGCGAAACGGCACCGGTTGCCACCAACTCGACCGCAGCGGGGATGCAAAAGAACCGCCGTGTCGAAGTGATCTGCTACAGGTGGTGACGATGCGTATCCGTATTCTTGCCCTTCTCGCGCTCGGACCTGCCTTGTCGGCCTGCGCGCCCACGGTTGATGCGACCGGAACCCAGCCCCTGCCGCTGCTGGCCCAGGCCCGCGACACCTGGATCATCGATGACAAGCCGCTCAATCAGAAGCAGGCTGCGGTCGCCGTCGATCCCGATGGCTGCCAGGCCTGGATCATCGATGACGGGGCCGAAGGCTATGCCGGACGGCGTCGCGATCCGGTCTCGGGTCTGCCCGTCTGTCATGGCACGCCCGGCTATGTGTACGGCGACCCGCGCGCCAACAGCTTCCCGGACATCCTTCCGCAGTGATTGCCCGCAGCGTTCGACAGACTTCCACAATCAATTGGGGCGCCCCGTGCGGGCGCCCCATTTTGTTGCGTGACAATTCTGCCCGTTCTGCGGGCATCTGCCGCAGAACTGTCATCTTTCTCGGCCATTTTTCTTGCCAGTGGGGACAATGGACCCCACACTTCAGGTGACAGCCCTCGAAACAGAAGGAGTCGTCCT
>JAYRKT010000043.1:0-24597 GCA_041905595.1 Rhodobacter sp.
TGGGCCGGGCGGGCTTTCCAGTCCTCGAGCGTGGCCTCCTCGGCCAGCTTCGCGCCAAGGATCAGGTCCTTGAGGATCACAGTGCCCTTCTCGGCCTCGTTGCCGCCCTGGATCACGGCGACCGGCGCGGCGCGCTTGTCGGCGTATTTGAGCTGGTTGCCGAAGTTCTTCGGGTTGCCAAGATAGACCTCGGCACGGATGCCGGCACGGCGCAGGTCGTTCACCATCGCCATGTAGTCGGCCATCCGCTCGCGGTCCATCACGGTGACGACCACCGGGCCGGTGGTGTCGGCGCTGGTCCTGCCCTTGGCGCGGAGCGCGGCGAGCAGGCGGTCCACCCCGATCGAGACGCCGGTCGCCGGCACCGACTGGCCGGTGAAGCGCTTGACGAGATCGTCATAACGCCCGCCGCCCGCGACCGAGCCAAACTGCCGTTTGCGACCCTTCTCGTCGAGGATCTCGAAGGTCAGCTCCGCCTCGAAGACCGGGCCGGTGTAGTAGCCGAGACCACGAACGACCGAGGGGTCGATGACAATACGGTCGGGGCCGTAGCCCTGGGCGGCGAGGAGCGAGGCGATGGTTTCGAGTTCGTCAACGCCTTCAGCCCCGATCTGGGACGCGGCGACAAGTTCTCTCAAGCGGATAATCGTAGCTGGACCAGTGTCGCGCTTAGCATCCATGAAGCCCATCACGACATCGGCCTGTTCCGCGCCAAGCCCCGCTCCCTTGGTGAAGTCGCCGCTCTCATCCTTGCGACCCGCCCCCAACAGCGCGCGCACACCGTCCGGCCCGAGCCGGTCGAGTTTGTCTATGGCGCGGAGCACGATGCCGCGCTCATGGGCGAATTTCTCGGGATCGGCGGGGTCGAGGACGCCCGCGACCTCCATCACGCCGTTCAGGACCTTCCGGTTGTTCACCCGGACGATGTAGTCGCCGCGCGGGATGCCGACCTCTTCCAGCGCGTCGGCCAGCATCGCGCAGATCTCGGCATCTGCGGCGACCGAGGGTGCGCCCACCGTATCGGCATCGCATTGATAGAATTGGCGGAACCGCCCCGGCCCCGGCTTTTCGTTGCGCCAGACCGGACCCATGGCGTAGCGGCGATAGGGCGAGGGCAGGTCGTTGCGGAACTGCGCGGCGACGCGGGCGAGGGGCGCGGTCAGGTCGTAGCGCAGCGCGAGCCAGTCCTGGTCCTCATCCTGCCAGGCGAAGACGCCCTCGTTCGGGCGGTCCACGTCGGGAAGGAACTTGCCAAGCGCCTCGACCGTCTCGACGGCCGAGGTTTCCAGCGGGTCGAAGCCGTGGCGGTGATAGACGGCGGCGATCCTGTCCAGCATCGCCTTCCGCTCGGTCACCTCGGCGCCGAAATAGTCGCGGAAGCCCTTTGGCGTCTCGGCCCGTGGCCGGCGCGGGGATTTTCCGTCCGCCATGATCTTGTCCTCTGGCTTGGTCCGGCGCTGCCTTAGCCGATAGGGCGCGGCGGAGCAAGCTAAGCGCCTGCCGTTGAAGGCGGTCCGGCCCTGTGCGAGGGTGAGGCAGGAGATCCGCCATGACCGACACGATCCAGTTCGAGGAACGCATCGCCCACCTGATACGCACGGTCGATGACCTGTCCGAGGTGGTCGCAAGGCAGACGGTCGAAATCGACCGGCTCAATCGCCGGGTACAGATGCTGCTGGAGCGCGAGGCCGAGCGCGAGGCGGCAGGCGGCACGATTCCGCTCGCGGATGAACGTCCCCCGCACTGGTAAGACATTCCGCTACGTCACCCATGGCGCCGGGGATTGTTTTTCTCCGAGCGGAATGTTGTGGTTTTGTGACATGGGAGAGGCACTGAACCGGAAAATCCGCGCTGCTTGCCACCCGGTCCAATCAGGCCGGCCAGCAAGACGCTTTTTCTTTGGCAGTGGGGCTGGCGGCAAAGGGTCGTCAGGCAGCGGGGCCGCGTATGGTATCGCCGAGTGCCTGCAGCGCGGCAATCCGGTCGGCGGGCAGGTCTGGAACGCCGTCGGTCAATTGGTGGAGGGTCGTCACGACATCCAGGGCCACGGCGGTCTCTTCAGCGGTCAGGGGCCGCTCGGAATGCGCGAAAAAGCCCATCGAGCGCATCTGGCCATCACCCACCGAAACGGCGATGCCATGGGCCAAGCCATAGTCCCGCGCCTGCCGGAAGACGCCCGCAGTGTCGCCCGGCTCAAGTTCGGCCCAGGTGATCGTGCCGGTATGGGTCATGCCCCAACGGACGGTCGGATCGAAGAACAACAGCCCGTTCTGGGCATAGTACTCGACCCAGGCGGCAGGGTAGGTCTGGTAGAGCAAGGTCGGATGGTTGAATCTGATGCGAAGACCGACGGCAAAACGCCAGTCGCACGTTTCAACCAGACGTTGCAGTTGGTGATTTATCTTTTCCGATTTGATCATGTAAGAAGTGGACCACAGGGCTTGAGACTGCGCATGGATCAGACGCAACGGCACGGAACAGACCACCCCTCACCGGACGGTGATACTTCAGACTGGAACACCTGTCCATTATGAGACTCGGTGATTGCAAGGATACCTTCGGCAGGATCGCCCCTGCAGGCCATTACGCGGCATTGCGTCTGGGTTTCTTTTCGCCGGAAGAGGAATTGACCACATTCTCTGAAGACTGGATCGACCATTACACGGTCAATGGACTTGCCTTGCATGACCCCCTGATGCGCTGGATCTACTCGCGCAACGGCGCCTGCCGGTGGAGCGAACTGTCGATCCCCGATCCCTTGGGCGTCCTTTCGGCCTATGCCGCCTTCGGAATGCGCTTTGGCGCGGTGGTCTGTGTGACCGCGGACGAAGAGCGGCCGCGGCGGACCTTCGGATATTTCGCCCGGTCGGATCGCGAGCTGACCTCGGGCGAGTTGAGCGAACTCGAGATGACCTTGCGTGCCGCCCATTTCCAAGAGCCTGAAAGCGACCAGCCCTTGACCAAGGCGCAGACAGATGCGTTGAAGCTCTTGTCCCGGGGGATGCGGCTCAAGGAAATCGCCTATGCCCTTGGCATCTCGGAAAGCGCCGTGAAGGCCCGCTTGAAAAGCGCAATGGCGCGCATGGATGCGCGCACGCCGGTGCAGGCGGCCTCGCTGGCCGCCCAGAAGGGGCTGCTGAAATAGACGATGGACCTGATCGACCTCAGCAAGTTGCCAGGCACGACCGAGAACTTTGAGGGGTTCATCGACCAGCTTTGCCGCCGCCTTGGTGTCGAATACGGTTCTTACGCGTCGATGGACCCGTCGACCGGTACGGTGCGCGGCTATGCGACCTACAAGCCGGAATGGAAGGAACACTATACCAGCCATCGGATGCACCAGGTTGACCCAACCATTCACCGGTCGATCCTTAGCCTCGCGCCTGTCGACTGGAGCCGGTTCGAGCGCAATTCGAATTTCCATGCCGTGTTCCGGTCTGCACATGACTACGGCATCTCGACGCAGGGCGTGACGGTCCCGATCCGCGGAGCCTTCGGTGAACGGGGCCTTCTCAGCGTCACCGCCAACATGCCCCCGGCGGAATGGCGCAAGCTCAGCCGGCAGATCATGGTCGACCTGCAGAAGGCCGCCGTCCACCTGCATGACGCGGTCCTCCGTATCGGGGGCGAGGTTCCCGGCCCGCTTCTGCGCCCGATCCTGTCTTCGCGCGAGCGCGAGGTGCTGCAATGGATCGCCGCCGGCAAATCGCAGCAAGATGTCGGCGACATCCTCAGCATCTCACCTCGGACGGTCGAGGTCCATCTGCGCTCATCGCGAGAGAAGCTTGGCGCGCTGACAACCGTTCAAGCCGTGGGGCGGGCGATCGGCCTGGGCCTGATCTACCCGCTGTAAATCGACTGTATCCCTATAAAAGTTAACGAAAAAACCCTTTGATTTACGGGTTTTCCCTTATGGCGCTCATCCTAGGGTTGCCCCACGATTGTTTCGTCGGTGAACAAATTGGGGGCTAAAATGATCTATGTTGTCGATTCCCTGAACAGTGGGTCCTATCGGTCGCTGCTCGAGGATATGTACCGCCTGCGGGCACGTGTTTTCCATGACCGCCTGGGCTGGGAGGTCAAGGTCACGGACGGGATGGAAATTGACGAATTCGATGCCATGGACCCGGCCCATGTGATCAGCGTTGATGATGATGGCCATGTCGTGGGGTGCATGCGCCTTCTGCAGACGACGGGTCCGCACATGCTGGCAGATGTATTTGCCTCGATCATGGATGGCGAACCGCCGCTGCGGTCTTCCAGCCTGTGGGAAGCGACGCGCTTCTGCGTTGACACCAACCGACTGAAGACCGGCCGCGGCCGCAACACCATCGGCTATGTCACCAGCGAGGTGATGATCGGCGCGTTCGAATTCGCCATGGCGGCCGGTGTAACGGATGCGATTGCGGTGATCGACCCGGTGATGAACCGCGTCCTTCAGCGTGGCGGCAACGCGCCGCACGGCTATGTCGGGACGCCGAAGCAGATGGGTAAGGTGGTGGCGATGGCCGCGCTGATGGATTGCTCGGAAGAGCGGATCGCCAAGATCCGCGACTATGCCGGTATCCACCACGATGTCTTCGCCAATCAGGATATGCTGATTGCCGCCGAATGAAGCGTGCCACTGATCCTCGCCCGGACGGGCGGGGGTCAGCGCAGCCCTATATCGGCCAAGGCCCGGGCGAGGTCATGCGGAAGCGCATCCTCGCGCGGACGGGCTTGGGGCAGGTCACGCGGGCTTTCGTCGACCGGCAGGTAGCGCCAGCCCTGGAAGGGGCGGCGCGAGGCGGCCTCGGTCCGGACGAGGTTGGCGTCCATCCGAATCGCGCACCGGGCGATGCCGTCGCTGCCGATCCTCTCTTCCAGACCGATGATGCGCTGGCGGGCCAGGATCGCGCCCTTGAACACCCAATAAAGCGAGCCGCCGTTCAGCACCTCATCCGCGCGTTTCGGCCACATGCGGGTGACATGGGTATCGACCTGCTCGCCGAGCCGCCGGCGATTCTCCTCGCGCCAGGCGATCAATTCCTCGACGCTGTCACAGCCGACGCAGAGTTTCACGATATTGACGGTGCCGCTCATCGGATTCTTTCCCTTTTCGCGGAAAGGTTAATCTCTTGGCGCGCGGTTTCAAGCTGACCGCTTCGAGGCGACAGCGCGTTGACCCTGCCGGCGTGACGGCGTATTTTGTGGTCTCGCTTTGTTCTCCCACAATCTAAGGCCGCCTCATGTCGCGATTCTCCGCCCCCATTGCCGAGCAGATCTGGGACATGAAGTACCGCCTGAAAGAGGCGGACGGAACGCCGATTGACGGCACGGTCGAGGATACCTGGCGGCGCATCGCCCGGTCGCTGGCGGCGGAGGAAAAGGACGCGGCCCTGTGGGAGGACCGCTTCTATACCGCGCTCGAGGATTTCAAATACCTGCCCGCCGGTCGGATCACTGCCGGGGCAGGCACGGGCCGCAGCGTGACGCTGTTCAACTGCTTCGTCATGGGCACGATCCCGGACACGATGGAGGGCATCTTCCAGGGCCTGAAGGAAGCCGCGCTGACCATGCAGCAGGGCGGCGGGATCGGCTATGACTTTTCGACCATCCGCCCGCGCGGGGCCGAGGTGAAAAGCGTCGCCGCCGATGCCTCAGGTCCCCTGTCCTTCATGGATGTCTGGGACGCGATGTGCCGCACCATCATGTCGGCGGGCTCGCGTCGCGGTGCGATGATGGCGACGATGCGCTGCGACCACCCGGACATCGAGGCCTTCATCGAGGCCAAGAAAGACCCGGCCCGCCTGCGCATGTTCAACCTTTCGGTGCTGGTGACCGATGCCTTCATGGCGGCGGTCAAGGCCGATGGGCCGTGGGAACTGGTTTTTGACGGCAAGGTCTACAAGACACTGCAGGCCCAGGACCTGTGGAACCGGATCATGCGGTCCACCTACGACGTGGCCGAGCCAGGCGTGATCTTCATCGACCGCATCAACGCGATGAACAACCTCGCCTATTGCGAGACGATCGCTGCGACCAACCCCTGCGGCGAGCAACCTCTGCCGCCCTATGGTGCGTGCCTGTTGGGGTCGATCAACCTGCCGACGCTCGTCTCGAAGCCTTTCGAGAAGAGCGCGAAGATCGACCTCAAGGCGCTGGATGAGCTTGTGCGCATGGCTGTCCGGATGATGGACAACGTGGTCGACGCGAGCCGCTTCCCGCTCGACCAGCAGGCGCAGGAGGCGCAGGCGAAGCGGCGGATCGGGCTGGGCGTGACCGGGTTGGCGGATGCGCTGCTGATGCTCGGGCTTCGCTATGGTTCGGAAGAGGCCGCCGCCAAGACCGAGGAATGGATGCACGCCATCGCCCGCGCCTCTTATCTCGCCTCGGTCGATCTCGCCAAGGAAAAGGGCGCCTTCCCGCTGTTCGACGCCGAGCAATATCTGGCCTCCGGTTCCCTGCGCCACATGGACGAGGATGTGAAGGCGGCCATCCGCAAGCATGGCATCCGCAACGCGCTTCTGACCTCGATCGCGCCGACGGGCACGATCAGTCTCTATGCCGGGAACGTGTCGTCGGGGATCGAGCCGGTCTTTGCCTATGCCTATACCCGCAAGGTGCTGCAAAAGGATGGCTCGCGCACCGAGGAAGAGGTCGTGGACTATGCCGTACGGCTGTGGCGCGAGAAGAACGGCGATGCGGACCTGCCCGACTACTTCGTCAACGCCCAGACCCTGCCGCCGCTCGACCATGTGCGGATGCAGGCGGCGGCGCAGAAGTGGATCGACAGTTCGATCTCGAAGACCATCAACTGCCCCGAAGACATCAACTTTGAAGACTTCAAGGACGTCTACATGGCGGCCTGGGACCAGGGCTGCAAAGGCTGCACGACCTACCGCCCCAATGCGGTAACCGGGTCGGTGCTGACCGTGTCGGAGCAGGCCGAGGCCACGCCGTCCGAAGCGCCCCAACAGGCCACCGGCAACGGGGCAGAGGTGGTCTACCTCTCCGAACCGCTGGATCGTCCGGCCGCGCTTGAGGGGCAGACCTACAAGGTGAAATGGCCGGGCAGCGAGCATGCGCTCTATATCACCATCAACGATATCATCATCGCTGGCCACCGCCGGCCCTTCGAGGTGTTCATCAACTCGAAGAACATGGAGCACTTTGCCTGGACCGTGGCGCTGACCCGGATGATTTCGGCGGTGTTCCGGCGGGGCGGCGATATTTCGTTCGTCGTGGAAGAACTGAAGGCGGTGTTCGATCCGCGCGGGGGCGCCTGGATGAAGGGCAAGTACATCCCTTCGATCCTGGCGGCGATCGGCGGCGTGATCGAGGAACACCTGATCTCGATCGGCTTCATCGAGGGCGAAGGGATGGGGCTCAAGACCGATCCCAAGGCTGAAGTCGCCGTGATCGGCACCAAGGCGCGGGCCTGTTCCAGCTGCGGCAGCTATGACCTGCGCATGGTCGAGGGTTGCATGACCTGTGCGAGCTGCGGCTTCTCCAAATGCGGATAACCGCGCGTCAGGCTCGACCGGAATACAACCTTGACGGAAGTTGGTGGAGTGCCACAATCGAGGCAGATCGGCCATATTGTTTCCATTCTTAGGCGGAAATGGTCGGGTAGTTTTGAGGCATGCGCCAGATCCAGGCGTCTGCCCCTATGAGGTCGGCCATGTTGCTGCGTTCAGCCTTGCTTGCCCTGACTCTGTGCCTTGCAGCGACAGCGGCTGTTGCAGAAGAGCGTATCGTGCTGGGCTGGGGCCGGCTCTTCGACAACGATGGGCTTGCCGAGCAGGCGGACCGCTGGCGGACCGGCTCCTATACGGCAAGCCTTGTCACAGGGCCGATCTGGCAGGGCGTCGCGCCCAGCACGTTCGGCAGTGTGCTCGAGTACCGGTTCCGCGGTGAGATCATTGCGCCGGAGGATCTTGACGACCCGGCGTCGTGGGATCGGCGCTATGCCGGCGCGCTCAGTTTCGGCATCCACAGCCACGTCCAGCGCGATTGGGCGGAAATGAGCGCCGGACTTGATCTGGTTGTCACCGGACCGCAGACTGGGCTCAGCGCCTTCCAGCGGGACGTCCATCGATTGCTCGGCATGGACATTCCCAGTCCGCAGACAAACCAGATTCCCAATGGTGTCCATCCGACCTTTCTGGGCGAGCTGGCCCATCGCTTTGACTTGGCGCCCACTGTTGTCCTGCGGCCCTTCACCGAGGTTCAGGCGGGAGTGGAGACCTACTTACGCGTTGGCGCAGACATTCAGCTTGGGCATTACTGGGACCGGGCGCTGTTGATGCGGGACAGTCCGACCGGACAGCTGATCCGGGGGGCGGTGCTCGGCGAGCAGGGTGGCCTGACCTTCATGCTTGGAGGCGATTATGCGCGGGTCTTCGACAGCGTGTATCTTCCCGCGGGCGAGTCGCCGGAGCTTAACCCCAACCGGGTGCGACTGCGTGGCGGTCTGTATTACCGGGCCCAAAACTGGGGGGTCTTCTACGGCGTCACCTGGCTCGGCCGGGAATTCGACGGCCAGCCCGAAGGACAGGCTGTCGGCTCGGTACGTATCGACGTGAAGTTTTGACGGGCTCCCGCAGACATCGCTGAGTTTGTCCGAAGAATACAACGACAGGTTGTGTCGCTTTTTGCCATTTGCGAGAAATGTTGCCCTGCGGTCATAGTCCACGGCAACTTCCGCTGCTAATGTCCCGCCAAACATAACAAAAAGAGCAGGCAACACAGGCATGAAGACGGGCTCGGGCGGCACGTTTGTCATTTCCTGGACGCAGACAGAAGTAGACGGACTTGCTTCGGCCCCGGTCGAGATGCTGGTTACTGGCGCCGCCTGGCGCTGGATTGGCACTCCGGTGCGGGTGGACGGAGCGGGAGGGCTTCTCAAGCTGGACGGGGCGATGGGCGCGGCGGAGCTGCGCCAAAGGGCCGCGCGCAAGGTGCGGCGACTGGTGGGGGCTGCTTTCGCGACAGGCTTGTCGGACGAGGCCGCTGCGGACCGGGACGACACACCTGCAAAGGATTTCGTAGTAACCGACGGTCGCCAATCCTTTGCCGTGACGCTGATCGACGTGCCGCTGGGCGACTCCCGGCTCCTGATGTTCTTTGACGAGGTTCCCCCCGCCGACACGGATCTGTGGATCGTGCGCGCCTCGCTCGACCACGTGCCGCAGCCGGTGCAGAACGAAGGCGGCGTCATCTGCTTTACCCAGGGAACGCGCCTTCTGACGCCCGATGGGCCCCGGCGTATCGAGGATCTGCGGCCCGGGGATCGCGTTCAGACCAGAGACAGCGGCGCGCAGGAGATCCTGTGGACGGGTCATCGGCGCATGTCCGGCGCGCGCCTTCACGTGATGCCTCACCTGCGGCCGATCCGTATCCGCTCGGCCGCCTTCGGCATGGGCCAACCGGACGAAGACCTGATCGTCTCGCCCCATCATCGGATGCTCATCCGTGGTCGGGCGGCAGATTCGCTCTTCGGCACGTCGGAGGTGCTTGTCGCCGCCGAGGATCTCTTGAACGATCTTTCCGTGACCGTTGATCGGCAGATGCGCGAAGTCACCTATGTTCACATCCTGCTGGAGAGCCACCAGATTGTCTGGGCCAACGGCATCCAGACCGAAAGCTTCCACCCCTCGAACACCTCGCTGGACATGATCGAGCCGGGTCAGCGACAGGCGCTGTTCGATGTCGTGCCCGACCTCGCTATCCACCGGGATGCCTATGGCGCTCATGCGCGGCGCAACATCTCCGCTTCCGAGGCGGCGATCCTGCGGCATGAACTGGCAGAGTGAGCCGCTGTTGACTCTGCCTTGCGGGCCTGTATAAGCCCCGCCGATCCCGGGTGAAGGCCCGGGGTTTTTCATTGGTGTTGGTGGCCCCCGCAAGGGGATGCCTGTCGGGCCCTCGGGCCAAAGGACAACGCCCTTCGACAACATGAAGGAGATCAGCGGTGACCAAACGCACCTCTGCCAAGTACAAGATTGACCGCCGTATGGGCGAGAACATCTGGGGCCGTCCGAAGTCCCCGGTGAACAAGCGCGAATACGGCCCCGGCCAGCATGGCCAGCGCCGCAAGAACAAGCTGTCGGACTTCGGTACGCAGCTGCGCGCCAAGCAGAAACTCAAGGGCTACTACGGCGACCTGACGGAAAAGCAGTTCCGCAAGATCTATGCCGAAGCCGAACGCGTGAAGGGTGACACCGGCGAGATGCTGGTCGGCCTGCTCGAGCGCCGTCTGGATGCGGTCGTCTACCGCGCCAAGCTGGTGCCGACGATTTTCGCCGCCCGCCAGTTCGTGAACCACGGCCACGTCACCGTGAACGGCCAGCGCGTCAACATCGCGTCCTACCGTGTCAAGGAAGGCGACGTGATCGAAGTCCGTCAGAAGTCCAAGCAGCTGGCCCTTGTGCTGGAAGCGGTGGCGCTGACCGAGCGCGACGTTCCGGATTACCTGGAAGTCGATCACTCGAAGATGACCGTGAAGTTCGTCCGCACCCCGTCGCTTGGCGACGTGCCCTATCCCGTGCAGATGGAACCGAACCTCGTCGTCGAATACTACGCGAAGAACTGATTTCGGCCCCTCGGGGCTGGCTGGGGCCGCTGCGGGATCCGCGGCGGCCTTTTGCTTTTCCCCGGCTGGATCCCAGAACGGGGCGAAAACAGATGCATGCCGCATCGCGGCACCCTATATGGCGCGGGAACATCAAAGGAGGCCACACACATGACCCCCAAATCCGGACTGGAACATCGCTTCGAAAGGCTGCTGTTCGTTTCGCGCTGGCTGATGGCGCCGATGTATCTCGGCCTCGTCATCGCGCTTGGCATGCTGATGGTCGTCTTTCTGCGCGACCTGTGGAAATACGCGCTCAAGACGCTGACCATGACGCCCGAGGACATCATCCTCGCCTCGCTGACCTTCATCGACCTGACGCTGGCAGCGAACCTGCTGCTGATCGTGATCTTCTCGGGCTACGAGAATTTCGTTTCCAAGCTTGAAGTCGGCGATGACGTGGATCGTCCGGAGTGGATGGGCACGGTCGACTTCGGCGGCCTGAAGATGAAACTGATCGCCTCGATCGTGGCGATTTCCGGCATCCACCTGCTGAAGCGCTTCATGGAGATCGGCGAAAGCGTGGCCGATGCCCGCTTTGGCGAAACCGAGCTTTTCTGGCTGACAGTCATCCACCTGTCCTTCGTGGTGACTGGCGTCATGTTGGCCCTCATGGACTGGCTGACCGCCAAGTCGAGCAAGTAGTCACGGAGTAGAACGATGACGCACAAGGTCCATGCCCGCATCGACGGGCCGCTGGTGATGATCGGCTTCGGCTCGATCGGGCGGGGCACATTGCCTCTGATCGAACGGCATTTCGATTTTGACCGCGAGGCGTTCACCGTCATCGAGCCGAGCGACGAATACGCCACGCTCCTGTCGGACCGGGGCATCCGCCACATGCAGGTGGCGCTGACGAAAGAAAACTACCGCACGGTCCTGTCGTCGCTGTTCCGTGACCAGCGCGGTATGGTGGTGAACCTGTCGGTCGATGTCGGCAGCGTGGACATGATGGTCCTGTGTCAGGAACTGGGCGTCCTTTACATCGACACGGTGATCGAACCCTGGCCCGGTTTCTATTTCGGCTCGACCATTCCCAACGCCGAACGCACCAACTATCCGCTGCGGGAAGAAGTGCGCGAGCTTGGCAAACGCTATCCGGGCGGGCCGACCTCGATCACCTGCTGCGGTGCCAATCCGGGGATGGTTTCGTGGCTCCTCAAGGAGGCGCTTCTGCGGTTGGCCCATGACACCGGTCGGCCGGTCGAGGCACCTGCGACCCGCGACGGCTGGGCGCGCCTGATGCAGTCGCTTGGCGTCAAGGGCGTGCATGTGGCCGAGCGGGACACGCAGGTTTCGGCGCGGCCCAAACCCGCGGGAACCTTCGTGAACACTTGGTCTGTCGATGGCCTGCTGTCCGAAGGCTACCAGCCCGCCGAACTCGGATGGGGAAGCCACGAGAAGAAGCTGCCGCCGAACGGGCATGGCTTCGACTTCGGCAGCCGCTGTGCGATCTGGATCGACCGCCCCGGCGCCGATACCCGTGTTCGCAGCTGGTGTCCGGGCGTGGGTCCGCAGTTCGGCTATGTCGTGACCCACAACGAGGCGATCTCGATTTCGGACTATTACACGGTCGGCGAGGGGGCCCGGCCAGAGTTCCGCCCGACCTGCCATTACGCCTATCATCCTTGCAACGATGCGATCCTTTCCCTGCACGAAATCAACGGAGCCGGGCAACTGCCGATCAAGAAGCACATCCTGACGCAGGAAGAGATCGTATCGGGCGGCGACGATCTGGGCGTGTTCCTTTATGGGCACGCCAAGGGTGGCATGTGGTACGGCTCGCGCCTGTCGATCGACGAGGCACGCCGGCTTGCGCCCTATCAGAATGCCACGGGGATGCAGGTAACCTCGGCGGTCATGGCGGCGATGTTCTGGGCGGTCGAGAACCCGCGCGCGGGTTTTGTCGAAGCTGACGAGATGGACCATGTCCGCTGTCTTGAGGTTCAACGCCCCTATCTGGGCCGGATCGAGGCGCACTACACCGACTGGACACCGGTCGCCCATAGGATCAACAGCTTTGCCGAGGATGTCGATCACGACGACCCTTGGCAGTTCACCAACTTCCTCGCGGTCTGAAACCGACCGTTTCCGGGCCAAGTTGGTGCTGGCAAACCCACGATGCCGCCGCTAGAACCGGCGGCATCGCAAGGGATAGATCATGACTCACGCCATTCGACCTCAGCCCGGCATTCTGGACATCGCGCTTTATCAGGGCGGGCAGGCGCATGTCGCGGGCGTGTCGAACACGGTGAAACTGAGTTCGAACGAGAATCCCTTCGGCCCTTCGGACAAGGCAAAGGAAGCCTTCCAGCGCGCTGTTCATTCCTTGCACCGCTATCCGTCAACCGATCACACGCCGCTGCGCACCGCCATTGCCGAGGTGCATGGCCTGGATGCCGAACGGGTCATTTGCGGGGTCGGCTCGGACGAGATCATCACCTTCCTTTGCCAGGCCTATGCCGGGCCGGGTGACGAGGTCATTCACACCGAACACGGCTTCCTGATGTATCGCATCTCCGCCCTTGCGGCTGGCGCGACCCCGGTTGAGGTGAAGGAGCGTGAGCGCACGACAGACGTGGACGCGATCCTGCTGGCCTGCAACCGGCGCACGAAGCTTGTCTTCATCGCCAACCCGAATAACCCGACCGGCACGATGATCTCGCAGGCGGAACTGGCGCGGCTGGCCGACGGGCTGCCGAAACAGGCGATCCTGGTGCTGGACGGTGCCTATGCCGAATACGTCGAGGGGTATGACGCCGGTCTGGGGCTGATCGAGGCGCGCGAAAATGTCGTGATGACCCGCACCTTCTCGAAGATATACGGGCTTGGCGGCCTGCGGATCGGCTGGGGCTATGGCCCAAAGCACATCGTCGACGTGCTGAACCGCATCCGCGGTCCGTTCAACCTGTCGACCACGCAGCTTGACGTGGCCGAGGCCGCCGTGCGCGATCAGGACTGGGTGGCGAAGTGCCGGTCCGAAAACAGCCGCATGCGCGCCTGGCTGGCCGAGCAACTGGCCGAGATGGGGGTGCCTTCGGACACCTCGACCGCGAACTTCGTGCTGGCCCGGTTCGTCGACGCCGCCGAGGCCGAAGCCTGCGATGCCTGGCTCAAGTCTCAGGGTCTGATCGTGCGCCAGGTGGCGGGCTACAAACTGCCGCATTGCCTCAGGATCACGGTGGGTGATGAAAGTTCCTGTCGCCGGGTGGTCCATGCCATCGGGCAGTTCAAGGGACAGCGCTGATGGCCCCGATCTATGACCGCGTCGCCCTGATCGGGCTGGGGCTTATCGCCTCGTCCATGGCCCATGCGATGAAGGCGGGCGGTCTGGTGGGCGAGATCGTCGGTTTTGCCAAGACCGAAGAGACTCGCAAGGTCGCGCTCGAGATCGGCATCTGTGACCGGGTCTGCACCTCTGCCGCCGATGCGGTCAAGGGGGCGGACCTCGTGGTGTTGGCGGTGCCGGTGGGGGCCATGGGTGCCATCGCCGAGGAAATCGCCGCGCATCTGAAGCCGGGGGCGACGGTCACCGATGTCGGTTCGGTGAAGCAGGCGGTGATCGAGGCCGTCTCGCCGCATATCCCTGAAGGGGTGGCCTTCGTGCCCGGCCACCCGCTTGCCGGCACCGAGTATTCCGGCCCGCGGTCCGGCTTCGCTACGCTGTTCAAGAACCGTTGGTGCCTGCTGACTCCCTGCGAAAAGTCGACACCCGAGGCGACCACCCGTTTGCGCCGCCTGTGGGAAGCGATGGGATCGAATGTCGACGAGATGGACGCCCCACATCATGATCTCGTGCTGGCCGTGGTGTCGCATACACCTCACCTGATCGCCTACACGATGGTCGGTGTGGCCGATCACCTGCGCCGCGTGTCGAATTCCGAGGTCATCAAATATTCCGCTTCGGGCTTTCGCGATTTCACCCGAATCGCCGCGAGCGATCCGACAATGTGGCGTGATGTCTTCCTGACCAACAAGGAGGCCACACTCGACATCCTTGGCAGGTTCACCGAAGAACTCTTTGCTTTGCAACGGGCAATCCGGCTTGGCGACGGAGAGCACCTGCATGCCTATTTCACCAAGACTCGGGCAATCCGGCGGGGTATTATCGAGGCGGGACAGGATACGTCTGCGCCTGACTTCGGTCGTGCAGCGGATGTGAAAGTGGGGGATTGAGGCGGATGAAGGCACCGGTTGCGGCAGCGATACTGCTGGCATGGTTTTGCATGCCATCTTTCGCAGATGCACCCGCCACTTCCATCCGCCCGCAACCGGCCCCCTCAACACTTGCCCTGACACCAGCCCCTGACGCCGCTGCAACCGGGGTGGTGATGATCGCGGTCAGCAGCGACCCCGCCCCTGCGGTGCTCCGCCCGCGTCATCGACCCGATACGGTTCAGGTGACGCTGTCGACGCAGGCGGTCATCGTGCCGCTTCCGGCTGTTGAGGCCTCAGTTCGTCCCCGGATCAGACCTTCGTTGATGGCGAAAGCCGATCCCGCCCCCGAGGCAGCCCCCCCCGCGGCAGCGACCACGCCGACCGTTCTGTCGTCCCCGCGCCCCGAGGAGCGTCCGGATTTCGGGACCGGGACGCTGGAGAAGGTCGAGACCGTCGCGGCCATCCGCGTCCTGCCGGGCAAGACCGGCGTCTTCGGCCGCAAGGGTTCAGTCTGTGGCGTTCCCGGCATCAAGGGCGAAGAGATAGCGCCGATCACCTCACGGGTGCGCGGCTGCGGGATCGAAGACCCTGTTCGGGTGACCTCGGTTGATGGTGTGCAGCTCAGCCCGGCGGCGACCATCGACTGCGGCACGGCAGTGGCCCTGAACAAATGGGTCGACCGCGCGCTTCAACCGGCTTTCCGGCGCGATCAGGTGACCGAATTGCGTGTCGCCGCCAGCTATGCCTGCCGTCCGCGCAATAATGTCAAGGGCGCCAAGTTGTCAGAGCACGGCAAGGGCAACGCTATCGACATCGGGGCAATCGTTCTGGCAAGCGGCAAGACGATCAGCGTGGAGTCCGATTGGCGCACGACGGCGGGTAAGCCGATGAAGGCAGCCTATCGCGCCGCCTGCGGCATCTTCGGGACGACGCTAGGTCCGGATGGCGACCGCTATCACAAGAACCACATGCATTTCGACACCGCCGACCAGCGCAACGGGCCATACTGCCACTGATCATCAGTTGAGCTGCGGCGCAGGTCCAAGCGGCAGCGGACCAAGGCTCGCTCGACCGTCGCGATAGATCAGCGGCAACTTCAGGACATCCGGGTCGCCGCCCCCGTCCCGCGCGAGGAAGCCGAGCATCTTTTCCCAGGTAGGGGCTACTTCAGGCGTAACGGTGCCGGTTGCGACCAGCAGCGGCATCAGCTTGCGCCAGTGGTCCAACCGCAGGTCGATCTGCCCTTCGGCCCGCCCGAACGCATCGGCAGTCACCTTGCCACTGCCCGAAAGAGCCGCGTCGCCCCATGTGCCTGACAGGTCCTTTACCTCGACCGCGGCAATCTGCAACGGACTGGCCGCGGCCGTCCGGTCGACCGGTCCACTCAAGGTTACGGTCGCGTCCAGATGGAGCCGGTCGATCCTGGCCGGCAGGTCGGGCACAGCGGCACTCAGCACCGGGTCGGGCGCGAGCTGCAGCATTTCCAGCCCGATCTCATGCGACCGGGCATCTGCAAGGACAGCCGTGGCAAAGTTGACCTGCCCGGCGCCCACCCGCCAACCGGCCGTGGAGCCAAGGGCCAGATCGCTGCCCGAAAGCCGGGTGCGCTGAAGGGAAAGCGACGTGCCCGGCGCGAAGACGACGCTGCCAAGCAGTTTGCCCGCTGTGAGCGTTATGGCCTGATCGGGCAGGGTAACGGTCTGTGTCTGCGGAAAGATCGCGATGAGATGCCAGGGATCGTAAGCGAGCGCCGTAACCAGCAGTTCCGGCGCGCTCCATCCCGTGCCCGCGACGGGGTCGGCCAGATGCGGGGATGTCAGGCTCACGTCGAAGCGGCCGGGGAAACCGCCGACCGACAGGTCTTGATACTCCGCCACACGCCCTGCTTCCGTCTGGCTTGCAACCCAGCCTCCGATGCCCTGCTCGACGCTGCGCGAGCCGACGAACCAGTACGCCGTCCATAGCACGGCCACCGCCGCCACGAGCCACAGGACCAGCCGCATCGTTGCCCCTTTCCAACGCTTCCCAGCTGCTGTTTACAGGCAGGCAGCGCGCGGGAACAGGGCAACGGGATCAAAGCTATGTGGGTCTTCGGCTATGGATCGCTGATCTGGAACCCGGGCTTTCCGGTCGCCGAACGCAAGGTTGCACGGCTGGACGGCTGGCATCGCAGTTTCTGCATGCGGTCGATCCACCATCGCGGCACGATCAAGGAACCGGGATTGGTGTTGGCGCTCGACCGCGCGGAGGGCGCGCATTGCGACGGCGTCGCATTTCTTGTCACGCCGGGCGAGGAAGGCGGCACGCTGGCGACATTGCGCGAGCGCGAATTGATTTCGTCAGCCTATCTCGAAACCTCATTGCCAGTAGCCTTGCGCGACGGGCGCAAGGTCGAGGCACTGGTCTATGTCATCGACCCGCATCACGAGCAGTATTGCGGCGGCTTGCCCCTGGAAGAGCAGGCGCAGATCATCCTGCATGCAACTGGCGGACGCGGCCCCAACCGGGAGTACCTTTACAGCACGGCCCATCACCTAGCCGAGCTTGGCATCGCCGATGACGATCTGACCTGGCTTGATCACCGGGTGCGGAATCTGGCCAGCTGACACCCCGCGGCAACGGGCTTCAGCGGATTGTCAGTTGGCATCCCTTGTGGGTGCACTTATGCTTGACCGCAACAAACAGCGGTCAGGAGACCACATGGCGAAGCCCGCTCCCGTTTCAGAGCTGTCCTTCACCCAGCCGGTGCGCCAGATCTTCCTGATGCTGATCGTCCTCGCGCTTGTCGGCGTGGGTGTTTGGTTCATGCTGCCGGCGTTGCGGGGCATCTTCAGCTCCAACCCGTGGCTGAACGGCGCGATCCTCTTTGTGTTCACCATCGGCGTGCTGGCCTGCTTCTGGCAGATGATCCAGCTCGTCCATTCGGTCAACTGGATCAAGGGGGTCGTGCAGCAGACTGGCCACGAGGCGACTGTCCCGCCCAGCCTGCTTGCGCCGCTCGCTGCCCTGCTGCGGGCCAGGGGGGCGAAGATGCAGATATCCTCGACCTCGGCCCGGTCGATCCTCGATTCCGTCGCGACCCGGATCGACGAGGAACGCGACATCACCCGCTACCTGGCCAACCTGCTGATCTTTCTCGGCCTGCTGGGGACCTTCTATGGCCTGGCAACCACCGTTCCTGGCATCGTCGCCACGATCCGCGCCCTCGCCCCGCAAGAGGGCCAGAGCATGGTGGATGCCTTCAACGGGCTGATGGCCGGGATCGAAGAGCAGCTGAGCGGCATGGGAACCGCCTTTTCGACGTCGCTCATGGGGCTGGCGGGATCGCTGGTGATCGGCTTGCTGGAACTCTTCGCCGGGCACGGCACCAACCGCTTCTACCGCGAGCTGGAAGAGTGGATGTCGACGATCACCCGGCTGGGCTTCTCGTCCGGCGACAGCGACGCCCCGGCGAACGAGGCGGCGGCGATCGCGGCGGCGCTCGACACCATGGTCGAACAGATGGAGACGCTTCAGGCTCTCTACACCCAATCCGACATCAGCCGGGCGATGGTGGATGACCGGCTTGGGCAACTCGCCGATGCCGTCGAACGGGTTGCCGGGCGGATGGAGGCGGATGCGGGGCAGACGGCGCTTCTGCGCCGGATCGCTGAGGGGCAGGAAAAGATCGCCGCGGCACTGGCGTTGCCCGAAGGTGGGGTGCATGTCGATGCCGAAAGCCGGATGCGGCTGCGGTCGATCGACGTGCAGCTTCTGCGCATCCTCGAAGAGATCTCGGCCGGCCGGCAGGAAAGCATCACCGACTTGCGCACCGATCTCGCGGCGCTGACCACCGCCATCCGCCAGTTGGCGCGGCTTGCGCCGCAGAACCGGGGCTAGGCCATGTCGCGGCTCCGGCGCGGCGCAAGGACGGAAAGCCCGATCTGGCCGGGCTTCGTCGATGCGATGACCTCGCTTCTGATGGTCCTGATGTTCGTGCTGACCATCTTCATCCTCGTCCAGTCTGTCCTGCGCGATACCATCACCACCAAGGACACCGAGCTGGATTCCCTGACCGCGCAGGTGGCGACGCTGGCCGATGCTCTGGGCCTGGAAAAGCAGACGGTCGCCAGCCTGCAAACCCAGCTTGGCGCGGCCCGGGATGAGGGGGAGCGGCAGTCCGCCCTGATTGCAACCCTGACCAGCCAACTGTCCACAGCGCAGGGCGCGTTGAACGACGCAAACGCAAAGATCACCAGTTTCGAGGCGCAGGTGGCAAGCCTGCTGGCCGAACGGGACAAGGCACGAGGGGAGGCTACGGCGCTGACCGCACAGGTATCGGATCTGGAGGCCGCGAAGGCCAAGCTTCTGACCGATCAGGAGGCGCTGAACCTCGCACTCGCCAAGGCGCGGGACGAGATCGACGCCAATACCGAGGCGGCGCGGCTGGCCGCCGCCAAGGCGGATGCGCTGAATGCGCTGATCGAAGACCTGAAGCGGCAGGCGGTGGAGAAGGACAGCCAGATCGCGGCGACCCAGAGCCAGCTTTCCGACGCAGAAAAAGCCCGGCTGGCGGAAGCAGCGGCGGCAGAAGCGCTGCGCGAGAAGCTCAAGAACTCGGATGCGGAACTGACCGCAATGACGCTCGCGCTGGAGGAACAGCGCAAGAAAGCGGAAGAGACGCTGACCCTGCTGGCCGCGGCTCAGGCGGCCAAGGTCGATCTCGACCAGCAGCTGACCGAGGCGCAGAAACGCGCGGGACTACTTGCGGCCGCGCAGCAGGCGCTTGATCAGGAGAAATCCGTCTCGACCGAAAATGCTCGGCGGGTAGCGCTGTTGAACCAGCAGATCGCCGAACTGACGTCACAGCTTGGCTCGCTGCAAGCGCTGCTCGATGCGGCCAAGGCGCGCGATGTCTCAAGCCAGGTGCAGCTCGACTCCCTCGGCAACCAGCTCAACTCAGCGCTGGCGCAGGTCGCGTCCGAACAGAAGCGGCGGGCCGAACTGGAAGAAGCCGAACGCAAGCGGCTGGAAGAAGAGGCGAAGAAGCTGGCGGGCGAGGCTGCGACGGCCAAGGACCAGGCGCAGGAGCTGGAAAAGTTCCGCTCGGAGTTCTTCGGCGAACTGCGTGACCTGCTGGCCGGCCGTGAAGGCGTGCGAATTGTCGGCGACCGCTTCGTTTTTTCGTCAGAGGTGCTGTTCCAGCCCGCCTCGGCCGACCTCTCGCCCGAGGGCAAGGCGCAGATCGCCGGGGTGGTGCAGATCCTGGACGAGATCAAGGACCAGATCCCCCAGGGGATCGACTGGATCATCCGGGTTGACGGCCATACCGATGATACGCCTCTGTCCGGGACCGGCCAGTTCAAGGACAACTGGGAACTCAGCCAGGCCCGGGCACTGGCGGTCGTGCGCTACATGCAGGATCAGCTTGGTTTCCCGCCCGATCGAATGGCGGCGACCGGATTTGGCCAATATCGCCCTGTTGCCGTCGGCGACACACCCGAAGCTCGGGCACAGAACCGTCGGATCGAACTGAAGCTAACGGAGCGGTAGGGCGTGAGACGCCGGTTGACGGCAGTTCGGGGGCGCAGGGTATCTTGAGGCCGTTCCGATGCATTGGCATAGGTTCGGCAAAGGGACTGGCACCCATCGATTCCCGCAGCGGGATATGAGCCGTCGCGTCGCCATCCGTGCCCAACAAATGAAAACCCCCGCCGAAGCGGGGGTTCCCTTGGATCATTCCGCCGTCAGCAGCGGCGGCTTGGAGCCCGATATCCGCGGCTTGGCCGGTTCCTCGATCTTTAGGTCGATCGTGTCTTCCTTGACCTCGACCCGGACCACGCCGCCCTTGGTCAGGCGGCCGAACAGCAGTTCCTCGGCCAGGGGCTTCTTGATGTGTTCCTGGATCACGCGGCCAAGCGGACGGGCGCCCATCTTGTCGTCGTAGCCCTTGTCGCCAAGCCAGGCGGCGGCTTCGGGCGTCAATTCGATATGCACGCCGCGGTCCATCAGCTGGGCCTCGAGCTGCAGAACGAACTTCTCGACCACCTGCAGGATGATCTCCTTTCCAAGCGGGGCGAAGGAGATCACCGCATCCAGACGGTTGCGGAATTCCGGCGTGAAGGTGCGCTCGATCGCTGCAGTGTCCTCACCCGTGCGCCGCTCGCGGCCGAAGCCGATCGCGGATTTCGCTTGCTCGGTCGCCCCGGCGTTCGAGGTCATGATCAGGATCACGTTGCGGAAATCGACCTGCCGGCCGTTGTGGTCGGTCAGCTTGCCGTGGTCCATCACCTGCAGCAGGATGTTGTAGACATCCGGGTGCGCCTTTTCGATTTCGTCGAGCAGCAGCACACAATGCGGGTGCTGGTCCACGCCATCGGTCAGCATGCCGCCCTGGTCGAAGCCGACATAGCCCGGAGGGGCGCCGATAAGCCGGGAGACTGCGTGCTTCTCCATGTATTCCGACATGTCGAAGCGCAGCAGTTCCACGCCGAGCGTGTTGGCAAGCTGCTTGGCCACCTCGGTCTTGCCCACGCCGGTCGGCCCCGCGAACAGGTAGTTGCCGATGGGTTTTTCGGGTTCGCGTAGGCCGGCACGCGCCAGCTTGATCGCCGAGGACAGCGCCTCGATCGCCTTGTCCTGACCGAAGACCACGCGCTTGAGCGTCTTTTCCAGATCGCGCAGCACTTCCGCGTCGTCCTTCGAGACATTCTTCGGCGGGATGCGGGCGATCTTGGCGACGACCGCCTCAATCTCCTTGGTGCCGATCACCTTGCGCCGTTTCGATTCCGCCATCAGGTGCTGGGCTGCGCCGGCCTCGTCGATCACGTCAATGGCGCTGTCGGGCAGCTTGCGGTCGTGGATGTAGCGCGCAGCCAGTTCTACCGCCGACTTGATGGCATCGGAGGTATAGCGCAGGTCGTGATGTTCCTCGAAATGCGGCTTCAGGCCCATCAGGATCTTGATCGCATCCGGCACCGACGGTTCGTTCACGTCGATCTTCTGGAACCGGCGGCTCAGCGCACGGTCCTTTTCGAAGTGCTGGCGGAACTCCTTGTACGTGGTGGAGCCCATGCAGCGCAGCTTGCCACCCTGAAGCGCGGGCTTCAGCAGGTTGGACGCATCCATTGCTCCGCCAGAAGTGGCGCCGGCGCCGATCACCGTATGAATCTCGTCGATGAACAGGATCGCGTCGGGGTGATCCTCGAGCTCTTTCACGACCGACTTCAACCGCTCCTCGAAGTCGCCGCGGTAGCGGGTTCCCGCCAGCAGCGCGCCCATGTCGAGCGAGAAGATCGTGGCGTGCGCCAGAACCTCGGGCACTTCATGCTTGACGATCTTCCAGGCAAGACCTTCGGCGATCGCCGTCTTGCCCACACCGGGTTCGCCCACCAGAAGCGGGTTGTTCTTGCGCCGACGGCACAGGACCTGAATGCAGCGTTCCACCTCGGACTCGCGGCCGATCAGAGGGTCCACGTCGCCCTTGCGCGCCTTCACGTTCAGGTCGACGCAGAACTTGGAGAGCGCGGATTCCTTGGCGTCACCGGCCTCGGCCTTGGGGGTTTCCTGCTGCTCTTCGGCGCCGGTAACCGGCCGGCTTTCGCCATAGGAGGGGTCCTTGGCCACGCCATGCGCGATGAAATTCACTGCGTCATAACGGGTCATGTCCTGCTCCTGCAGGAAATAGGCCGCGTTGGATTCCCGTTCCGCGAAGATCGCGACAAGCACGTTGGCGCCCGTCACCTCAGTCCGGCCCGAAGACTGGACATGGATCGCCGCGCGCTGGATCACCCGCTGGAACGCGGCTGTCGGCACGGCTTCAGAGCCTTCGACATCGGTGACGAGCGTTGAAAGGTCATCGTCGATGAAGTCGACCAGCGTCCTGCGCAGCTCGTCGAGGTTCACCGAACAGGCCTTCATCACCCGGGCCGCGTCGGGCTCGTCGATCAGCGCCAGCAGCAGATGCTCCAGCGTGGCAAGTTCATGTCTGCGCGCATTCGCGAGCGCCAGGGCGCCGTGGATGGCCTGCTCGAGTGTATTCGAAAACGATGGCACTTCACCGTGCTCCTATCCTCTGGTCAGAGGGGGCCAGCGCCCCGCACCAACCGTGGCCTGATACGCTTAAGGTTCGGTTTTCCCTTGCCGACCTTCAAGCTCTTTTTCCGCCCGTCTGCCGATTGCTTCGGCTTTTGTGCAAAATGTGATCGTTCCCGGGAGGAAGTCTGACCACTGAATTGTGGCAGCGATCAGAACCGATCCTTTCGAGCACGAATTTCGCCGAAAACTGCGGCATCTTGGGCACGGTCCATGCCCACCGCTGTTTTCATCCGCGGGTTCGAAGCGCGAAGGAACGGATTGGTCGCCAGTTCATCGGACAGACGCGAAGGGACTGTGGGCTGTCCTTTTGCCCGGGCCTGTTCGATTGCCGATGCACGGGATTTAATCGCGGGTTCGTCTGGTTCAAGGGACAACGCGAACCGCGCGTTCGAGGCGGTGTATTCGTGGCCGGAGCAGACCAGAGTTTCGGGCGGCAGGACGGCCAGCTTTGACAGGCTGTTCCACATCTGGGCTGGCGTGCCTTCGAACAGTCGTCCGCAGCCCATCGCCATCAGGCTGTCACCGGTGAAGACAACGCGAGATTCGGGGAAATGGAAGGCGATGTGGCCGACGGTGTGGCCGGGCACGTCGATCACCCGACCGAACTCTCGGCCGAGCGGAACGGACATGCCCTCGCTCAGCGCGAGGTCCAGCGGCGGCAGGCGATGCGCATCCGCCGCTGCCCCGGCGACGAGCGCACCGGTCCGGGCGCGCAGAACTTCCACGCCGCCGATATGGTCGTTGTGATGGTGGGTCAGGAGGATGTCTGTCAGAGCCCAGCCGCGGGCGTCGAGCGCGGCAAGGATTGGGCCTGCCTCGGGGACGTCGATGCAGGCAGTCTGCCCGCTTTCCGCATCGTGCAGCAGAAAGGCATAGTTGTCGGCAAGGCAGGGTATAGTGACGAGTTCAAGCGGCATGGCGTTCGGCCCGGATCAGGTTATGCTTCGCCCCGACTGTCGCCCTGGAAGGCAAAAGCCGCAATGCATCTCGACGTCGTCGACCTGCGCAATTTCTACTACCGAACCCAGCTGGGGCGGGTGGCGCAGCGTTCCATCCGCGACACGGTGACCAAGATCTGGCCCGATGCCCGTGGCCAGACAGTGGTGGGATTCGGCTTTGCGGTTCCGTTCCTGCGGCCCTTTCTTGGCGACGCCCGCCGGGTCATCGGGCTGATGCCGGCACAACAGGGGGTCATGCCCTGGCCCTGGGCCATGCCGAATGTCTCGGTCCTGTGCGAGGAAACGAGCTGGCCGATTCCCACGGGCATGGTCGACAGGCTGCTGGTCGTGCACGGGCTGGAGACATCAGAACACCCTTCGACCCTGCTCGAAGAATGCAGCCGTGTTCTGGGACCAGGGGGCAGGGCGCTGTTCATCGTGCCCAACCGCTCGGGCCTCTGGGCCCGGCGGGACGGCACGCCGTTCGGCTTCGGTCATCCCTATTCGCTGTCGCAGCTGGAAAGCCAACTGAAGCGTCACGCCTTTACGCCAGAGCGCAGTCAGGCAAGCCTTTTTGCCCCGCCGTCGAACAAGCGGTTCTGGCTGCGAACCGCAGATTTCTGGGATGGAACGGGGCGGCGCGTCCTGCCGTGGCTGGCCGGGGGCGTGCTGGTGGTCGAGGCATCGAAGCAGACCTATGCGCCGAGCCGCCCCGGCCTGCGCGAGGTCGTCCGTCGCCCGCTGCGAGTTCTGGAGGGGCTGCCGTCCCCGGTCCCCGCGCCGGTTTCGTCGCGGAACGGGGGGGCCAAT
>JAYRKT010000043.1:24607-36837 GCA_041905595.1 Rhodobacter sp.
GTAGCCGGCTCTGCCGGCTGAGGGTGCCCGGCCGCCAAAGAACGGCATTTCGACTGGGCCGGGCTGACTGTGTCAGACCTGCGACGAACGGCTCGCGATTGCGTGACCTTCTTGGTTGCAGCATGAAAGCGCCTCTGCTACACGGCCTCCCAAATTCAGACGCATGCAACCTGCTTGCGCCACCGGTAATCACGGTCTTCAGTGATCCGCAGTGTAGGGCAGGGCGATGACATGAAGGGGTGATCGTGTCGGAACCAGCTTCCATTTCCACAGGAATTGCCGCCCGGTACGCTTCGGCGGTCTTTGATCTCGCCAAGGAATCGGGTGCGCTGAAGGCG
The DNA here is from genome assembly GCA_041905595.1 of Rhodobacter sp. Taxonomy (GTDB): domain Bacteria; phylum Pseudomonadota; class Alphaproteobacteria; order Rhodobacterales; family Rhodobacteraceae; genus Aliitabrizicola. The sequence continues at coordinate 24,946 of JAYRKT010000043.1, forward strand.
CTGGAATCCGACATCGACGCGCTGGCTACCGCTCTCGACCAAAGCGCGGACCTCCGGGACGCCATCAGCTCTCCCATCTTTTCGCGCGAAGACCAGCTCAAGGCGATCGAGGCGGTCGCCAAGAAGATGGGTCTGTCGGCGCTGACCGCCAATACCCTGGGCCTGATGGCCGGCAAGCGCCGCCTGTTCGTGCTGCCGCAGCTGGTCACCTCGCTGCAGGACATGATCGCCGCCGACAAGGGCGAGATCACCGCAGAAGTCACTTCCGCGACCGCCCTGTCCAAGGATCAGGCGGACAAGCTCGCCGCTTCGCTCAAGGCGCGCACCGGCAAGACCGTGAAACTGAAAACCACCGTCGATGAATCCCTCATCGGCGGTCTCGTCGTCAAACTGGGCTCCACGATGATCGACACGTCGATCCGTGCGAAGCTCTCGGCACTCCAGAATGCAATGAAAGAGGTCGGATAATGGGTATCCAAGCTGCTGAGATCTCTGCGATCCTCAAGGAGCAGATCAAGAACTTCGGGCAGGATGCCGAAGTTTCCGAAGTGGGTCGCGTGCTGTCGGTCGGCGACGGTATTGCCCGTGTCTATGGCCTCGACAAGGTCCAGGCCGGCGAGATGGTCGAATTCCCCGGCGGTATCCGCGGGATGGCGCTGAACCTCGAAGTCGACAACGTCGGTATCGTTATCTTCGGCTCGGACCGCGACATCAAGGAAGGCGACACCGTCAAGCGCACCAAGTCCATCGTGGACGTGCCCGCCGGTGACGCCCTGCTGGGCCGCGTCGTCGACGCGCTCGGCAACCCGATCGACGGCAAGGGACCGATCGCGGCTGCCGAACGCCGCGTGGCCGACGTGAAGGCCCCGGGCATCATTCCGCGGAAATCGGTGCACGAGCCGATGGCGACCGGCCTGAAGTCGATCGACGCCATGACCCCGATCGGCCGCGGCCAGCGCGAGCTCATCATCGGCGACCGCCAGACCGGCAAGACTGCCGTGGCGCTCGACACCATCCTGAACCAGAAGGTCTACAACGAGGCCGCCGGTTCAGACGAATCGAAGAAGCTGTACTGCATCTACGTTGCCATCGGTCAGAAGCGTTCGACCGTGGCGCAGCTGGTGAAGAAGCTCGAGGAAACCGGCGCGATGGCGTACACGACCGTCGTGGCCGCGACCGCCTCGGACCCGGCGCCGATGCAGTTCCTCGCCCCCTATTCGGCGACCGCGATGGCGGAATACTTCCGCGACAACGGCCGTCACGCCCTCATCATCTACGATGACCTCTCGAAGCAGGCAGTCGCCTACCGCCAGATGTCGCTGCTTCTGCGCCGTCCGCCGGGGCGTGAAGCCTATCCGGGCGACGTGTTCTATCTCCACTCGCGCCTGCTGGAGCGTTCGGCGAAGCTGAACAGCGACTTCGGTGCGGGTTCGCTGACGGCGCTGCCGATCATCGAAACCCAGGCTGGCGACATCTCGGCCTACATCCCGACCAACGTGATCTCGATCACCGACGGCCAGATCTTCCTCGAATCCGACCTGTTCTTCCAGGGCATCCGCCCCGCTGTGAACACCGGTCTGTCGGTGAGCCGCGTCGGTTCGGCCGCGCAGACCTCGGCGATGAAGTCGGTGGCCGGCAAGGTGAAGCTGGAACTGGCGCAGTACCGCGAAATGGCGGCCTTCGCGCAGTTCGGTTCCGACCTTGACGCCGCGACCCAGCAGCTGCTGAACCGGGGGGCCCGCCTGACCGAGCTGATGAAGCAGCCGCAATACGCTCCGCTGACCAACGCGGAAATCGTCTGCGTCATCTTCGCCGGCACCAACGGCTACCTCGACAAGGTCGCGGTGAAGGATGTCGTGCGCTACGAAACCGACCTGCTGAAGTTCCTGCGCAGCAAGCACAAGGACCTGCTGGACGACATCACGAACAACGACCGCAAGGTCGCGGGCGATCTTGAGAAGAAGATCCGCGAGACGCTGGACGTGTTCACCAAAGACTTTGCCTGAGCGCCGATCGGGGAGCAGGTAGATGCCCAGCCTTAAGGCACTCAAAAACCGGATCGCCAGCGTCAAGAACACGCGGAAGATCACCAAGGCGATGCAGATGGTCGCCGCGGCGAAACTTCGTCGTGCTCAAGAGGCTGCCGAGGCCGCACGGCCCTATGCCGAGCGGATGAACGCTGTCATGTCGGGCCTGGCCGCTGCCGCGGCCGGGAACGAGGGTGCTCCGCGCCTTCTGTCCGGCACGGGGTCGGACAAGGTCCATCTCCTGGTCGTCATGACCTCGGAGCGCGGGCTTTGCGGCGGCTTCAACTCGACCATCGTTCGTCTGGCGCGCGCGCGGGCCAATGACCTGCTCGCCCACGGCAAGACGGTCAAGATCCTGACGGTCGGCAAGAAGGGCCGCGAACAGCTGCGCCGCGACTTCGGCAACCTGTTTGTCGGCCATGTCGACCTGACCGAGGTGCGCCGTGTCGGCTATTCCAACGCGCAAGCGATCGCGTCGGATATCCTGGCGCGCTTCAATGCGGGCGAGTTTGACATCGCGACGCTGTTCTTCAACCGCTTCCAGTCTGTGATCAGCCAGGTGCCGACGGCGCAGCAGATCATCCCGGCGAAGTTCGACGAGGCTGCCACCTCTTCGACCTCGACGCTGTATGACTACGAGCCGAGCGAAGAGGCGATCCTTGCCGACCTGCTGCCGCGCAACGTGGCTACGCAGGTCTTCACGGCTCTGCTGGAGAACGGCGCTTCGGAACAGGGCGCCCGGATGAGCGCGATGGACAACGCCACCCGCAACGCGGGCGACATGATCAACAAGCTCACCATCCAGTACAACCGGTCGCGCCAGGCCGCGATCACCACCGAACTCATCGAGATTATTGCAGGCGCCGAGGCGCTCTGAGGAACCGGAGACAACGACATGGCGAAAGCGAAAGCACAGGGCAAGGTGACGCAGGTCATCGGCGCCGTTGTGGACGTCCACTTCGAGGGGACGCTGCCGGCGATCCTTAACGCTCTTGAAACTGACAACAACGGCAAGCGCCTTGTGCTGGAAGTTGCCCAGCACCTCGGCGAGAACACCGTCCGCACCATCGCGATGGACGCGACCGAAGGTCTGGTCCGTGGCACTCCGGTGACGGATATGGGTCAGCCGATCTCGGTTCCCGTGGGCGACGCGACCCTTGGCCGGATCATGAACGTCATCGGCGACCCGATCGACGAAAAGGGCCCGCTTCAGACCGAGGCTCGCCGCGCGATCCACCAGCCTGCCCCGGACTTTGCCGCCCAGTCGACCGAGGCTCTGGTCCTCGTGACCGGCATCAAGGTCATCGACCTGCTGGCCCCCTACGCCAAGGGCGGCAAGATCGGCCTGTTCGGCGGCGCCGGCGTGGGCAAGACGGTTCTCATCCAGGAACTCATCAACAACATCGCCAAGGTGCACTCGGGCTATTCCGTGTTCGCCGGCGTGGGTGAGCGGACCCGCGAAGGGAACGACCTTTACCACGAATTCATCGAGTCGGGCGTCATCAACATCGACGACCTCGAGAAGTCGAAAGTGGCCCTTGTGTACGGCCAGATGAACGAACCCCCGGGGGCCCGTGCCCGCGTGGCGCTGACCGGTCTGACCGTGGCCGAGCAGTTCCGCGATCAGTCCGGGACCGACGTTCTGTTCTTCGTCGACAACATCTTCCGCTTCACGCAGGCCGGTTCGGAAGTGTCCGCGCTTCTCGGCCGTATCCCGTCCGCCGTGGGCTACCAGCCGACGCTGGCGACCGACATGGGCGCGCTGCAGGAACGCATCACCTCGACCAAGAACGGCTCGATCACCTCGGTGCAGGCCATCTACGTTCCGGCCGACGACCTGACCGACCCGGCGCCGGCGACCTCGTTCGCCCACCTCGACGCAACCACCGTTCTGTCGCGTGCGATCTCGGAACTCGGCATCTATCCGGCCGTTGACCCGCTCGACTCGACCTCGCGCCTGATGGACCCGGCGATCGTCGGTGAAGAGCATTACACCGTCGCCCGCCAGGTGCAGACCATCCTTCAGCGCTACAAGTCGCTCCAGGACATCATCGCCATCCTCGGGATGGACGAACTGTCGGAAGAGGACAAGCTGACCGTGGCCCGCGCCCGGAAGATCCAGCGCTTCCTGTCGCAGCCCTTCGACGTGGCGAAGGTGTTCACCGGCTCGGACGGCGTGCAGGTTCCGCTCGACAAGACCATCGCGTCCTTCAAGGCCGTGGTGAATGGCGAGTATGACCACCTGCCGGAAGCCGCCTTCTACATGGTCGGCGACATCGACGAAGTGGTGGCCAAGGCGCAGCGTCTGGCTGCGGCGGCGGCCTAAGGGGGCATCATGGCCAACACGCTGCACTTCGACCTCGTCTCGCCGGAGCGCAAGCTTGCTTCGGTGACGGCGACCGAGGTCTCGATCCCCGCGGTGGCGGGCGACATGACGGCGATGGAAGGCCATGAGCCCACCATCACCACCCTGCGCCCAGGCATCCTGCGGGCCGTCACGTCCGAGGGCGTCCGCGCCTTCGCGGTGACTGGCGGTTTTGCCGAGATCACCGGATCTGCCGTGACGGTTCTTGCCGAGCGGGCAACTCCGGTTGAGGAACTGACCGGCACACTGCTGGACGACCTGATCGACGAGGCGCGCGAGCTTGCCAAGGTCGCGCTGGCCGATGGCCGCGACGATGCCGAAAAGCTCGTCAACGACATGCAGGCGCTCAAGACCGCTGCTGGTCACTAAGGTCGGGATGCAAGTCCGATACAAGGCCCCGCCTTCGCGCGGGGCCTTTTGCTGTCAAAAAGACCAATTGCCGCCAAGTTTGCCAAAGATAGTCTGGCGGTATGAAGGTGTATTCATGAAACGGTTTTCAAGTTCGCGCATCGGGATCGACCAGGGATCGCAGGTCTTGTTCTCGGACTTTGCCGATGGCGGTCCGATGTGGACAGGCAGCGGCCCGCGTGAAAGCCGCCACAAGATCACCTTCAAGGAGCCGTTCCGCGAAGCGCCATCGGTCCTGGTATCGATTTCGATGTGGGATCTCGACCAGAAGACCAACACCCGCGCCGATATCTCGGCCGAGAAGATCACCAAGGCGGGCTTTCAACTTGTCTTCCGCACCTGGGGCGACACGCGTGTCGCCCGCATTCGGGCCGACTGGATGGCAATCGGCCCGCTGCGGGATGACGACGACTGGGATGTGGACTGACGCCACGCCGAACGGAGGTCGGCTCAACCGTCAGGATGGCTGAGCCCGCTTCACCAGTTCCACAACCAAGGGAAGCATCCGTTCGACGATTACCGCGTCGCCGGCCGCCGTCGGGTGGTCATGGTCGGTTTGCAGCAAGTCCGGGTTGTCGCCGACCCCATCCTTGAAATCACGGTAATAGAGATCGCCATACTTGGCGGCGAGGTCTGCGAACATCTGCTGGTAGAGGGCAGTGTAGTTCGGTCGGTCTTTCCGCTCGCATGTGGCATAGGGCACCGTTCCTACCACAAGAGTCGGAATGTCCCGGTCCGAGAGTTCCTTCAGAATGGCATCCAAGTTGGCTTTGGTCTGATCCAGCGTGAAGCGAAAACAGTCGTTCGACCCCAATTCGAGAATGACGGCTTTCGGACCTCTCCCTCCAAGGACCGCGTTGTCATCCAGGAAGCCGGCCAGAGCTCGCGTTCCCTGATGCGCAGTCGACGTATAACCGGTACCTACAACCTGAGCAGACTGTCCGGCCGCGTCGAGCGCCGCTTGCAGACGCACTTCGTACTTCTTGCCTGAATCGATCCCATAGCTTGCTATCAACGAGTCGCCGAAGAGTACGATGCGAACGGGCTGATCTGCGGCCCTGGCATCGCCGGCCGATACAAGCATTACTAGCGAGACTCGAAGTGCAGCTTTCCCCGGAAAGTAAGACACGCTTGCCTCCCCCGACGGTGCGGGCGGACAATATCACTTTCTCCCAGAAAAAGCCCGAGGTCATCTATAGGGCACGGATACATGCAAGAACGCATGCCCCCCACGGATCAGCGCGAATACATCCCCTCGTAGATCGGCACCAGCGTATCGGTCTCGAACAGCGACGAGACCGAGGTGCCGTTCCAGATATTCAGGATGGCCTGAGCAAAGATCGGCGCCGTAGGGACGATACGGATGTTCGACGCTACCCGGACCTTCTCGCCCTGTTCGATTGAATCTGTGATGACGAGGCTCTTCATCACAGATTTCGTGATGCGCTCCACCGCCGGACCCGATAGCACGCCATGGGTGATGTAGCTGTGCACTTCCTTCGCGCCATTCTCGACCAGCACCTCTGCCGCCTTGCAGAGCGTTCCGGCTGTATCGCAGATGTCATCGACAATGATGCAGGTCTTGCCCTCGACATTGCCGATGACGGTCATCTCGGCCACCTCGCCCGCCTTCTCGCGCCGTTTGTCGACGATGGCGAGCGGGGCGTTGATCCGCTTGGCCAGTTCCCTCGCCCGGGCCACGCCGCCCACGTCGGGCGACACGACCATCAGGTCGCCCATCTTGCCCTTGAAGTGATGCTCGATGTCGAGCGCGAAGACCGGCGAGGCATAAAGGTTGTCCACCGGGATGTCGAAGAAGCCCTGGATCTGCGCCGCGTGGAGGTCCAGCGTCAGGACCCGCTCCACCCCCGCCTGCGCGATCAGGTTGGCGACCAGCTTGGCGCTGATCGGGGTGCGCGCCTTGGCCCGACGATCCTGCCGCGCATAGCCGAAATAGGGGATCACCGCAGTGATGCGGCCCGCCGACGACCGGCGCAGCGCATCGGTGATGATAAGCAGTTCCATCAGGTTGTCGTTCGCCGGGTTCGAGGTCGGCTGGATGATGAACATGTCCTCGCCGCGAACGTTCTCGTAAACCTCTACGAAGATCTCCTGGTCGTTGAAGCGTTCGACCCGCGCGTCCACGAGGCTGACCGACATGCCGCGATGCATCGACATGCGGCGGGCGATCGACTTGGCAAGGGTGAGGTTGGCGTTGCCGGAAATGAGTTTCGGCTCGGTGATGGCGGGCATGGATCTATCCTTGGCAGCGGCCGAAGCGGGCCCCGCAGCAGGGCCATGCAACGGATTCGTGACGTTGGCATCCGCTTATCACCCGGCTAGGGTCTTTGGAAACCATGGCTTTTGGGGAATGACGCTATGACACAGATTGAGTGCTTCATCACAACGGTGTCGCCCTATGTCTACCTGGCCGGTCGGCGCCTGGAGGACATCGCCAGCCGGAGCGGCGCGACGGTCCGGTACATTCCGGTCGATCCCGCGGCGCTGTTTGCCCGCACAGGCGGTCAGATGCTCAAGGATCGGCACGAAAGCCGCAAGGCCTACCGCTTGCAGGAACTGCGTCGGTGGTCGGTCAAGACCGGGCTTAAGCTGAACCCGCAACCGATGTTCTGGCCGGTAAATCCCGCACCGTCGGCCTATGCCGTCATCGCGGCCATCAAGGCGGGCGGCGGGGACCTTGCGGGACTGATCCACGGCTTTGGCGTCGCTCTCTGGGCCCAGAACCGGGACATCGCCGATCCCGATGTGATTGCCGATATCCTTGCAGCCCACGGCTACGACCCGAAGATCGCCGACCGCTACATGCTCGCCGCGGCCGAAACCTACATGGCCAATCTCGAAGAGGCGGTCGCGCAGGGGGCGTTCGGCTTTCCGTTCTACGTTGTCGGCGAAGAGAAGTTCTGGGGTCAGGACCGTCTTGACGACCTCGACCTGCACCTTCAGGGGCGGCTCTAGCCGATCAGTCCCAGGAAGCGATCCACATCCGCCTCGGTCGTCGACCAGGAACAGACCAGCCGCGCGGCGCCCTCGGGCGGGGCCGCCATATCGTAATAGGCGGCACCCGCAGCCCTTGCCCGGTCGTGCCCGGCCCTGGGGAACCAGGCGAACATCATGTTCGCCTGCGCCGGATGGATCAGCCCGCTGTCGGGTAGCGCGGCGATGCCCTGCGAAAGGCGCGCGCCCATGCGGTTGGCCTGAGCGGCCAGACGCAGCCACAGGTCGCCCTCCAGATAGGCCTCCATCTGTGCCGAAAGGAAGCGGTGCTTGGAAAAGAGGTGCCCGCCGCGTTTGCGTCGCAGCTCGAACTCCCAGGCTTTTGCCGGATCGAACAGCACAACCGCTTCGACCCCCATGCAGCCGTTCTTCGTGCCGCCAAAAGACAGCACGTCGATCCCCGCCTTCCATGTCATCTCGGCCGGGGTCGCGCCGGTCGCGACGATCGCATTGGTGAAGCGGGCGCCATCCATGTGGCTTGGCAGGCCCCTGGCCCGGGCCAACGCCGTCAGCGCCGCAACCTCGGCCGGCGTATAGACCGTTCCCGCCTCGGTCACGTTGGTGATCGACAGGATGGCGCGCTGCACCCCGTGGACACCACTTTCGCCGATCCGCGACAGGGCGGTGGCGAGAGAGTCCGGCGTCATCTTGCCATGCGCGCCTTCGACAAGGACCAGTTTCGCGCCACCGCTATAAAACTCCGGCGCACCGCATTCGTCCTCGGCGATATGGGCGTGGCGGTGGCAGAAGACCGCCCCCCATGGCGGACAATGGAGCGACAGTGCCAGCGAATTCGCTGCCGTTCCGGTCGCCACCAGATAGACTGCCGCCTCCGGCGCCTCGAAGATCTCGCGGATGCGGGCCGTGACACGATCCATGATCGCGTCCGCCCCGTAGGATTTCGCATAGCCTTCGTTGGCGTGCGCCAGCGCCGCCATGACCTCGGGCGCGGCGCCCGAGGTGTTGTCCGAGGCGAAGAACATCAGGGGGTCTCCTCGATCAGATAGTCTTCCCACTCTTCCTCGGGCACCTCGAACTCCGGAATCGTCCAGCCGCGCACCGAGGCGCCGGCCTCGTGCACGGAATTCGGGTCACCGGTGATGAGTGGATGCCAAGGATAGAGTTTCCGCCCTTCGTGCAGCAACCGGTACGCGCAGGTGCGTGGCAGCCAGTAGGCGATCTTGGGAAGCGTCTCGGTGTTCAGTTGCACGCATTCCGGGACGAATTGTCGCCGAATGGCGTATTGGCTGCAACGACAGGTTTCACCGTCGAGCAAGCGGCAGGCGATGCGGGTGAAGGCGACCTCGCCAGTGTCTTCGTCCTCAAGCTTGTTCAGGCAGCACTTGCCGCAGCCGTCGCAAAGCGCCTCCCATTCCTCGGGGGTCATCTTGCGCAGGGGAACGGTTTCCCAGAAACGGGGGCGGAGAGGTTTCGCGGCCATGGGCGGACCCTGCACCGGGGCGGCGGAAAAGGGAAGGTCAGAGCGAGGTCAGGATCGCGCGGACCTGGTCCACGTCGCGGTCCATCTGCTCGATCAGGGCGGGCAGGCCGTCGAACTTGCGCTCGGGGCGAAGGTAGTCGACCAGCGCGACCGACAGGTGCTGGCCATAGAGATCGCCCTTGAAATCAAGCAGGTAGGTTTCAAGGTTCGGCCTGTTTTCTCCGAACATCGGCCGGACGCCGATATTCGCCGCTCCCATGTAGCTGCCGATCTGCGGCCCAGTCATGACATCCACCTTGACCGCATAGACCCCGGGAAGGGGCAGGTGCAGCCCCTCGACCGACATGTTGGCGGTCGGGTAGCCAAGTTCGCGGCCCCGTTTCATGCCGTGGAACACCTCGCCGTCAATGCGGTGCCAGTGGCCAAGCATGTTGGCGGCATCGCGGGTGCGGCCTTCGGTGAGGGCGGTGCGGATCGCCGTGGAGGAGATCGACGTGCCACCCGCCTGGATCAGGTCGGCGACCGTTACCCCGAACCCAAGATCCCGGCCGAGCGAACGGAGCGTTTCTGCCGATCCGGTCCGTGCCTTTCCGAACCGGAAATCGGCGCCGACCACGACATGCGAGACGCCGAGGCCCTGGGCCAGGATGGTGCGGGCGAATTCCTCGGGCGTCAGTGCGGCGAGGCTCTTGTCGAACGGCAGTTCGTAGAGTTGCTGAACGCCGAGCTTCGCCAGCCGGTTGGCCCGCGTCTCGGGGTTCATCAGGCGGAAGGGCGGCGCTTCGGGGGCAAAGACCTGCCGGGGATGGGGCTCGAAAGTCACGACGCCAAGCGGCGCTTCGGGACGGCGGGCCAGGTCGAGCACCGCCTGGTGGCCGAGATGGACGCCGTCGAAGTTGCCCATGGCGACAGAAGCGCCACGATCAAAAGGGGCAAGCCCTTGCCAGTGATGGTGAACCTTCATGCGTCCCCGCGCCGGATCGGGCGGGCCAGCCGCCGTCAGTCGAACTTGTTGCTGGGCGCGAGGACCAGCGCCTCGCCCTTCAGCACCACGGTATTGCCGACCGAGCAGCGGGTTTCAAGGGTGACCCGGCGCTTGGCGTGGTCGATGGCCGTCACCGTGACCTCGGCCAGGACCGTGTCGCCGGGGCGGACGGGGGCCATGAATTTCAGGCTCTGGCCCAGATAGACGGTCCCGTGGCCGGGAAGCTGTTCGCCGATCACGGCCGAGATCAGTCCGGCAGTCAGCATGCCGTGGGCGATGCGCCCCTCGAAAATCGTGTCGCGGGCGTAGTTGTCGTCCAGGTGCACCGGATTGCGGTCGGTCGAAACCTCGGCAAACAGCTGGATGTCGCGGTCCGTCACCGTCTTGCGCAGGTGGCGGGTCATGCCGATCTCGATGTCTTCAATGCAGATCGTGCCGCGGGGCAGGTTGTCGAGCATCTCGCGAATCCTCTGGGTCATGGTCCCGGAGTTTACCCAATGCTGCGTCGCAGCGCAATTGCTGCGCGCAAGATTTAATCACATTTTCGCAACGGGTCGAAATATTGTTGCTCTTGCATTCGCTCGCGAGGGCACCCCTTAGCGCAATCGCGAAATCGAGTAAGTCGGCGCCATCTGGTGACGCGCGAGCCAGGCCTCCAGCAACCCTTTGTCAGGATTGAGCGAATCCGGGCCGAACTGGTCGACGGCGATGCCGCCCGTCACAAAGATCACGTCGATCCCCTCGCCTTGCGCGCCTTGCACATCGGTCGCAATACCGTCGCCCACGGCGAGGTAAAGTGGATCGCAGTCCGCGCCGATTTCAGCCGCGCGCCGCCGCGCCAAATCGTAGATCGGCGGATGCGGCTTGCCGAAATAAAGCGCCGTGCCACCCATCTCTTCGTAGAGCTGCGCCAGGGCTCCGGCGCAGAACAGCCGCTTGTCACCATAGTCCACGATGATGTCGGGGTTCGCGCAAAGCATCTTCAGCCCCTTGGTCTTTCCATAAAGGAGCGGTCCGCGATAATCGTCGGGCGTTTCGGTCAGGTCGTCGACGAGGCCGGTGCAGACGATCCCTTCGGCTTCCTCCAGCGGGACGATCGAGAAGGGCGGTTCGCTCGCGGCCAGTCGGGCGAGATCGTCGCTGAACTCAGTGAAGAAGGTCTTGTCCTTTTCAGCGCCGATATGCGCGACCTTGCGGCCGACGGCGCCGGTGACAAGACCGTATTGCGCGGCATCGCCGGAACTCACGATCTCGTCCCAGGCGTCGCGCGGGACGCCGATGCGGTCCAACTGCGTGACGATGCTGGGTTTTGGGCGTGGCGCGTTGGTCAGCAGGATGACCTTGCCGCCACGTGCACGGAAGCCCCGCAGGGCCGCCACGGCTTCCGGGAACGGATGCTTTCCGTCATGCAGGCACCCCCAGAGATCGCAGAGCAGTACGCCGTAGCCATCGGAAATCTCGTCGAGGCGGGAGATCAGGCGGGTCATGGTCGAGCCTTTCGAAGCGGAAATCGGGTGTCTGGTTTCGCTATGGCTTCCGTACAGCCCCCGTATGCTTAGGCAAAGACTCGGAAATGTCCCTGTCTACCCTGCATGTCTCTCTTGAGAAATATCCTCGGGGAGGTGCCGGAGGGGTGGAAAACCCCTCTGGC
>JAYRKT010000084.1:0-4751 GCA_041905595.1 Rhodobacter sp.
CGCTTCGGTCGAGTAGACCTGCTTCCACGCGTCGAGCAGGTTGTCCTTGCTGACGGGCAGCGCAGGCAGGGCCACGAAGTCGGGCGCATCCTTGTCGAGCAGGGCGTAGCCTGCCAGCTTCGCCTCGACCACGCCGGCGTCATAGGGACGCTGTGCGCCAAGCCCCTTGATGAAGCCGCCCTGCGCCATGCTGATGGCGACGTTTTCGCCAAGGTCGACGGTGGTGATCATCAGATCATCGCGGCCATTGGCGCGGGCGGCGGCCATCACGCCTTCGGCCGGAACGTCCCAGACCGCCCAGATGCCCTTGATGTTCGGGTTCGCGGTCAGCATCGCGCCAGCCGCCTTTTCCGCATCGCCCGAGAAGTCCGGCCCGCCGATCCCCTGTTCATCGACGATCTTGATGTTCGGGTAGTCGCTGGCGATCGTCGCCTTGAACCCGTCATAGCGCTGCTTTGTTACGAAGAAATCGGCGGCGTGGAACACCAGCCCGATTTCGCCCCCGTCAGGGCCAAGCGCCTTGGCCATCAGATGGGCTGCGGCGACGCCATTGCCGTAGTTGTCCGCCGACACGACCGAGACATAGTCGGTCCCCGGAACGAAGCCCGTCGGGACGTTGTCCATGAACACGAGCTTGGCCCCGGCCTCATGCGCGGCGCGGTAGGCGGCGGCGGTGGCGGTGGGGTCGGTCGGGATCGACACAATGATGTCGGGCGACTGCGCCATGATGGTTTCAAGGTCGCTGACCTGCTTTTCGGGCTTGAAGCCCGCATCGGTCACGGCGATCACTTCGATCCCCATGGCGGCGAACTGGGTCTGCAGGCCGTTGATCTGCGCCTGGCTCCAGTCGTTGCCGCCGTAATGCATCACGATGGCAGCGGTGGCGCCCATCTCCTTGATCTTGGCCAGCTCTTCATCGCTGAGCACGACATCCGAGGCGGGCGAGGGGTCTTCACCGCTCGGTCCCTTGGACAGGACGGTTTCCTGCAACTTGGCAAGCGCCGCGTCCGGATCCGCAAAGGCCGGGGCGGCGATCCCCATCAAAAGCGCAAGCGCGGTCGCCGAGCCCATGAGGCTGCGTCTGGTCAACATATCTTCATCCTCCCAGAGAAGTGTCGGGGCTTCCCCCGTTTGGTGGGCAGGCGGATCAGCCCGCGATTGCCCGGTTCAGGTAGTCCATGCTCAGCCGTGCCCCTTCGGCGGGGTCGGGCCAGGAGTCGAGTTCGGCGCAGACCCAGCCTGCAAAGCCCACATCCCGCATCGCTTGCAGGATCGGCCCCGTCGGCACATCGCCGCGGTCAAGCGGGGTGAAGGCGAAGGGGTCGCGCTGGAAGCCCTTGAGGTGGACGTAGGAAATCCGCTTCGCGTGGTCGCGGATCAGCTGCGCCGGATCGCCCCCTGCGGCGGCCAGATGCGCCGTGTCGGGGCAAAAGTCGATGGCGGTCAGATCGAAGATCTTGGCCACTTCGGCAGGGCCTTCGACGATGGTCGACAGATGCGGGTGGTAATGCGCCCGCAGCCCCCGCGCATCGGCCAGCGCCTTCACGCGGTCGAGCGCGGCACCCAGCTTGTGATAATCCGGCTCGCGCGTGCCGTCGAAACGCTTGGCCCCGCCGCCCACCACCAGATGCGGCGCGCCCAGTTCGGCGGCACGGTCGGCGGCGCGCGTCACGCGGGCCAGTTCCTCGGGCAGAATGTCGTCGAAGATGAAGTTCCCGCCCGCATAGGTGGCGACCAGTTCCAGCCCGTTGTCGGCCAGAAGCTTGCGCATCTCGTCGGCGCTGTAGTCCAGCAGGTTGCCGTCGAACAGCTCCACCCCGGCATAACCAGCGGCAGCGATGTCGGCGCAGGCGCGATCCATATCGCCGAAGGTGCGGTAGGCCAGTTGTGTGATCGAGGTGACGCCCACGGCATTGCCCCCGAGACCCCCCCAGCAATTGGCGTGATAGGCCAGCTTCCACGCTGTCATCGGTATCCCCTCCCCGTGCCACAGGCGCTGCGGGATGACCCGCCTTGTCTGCTTTCCTGCCGGCCTCCTCTGACCGTGCTACATTCGTTAGGCCTCGATTCCGCTTTGATCAATAATAAATCTGCTTATGTCAGACTACTTCTGCATTTTTACAGCATAAGTTTTTTCTTGAACGGCAGAAGGACGCCCTTTATCCCTGCTGAAACCCTGCAAGGACGCGATTTTGCCCCTGACCGCCCAGGCCCTGACCGAATCGCCCCGCCCCCGCGGCAAGGGGCGGCCGCGCACGGTGGAAACCGCTGCGCCATCGCTGGTCGAACTCCTGAACCTCGTCCGCACGGGGGCGGCGAACACGCGGCAGGAACTGGAACGCCAAAGCGAATTCGGCCGTGCCGTGGTTGCGGACCGCCTGACGATGCTGGGCGATCTGGGACTGGTGGACGAAAGCGAACTCGGCACCGCCACGGGCGGCCGAGCGCCGCGACTGGTGCGCTTTGCCGCGCGACGCGCCGCAATCCTTGTCGCCACGCTGGACCAAACAGCGATCGGGGTGGGTGTGGCCGACCTTTCCGGCACAGTCCTGACCGAACATCACGAAGCCGCTGACCTGACCGCCCCGCCCGCCGAACTGGCCGAGCGTCTGACAGCACTCTTCCGCTGGTCGATGGAGCGTCATGCGCCACAGGGCGGCATATGGGGCATCTCCCTCTCCGTCCCCGGGGCCGTTCAGGGCGCGACAGAGGGTGACTTCCTGACCGCCACTCCGCCGGTCCTTCCCGCCTGGGAAGGGTTTCCACTTGTCGAAACGCTGACGCGCGATTTCGGCGTGCCGGTCTGGATGCGGTCCAGCGTCGAGACGATGACGATGGGCGAGCTGCACGCAGGCGCGGCGATCGGCACGCGCAGCATGCTTTTCCTGAAGGTCGGCCGCCGCATCGGCGCGGGCATCGTCTGCGACGGCCAGCTGTATCGTGGCGCGCATGGCGCGGCAGGCCTGATCGGATCGCTTCCAGTCACCTCAGGCGGGCGAAGCGGCCCTCTCGATGCCCTCGCAGGATCGGACATGATCCAGCGCGAAGGTCTATCGGCGGCACAGGACGGGCGCAGCCCCATGCTGGCCGACATCCAGCGCCGCGGGGGCGAGATCACGGCCATCGAAGTCTCGCAAGCCGCACAGATCGGCGATCCCGCCTCGGTCGCGATCCTGACCAAGGCAGGCCACCTGATCGGTCAGGTCGTGGCGACGCTGGCCAATGCGTTGAACCCGGAACTGATCGTGCTGTCGGGGTCCATCGTGCAGACGAACGACATCCTCCTCGCCGCGCTGCGCGAGGCGGTCTATGGCGCATCGCATCCCTTCGTCACCCGCGACCTGCGGATCATCCGGTCGCAGATGGGCAGTTCGGCCGGACTTGTCGGCGCGGCCCGCGTGGCCTCGGAACAGCTGTTCGCGCCGAGTTTCCTGAAGGAATGGGTGATGCAGGGTAGCCCGCTTGCCCATCCGGCCTTCGCCGCCCTGCAGGATCGGCTTTCGCAAACCGCACCGCCCCCTCCGCCGCCAAGGGCGCGGACCGGACAGGAGCTTCCGAGATGACGATATCCGGCCTCGGCCCGCATGGTGAACGCGCCGCCCCGCCCGAACGGGTCAGCCTGCTGCCCGACGACCGCACCGCCGCCAAGGCCGCCGGATGGCGCGTTGCTGTGGTCCTGCACACCTTGGAAAGCGACTGGGCCAAGCAGCAACTTGCCGGCATGATGGGCATCTTCGGCGATTGCGGCGCGGCGGTGATCGACGTTGTGGATTGCGCCTTTTCCCCCGACATGCAGGTGTCCGAACTTGACCGGCTGATCTCTCAAAGCCCCGACGCAATCGTTTCGCTGCCCGTGGCGAACGAACAGGTTGCCGCCGCGCATCGCCGGGTGTCCGAGGCAGGCATAAAGCTGGTCCTGCTCGACAACGCCCCGACCGGCCTGTTGCCGGGCAAGGACTACACGGCGCTGGTGTCGTCGGACAATTTCGGTCTGGGCAAGATCGCGGCAGTGGGACTTTCGGCGCATGTTCCCGACGGTGCGAAGGTCGGCGTCCTCGGCTTCGCCGCCGACTTCTTCGCCACGAACGAGCGCGAGATCGCCTTTACCAAATGGCTTCAGGTAAACCGCCCCGACATCATCCCGCGCATCCACCGCTTCGCACGGATCGAGGACGCTGCCGCAGCCGCGGATGATCTTCTGTCGGCGAACCCCGATCTGGCCGGGCTATTCGTCGTGTGGGATACGCCAGCCCTTGCCGCAGCCACCCGCCTTGCAGAACGCGGCGCGACGATGCCCGTGGCAACCGTGGACCTCGGAGAGGCCGCTGCCATCGCCCTCGCACAAAGCGACTCTTTCTGCTGCATCGCCGCCCAACAACCTTTCCTGCAAGGGATCGCAGCCGCGCAGACCGTGATCCTGTGCCTTCTCGGCCGCCCCGTTCCCGCCTGGATCGCCCTGCCCGGCATCGGGGTCACGCGGGACAACGTGGTCGAGAGTTTCCAGAGGATCTGGCGGCAACCGGCCCCACGCGAAGCGCTGCGCCTGCTGGGCCTGTCACGCGGCAAATGAAGGCCGGCATGGATGCGATGCGACATGTTCACCAGCGGATTTGAATTCGCCTAGATCCCTTAACGACTGGCAATCGACACATTGACCTGCCACTGAACTTTCATCCAGCCGCGACCGGAGCCGGTAGCTGATTTACGCCTTTCGGCGTGGGTTGAGCAATCGCCCGGCGCGCGGAACTCTC
>JAYRKT010000044.1:0-35846 GCA_041905595.1 Rhodobacter sp.
ATGATCGTGCCATCCTCGAGCCAGGCGGTGACCTCAAGGCAATCGGGCAGCGTGTCGCGCTCGACGATCAGCGAATGGTATCGGGTCGCAAGGAAGGGCGATGGCAAACCGCGGAACACGCCTTTGCCTGAGTGGTGCATCGTGCCCATCTTGCCATGGACGATCTCGTGGCAGCGGATCACATGGCCGCCGAAGGCCTCGCCGATGGTCTGGTGGCCAAGGCAGACGCCCAGAAGCGGGATCCGCGCCTCTGCGGCGGCGGCGGTGAGCGGCAGGCATATACCGGCCTGGGCCGGATCGCAGGGCCCGGGAGACAGCACGATCGAGGACGGGCGCAGCGCCATCGCCTGCTGCACGTCGAGCGCATCGTTGCGCACGACCTTTACCTCGGCCCCCAGTTCGCCCAGGTAATGGACTAGGTTGTAGGTGAAACTGTCGTAGTTATCGATCAGGAGCAGCATGGCCGCAGGCACTTTCGGCTTTTTCGGATGATCCCCGCGCAGGGTCGCGCTATACATGGGCCGAGCCGCCAAGGGGCGTCAAGGCAAAGATGCCGGCCGAAGATGCCGGATCAACGTCTCCGAGGCGGACGGGGCAGGGTGGCAAGACAGGGGGTAGCAGTTGCGCGGTTTCGCATCAGGTGTGATCTGGGGCGCCGTCGTCGGTGCGCTCGGTCTGGTGGTTTCGTCCGAAATGGCGCCGATGCCGGGGATGCCTGTCGCGGCCAATAGTCCTGCGCCCGTCGCGCCGCCCGTTGCCGAACAGTCGACCGAAAGCCCGGCCGTCGCCCCTGCCGAGCCGCCTGCCGCCGAGCAGGCCGCAACGGAACAGGCAGACGCGCCACAGGCCCCTTCACTGGCAACGACAGAGACCGCGGCGTCGGCGCCACAATCGGCCCCCGCGGAAACCGAGACGGCCGCAGCGCAGGACAGCCTTGACGTACCGTCGGGGTCGGAATTCAACCGCCCGCCCGCCGAGATCAACGCGGAACTCCCTGGGCAATCTGCCGCGCCCGCTCAGGAAAGCGTGCCGGCCGTCGTCGGGGCCACCGATGTTCCCGCCCCGCCGGCCGCGGATACCGCGAGCGCGGGCCTGCCCGAACCTTCACTGGAAGGGCCAGCGGCGCCGTCTGCCCCCGAGGCCGAGGACAGCGCCCCGCAACTGGCCCTGGCGACGGCCCCTGCGGCTCCGGCGGCAAGCCCCGGGCTGGCCGCCCCGGCTGGCGAGACGAGCCCGGAGGCGGCCGAGCTGCCGCCCCCGCCGCCGCTGACGCCGGAGGAAGAGGCATTGGCCCGGACGGCCCCGCCGGCTGAGGCCCCGGCTGAAGAGGGGTCCGCGCTTCCCCGCGTCATTTCGCCCGGCCAGGACGGCGCCGAGGCGGGGACGGCCAAGGTCGAGACCACCGGCGAGGCGATGCTGCCGGAGAAGCCCAAGACCGGGTTCGAAACGGAAGTGCCCGGGGTGAAGGTCGGCGCCCTGCCGCAGATCGGGGTCGAACCGAAGGCGGATGAAGAGACCGACATGGCCGCGGCGCCCGAAACGGCGTTGACGCGCAATGCGGAGAGCTTCAGCAATCCCGAGGGCAAACCGGCCTTTGCCATCATCCTGATCGACGACGGCAGCCCGACGCTGGATCGGGCCGCGCTGGCCGCCCTGCCGATCCCGGTGACCTTTGCGCTGGACCCCATGCTTCCCGACATCGGCAAGGTCGCCGAGACCTACCGGAAGGGTGGGCACGAGGTGGTGATGCTGGCCACGGGCATTCCGAAGGGGGCGACCGCCTCCGACCTCGAGGTGACCTTCGCCGCCCATGACGCAGCCCTGCCGCAGGCTGTCGCGGTGCTCGACCTGCCTGAAGGCGGCTTCCAGTCGGACCGCAAGCTGTCGGCCGATGTCGTGGGCATCGTCGGCGCCGGCGGGCGCGGGATCCTGACCTATGATGCGGGCCTCGATTCCGCGGCGCAGGTGGCAAGCCGCGATCAGGTTCCCTCGGCGCGCATCTTCCGCAAGCTCGATGCCGAAGGCGAATCCGCGCCGACCATCCGCCGCTATCTCGACCGGGCCGCCTTCAAGGCGGCGCAGGAGGGGGCCGTGACGGTGATCGGGTCGGCCAGTCCCGAGACGGTCGCGACGATCCTGTCCTGGACGGTCGAGGGGCGCGCGTCGCAAGTGGCGCTGGCCCCGGTTTCGGCAGTTCTGACGGCCAAATAGGTCCGGCCGCGCCGGACCTCTGGAGGAGGGAAGGCGATGGCGGACATCGACAGCCTGCGGGCATTGCTGCAGTCGAAGCCCCGGCCGACGGACTGGGCCGAACGGCGGGCGCGCATGGACGAGGTCTGCACCGCCGACGGGTTGCCGGACGGCGTGACCTTCTCGACCGTGATGGTGGCGGGGCGGCCGGCGGAATGGTCTTCGGTTGCGGAAAGCCGGCAGGACCGGGTCGTCCTTTACCTGCATGCCGGGGGCTATTGCTCGGGGTCGATCGCGAGCCATCGCACCGTTGCGGGCGGGATTGCCAGGGCGGCACGGTTGCGGACCCTGGCGCTTGGGTTCCGGCTGGCACCCGAGCATCCCTTTCCGGCGGCCTTGGACGACGCGCTTGGTGCCTGGGGTTGGCTCAGGGGGCAGGGGATCGCGGCCGAGCGGATCTGCGTGGCGGGCGACAGCGCGGGCGGGGGAATGTCGCTGGCGCTGACGATGACGCTTCGGGCGCGGGGAGAGACGCTGCCGGGTTGCCTTTGGCTGCTGTCGCCCTGGACGGACCTGACGATGAGCGGCGAGAGCATGGTCGAGGAGGATGCGGTCGATCCGCTGATCCACAAGGGTTATCTCGAAAGTCTGGCCGGGGCCTATCTGGCCGGACACGACCCGCGCGATCCGATGGTGTCGCCCTTGTTCGGAGATATGGCCGGGCTGCCGCCGGCTCTGATCCAGGTCGGGTCGGACGAGACGCTGCTGGACGACTCACTCAGGCTCGCCCGGAAGATGGGCGTCGCCCATGTGCCGGTGACGCTTCAGGTCTTTCCGCGGATGATCCATGCCTTCCCGGTCTGGCAGAAGCGGCTGGCCGAGGGGCGGCGGGCGATTGCAGAGGCGGCGGCGTTCCTGGAGGGGAGGTTGGGGTAGGGTCAAAGGCAGGACGTTCGGGCCCTTGCCGGATTTGTCAGGCGACAAATCCGGCCGCGCCTGCCTGCCGCCGGCAGGCGCGTTTCCGCGCCAGCCCAGGCAGGCGCGGCCGGATTGGAGAGCGCAGTCCCGGTTGAGCCCCACTTGCCTGCGGGCTTGCGCCCTTCGGCAACGGCCCGGGAAACGCTCCACTGGAGAGTTTCCTTTCGGTCCGGGCGCTTTGCCATCAGTTCCCGAGGATCCCCGGCAGGCGCAGCCCGTGCTCGCGGGCGCAGTCCTTGGCGATGTCATAGCCCGCATCGGCGTGGCGCATGACACCCGTCGCCGGGTCGTTCCAGAGCACGTTCGACAGCCGCCGCGCCGCGTCATCGGTGCCATCGGCGACCACGACCATGCCGGAATGCTGGCTGAAGCCCATGCCCACGCCGCCGCCATGATGGAGCGACACCCAGGTTGCACCGGAAGCGGTGTTCAGGAGCGCGTTCAGGAGCGGCCAGTCCGACACCGCATCCGAGCCGTCCTTCATCGCCTCGGTCTCGCGGTTGGGCGAGGCGACGGAGCCCGAGTCAAGGTGGTCACGGCCGATGACGATCGGGGCCTTCAACTCGCCCGACTTCACCATCTCGTTGAACATCAGCCCCGCCCGATGCCGGTCGCCGAGGCCGATCCAGCAGATGCGCGCGGGCAGGCCCTGGAAGGCGATCCGCTCCTGCGCCATGTCGAGCCAGCGGTGCAGGTGGTGGTTCTCGGGGAAGAGCTTCTTCATCGCCGCATCGGTCTTGTGGATGTCCGACGGATCGCCCGACAGCGCGCACCAGCGGAAGGGGCCGATACCCTTGCAGAAGAGCGGGCGAATATAGGCCGGCACGAAGCCCGGGAAGGCAAAGGCATTCTCCAGCCCCTCGTCCTGCGCGACCTGGCGGATGTTGTTGCCGTAGTCGAGCGTCGGCACGCCCGCATTCCAGAAATCGACCATCGCCGCGACATGGGTCTTCATGCTGGCGCGCGCGGCCTTCTCGACGGCGTGCGGATCGCTTTCCTGCTTGGCCCGCCACTCAGCGACCGTCCAGCCCGCCGGGCAGTAGCCGTGCAGGGGGTCATGGGCCGAGGTCTGGTCGGTGACGATGTCGGGGCGGTGGCCGCCGGCCTTCATGCGCTTCACCAGTTCGGGGAAGATCTCGGCGGCGTTGCCGAGAAGGCCGACCGATTTCGCCTCGCCCTTCGCGGTCCAGTCGTCGATCAGCGCCAGCGCCTCGTCGAGCGTCTTCGCCTTGGCGTCGAGGTAGCGGGTACGGATGCGGAAATCGATGCGGGTCTCGTCCACTTCGACGGCAAGGCAGCAAGCCCCGGCCATGACCGCGGCCAGCGGCTGCGCGCCGCCCATGCCGCCAAGGCCGCCGGTCAGGATCCACTTGCCCTTGAGGTTGCCGTCATAGTGCTGGCGGCCGGCTTCGGCGAAGGTCTCGTAGGTGCCCTGCACGATGCCTTGCGTGCCGATGTAGATCCAGGACCCGGCGGTCATCTGGCCGTACATGGCGAGGCCCTTCTTGTCGAGCTCGTTGAAATGGTCCCAGGTCGCCCAGTGCGGCACGAGGTTCGAGTTGGCGATCAGCACGCGCGGGGCGTCCTTGTGGGTGCGGAACACGCCCACGGGCTTGCCGGACTGGACCAGCAGGGTTTCGTCGTCGTTCAGCGTCTTCAGGGTCGCGACGATGCGGTCAAAATCCTCCCAGGTGCGGGCGGCGCGGCCGATGCCGCCATAGACGACAAGCTCATGTGGGTTCTCGGCTACGTCCGGGTGGAGATTGTTCATCAGCATCCGCATCGGCGCCTCGGTCAGCCAGCTTTTCGCAGTGATCTCGGTGCCGGTCGCGGGGAAGACGTCGCGCAGGTTGTGACGGGGATTGGTCATGATCGGGCTCCGGTTTGGCGGAGGCCCCCGGGGGCTTTGCGCCCCCGGACCCCCGCAGGATATTTAGGCAAAAGAGACTTGGGGAAGAGGGAGTTCAGCGGCCCCAGCCAGCGCGCCGCTGGCGATGAGGGTCGCAGCAGCTTCGAGATCGGGAGCGAGGTAGCGGTCTTCGCCGAGCGTCGCCACGTCTTGGCGAAGCCGGGCGATCACGCGGGCGAGGGGGGCGGAGGTGGCGAGCGGCGCGCGGAACTCGACGCCCTGCGCGGCGCAAAGCGCCTCGACCCCGAGGATATGGGCGAGGTTCGCGTTCATCCGGGTCAGGCGGCGGGCGCCGTGGGCGGCCATGCTGACGTGGTCTTCCTGGTTGGCGCTGGTGGGGGTCGAATCGATCACCGTCGGGTGGGCGAGGTGCTTGTTCTCGCTCATCAGGGCGGCGGTCGTGACCTCGGCGATCATAAGGCCGGAATTGAGGCCGGGGTTCGGGGTCAGGAAGGGCGGCAGGTCGAAGCTGAGCGTCGGGTCGACCATCAGTGCCACGCGACGCTGCGCGATCGCCCCGATCTCGCTGATGGCGAGCGCGATCATGTCGGCGGCAAAGCCCACGGGTTCGGCATGGAAGTTGCCGCCCGAGACGATGCCGCCCGAGGTGAGGACGAGCGGGTTGTCGGTGGCGGCGTTCGCCTCGGTCTGGAGCGTGCGGGCTGCCATGCGCAACACGTCCATCGCCGCGCCGGTGACCTGCGGCTGGCAGCGGATGCAGTAGGGGTCCTGCACGCGGGTGTCGCCCTCGCGGTGGCTTTCGCGGATGGCCGAACCGGAGAGGAGCGCGCGCATTGCCGCCGCCGCTTCGATCTGGCCGGCGTGGCCGCGCAGGTCATGGATTTCCGGTTCCAAGGGCGCGGTCGAGCCCATGATCGCATCGGTCGAGAGGGCCGAGACGACGAGGGCCGATCGCGCAGCATTCCAGGCGTCGAAGAGGCCCGCGAGCGCATAGGCGGTGGAGAACTGGGTGCCGTTGATGAGGGCGAGACCTTCCTTCGGGCCAAGGGTGATGGGCGAGAGGCCTGCGAGGGCCAGGGCTTCGCCCCCCGGAAGGTGGGCTCCGCCGATCTCGGCATGGCCTTCGCCGATCATCACGGCGGCCATATGGGCGAGGGGGGCGAGGTCGCCGCTTGCTCCTACCGAACCCTGCGCGGGGATGATCGGCGTGACGCCAATGGCGAGCATGCCTTCCAGAAGCTCGATCAACTCCCACCGGACGCCCGAGGCGCCGCGGCCGAGGGACAGGAGCTTCAGCACCATCATCAGCCGGGCGACGGCGCGCGGCATCGGCTCGCCCACGCCGCAGCAATGGGAAAGGATCAGGTTGCGCTGGAGGGTGGCGGTGTCTTTCGCCGCGATCTTCAGCGAGGCGAGCTTCCCGAAGCCGGTGTTCACGCCATAGACCGGTTCGGTTCCGGCGGCGGCGGCGGCGATGCGGGCCGCGGCTGACTCGACCGGGCCGCGCGCGCCGGCGTCGAGGCGGGCTGCAACCTCCTGCCGGTAGATGCGTTCGAGCTGGGCCAGCGTGGTCGCGCCGGGGATGAGGGTTTCAGCGGTCAATCTGGCCTCCGAAGATGCGGGCGTGAAGGGGCGTGGGGCCGATGCGCCACGAAAGCTCGGCGGGAGTTTTCGCGTCCCAAATGGCGAGGTCGGCGCGCAGGCCGGCGGCCAGGCGCCCCCGGTCGGCGAGGCCGAGGGCACGGGCGGCATGGGCGGTGGCGCCGAGTAGCGCCTCCTCGGGCGTCATGCGGAAGAGGGTGCAGGCCATGTTCATGGCGAGCGTGAGCGAGGTCATGGGCGCTGTGCCGGGGTTGCAGTCGGTGGCGACGGCCATCGGGACACCGTGCCGTCTGAGCAGGTCGATTGGCGGCAGCTGCGTCTCGCGCAGCGTGTAGAACGCGCCGGGCAGGATCACGGCGACCGTGCCGTGGGCGGCCATGGCGCGGACGCCGTCCTCGTCGAGATATTCGAGGTGGTCGGCGGAGAGGGCGCCGAAACGGGCGGCCAGCGCCGCGCCGCCGAGGTTGGACAGCTGCTCGGCATGGAGTTTCACCGGCAGGCCAAGGGTGCGGGCCTCGGTGAACAAGCGCTCGACCTGGGCGGGCGAGAAGGCGATGCCCTCGCAGAAGGCGTCGACGGCGTCGATCAGGCCTTCGGCATGGGCCAGCCGCAGCGTCGGGATCGCCACCTCGTCGAGATAGGCATCGGCGCGGCCCTTGTAGTCGGGCGGCACGGCATGGGCGCCGAGATAGGTGGTGACGATGGTCACCGGGCGCAGCTGGCCAAGGCGGCGGGCGGCGCGGAGCATCTTGATCTCGGTTCCGGCATCGAGGCCATAGCCTGACTTCACTTCGACCGTAGCTACGCCTTCCGCCAGCATCTGGTCGAGGCGCGGCAGGGCGGCGGCGACCAGATCGTCCTCGGAGGCGGCGCGGGTGGCTTTCACCGTGGACAGGATGCCGCCGCCGGCGCGGGCGATTTCCTCGTAGGAGGCGCCGTTCAGCCGCATTTCGAACTCGGCCGCGCGGGTGCCGCCAAAGACGATGTGAGTATGGCAGTCGATCAGGGCCGGAGTGACGAGGCGGCCGCCCAGATCGCGGGCGGACAGGCCGGCATAGTCGTCGGGCAAGTCGGACTGCGGGCCGATCCATTCGATCCGGTCACCCTCCAGCACCAACGCGGCCTCTGGGATCAGGCCGTAGCCGCCCTGCATGGTCGCCGCCGTCGCCCCTGTCAGGAGAATCGCCATTCCGCTTGCCTTATGTCTGAGATTGACGCTATTATGTCTGCACATAATAAGCCCTGTCAAGCGAGGATGCCGATGACCCTGATCCATGCGAAGACCGCGCTTCTACCCGAAGGCTGGGCGCGGGATGTGACCGTGGCGCTGGACGGCGGGCGGATCGCCTCGGTGGTGAGCGGTTCGGCGGCAGGGGGTATCGTGGTCGATTGCCTGCTGCCCGCGCCGGTGAACCTGCATTCCCATGCCTTTCAGCGCGCCATGGCCGGCCTTACCGAGACGCGGACGGCCGGACAGGACAGCTTCTGGACCTGGCGCAGCCTGATGTACCGCTTCCTCGAGCGGCTGACGCCCGAGGATGTCGAGGCGATCGCGGCCTTCGTGCAGATGGAAATGGCCGAAGCGGGCTATGCAGCGGTGGCGGAGTTCCACTACCTGCACCATGCGCCGGGTGGGGTGGCCTATGCCAACCGGGCCGAGATGTCGGAGCGGATCGCCATTGCGGCGGCGGAGTCGGGGCTGGGCCTGACGCTTCTGCCGGTGCTTTACGAGCAGGGGGGCTGCGACGGGCGGGCGCTGGCCGGGGGACAGTTGCGCTTCGGCAATGACCGGGACGGCTATGCGGCGCTGTGGGAGGGCGCGGCAAAGGCGCTGGCGCATCTTCCGGGGGACACGCGGTTGGGCGTAGCGCCGCATTCGCTCCGTGCGGTGTCGCGCGGGTCGCTCGACTGGGTGGCGGGGATTGCGCCGCAAGCCCCGGTGCACCTGCATCTGGCCGAGCAGGTGGCCGAGGTTGAGGAAGTGAAGGCGGCCTACGGTGCGCGGCCGGTCGAGTGGTTGCTTGCCAATGCTCCGGTAGACCCGCGCTGGTGCCTGATTCATTCGACCCAGATGGAACCACACGAGACGGTCGGTCTGGCCAAAACCGCGGCGGTTGCAGGGCTGTGCCCGATCACCGAGGCGAACCTCGGCGACGGCATCTTCGACGGGGTCAGATACACCGAGGCCGGGGGCCGCTGGGGCGTGGGCTCCGACAGCAATGTCGACATCACGCTGTCGGGAGAGTTGCGGCTCTTCGAGTATTCGCAACGCCTGCGCGACCGAGGACGGGCGGTTCTGGCGGTTCCGGGGCGTTCGACGGGCCGGGTGCTGTGGGAGGGCGCGGTGCAGGGTGGCGCGCAGGCGGCGGGGCGCGAGGCGGGGGAGATTCGCGAGGGGCTCTGGGCTGATCTGGTTGCGCCCGACCTGTCGGCCCCCGATCTGGTCGACCGAGAGGGCGACACGATCCTTGATGCCTTCATCTTCGGCAAGGGGCGGGTAGCCGAACTCTGGTCGGCGGGCCGGCATCTGGTCGCAGCCGGACGCCACCACCAGCGTGACGCCATCGCCAGCCGCTATGCCCGCGTCATGGCGGGCCTGAAGGACGCGCTCTGATGCAGGCGCCGGGTTGGGAAGCGATCCGCGACGAGGTGGCGGCGCGCATCCGCGCCCGGCTCTGGGCGCCGGGCGACACGATCCCCGGCGAAGAGGCGCTGGCGGGCGAATTCGGCGTGGCGCGGGCGACGGTGAACCGGGCGCTGCGCGAATTGGCCGCGACTGGGGTGATCGAGCGGCGGCGCAAGGCAGGCACGCGCGTCGCGCTCTTGCCGTCGCGCAGGGCAACGCTGGAAATCGCGGTAATCCGCCTGGAGGTCGAGGGGAGGGGGCAGGTCTACAGCCATCAGGTCCTTGCGGACCGGTCCGAAGCCGCGCCGCCACCGGTGGCGGCCCGTCTGGGGCTGCCGCCTGGAGCCCTTTTGCGTCGCCTGCGCACCCTGCACCTCGCCGACGGACGACCCTGGGCCTATGAGGATCGCTGGCTGAACCCGGCGGCGCTTGGTGAGGAGAGGCCCGATTTCACCAATGTCAGCGCCAATGAATGGCTTGTCAGCCATGTGCCCTATGCCACCGGCGACATTGCCTTTTCTGCAGAAAGCGCGGGGGCGGAAGAAGCGGCGGCGCTCGGCATTGCCGAAGGAGCGGCGTTGTTCGTGACCGACCGGGCAACCTGGACCGAGGACATGCCGATAACTGCTGTCCGGCTTTTCCACATCCCCGGCTACCGGATGCGCAGCGGGCTTTGACGCATCTTGGGTCGCGGCCTGTCCGAGTGGTGCTTCCGCGATATCCCAGCCGAACATTTTTAGGCAGGCGGTCCTCCACCGCTACTCCGGCCGGAACAACGGGCGGCCTATGTCCCAGTCACGATGCGATGCATCGCCAAGGATATTCTGGAAAAGGAATTATAGCGTCGCGACCAGCGGATAGGCCAATCCCGCCAAGGCGATCGAAACGCCCATTGGAAATCCTCGCTGCTCGGACAGGCCCAGCCAGCCGATCTCGCGCAGGGGACGAATGGTGCGCAGAAGGGTGAGGCCAGCGATGCCGATGGCCAGCGACAGGGCAAAGAGGCGCGCGAAGCCGATCAGTCCTGGAACCGGAATGAACAGGATCAGGCAGGACAGGATCTTGACGTCACCTCCGCCGATCAGCCCCAGGGCAAAGGCCCCAAATCCCAACAGGAAGACCGCCCCGGCGGCAATCAGGCGCGGGCCGAGGTCCACTGGCGGGGCGAACAGGCAGGCGAGGGCGAAGGCCGCCAGCGCAAGAAGGCTCAGCCAGTTTGGAATCCGCATGTAGCGCAGGTCGAAATAAGCCACGGTGCAAAGCAGCGGCGCCAGCAGGACCAGCGGGGCGAGGGTGGCGATCGGGACAGGCTCAGGCATAACGGAGCTGAGGGCGGCCAGCTTCGGGCGTCCGCGGACCGATCAACCGGAACAGCAGCTCTGCCTGGCTGGCGGTCTGCGTCTTGGCGTAGATGTTGCGCAGATGCGAGCGCACGGTGGTTTCGGTGATGCCAAGTTCGGCGGCTGCGCCGCGCACGGACAGGCCGCGGCTCAGGCACAGGCAGATGCGGTATTCGCAACGGCTCAGCCGTGCGGGATTCGTCGAGCCGAGGATCGAAGCCGCAACGGGGGTCCCCCGCGCGTCGGTATCCAGTCGGCGAAAGGCAATATCGCGCGAAACGATGCCGAGTTGCCGCGTGGCCCAGGTCCGCGCGACTGTCGGCAAGACGGCGGCAAGCGTGGCAAGTGCCCGCTCCGACCGCTGATCGCGGAAATGGAGCTCGATGACATCCCGCTCCGTTGCGCTCGATGCAAGGACCAGCACGCAGAAGTCGTGAAAGCCCCGCGCGGACTGGAATTCTCGCAGGAACAGGTTCGATGGCTCGGGCGCTTCGGCTTCGTGCCAGATCGTTCCGGCCCGCGCGCCGTCCAGGATGTCGCCAAAGACCGAGTCGGCCAGACTGAGCCGAAGCGGGCGACCAAAGCTCTGCTCGGCGCCCGGGTCGTGTTGCGCAATACGAGTTTGATGGCCATCGCTGCGACGCGTGCGGATCAGCAGCCCCGCTTCCGAGCCCAGACCTTCGCAAAGATCCGCGAAGGCCGCGCTGATCGAGGCCGAACCATGGAGCGCTTCGCACCAAGTGGCAATTGCATCGACAATCTGGGCTTGCTGCAATCCGGCGGCAACTTCGCCGCGGGCGGAAGGGCCGAATTCAGTGTTACTGACCATGCCGTCACCATTTGGCTGGCAAGGGTAAAAAGCCAGCCCTGAAGATGTCGCCGCCACACCTTGACGCCGAAACGTCACATTCATGAACGGTTATTGCCTGGATTAAGTCAAGATTTTGCCGCATTCTCAGGTTGTTGCGATTGATATTTCAATCAGGGCGCGAGTTTTAGATATCGGGCGCCAGTCAATCCCCGATCGGCTTGGATGATTGTCCTGATTTTAGCGCTGCGCCTCAGGGAAATTAACCGGCGAAGAATCGGATGTATCGCAGGGCGACAGGCCCGATAGTGAGAATCAGCAGGGCAGGCAACATCAGGAAAGCCATCACCGCCGACATCTGGACGGGAAGGCGATTGGCTTTTTCCTGCGCCCGCAATTCGCGATGCAGCCGCATCTCGCTGGCATAGGTTATAAGGACGCCCGAAATGTCGGCGCCAAACTGCATCGATTGCAGGACGACGTTGACGAATGACCCAACCTCTTCGACCTGGGTCCGCGCCGCCATGTCGAGAAGCGCCCTGTCGCGGTTGCGGCCAGCCTGGATTTCGCGCTGCGCCAGCAGGAATTCCTGTGACAGCTCGGGCGCTGCATCTGCGAGTTCATTGCCGACGCGGATCATGGCCGCGTCGATGCCCATCCCCGCCTCGACCGAGATTTGCAACAGATCGAGGGCATTGGGGAAGGCCAACCGGATTGCGTCACGCCGGGCATTGGCCTTGGCTCGCAGCCAATAGGCCGGCCCGAAGAACCCGACCCCGACAAGGAGAGCGGTAATCTGGACCAGGTTGAGCTTCGAGAGCTGATTGACGCGGGCTGCGACGGATTCAGGCAGCGACACGAGCCCGGCCTGCGCCGCCGCTATCGTGGTCAGAAGCAGCAGGGGAAGAACGATCCCGAGCGTGAGCCGCAGCAGGTAATAGTTACGGACCGCATGGGCGCCGTGACGTCCGGCCAGAGCGAGCTGGCGCTGGACTTGCGTGCGTTCCTTTTCATCCGCCGGGATCAGGGACTTCATCAGTCCGCTCGGGGCAGCCGACATGGGCCGCAGGATGCCGGCCTCGAAGCTGCCTTGGCGCGCGCGGCTGCCCTGCGCGGCCATCCGGCGCAGGACCCGGTCGCGAGGCGAAAGCGCGGCCGCGACGCCGAGAAAGGCGACAAGAACGCCCAGCCCGACACCATACACGCCAATATCGGCTGCGCTGACCTGAGCAAGGTCTGGCACGGCGGGAAGGCTCTCGAACATGGCGGGTCCCCTCAGAAGCGGAAGTTGACGAGCCGGCGCATCACCAGCGCATTTGCGATGACGAGGCCCAGAACGACGATCGCCGTCGGACGGAACAGCGGGTCGTCGCTGATGTCGCCGTAGTAACTGGGCACCAGGATCGACATCGCGGCGATGATGATCAGCGGGATCAGTGACAGGATCACGGCCGAGAGCCGGCCTTCGGCGGAGATGGCCTTGATCTTGCGGCGCATCATCAGGCGGTCGCGGATCACCCGCGCCAGGGTCGACAGCATCCGCGCCAGATCGCCGCCGGTTCCGTGCTGGATGGCGATGCTGACCGAAAGGAAGCGGGCGTCCTCGGTGCCGATGCGGTCGGCCAGATCACGGAAAACATCGACCAGATCGTCTCCATAGGCGATCTGGTCGACCATCACGCCGAATTCCGATGCCACTGGATCGGCCATTTCGCGTGCGACCGAGATCATCGTGGTGTTCAGAGGATGCCCGACGCGCAGCCCCCTCGCCATCAACTCCAGCGCATCGGGCAGTTGCCGCGTCAATCCGTCGAGACGGCGGGCAGCGGCGATCTGCAGGGCCATGCGCGGCAGGACGATGAACAGCAGGATCGCGACGGTCAGTGAAAAGGCGAAAGGGACGAAACGTGCCGATGCCCCGGCCACGATCAGGGCTGCGCCAAGGGCTATAAGCGAAAGACGACCGGCACCGTAGCTGATGCCGGCCTGGCGCAGTTCCAGCGGAAGTGACGCCAGCCCCGGCACGCGCGACAGCGCCCAGGTTTCGGCGCGTGGCTTGAGCAGGCGCAGGACGTCATCTCCCGTGGCCCCTTTGGCGATCATCCTCATGCGCCGGTTCCGGGCGTCGTGCGGGGTTTCATGACGCGACAGGGCCTGCCGGACACCCTCGAATGCCACGAGAACGCCCAGGAAGGTCGTCGCAATCAGCAGCAGGTCGAGACCGAAGATTGAACCGTTTGCCATCACATGGATCCGTCGCTGCGGAAGAGGTCGGTCGGAAGCTCGATCCCGGAGGCAATGATCTGATTGGCCAGCTTCGGCCGGATCCCGGTCGCGACGAGTTCCCCCTGCACAGTGCCGGCTTCGTTGCGGCCATGTTTGCGAAACAGGAAGATATCCTGCATCGTCACGATCTGGCCTTCCATCCCAGTGATTTCCGAGATGCTCATCACCTTGCGCTTGCCATCGCCGAGGCGGCTCAACTGCACAACGAAGTGGATGCCCGAGGCGATCTGGGCGCGCAGCGCGGCCAGCGGAAACTCGAAGCCGATCATCGAGACCATCTGCTCGATCCGCCCGAGCGCGTCGCGCGCCGAGTTCGCGTGGATGGTCGTCATCGACCCGTCATGGCCGGTGTTCATGGCCTGAAGCATGTCGAAGGTCTCGGCCCCGCGCACCTCGCCGACCACGATGCGATCGGGCCGCATGCGCAGGGCGTTCCTGACGAGGTCCCGCTGCGTGACGGGCGCCGCACCTCCCGGGGTGCCGGGGCGGGTTTCCAGCCGCACAACATGTTCCTGCTGGAGTTGGAGTTCCGCCGCGTCCTCGATCGTCACGATGCGCTCGTTTGCCCCGATGTAGGACGAGAGCGCATTCAGCATCGTCGTCTTGCCCGATCCGGTCCCGCCCGAGATCAGGACATTCATTCGGGCCT
Organism: Rhodobacter sp.; assembly: GCA_041905595.1. GTDB lineage: Bacteria > Pseudomonadota > Alphaproteobacteria > Rhodobacterales > Rhodobacteraceae > Aliitabrizicola. The sequence goes on from JAYRKT010000044.1 coordinate 14,350, forward strand.
GAACCAGGCATTTCATGAACCGCGCGGCGGGCGGGGTCAGCGCACCGACCTCGACGAGGCGCTCGAAGGTCAGGGGATTGCGGGCGAACTTCCGGATCGACAGGGACGGGCCGTCGATCGAGCAAGGGCGGATGATGGCGTTCACCCGGCTGCCGTCGGGCAGGCGGGCGTCGACCCAGGGCTGACTCTCGTCAATCCGCCGGCCGACCTGGGAGACGATCTTGTCGATGATTCGCAAGAGGTGGCGTTCGTCGCGGAAGCGCACGCGGGCCTTTTCGAGGATGCCGAAGCGTTCGACATAGACGGTGCGGTGAGAGTTCACGAGGATATCGTTCACCGTCGGATCGGCCAGCAGCGGCTCAAGGGGGCCAAAGCCCAGAACCTCGTCGAGGATCTCGTCGATCAGCTCGCGGAACTCTTCCGAGCGCATCGCCCGTCCCTCGTCGGTCAGGACCTTCGAAACCAGCCCGGCCACCTCGCGGCGAAGGTCATCGGGCTGGACCTTGTCGATGACCGACAGGTTCAGCCGGTCAAGAAGCACCTCATGCAAATGGCTTTTCAGTTCGAGACGGGCTTGCAGCGCCGCATCCTGCGGCGGTGGGGCAAGAGGCGCCGGGCTTTCCGCTGCGGGGGAGCCAAAGGCCACGATGTTGTTCGGGCGTTGGGACGAGATCGAGGTGAAGGTCTTGAACATGGATCAGGTCCTTTCTGAAGCGGCAGCAGCGGAGAGTTCGCTCTGGAGAAGGGCGGCCATCCTGGCGACAGCCCTTGCCAGCGCCCCGCCGACCGCATGAAGGGGGCGACCCTGGTCGATCGCAGCTCGAGCATGTTTGGGATCGGGGGGCAGCCAGGCCCAGACCTTGCGCTCGAGCGCCCTTTCAGCCTCCCGGCGGGTGGCAGAACCGAAGAGGGGCTTGCGCTCGCGGTTGACGATGACCTTGACCGGAACGGTCAGCCGGTCGGCGGACAGAAGGTCGATCAGCCGCCGCGCCTGGCGGACGGATGGCACCGCCGTATCCATGAGCAGAAGCAGCGCATCCGCCCGCGCTACGACGGGTTCCATCCAGCCGACAACAGTATGCGGCAGGTCGACCACGATGTAATCATAGTCGGCCCGCAGGCTGTCGAGCATCGCGGCAACCTGTTCGGCGCGCAGGGCGTCGGGCGGCACGAAGGTGACGGGCGCGGGCAGCACGCGCAGGCCCGAGCCATGGTCGAGCATCGACTGGCGCAGCAAGGTGTCGTCTGGTTCGGTGCCTTCGCTCGCCAACCTGGCGATGGCGTCGCTTTCGGCGAGATCGAGCATGGAGCCGACCGACCCGAACTGCAGATCCAGATCGATCAGCGCGACGCGGGCGCGGGTGGTGTTCTTGCCTCGGCCCTTGGGGGCGGCAAGACGTTCGGCAAGGTTGACCGAAAGCGTGGTGCCGCCGATGCCGCCGCGCGCGGGAACGGTCGCGATGATCTGGCCGCGATGGGTCTCGACCGGTTTCAGGGTCAGCCGTCGCTTTTGGCGCGCCGGCCCCAGCTTGTCGAGCTCGTCCAGCAATTCCTCGGCCGAAGCGGGCACGGGTAGCACCCGCTCGATCCCGGCCTGGTTCAGGGCAAGAACCTCGGACAGCGAGGCCGAGCCTTCGGCCAAGGCCACGACTTCCGCAGTCTGCGAGACCGCGCCGGTCAAGGTCCGGATGGCCGCAAGCTCTTCGGGGTCGCGCCCGTCGGTTTGCACCACGATCACGTCCTTCCCCGTCGCCATGCGGATCGCCTGGCCGTTCAGTTGCGACAGGCTTCCCAGTTCGGCCCGGACAGACAGGCCGCCCCGCGTCTGGCGCGACGCATCGAGTTCGCCGACGAGGGCGGCATCGCGGCTGATGACGAGCATGGAAACGGGATTGGTCATCACGAGAACCCTTTGTCGGAGTTGTTGGTCATCCGGCCTCTCCCTGGGCGAGATCTTCGCCCGGCAGGGAAACGCTGATGGTCGGAAACGGAATGCTGGCCGCAAATCCCTCCCAGCTGCCGCCGGCAAGGGTCGCCAATGCGCCGAGTGGCGAGGCAAAGTGGAAGTTCAGCGCGGCGATCTCGACGGTCACAACCGGAACGTAGGGCCCCCCGAGGAAGCCGAGCTTCGCGTCGTAACTATAGGAAAACTGTAGATTTTCTGGTCCGGCGTAGCTGGGCATCAGCGGCTCGACGCGGGTCCAGATACTGGTCGCGGTGGTGCTTCCGACTGCGGCAGTGCAGGTCACCGTCGCCGGTGCCGCGCAGATGCTCGCGCCCGAGGCGCAGCCCGTGCCGAAACGCGGCGGGGTCGTTCCAACCGCAACGATGCCCGGCGCATTCTCTGTGGCAACGCCGGTGCAGGCTGGCGGAAGGGTCACGGCAAGACGTGCGGCCAGATCGGTCGCCTTGTTTGCCATGACAAGCTCGTAGCCCATCCGTCCGAAGTCGATCAGCCCGAACAGGAGCAGCAGGAAAAGCGGCAGGACAAATGCCAGCTCGGGCAGCGCGGTCCCGCTTTCGTCGCGGAGCAGCGATCTGGCCGGGCGGCGAAGCGCCATCCTTTTCGCGATCCCGGTCATGCGCCGAACACCCTCGACTGGTCGCTGACGGTCGTCGTCAGCGGGGCGCCAGAGCCGCCGAAGAAGGTCAGGAGCGTTCCCATCGGCAGGGTCATGGTGACGGTTGCCGTGACCTTGGCGACGGCGACATTGCCGCCGCGATAGCTTCCGGAATAGCACTGAAGGGCTGGCGTAACGCTATCGACGCTGACCCCGGAGACCATCACCGGCAGGCCTGACAGGCTGCTGTCGACGATCTCCGTCACCGTGCTTTCATAGGCGGTGACTGTCCCGCCGGTGGCGCAGATGTTGGCCGGAAGGATGCGGGCCAGATAGCGGGTTGCATCGCGGACCCCGCTGATGGCCGCCTGGTAGGACCACATGATCCGGCTGCCTTCGACGATCAGCGCGAAGACCAGAAGCAGCATCGGCAGGACCAGCGCGAATTCGACGAAGATCGCCCCGTCCTCGGCTCGGGCAAACCCGGGCGCGACGCGGACACTGCGCCCCCGGTCAGCGGAACAGCTGGACGACGTCATGGACGATCCCCCCTGTTCCGCCCGCACCGCCATTGCCGCCCGCCGAACCGACGACCTCGACCCATAGATCGACCTTCGGCGGCGAGCTGCCGTCCTGGCCCACTGGTTCGGTCAGGAACAGCCGGAAGAACTCATCGACCGGGACATTGTCGGTCCGCCCCCGGATCGGATGGGCGGTGCAGTCGATCCCGGCGGCGATGACCACACGGCGCTCCGGGTCGGGCGAGGCGGCAGGAGCGCAGATCGCGCGGCCGGTTTCGGCCCGACCGGTCAGGATCGGCGTGGTCGATGCCGCGCCGCCGGCCCTGGCGATCTCGGCCAGGTAATAGGCGTAGCGGGTCGCCCCGGCCTGTACGGTTGGCGGTGTCGAGCCGTAGTTCTTCGTCTCGTAGGCAGCGCGGCCGGTCGACCAGACGCCATTGCCGAAACGGGTGCAGGTGCCGGTGGTGAAGCAGTCATCGCGCGGCAGGCCTAGCGTGTTGGGCGAGACCTTCTCGCTGTTGCCGATGCAGGACCCGCCGCCCTTGGGCACGATCCCCTTGATGACGTTCGGCGCCGGACGGTAGTTCGCATCGGTGCGTTTGCCGTTCATGGTCGACTTGTAGATGTCGAAACGCACGTTGAAGACCGCGTCCTCGATCCCGGTCTTCTGGCCCGGCTCGGTATCGACGCCGCGCTGCGCGAAGCAGCGGGTGATGCCCCGCTCGGCCCCGATGAGGCAGCGGTCGAGATTGCCGCCGCTCAGACCCTTGCAGGGGCCGTTGGGGTCGACCTCTTTCTTGTCGGGATCAAGGAAGCCGAAATCGCCTGGCCCCCAGGCCGCACCGTTGCCGCCCGAGCGGAGCCGGATCAGGTGGCCCACATTCGCGTCCGCCTTGTAGCCCGGGCTGGGCAGGCAGAACATCAAGGGTGTGATGTCACAGGCGTACTGGGTGAAGCCGGCAACGGCGGTCGCCCCGACGCTCGCATCGGGGGCGACGCCGCCCTGCAGGCCGAACAGCGCATCCGCAAAGGGCGTTTCGACGGCGCGGGGCGCAACGGTCGCCTTGACATAGATCGCCTTGGCCGGATCCGTGGTGACGGCGGTCGGCGCCGTACCGTCGCTGGCCGGAAGGGCCGACAGGAAAGTCAGCGTGTAATCGACGGATTTGAGCTCGTGACTGCCGTTGCCGAAGGTCTGTCGGTCGGCAATCATGGTCGCCGCGGCTGCGGTCGCCCGGGTGATCGCATCGCTTTTCCCGTCAAGTTCGCCAGCCGCGGCCAGTGCGACATGATCGGCAAAGCTCTGCAGTTCGGATTTCGTCGCCGAGATCCGTCCAAAGTCAAAGGAGAGCGCGATGAAGCCCAGAAGCACCGCCAGCGCCAGAGCCCAGAAGACCAGGATGGCCCCCTGGTCCTCTCTGGCAAAGCTGGCGGGATGCAACGCAGGCATGAACGGAATCCGTTGGAGAATGACTGAACTGAAATCGACGTCGGGTTGGGGCGGGGTCAGTCGAGGCTGACGACCTCGACCTCGTTCCCGCGCCGGACCTTGATGCGGGTGACGGCCTTCACCGGCTCGGGCGCAGGGACCGGCGCGGCGGCCACCGGCGTGGGCGGCGGGGGTTCCTGCAGGATGTCGCTGAGGTTGACGGCCGGAAGCTCGCTGTCTCGCGCACCGTTCAGGGTGCGCAGCGACAGGCTGAGCCGTCCGGCATTCTGGGCCAGAGCCAGCACCTGCCCCTGTTCGGGTGTCACCTCGACCGTGACCGTGCGCGCGACCTCGGGCTGGTCCCGCTTCATGTCGGCATCCTGATCGACGCCAAGGATGCGGATGTTCTGCAGGATCGTGATCGCCCGCATGTTCTTGTCGCCACCCTGGGTCAGGACGATGTCGACATTGTCGCCGGGGGTGACGAAGCCGCCGACGGCGGTTTCGGCGCTGACGCTGATCGCGACGGCGCGCAGGTTGGGGCCGAGCGCCTGAACGATGGTGACCTTCTCGCCGAAATTCGACACCTTCGAGGCCAGCAGCATGTCGCCCTTGGCGATCTCGTGCGTTGCGCGGCGGGGCTGTTGGCCGGATGCGGGAAGCAGGCTTGCCAGATCGACATAGGCGCCAGGCGGAAGTGCCTCGCGCGGCCAGGCGATAGTGGTTACGGACTGTGGCAGGATCGGCTGGCCATAGCCGATGTCTGCACTGGCGATGACCACGCTGGCGAGCGCGGGGCGCGTGTCAGGCGCCGCAGTTGCCGGAGAGGGTGTCAGATATTCGCGGGTCGCGTAGGCCGAGCCGCCCGCGATCGCCACGCCAGCCACTGCGACCAGGAGAGAACGGATGGCCATTTCGGGTGCTCCATCAAGAGGAGGTGGGCTGCTCGCGCGATGTCGCGCGAGCAACTTGTGCCTGTCAGTTCTTACGGTGCATCATCGGCGGTCAGTGCCGTGGTTCCTTGGCCCATTTCCCCCGAGACGGCGCCACCAAGCAAAGTTAGGGCGCCGGTTCCAACCGTGATCGCGAGGATCAGGGCGATGCCGTATTCGACGAGGGTGACGCCCTTCTCGTCGCGGGAGAAGCGGGTGAAGAGCGAAGTCAGTTTGGAAAGCATCAGATAACTCCTTGTTACAGTGCAACATCGACCGGACGCGCCGGCGGGAATGACGAACCTCGGCCTTCGCTTCAGTTCCCCTTCAGTGTCGCTTCTTGCCGGCACGGCCGCTTCCTCTGGACGGATGAAGATTTCGCGTTGGGATTGTATTTTCATGCGGAGCGTGGCGGGGGCGGCGCCCGCGCCGCATGTCCAGCTTCGGTCCTTCGCCTCGACTGTGGCCTTTCCAATCGGCCGCTCCTCTGCAAGACTCGCTCCAATAGCCGCGCGGCGAGGGAGGACGGCGCTTGGACATGGGTCTTTCCGGCAAGGTCGTCGTGGTCACCGGGGCTGCAGCCGGGATCGGCCGCGCCATCGTGCACGAGGCGGCGCGCGAGGGGGTAGGGGCGCTTGTCCTGACCGATCGCGATCCGGATCTTGCGCGCAAGTCCGGCGCTCTGCCGCGCGGGGTTGATGTTGCCTTCGTTCAGGCCGATCTGGAGGATGCCGCGGCGGCGGACAGGATCGCCGCCGCCGCGCTGGATCGCTTCGGTCAGATCGACGGACTGGTGAATGCGGCCGGGTTGACGACGCGGGGCTCTTTCGTAGACGGAACGGTTGAGGTCTGGGACAAGCTGTTCGACGTGAATGCCCGGGCCGCGTTCCTGCTGATGCAGGCGGCGATCAGCGACATGCGACGACGCGGGACAGGTGGCTCGATCGTCAATATCCTGTCGATGAACGCCTATTGTGGCATCCCCGAGCTTGCCATCTATGCTGCAACCAAGGGGGCGCTGGCGACGCTGACCCGCAACGCTGCCAATGCTCATATGGCGGACCGCATCCGGGTCAACGGGATCAACCTTGGCTGGGTCGCGACCGAAAGCGAACGACGGATGCAGGCCGAGGTGCTGGGCCGCGGACCGGACTGGATGACGACCGAGGCGGCGCATATGCCGCTTGGCCGGCTGGTGACCGAGGAAGAAACCGCCCGCCTTGCCGTGTTCCTGCTGGGGGCTGCGTCGGTGCCGATGAGCGGGGCGATCGTGGATTTTGAGCAGAAGGTTGCCGGGGCAATCGGCTAGGGGGCAGGGTGGAACAGGCCACAACCGCAACAGGACAGCGCCCGCCCCGGGATTACGAGGCCTTGCGTTCGGAACTGGCCGCGCGGTCCGGCAGCCTCAGCCGCCGGCTGGCGCAGGTCGCACAGTTCTTCCTCAACCATCCGGAGGAGGTCGCGATCAACACGCTGGTCCAGCTGGCCGCCCAGGCGCAGGTTCCGCCGGCGACGATCACGCGCTTTGCCAAGGAACTGGGGTTTGGCGGTTTCGCCGAATTGCAGGCCGTGTTCCGTGAGCGCCTTCTCGGGCCACGCCTGCCCTATGTCTCGCGGATCGAAAATCGCCTTCCCGCAGGCAATCCGCCGCTGGCGGACGGCGATCTGGATCATCCTGACCTCGTGTTCGGCGGCATGGTGCAGGCTGCCATGCAGTCGCTGCTGCGCATCGACGAGGCGCTGGACCGTCAGGCGCTGGCCCGCTTTGTCGAGGTGCTCGACATGTCGGACATGATCCACATCGCCGCCGCGCGGGGGGCCTTTGGGCTGGGGGCCTATGCCTTTTACGGCATGGCGAAGATCGGGCGGCGGGTCAGGCTGATCGACAATCTTGGAGCGATGCGGGCCGAACAGGTCGCCGCGATCGGGCCATCGGATGTGCTTCTTGCCATGACCTTCGACGACTACACGGCCGAGACGGTTGAGATTGCCCGCATGGCCGAACGAAACGGGCGGCAGGTGCTGGCGATCACCGACAATGAGCTTAGTCCCGTGGCTGGGCTGGCGCGGCATGTCCTTTTTGTCAACGAGGCGCGGCTAGGGCATCTGCGGTCGCAGGTGCCGGCCATGATCGTGTGCCAGGCGCTCATCGTCAGTCTCGCGCGACGGTCGGGCGGTGCCGCGCCACCCAAGTGAAATGAAATTTTCATACGCAGAAAAATGAAATATCCGTTGCAAAATCCTCCCGACCGCCGAAAGATCGGAATGGGGAGAATCTGCAATGGCCAGCGCCAGCTTCGACTTTTCGGAGATGTCAGTTCTTGTGGTCGGCGCCAGCCGGGCCGGCATCGGGGCGGCCATCGCACGCTTGTTCCAGGAGTCGGGCGCAAACGTGACGATCACCGGCGCAGAGCCGGAGCCCGCGGAAGAGGATAGCGCGCGCTTCCCCTACATCCAACTTGACGTGACCGATCTGGAGGCCGTCCGCGCCCTGGCGGCGGCGACGCCGAAGCTGGATGTGCTGGTCAATTGCGCCGCCATCACCTCGCGTGGCGAGGAGATGGCCCCGGCCTTTTTCCAGCGGGTCGTCGACGTGAACCTGTTCGGCACCTTCCGCACTGCCGATGCCTTCCACGGCCATCTCAAGGCGAGCCGCGGGTCGCTCATCAACATCGCCTCGATGTATGCGACCTTCGGCAGCCCCCGGAACCCGGCCTACGGGGCCAGCAAGGCGGCGGTGCAGCAACTGACCAAGTCGCTCGCCATCGCCTGGGCGCCGGACGGCATCCGGGTGAACGCGGTGGCCCCCGGCTTCATCGTGACGCAACAGTCGGCGCGGAGCCGGACCGATCCGGCCCATGTCGCCGCCGTGAACCTGCGCACGCCCATGGGACGGTGGGGTCAGCCCGAGGACATTGCCGGGCCGGTCCTGTTCCTGGCGTCGCCCGCCGCAGCGTTTATGACAGGCACCTGCCTGGCCATCGACGGAGGGTATTCGGTTGCCTGACCATCGGAACACGGAGCGCATGGCATGACCGGGTTTTCGCAGATCGGGGCCGCCGTCATCGGCACGGGCTTCATCGGCACCGTGCATCTTGAGGCGCTGCGGCGGCTGGGCGTCCCGGTGCGCGGCGTTCTGGGGTCGAGCCCCGGGCGCGGCGCAGCGCGGGCCGAGGCGCTTGGCGTCGGGCGTGCCTATCACTCGCTCGCGGAACTGCTGGACGATCCGTCGGTCATTGTCGTGCATGTGACCTCGCCCAATGTCGCGCATTTCGACCAGGTGATGCAGATCCTGGCAGCAGGACGGCACGTGGTTTGCGAGAAACCGCTGGCGATGACCTCGGCGCAGTCGGCGGAGATGGTCGCGGCGGCGAGCGTCACCGGCAAGGTTGCGGCCGTTTGCTACAACACGCGCTTCTACCCTTTGAACCAGCACGCGCATCGCATGGTGGCGGACGGCGCCCTTGGCGAGGTGCGGCTTGTCACCGGGCACTACCATCAGGACTGGCTGGTCAAGCCGACCGACTGGAACTGGCGGCTGGAGACGGAGGAAGGCGGCGAGTTGCGCTCGGTCGGCGATATCGGCACGCACTGGATGGACCTGACGAGCTTCGTCACCGGGCAGAAGGTCGTGTCGGTCATGGCCGATCTGGCGACCTTCCTGCCCGAGCGGCAGAAGCCCGTCGGGCCGGTCGAGACCTTTGCCGCCGCCACGGGGGCAACCGAGACGCGGCAGGTCAGGACCGACGACGCGGCGACGATCCTGTTGCGCTTTGCCAACGGCGCGCGAGGCGCGGTTTCGACGAGCCAGGTCAGTCCGGGGCGCAAGAACTCGCTGGTCTGGGACATCGCCGGGTCGGCCGCTTCTGCAGCCTGGAATTCGGAAACCCCGGATCACCTGTGGATCGGCCATCGCGACGCCCCGAACCAGATCCTGCAGCGGGACGGCGGACTGATGAATGCCGCGGGGGCCGCGGCCGCCGCGCTGCCCGGCGGTCATGTCGAGGGCTTCGCCGACACGTTCCGAGCGCTGTTCCGGCAGGTCTACACCGATGTTGCACGGGGCGGGCGCGGGCCTGAATCGACTTATGCCGGGTTCGAGGATGGCCACCGCGAGATGCTGTTCTGCGACGCGGTTCTGAAGAGCGGTCGCAGCGGCCGATGGGTCGATCTGGACTAGGCGAAAGGAGCAAGGGCGATGAAACTGGGGATCCTGACGGCGCCTTTCCCGGATCTGCCACTGCAGCAGGTGGCCGACTGGGCCAGTGGCGCAGGGTTCGCGGCGCTCGAGATTGCCTGCTGGCCATCTGCGGGGGGCGAGAAGCGGCGCTATGCAGGCACGTCGCACTTGCCAATCGAAGACCTGACGCCGGCGAGGGCAAGCGAGATCGTCGGGCAGCTTGCTGGAGAAGGCCTGTCGATTTCAGGCCTCGGCTATTATCCGAACCCGCTTCATGCGGATGCGGCGCACCGGGAAGCCGTCATCACGCATCTGAAGAAAGTGATCGCGGCGGCCGCGATGATGAAGGTCGGTGTCGTGAACACCTTCGTCGGCGGCGACCGGACCCTCACGGTCGATCAGAACTGGGAACGGGCAGAGCAGATTTTCCCGCCGATCATCGCCCACGCCCGCGAGAACGGCGTCACACTCGCCTTTGAAAACTGCCCGATGATCTTTTCCCATGACGAATGGCCGGGCGGTCACAACATTGCCTATTCGCCAAAGATCTGGCGGCGCATCTTCGAAAACTGGGGTGATACGGTTGGGATGAACTTCGATCCGAGCCACCTTGTCTGGCAGATGATCGACCCCTTGCGGTTCATCCGCGAGTTCGGCGGGCGGATGGTCCATGTTCACGCCAAGGATCTGATGATCGACCACGAAGGTCTTTACGAGAACGGGATCATGTCGCTTGGCATGGGCTGGCAGGTGCCGCGCATGCCGGGCCTTGGAGATGTGGACTGGGCCAGGACCTTCGCCGGTCTCTACCGCGCCGGTTATGACGGCCCGATCATCATCGAGCACGAGGACCGCAATTTCGAAGGCACGCGCGAGAAGGTCGAGCGCGGCTTCCTCCTTGCACGCGACGTCCTTTCACCGTTCATCAAGTGAGAGGCGAGTAGTGCCGGATCGGTCGCCAAGGCTGAGGTTTATCCCGACCCGCCTTCCGTCATCCGCGGCGGGGCGGGGGGCGTGCGGTGCTCTCGCGAAGTACGAGAGCCGCTGGCAGGATGACCGGCTGCGGTTCTTCCTCGGCCCAGACCGAAAGAAGAAGGCGCATGGCTTCGGCCCCCATGTCGCTGCGCGGCTGGTGGACGGTGGACAGGGGCGGAAGGAAGACCTGCGCGAAGTGAATGTCGTCAAAGCCCATGACCGAAACATCCTGCGGCACCTTCAGGCCGGCGGCATGGGCGGCCGAGATGAAGCCCATCGCGCTTTCGTCATTGGCGCAGAAGATCGCCGTCGGCAGCGGGTTGAGCTGCCGGAACCGCGCGAATGCGGCAATGCCGCTCGCCACGCCGAAATCGCCGCCGATCTCCATCGCGGGGTCGGGCTCGATACCGGCCTTGCGCAGGGCTTGGCGATAGCCCTCGCGCCGCATCGCAGTCAGGATATTCGTCTCGGGGCCGGTCAGATGCGCGATCGACCTGTGGCCCAGCTTAAGAAGATGGTTCACCGCCAGTTCCGCCGCGCCGACGTTGTCAATTTCGACGGACAGCGTCCGTGTTCCAGGCATGGCTTCCGAGATGACGACAACGGGCCTGACACCGCGCGCATTGGCGACAGGCAGGTCCAGCCAGGGCGCCTGCGGCTCGGCCAGAAGCAGTGCACCGTCGGCCCGTCCGTTCAGGAGGTTGCGCATATACCCCTCCTCGCGCAGTCGCTGGCCGCCGGTATCCGCAATGAGAATGGTGATCCCGGCGTCGGAGGCAACCTGCTGGATGCCGCGCAGGATCTCGGAAAAGAAGGTGTTGCCGATGTCGGGCACCACGACCAGCACCGTATTGGATCGTCGGATCCGCAGAGACTGGGCTGCCGTATTCAGGGCATAACCCGTGTCGCGCACGGCAGACAGGACCCGTTCGCGCGTGGCCTTCGTCACGACGTCCGGCTTGTGCAGGCAGCGGCTGACCGTTGCAATCGAGACGCCCGCGATACGGGCCACATCTTCGATGGTCGGTCGGGCCATCCCGTCTGCTCCCTGCCGCGGCGCAGCACCGGACCTGTGCGCCAGAGGCTAGGTTCACTAGGCTTGAAAACCTTTACAGAGTCAATGAAAAGCTTTACATTCGGCGCATATCGAGGAATCGTGGACACATTGGAAAGATGGGTCTTCACTGATCCGGGGTGGCGTTTTCGGCCTCGGGCCTCACGCGGTTGATGGAAGGAGAGGAGCCAGCCATCGGTCGACACGGAACATCCCGCGACTGTCGAACGTCGGGATGAGAGACAAGCAGCGACGATAAATTCAGATTTGGGAGGATCGGAATGAAATCTCTTCTACTTGGAAGCGCAGCCCTGTCCCTGCTTCTTGGCATGGGCGGCGCGGCTCTGGCCGAAGGATACAAGATCGGCATCTCGAACACGGTTCAGGGCAACGGCTGGCGCGAAGAGATGATCTGCGCGATGAAGGCCGAGGCACTGGCCTCGGGCAAGGTGGAGTCACTCAACATTGCGCACCGCAACACCGATGCGGCCGGACAGCTTGAGGATATCCGCAACCTCATCCAGGCTGGGGTCAACGCCATCGTCGTGAACCCGACCAATGCCGACGGCATCAATGCCGCGATCAAGGAAGCGACCGACAAGGGCATCGTCGTCGTTGCGGTCGACCAGGCAGTGACGGAACCCTCGGCCTACATCCTGTCGAACAACCAGGAAGAGTACGCCTATCTCGGGGCGAAGTGGCTCTTCGAGCAGATGGGCGGCAAGGGCGCGGTCGTCTACATGCGCGGCGCGGCGGGCGCGGGCGCGGACAATGACCGCGACAAGGGCTTCAAGCGGGCGCTGGCGGAGTATCCCGACATCACGGTCGCGCAAGAGGTCTTCACCGGCTGGCAACAGGATCAGGGCAAGCAGCAGATCAACGACATCATTGCCGCGGGCGTGCCGTTCCAGGGCGTCTGGACCTCGGGGATCGACAACGTGATCGTCGACGCCTTCACCGAGTCCGGCGCGCCACTGGTTCCGATCGTCGGCGCCGACAACGCCGGCTTCGTCAGCCAGTTGTCGAGTGTCGAGGGGTTGAAAGGCGCTGCGGTGACCAACCCCGGATCGGTCGGCGGCGCGGGTGTGGCGCTGGCGATCCAGATCCTCGATGGCAAGGCTCCGGCTGAAAAGACCGTGCTGGTCGACCCTGTCCTGTGGGACAACACAACGGAAGAGGGCAAGGCGCAGATCGCGGCGGCGCAGAACCCGAACCTCAGCCCGGAATGGCCGGTTAGCGTCTCGATCCCCGGATGGACGACCTACACGATGGACCAGATCATCGCCTGCAAAGGTCCCGGCGAGTGACGACGACGGGTCTCCGGCTTTGGCCGGAGACCCTGCTTCCGCCCCTGAAGGACCAGATGCAGCTGATCCATGACCGAGAATGAGCAAACGGCGCCCGTTCTGGACGCCGAGGGCGTGTCGAAGCGGTTCGGCGCGGTTCAGGCGTTGCGCGATGCCTCGCTGCAACTGGGCAAGGGCGAAATCGTTGCCCTGATGGGCGCCAACGGTGCCGGTAAATCGACACTGGTCAAGATCCTGACCGGTGCGCTGCGGCGCGACGGTGGCCAGATCCGCATCAGGGGGGGCGAAGCCCGCCTGAACTCCCCGGCGGCGGCCCGCCGGTCCGGGCTGGTACCGGTCTATCAGGAGCCATCGCTGATCCCTGATCTCGACGTGGCCGACAACCTGCGCCTTGGGCGCACTCCGGTTGACGCCTTCCGTCATTGGGTGGCGGAGATGGGTATTCCCGATCTGAGGCTGGACGACGTGGTGGGGGATCTGCCGCTGGCTACGCTGCGCATCCTTGACCTTGCCCGGGCGCTGGCCGTGGAACCTGACGTTCTGATGCTGGACGAGATGACTGCGGCGCTGCCGACCGACCTTGTAGAGAAGGTGCTGCGGGTCGTGCGGCAGCAGGCGGATGGCGGGCGGTCGATCATCTACATCTCGCACCGCTTTGCCGAGATCGCGGCGATCTGCGACCGGGCCACGGTGTTGCGGGACGGCGCGACCGTGGGCAACCTGAAGATCGAGCCTGGGATCGAGGAACGGGTGGTCGAACTGATGCTCGGGGGCGAGGTCGCGCCCGTGGCCGGAGGGGCCCGTCACGCCGCAGCCTCATCCGCCGCAACCATGGTTCCCCGCCTGCGGCTGCGCGGACTCAAGGCCGGATCGCGGCTGGCCGACGTTACTTTCGAGTTGAACCGGGGCGAGGTCCTCGGCGTCGTGGCGTTGGAGGGGCAGGGGCAGGACGAACTGTTCGATGTACTGGCCGGCAACCGCAAGCCCACCGCAGGCAGCGTCGAGGTGGATGGCAAGCCGGTTTCGTTCAGCCACCCTGCCGATGCGATCGCCGCGGGCCTCACCCTCGTGCCGGGCGACCGGGCCCATGCGCTGTTGATGTCGCGCTCTGTGCGCGAGAACATTGCCCTGCCGCTTCTGGCGCGGTTTCGCAACTGGGGTGCGATCCGCATGAAGGACGAGGCGGCACGCGTGACATCGGCGATCGAACGGCTGCAGATCGACACCCGCGCTCAGGGCGAGGTCCGGCGCCTGTCGGGCGGCAACCAGCAGAAGGTCACCATCGCACGGTGGATCGCCAAGGGCGTGAACACGCTTCTCTTGTTCGATCCGACACGCGGCATCGACGTGCGCACGAAGCGGCAGATTTACGGGCTGGTCCGCGAACTGGCCGGGCAGGGGGCCGCCGTGCTGTTCTATACCTCCGAACTGTCCGAGGTCCCGCAGGCCTGCGACCGCGTCGTCGTCATCTTCAACGGGCGGGTGGTGGACGTAATCCCGGCAGCCGAGGCCGACGAGGCCACCCTGATGCGCGCCGCCTATGGTCTGAGCTGGGCCGGGACGGAACCGGCATGATGCGGCTTCTGTCGAAGAACAGCCGCACTGTCGGCCTTGCGGCGCTGCTGGCGCTGCTTCTGGTCGCGACCAAGCTGATCCAGCCCGAGTTCGGCGCCTCGGGGCTGGAGTCGTTGGCGCGCGCCGTGCTGCCCTTTGCCTTTGCAACAGTCGGGATGACCATCGTCGTCATTGCCGGCGGGATCGACCTGTCGATGGCGGCGATGATGGCTGTGGCGAGCGTGACCGCCGCCGTGCTGATGGACGGCGCGAGCGATGGGCAGGCCGCCTTTGCCGTGCTCGGGGTGCTTGCGCTCGGGCTCGTCATGGGAACGATCAACGGCGCGCTGATCGTGCTGACCCGGGTTCCGGACATCGTCGTGACGCTTGCCATGCTGTTCGTCTGGCAGGGCGTGGCCCTGCTGATCCTCAACGCCCCCGGTGGCGGCGCGGCCCCCTGGCTGCGCGAGATCGTCGTTGGCGGGGTTAAGCTGCCCGGTGTGCCCTCTGGCCTGACCGCGTGGATGCCAAAGGCGGTCCTGTTCCTGGTACTGGCGGCCGCGATCATCTGGCTGCCCATCCGCCGGTCGCGCCTTGGACTTATGCTCTATGCCATCGGCAGCGATCAGCTGGCCGCCTATCGCTCGGGCATCCCGGTCGGGCAGACGCGGATCGTGGCCTATGCGCTGGCGGGCCTGTTTGCCGCGCTTGGCGGGTTGTCTGTGACCATGGGCACCGGGATCGGCGAACCCATCCCCGGCCCCTATTTGATGGCGTCGGTGGCTGCTGTGGTGCTGGGCGGTGTGGTTCTTGGCGGCGGTCGCGGGGGCATTATCGGACCTGTGCTGGCCGTGTTCATCCTGCGGCTGGTGCGGATGGACCTGACGCTGCTGTCGGTCGATCCGAACGTGACCGCGATCATCGAGGGAACGATCACGGTCGCCGTCGTGATGTTCGGCGGCCTTCTGGCGGTGAGGGGGATGCAGAAATGACCGCAGTGAATGTCGGCCCCTCTCCGCTGGCGCGCCTTGGCCGGTTCATGGCGGACAATCCGCTGGTGCCGCTTGTCCTGCTGCTGATCGGACTCGTCGTCGTCCTGGAAATCCTGCAGCCGGGCGTGGTGAACTCCCGCTGGCTCGCCAACACGATCAAGGTGGCCATTCCGCTGGCCATGCTTGCGGCCTGCCAGACGTTGACGATGCTGACCGGCGGAATCGACCTGTCGGCAGGGACGGTGGCGACAATCAGCGCCTTCGCCACGGCAACGCTGACGCCTCTGGTTGGTGCGCCGGCGGCGATCCTGATCGCCCTGTCGGTCGCGTTGGCCATCGGCCTCGTCAACGGCTTCGGTGTGGCGATCTGTCGAGTCCATCCGCTGATCATGACGCTTGGCACGGCGCTGATCGCAAGCGGCTGCCTGCTGGTCTACCAGCGCTATGTCATCGCCACCGGCACCAAGATCCCCGATTTCCTCGTCTGGCTCGGAACCGGGCGGACGCTCGGCCTGCCGAACGGGCTCGTGCTGTTCCTGCCCTTTGCCGTGCTGGTGATCTGGATGCAGCGCCGCACCGGCTTCGGGCGGCTTCTCTACGCGCTTGGCTCCAACGAAGCCGCGGCGCGGCTTTCCGGGGTGCGGAGCTGGCAGGTTCTTCTGTCGCTCTATGCGCTGTCCGGTGCGATCGCCGGGCTGACGGGCCTTCTCTATCTCGGCGTGGTCAAGACGCCCTCGCTCTCGCTGGCGCTGCCGCTGGATTTGCCGTCGGTGGCGGCCGCGGTGGTCGGTGGAACGTCGATCTTCGGCGGGCGGGGCGGCTTCGGCGGCACGATCATCGGGGCGCTGATCCTGACGGTGCTGGGCACGATGCTGACACTGATGCAGATCCCTGAAGGGGGGCGTCGCATTCTGTTCGGGCTCATCATCCTCGCGGTGACGGCCCTTTACATCCGCCTGACCGAGCAGCGCTGACAAGGGAAGGGACAGGGACATGGCAAGGCACAAGGTCGTCGGCATCAGTTTCGACCATATGCATATGGGTGACCTGCTGCGGAAGGTGGCCGAGCACCCGGATGCCGAGATCGCCGGCATCTTCGACCCCGATCCTGCCCGGATGGCGGGGGCCATCACCAATTTCTCGATCCCGCCGGACCGGGTCTTTACCGATTTCGACGCGTGCATGAGGGCCACGATGCCCGATCTGGCGATCCTCTGCGCGGCAACCGCCGATCATGCGCTTTACACGGAACGGCTCGCCGCCTATCGCACCAACGTCTTCGTCGAGAAGCCTTTCGCCGCCTCGGTCGCCGATGCCCGCCGGATGATCGCGGCGATGCAACCAACGGGCAAGCTTCTGGCGATCAATTGGCCGCTCGCCTGGGTCGAAAGCCATGTCACCGCCAAGCGCCTGATCGACGCGGGCACCATCGGCGAACTGATCGAGGTGCATTTCTACGACGGGAACCGCGGCCCGCTTTATCATCTGGCAGACAAGGTCGAAGTCTCGCCGGAAGAGGTCGAACGGCAAAAGCCCGGATCGTGGTGGTACAAGAAGGCCTCGGGCGGGGGGAGCCTGCTCGACTACCTCGGCTATGGGGCCACGCTTGGCACCTGGTACATGGACGGCAGGGCGCCGCTCGAGGTGACCTGCACGGTCGACCAAACGCCGGGGATCGAGGTGGACCAGCACGCCATCGCCGTCTGCCGCTATGACCGGGGCCTGTCCAAGATGGAAACGCGGTGGGGGACCTTCACCGATCCCTGGACGATCCAGCCGCAGCCGCATTGCGGCTTCGTGTTTGTCGGGACCGACGGGACCATCAAGAGCGACGACTATGCCGACCATGTGATGGTGCAGACCCGGGCACAGCCGAAGCCCACGGCCGTTCCGGCCGAGCCTCTGCCGGCCGGGCGGCGGAACGCCATCGAATATGTGCTGGGCTGCATCGAGCGGGGCGAGGCGCTGTCCGGGCCGCTCGATCCGGCCGTCTCGCTGCTCGGCCAGCGCATCGTCGATACGGCGGCGCTTTCGGCGCAGGAGAAGCGGACGCTGGAGCTGCTGCCGTGAGCGAAACCGATCCCGATACCTATGCGCTGAAGTCGGCCGCACTCCAGACCGTCGCCGCGCCCGATCTGCCCTACCGCCCGCCCGTGCCGCGCAGCTACCGGCCGCGGATCGGGGTGATCGGCGCCGGCGGGATCGTGGCGAGCCATCTCGACGCCTATCGCACGGCCGGCTGGGACGTCGTCGCGATCTGCAACCGGACACTGGCGCGGGCCGAGGCGCGGGCGAGGGAGTTCTACCCACAGGCCCGGGTCACTGACCGCTTTCAGGACGTGCTGGACGATCCGGCAATCGACGTGGTCGACATCACGCCCCATCCCGAGGACCGCGTGCCGATCATTGAGGCCGCGCTCAAAGCCGGGAAGCACGTCCTGTCGCAGAAGCCTTTCGTGCTCGACCTTGCGGATGGCGAGCGGCTGGTGCGGCTGGCCCGGGATCGCGGCCTGAAGCTGGCTGTGAACCAGAACGGACGGTGGGCGCCCCACCTTGCCTGGATGCGTGAAGCGGTCCGGGCGGACCTGATCGGCGAGGTGCAGAGCGTCCATGTCTCGATTCACTGGAACCATGGCTGGATCGCCGGGACGCCCTTCGAACGGATCGAGGACCTGATCCTGTATGACTTCGGCATCCACTGGTTCGACTTCCTGTCAAGCGTTGCCGGCGACCGCGCGAGAAGCGTCTATGCGACCTCCGCCAAGGCGGCAGGCCAGACCGCAGCGGTCCCGCTGATGGCGCAGGCACTGGTGCGGATGGAGGGCGGGCAGGCTTCGTTGGTCTTCGACGGCGGGGCAGCGTTCGGGCCGCGCGACACCACCTACATCTCGGGCACAAAGGGCAGCCTGATGAGCGATGGACCCGACCTCGGCAGCCAGCAGGTGACGCTGACGACCGCCGCCGGACGGGCGCAGCCGCAGCTTGAGGGGACATGGTTCAACGATGGGTTCCGGGGCGCGATGGGGGCGCTGCTGGTCGCCATAGAGGACGGCAAGGAACCCGCGAACGGGGCAGGAGAAAACCTGCGCGGACTGGCGCTTGCCTTCGCGGCGATCCGATCGCGGCGGGTCGGTCAGGAGGTGCGGATCGGCGAAAGCACCCGGCTTGAGCTGGATTAAGGATCAGAGCCCGAGGAAGTTGCCACGGATCGGCACACTTCGCCGCGCGCCGGCGTCGCCACCGATGGTCAGGACATCGTCCTCAAGCGTCACGGATGCAACGGGCTGGCCCGTGGGCCAGCGGATCGCGCCGATCACATGCCGAATCTCGGCGGTGCCATCGGGGGAAAGCGTAAGCGCCCCCGGGCCCGACAGGTCGGCCTCGGTCGAGAAACCCAGCATGTGATCGGCTGCGCCTTCCTCGACCCCGAGGCAGCCGAAATGCCGGCCCGACCAGGGCGCGTAGTCACGCCCGCCATTCGAATGCCAGAGCATCGTCATCGGCAGCCGGCGCGCGTCGCGCAGCGACAGGTAAAGATCGCCCTCCGCCGGCCGGGTGACGGCCGTCCAGCCGAGGTCGTGGCCCTTCGCTTCGACCCCCACGACGAAATCCTCGTGGCGCGGATTCCACGGATAGCGCGTCAGGTCCACCGGGCCGGCGAGTCCGGGAAAGGTGCGGGGATCGGTGGACCGGGCAGGGTAGACCAGCGCAGACCGGCCGCGCGCCGGATCGCTTTCCTGAGCGTTATGCGGCGTTTCCCAGTGGGACTTGGCAGATGTGCGGATCAGGCCTCCGGATTTCAGCGAGATATTGGCATGGTTCGCCACCGGCAGGCGTCCTGAGCCGCCGATGAAGATGTGGCGCTGGTAGACGAAGGGCTGGCCCGCGGTGACGGAGAGTTCCTTGACCAGCGTCGCGCCCTTAACCGGATGGTCCAGCACGGCCCGCACGAGACCCGGCGCCGTGGTGGCAACCCTCCAGGGCGTGTTCGCGGGCCAGCCGTGCAGGGGCGACCCCTCATCGCTGGCCGCGAACGGGGCGCAAAAGAAATCGCCGCCAAGCGTCGCCATCAGCGGCGCGGCGTCGTCCGGCATCACCTCACCGGTCCCCACCCAGGGCGCACGGTGCAGCGGCGCAATCCTTGCCCCCTGATCCTCGACCTCGAACCCGTCGAGAAGCCCGGTCCGGGCGTCGAAGCCGAAGCTGATCCCCGCCGCCGCGATCTGCATCAGGCTGCGTGCTCGCCGGTGATGATGTCCTCGACATCCTGAATCGACGAGGTGCGGGGACTGATATCGTCGGCCACGACCGACCCGCGCCGCATCACCACCATCCGGTCCACCACCTGGAAGACGTGATGGATGTTGTGGGCGATGAAGATGCAGGAATGCCCGGTGTTCCGCGCCTCGCGGACAAAGCGCAGGACGCCCTGCGTCTCGGCCACGCCGAGGTTGTTGGTCGGCTCGTCCAGGATGATGAGGTCGCTGTCGAAATACATCGCCCGGGCGATGGCCACGGCCTGCCGTTCGCCACCGGACAGCGAACCGATGGGGGTGGTCGGCGGGATGTTCTTCGAGATGCCGACGCGCTTCAGCAGGCTCGCCGCCACCTCGTTCATCCGGTCAAGGTCGAGCCGGTCCATGAAGCCCGGCCCCTTGCGCAGTTCGCGCCCCAGAAACAGGTTCCGCGCGATGGAAAGCTGCGGGATCAGCGCCGAGTCCTGGTAGATCGTCTCGATCCCCGCCGCGATCGCATCGTTGGTCGAGCGCAGGTTGGCCTCTTGCCCGTTGATGAAGATCTGGCCCGAGGTATAGGGCACCGCGCCCGACAGCACCTTGATGAGCGTCGACTTGCCAGCGCCGTTATCGCCCAGAAGGCCGACGATCTCGCCGCGTTTGATCTTCAGGTTCACGTCGCGCAGGGCGTGGACGCGGCCGTAGTACTTCTGGATCTTCCGCATCTCGACGAGCGGCGCTTCGGTTCCGGCCATGTCAGTCTCCTGCATTGTGCCGCCGCTCGAGTGCGGCATGAAGCGCCATCATCCCCAGGATGATCGCCCCGATGAAGATGTTGTAGGCCAGGCCCGGCACCCCGATCAGCACGATGCCATTGCGCATGAGGCGGAGGATCAGCACGCCAAGGACCGTGCCGATGATGGTGCCGCGCCCGCCCGCCAGTGCCGTGCCGCCGATCACGACCATCGCGATGACTTCAAGCTCGTAACCGGTGCCCGAGTTCGGGTTGGCTGCCGAGACCCGGATCGAGGAAATGATGCCGGCGAAGGCCGACATCGCCGCCGACAGCATGAAAAGCGCGGTCTTGACCTTGGCCGTCGGCACGCCACGGTTCCGCGCCGCGACGGGGTTGCCCCCGGTTGCCTGGATCCAGTTGCCGAAGCGGGTGCGGGTGAGGACGTAGTGAAACAGGACCGCGAGCAGGACGAACCAGATCAGGCTCATGAACAGCCGCAGGCTGCCGATATGGAATTCTCCGACCAGCACCTTGGACAGCCATTGGTCCCCTGCGTCCCAGGTCCGCTGCGGAAAGCCGTCGGTCAGCCACAGGGCCGAGCCGCGGACGACGAGCAGCATGCCGAGCGTCACGAGGAAGGACGGGATGCGCATCCGCGTCACGAACAGCCCGTTGACCAGCCCGATGACCAGCGCCACCAGGATCGCCACGAGGAAGGCGACCGCCAGCGGCAGGCCGGCCTCGTTGAACAGTGTCCACATCACGACCGGCGAAAAGCCGAAGACCGAGCCGACCGACAGGTCGAACTCGCCCGCCGTCATCAGGAGCGTCATTGCCAGTGCGATGAGACCCAGCTCGACAGTGAAGGTCAGCGCGTTGCCGATATTGGTGATCGAAACGAAGGCCGGGTTGATGGCGGTAAAGACCACCAGCATGACGACCAGAAGGACCAGCGGCCCGACCTCGGGCTTGTTTATGAGGGTTCGCGTCAGACCCGCGGCCGTCGCGGGCTCGGGTGGTG
>JAYRKT010000085.1:0-4705 GCA_041905595.1 Rhodobacter sp.
CGAGATAGAGCTTCAGCGCGCCCATGATCGCCGACTTGCCCAGCCAGTCGCTGTCGCCGACCTGCGCGTGTTGCAGGTAGGTGTTCTTGATGTCCTGGGTGTCGTAGGCGGTCAGGCCCGCGAAGATCAGCACGCCGATCACCGAGATCGCGAAGGCCATCGCCGAAGAGGCGAGGAAGATGTTCACGATCGAGGCTACGATCAGGCCGATCAGCCCCATCATGAAGAAGGTGCCGAGCGCCGAGAGGTCGCGTTTCGTCGTGTAGCCGTAAAGCGACAGCGAGGCGAAGGCGATCGCGGTCACAAGGAAGGTCTGGGCGATCGAGGTGCCGGTGAAGACCAGGAAGATCGAACTGATCGACAGGCCCATGAGCGCCGCATAGGCGTAGAAATAAAGCTGCGCTCCGGCTGTCGACAGGCGGTTCATCGCGGCGCCAAAGCCGAAGACCATCAGCAGCGGGGCGAAGATCACGACCCATTTCAGGGGCGAGGCATAGATCGCTGCCCCGAAGGAGGTCAGGTATGCCCCCGTCCCAATCTGCAGTGCACCTTCCGTCGGGGTGGCCGTGACGGCGAGGCCGGCAACGGCCCAAGCCACGGCCCCGGTGACCAGCATGCCCACGGACATCAGTCCGTAGACCTTGTTCATATGGGCGCGCAGGCCCTGGTCGATCTCGGCGGCGCGCGTGCCGGCGCCAGTTCTCGGGATCGTCTGATAATCAGCCATTCAAGCCTCCGATTAACTCCCTGATGCGGGCCCGGTTGATCCGGACGCCACCACACCTCGCGAATATCGGAAGCCGGCACGCTTTTTTCAAGGATTTGCTGCTGATGCCGCCGCGGAACCGGCTCGAATACCGGTCGACGGGATCTTAGCGGCGCCAGCCGGGCGGAACGTCCCACATCGGGCGCAGCGCTTCCTGCAGCGCATCGTCCCGGCTCAGGCCGATGTCGCGCAGGATCGCGTCATCCAGTTCGGCAAGACGGCGGCGCTCGGCGCGGATTGACAGCATCGAGGTCAGGCGCGCGAAAATGCTGCGGCGGGGCGAAGCTGCTGTACCGATCGCAAGGACTTGGTTGAGGCTGGGCATCTCGAACTCCTTTCATTCCGAATGTCGATGGTGATTCTGCTTTCCATCACCCATGCTGATACTTGTGCCATGGATCGATCTATTATAGAAATGAATGATAGTTGGGATAGGCATCAGATTCGGTGATGAAATGCGAAACCTTGATTTGACTGCGCTCCGGTCCTTTGTTGCCGTCGTCGATGCGGGCGGCGTGACGCGCGCCGCCGGGTTCCTGAACCTTACCCAGTCGGCGGTCTCGATGCAGATCAAGCGGCTGGAAGAGATGCTGGGCATCGACGTGCTCGACCGGTCGGCGCGGCGCGTTGTGCCGACCTCTGCGGGCGAACAGCTGCTTGGTTATGCCCGCCGGATGCTGGCCTTGAACGACGAGGTGTTCGGCCGGCTGACCCATGATGCGTTCGAGGGCGAGATTGTGCTCGGGGTGCCGCATGACATCGTCTATCCGGTGATCCCCGGGGTGCTGAAACAGTTCCACGCGGCCTTTCCGCGGATGAAGGTCAACCTGCTGTCGTCCTTTACGCTGAAGCTGCTTGACGGATTCGGCCGCGGCGAATGCGATGTGATCCTGACGACCGAGGACCAGACCGGCCCGGGAGGAGAGATCCTGGCAGAACTGCCGCTGGTCTGGGTCGGGGCGCCGGGTGGCTCGGCCTGGAAGCAGCGGCCGCTGCGGCTGGCCTATGAGCAGAACTGCATCTTCCGCGCCGGCGCGCAGGCCGCCTTGGACCGTGCAGGCATTCCTTGGGAACTTGCGGTCGATTCCGGGAATACGCGCGCGATCGAGGCGGTGGTCAGCGCCGATCTGGCGGTCCACACCATGCTTTTGGGCTGTGAAAGCCAGTACATGGAGCGCATTCCGCATGGAGGCGCGTTGCCGGATCTGCCGGGCAAACGGATCAACCTCTATGTCGGTCAGGCGCTCAAGGGACCGGCGGTTGCCGCATTGGCAGATCTGATCCGCGCCGGCTATGCGTCGCGGCTCGCGTCACGAGCGGCCTGATCAAGGGGTGATGACGACCTTGCCGGTGGCCGCGCGCCGGCGCAGCAGGTCGAGGCCGACCGCAGCCTCGCTCAGCGGCAGGACATGGCTGACATGCGGCTTCAGGCTTCCATCGGCGATCCAGCCGAGAAGGCGGTTCAGGCTGTCGCGCAGAACCGCGGGCCGGAAGCCCATGTAGCCCCCCCAGTAGAGCCCGATCACCGTCAGGTTCTTGACCAGAAGCAAGTTGGCCGGGATCTGCTGCACTTCGCCCCCGGCAAAGCCGATCGTCAGCAGGCGGCCCTCCGGGCGCGTGGCGCGGAGCGCCTCGAGGAAGACCGGGCCACCCACCGGGTCGTAAACCACGTCCACCCCGCCAAGCGCCTTGAGTTGCCCCTTCAGGTCGGCGGAGTCGCTGTCAATCACGATATCCGCACCCGCAGCGCGGGCAATCTCCAGACGTTCCGCCCCACGCGCCGAGGCAATGACTCGCGCGCCCATCCTTTTGCCGATCTCGACAGCGGTCAGGCCGACGCCGCCCGCCGCACCCAGCACAAGAAGCGTTTCGCCGGGTTGAAGCTGCGCCCGATGATCCAGCGCCAGATGAGAGGTGCCATAGGCGATGGGAAAGGCGGCGGCCTGCACCATCTCGACTTCGGGGGGCAGCACCAGGCAGCGATCTGCCGGCACACAGGCGACCTCGGCCAGTCCGCCCTGGCCGGCAAAAGCCACGACACGGCTGCCGGGCGGAGGCCCGTCGGTGCCGGGGCCGAGCGAAAGGACGGTGCCCGCAATCTCCATTCCCAGTGTGAAAGGAGGGGGTGGCGTGTCCTGATAGCGGCCCTCCGTCATCAGGAGATCGGCAAAGTTGAGCCCGCAGGCAGAGACCGCAATCTGAACCTCTCCCTCAGCGGGCAGAGGAACGGGCAGGTCGGTTAGAATCGGGCTTTGCCCGATGGTTTCGACGCGTAGGCTTAGCATTGCGCACCTTTTTCCGAGGTCCCGATGACCCTAGACAGGGCTGGTCCGAAGTTCCAGCGCCAGATTTTTCCAAAATGCAAAGACTGCCGCTGCAATATGTTGCAGTATGCAAAGCATTTTGGAAATCGCGCTATGCGGGAAATCGGGGATTCGACATTTATCGGTAGGCGATTTCCGCCGGTCCGAGAGCTCTGTATGATCGGACATATCCGAAAAGACAGGTTTTGACTGGCCCGCCAATTTTCTGCCGGACAACTGGAGATCGAGTGAATTTGGCACGATTTCTGCTTATTGATTGGCAGGGGAAAGTCATTCAGTTACCGGAGCAGCTATGAAACACCCTGTCGATGCGCATGTTGGCAAACGGATCCGTCACCGTCGTTGGATGGTGGGGATGACCCAGCAGCAGCTGGCGGACAAGGTTGGAATCAAGTTCCAGCAGATCCAGAAATACGAGACCGGCATGAACCGTGTCAGCGCGTCCCGGCTTTGGGACATCGCCGATGCGCTTGGCGTGCAGATCAGCTTTTTCTTCGAAGGTCTGGAAGACGCCCAGGCGGCCGCCAAGACCACGGAGAACGACCTGATGGCCGACAAGGAGGCACTGGAGCTCGTGCGGTCCTACTACGCGATCCCCGAGGCGCAGCGCCGCCGCCTGTTCGATCTCGCCCGTGTCCTGAGCGACGCGGCCGCCTGACCGGCATTTCTCAGGCTTGACCGGCCCCGCCGCTTTGGCTAGCGGCGGGGCCGTTCCATTGCGGAGTCTGCGATGCCGTCCCTGTCCCCCGCTGAAACCGATGACCTGATCGCAACGGCGGCCGAACTGGCCGATGCAGCGCGCGAGGCTACCCTGCTGCATTTCCGGTCGGAAGGGCTGTCGGCTGACAGCAAGGAAGACCATCGCTTCGATCCGGTGACCGTCGCCGACCGGCTGGCCGAGGACCGCATGCGCGAAGTTCTCGCCCGGCGCCGGCCGCAGGACGCGGTCCTGGGCGAAGAGCGCGGCCAGACCGCGGGAACAAGCGGCCTGACCTGGGTGCTCGACCCGATCGATGGGACGCGCGGCTACCTATCCGGCACGCCAAGCTGGGGTGTTCTGGTCGCCGTGGCCGACGAAACGGGTCCGCTTTACGGCATCATCGACCAGCCCTTCATCCGGGAGCGGTTCGAGGGCGGATTTGGTCAGGCCACGACCGACGGGCCGATGGGGCGGCGGCGGCTCAGATGCCGCGGCGCGCGGCCGTTGTCCGAGGCGATCCTGTTTTCGACCTTCCCCGAGGTTGGTACGCCCGAGGAAGGCGCGGCCTTCCACCGGCTGGCGCGTCAGGTCCGGCTGACCCGCTACGGCATGGATTGCTATGCCTACGCGCTGGTGGCTGCCGGCCAGATCGACCTCGTCGTTGAAGCCGGCCTGGCAAGCTACGACATCATGGCCCCGATCGCGGTGATCGAGGCGGCGGGTGGTATCGTGACAAACTGGGACGGCGGACCTGCCCACAGGGGCGGGCGCGTGGTGGCCGCAGCGAACAGCGAGATCCACGCGTCCGCGCTTGCGGTTCTCAATCCGTAGGGCCGTGGGGGGGGGGGGGGGGGGCCCCGCCCCCCCGGCGGGGGGCGGGGCGGGGGGGCGTGGGGGCGGGGGTGGGTGGGGGGC
>JAYRKT010000045.1:0-35510 GCA_041905595.1 Rhodobacter sp.
TCAGACCTTGAGCATCGGCAGGATCTGCTTCTTGCGGCTCATGATGCCGGGCAGCACGACCGTATCGCCCGAGACCTTGGCGCCGAAGGACGCCTCGGCGACGGTCTTGACGAAATCGTTCGGCACAAGAAGCGTCGCCTCTTCCTTGAGGATGTCTATGATGAAGAGCAGCACCTGGTCGGCACCATCCTCTTTCGCGACGCCTTCCATCGACTTCATCAGGCTGGCCTTGCGGTCGAGAAGCACCTTGGGCGCCGTGGTTTCCAGCACCGAGACGCGCAGCTGCTTGCCGCCCAGCTCGTACTCCTTGGAGTCCATGCGCAGGAGTTCCGCATCTGAGAAGCGCGAGACGTCCGACTTGGCGGCGAAAAGCTCGCCCGCATAGTCGGGGATCGAGATGCCGAGATCCTTCGCCAGCTTCTCGGCCACCGCCTTGTCATGGGGCGTAGTGGTCGGGCTGCGGAACTCCAGCGTGTCGGACAGGATGCAGGACAGCATCGCGCCCTTGATCGCCTTCGGCGCCTTGGCGAGGTCGGCCCCGATCAGGTCGTGCATGATCGTCGCGGTGCAGGCGAGCGGGCGGATGGTGATGTCGATCGGGGTCTTGGTTTTGATGCCGCCGACCAGCATGTGGTGATCGACGATGCCAAGGATGCTGGCCTCGTTGATCGAGGCGGGCAGCTCGGCCGGGTTGTTGGTGTCGACGATGACGACCTCTTCGCCCGCCGCGACATCCGCGATGATGTCGGGCTTCGCCAGATCCCACCGCTTCAGAACGAAGGCGGCTTCGGTGTTCGGTTCGCCCAGAAGCACGGCCTGTGCCGGGGTGCCTTTCACCTCGGTCAGGTACCAGGCCCAGATGATGGGAGAGCCGGTGGAGTCGGTGTCGGGGGATTTGTGGCCGAAAACCTTGATCATGGGGATGCCTTCGCGAATGGGGAGTTTTCCGCGCGCCTTATAGTGTCGGGCGTACGGGTTGTCACGTCGCGCGGGCTTGGGCCATGTGTGGTGCTGCGCCGCAGCAACGCCTGCCTGCGCGTGGCCTCAAGGCGCAGGGAAAGGCAGGCGTTCAACCCTGAACCCCCTTGACTGAAGCAGCGCAAGGACCCCTTCCGACCCCGCGAGGTGGAGCGCACCAAAGGCGGCGAAGACAGGCCCCTCCTTCGCGGCGGCCTCGATCACCGGAATCCAGGTCCGGTTTCGCCCGGACATCAGCATCTCGTCCATCTGCTCGGCTTCGGCGCGGGCCCGTTCGGGCGTCATTCCGGGCGTCTGCGCCGATTGCCAGAGGGAAAACTCCCACATCAGCCGGGCGTTTTCGGTGAAATAGGCCTGGAGCAACGTGGCAAAGCTGTCGGCCGCCTCGTCTTCCAGGGCGAGCGACATTTCCAGCATCTCGATCTGATCCTCGGTCGACATGGCCCCGATCAACTTGAAGACGGTGTCGAAGGGTTCGAGCGCGCGGACCGGAATGTCCTGGGCCTGCGCCTCGGCAATCAGCCTCTGGTCGAGGCCGTTGCCCGTGCCCTGCATCATCTCCGTGGCGCAGGGCGGGATGGACAGCACCATCGACACATAGGCGGGCTGCATCTTGGACCCGAGGAAGGCGGGAACCCCACGGGCATCGAAGGCTGCCTTGAGCCTTTTCCAGTCGGCTTCGGGCAAGAGCTCGGCCAGCGTCGGCCCCTGGGTGATGAACATCAGCGACGGATCGGACGCGAGCGCCTTTTGTAGGCCGGCCTGTTCTTCCGGTCCGGCCTCGACCAGAAGCACCCGCGCGGCCCTGAGATCGGGCAGGGCGGCGGCGACCACATCGTCTAGACGCGGATCATCGATATGGACGGTGCCGATCAGGGTCACGACCTCGTCCCCGCGTGTCGCCCGCCAGAAATTGCCACGTGCGAAGGGAGCGGAGTCGGCGGCCGACTGCAGCTCTACCCGCGTCTCAGCGGGAAGTGCGGCGATCTGGTCGTGGCCCGTGCAGGCGGCATGGCCGGGCGACAGGGGAAGAAGGGCGAGAAGCGCGGCAATAAGAAAACGCATGTCGGGTTCCTTGGTTTGGGCGGAGGGTTGCATGTCCGCCCGCGCGCTCCAACCCGGTGTCACGAGAATTTCGCAGAAGATTCTGGGGTTGCGGGCGTTGACAGGCGGAAATCCCATGCCTAACTACGCGTCGTTGGCACTCGACCAAGGTGAGTGCCAATGGCAATTGAACCTGGAACCTAGGGAGTGTTCTCAGATGGCTTTCAAACCGCTGCATGACCGTGTTCTCGTTCGCCGTGTGAAGAGCGACGAGAAAACCAAGGGCGGCCTGATCATCCCCGATACCGCGAAAGAAAAACCCGCCGAGGGCGAGATCGTCTCGGTTGGCGAAGGCGCGCGGAAAGATTCGGGCGAACTGATCGCACCGTCGGTCAAGGCTGGCGACCGCGTCCTGTTCGGCAAATGGTCGGGCACCGAAGTGACGCTGGACGGCGAAGAGCTGCTCATCATGAAGGAAAGCGACATCCTCGGCATCATCGGCTGAGATCGCATTTTCTTCCGGGTGCCGCTGGCATCCACCCCACGAAACACCAAGTAACACTGGAGCATTGATATGGCTGCCAAGGACGTCAAGTTCGACTCTGATGCCCGCGACCGCATGCTGCGTGGCGTGAACATCCTCGCCGACGCCGTGAAGGTCACCCTCGGCCCGAAAGGCCGCAATGTCGTGATCGACAAATCCTTCGGCGCACCGCGCATCACCAAGGACGGTGTGTCGGTTGCCAAGGAAATCGAACTGGCTGACAAGTTCGAGAACATGGGCGCGCAGATGGTGAAGGAAGTTGCTTCCCGCACCAATGACGAAGCCGGCGACGGCACCACGACCGCGACGGTTCTTGCCCAGGCGATCGTGAAAGAGGGTCTGAAGGCGGTTGCCGCCGGCATGAACCCGATGGACCTGAAGCGTGGCATCGACCTCGCTACCACGAAAGTGGTCGAATCGATCAAGGGCGCGTCCCGCAAGGTCGAGAACTCGGACGAAGTGGCTCAGGTCGGCACGATCTCTGCCAACGGCGAAGCAGAAATCGGCCGTCAGATCGCTGACGCGATGCAGAAGGTCGGCAACGAGGGTGTCATCACCGTCGAAGAGAACAAGGGCCTCGAGACCGAGACCGACGTGGTCGAGGGCATGCAGTTCGACCGCGGCTACCTGTCGCCCTACTTCGTCACCAACGCTGACAAGATGGTCGCCGATCTGGAAGACGCGCTGATCCTCATCCATGAGAAGAAGCTGTCGTCGCTCCAGCCGATGGTGCCGCTGCTGGAAGCTGTCATCCAGTCGCAGCGTCCGCTCCTGATCATTGCGGAAGACGTTGAAGGCGAAGCGCTGGCGACCCTCGTGGTCAACAAGCTGCGCGGTGGCCTGAAGATCGCCGCCGTGAAGGCCCCGGGCTTTGGCGACCGTCGCAAGGCCATGCTGCAGGACATCGCGATCCTGACCGCCGGTCAGGTGATCTCGGACGACCTCGGCATGAAGCTCGAGAATGTCACGATCGACATGCTCGGCCGCGCCAAGAAAGTCTCGATCAGCAAGGACAACACCACCATCGTCGACGGCGCCGGTGACAAGTCCGAGATCCAGGCCCGCGTCGCCCAGATCCGCGCGCAGATCGAGGAAACCACCTCGGACTACGACAAGGAAAAGCTCCAGGAGCGTGTTGCGAAACTCGCTGGCGGCGTGGCCGTGATCCGCGTGGGCGGCATGACCGAAGTCGAAGTGAAAGAGCGCAAGGACCGCGTCGATGACGCCCTGAACGCGACCCGTGCGGCCGTGCAGGAAGGCATCGTCGTTGGTGGTGGCGTTGCCCTGATCCAGGCCGGCAAGTCGCTTGACGGTCTGAAGGGCGTGAACAGCGATCAGGACGCAGGCATCGCCATCGTCCGCAAGGCACTGGAAGCCCCGCTGCGCCAGATCGCCGAGAACGCCGGCGTGGACGGTTCGGTCGTGGCCGGTAAGGTCCGCGAGTCGAACGATAAGACCTTCGGCTTCAACGCCCAGACCGAAGAATATGGCGACATGTTCAAGTTCGGCGTAATCGACCCTGCGAAGGTCGTGCGCACCGCTCTGGAAGATGCGGCGTCGATCGCGGGTCTGCTCATCACCACCGAGGCGATGATTGCCGACAGGCCGGAGCCGAAAGGCGCCCCGGCCGGCATGCCGGGCGGCGGCATGGGCGGTATGGGCGACTTCTGATCGCTTGTCCGATCGAGAGTGGAAGGGGCGGCCATCGGCCGCCCCTTTTCATTTCGGCCGCCACGGGAATGCGTCGAACATCCTTGCGGTGCGGTTCTGTTCGACTGGTGGACCGACAGACATAGGTGACGGTCGGTCGCGACACGGTTATAGCTGGGATGAAGAGGAGTTATCCATGGCACGAGCACCCGATGACCAGGCAGAGCCGACCGTCGAGGACCTGAGCGCCCGTATCGCTGAACTTCAGGCAGAGATCGCCGCGATGTCGGCCGATCTAAAGGAAAAGGGGGCGCAGTTTGCGGAAGGGCTGCGTGCACGAGGCGAGCAAGCAGCGAGCGAAGCGAAATCGCGCGCCCAACATGCGCTGGGCGATGCCGAGACCGCCATGCGCGAGAATCCTGCAACAGCGATGGCAGTTGCGGCCGGGGTCGGGTTTTTTCTGGGTGTGCTGCTGAGCCGGAGATAGGCGTGTTTCGACTCGTAGGTCTGGTCGCGCGGGAAAAGGCACGCGACACCATGCGGAAGGCGGGCTTCGGCCTTGCTGCCGCCCTTTGCCTGATCGTCGGGCTAGGATTTCTGGTTGCCGCAGCCTGGATTGCGCTGGCCGCTGCAAAGGGACCGCTCTTTGCTTCAATCTTCCTCGGGCTGTGCTTTGTCGGTCTTGGCGCCATCCTGTTGGCGGTGGCGGCCGTCCGGCCGCGTCCGAGGGCCGTGTCTTCCGATCTGGACAGCGACGCGCTGGAGGCCCTGTCGCGCGCCGCCGCCGGCGGACCGGGCGAGATGGAGCGGGCGATGCGGGGGTTCCTGTCGCAAGCCGGCCTGACCCCGCCTGAAACCGGGGGTGTACCCTCCCTGGTGGCGGCATTTGTCTTTGGCCTGACCCTAGCGCTGACCCGCCGCCGCTGACCCGAAGGAGGCCCCTTGCGGGCCCACGCCTTTCGTCTCGCCGGCGGCCTGCGCCACCGGCTCGGGCCCGCCTTCGGCGGGGGTATTTGGCGAGGAGAAATCTCAGGCGCGCAGGATCGCCGGTCCTTCGGGCCAGCCGTCAAGTCTGGCCGCAGTCGGGACCACGAGCGTTCCGATGGCAGCAAGGGGGGCGATCGCGAAGGGCGAGGAGGCCCCAAGCTTGTCTGAGGTGGCAAGCACCGCGGTTTCCCCGGCTTGCGCGATCATCTCGCGCTTGATCGCCGCTTCTTCTGCGTCACCAGTGGTCAGGCCACGCTCGGGATGAAGACCGGTCACGCCAAGCAGGCAAAGGTCGGCGTGGATCCGCGAGAAGCCTTGGGCGGCGATGGCACCGACCGCCACCATGGAATGACGGAAGAGCCGCCCGCCGATCAGGATCACCTCGATCTCCGGGAAGGGTTCCAGCGCGGCGGCAATTGTCGGGCTGTGGGTGACGATCGTGGCTTGCAGGTCGGGCGGCAGCGCGCGGACGAGTTCGGCATGGGTCGTGCCGCCGTCAAGGATGACCACCTGCCCGGGCCGGATCAGTTTTGCCGCGGCCGCGGCGAGGCGGCGCTTTTCCTCCGTCGCCATGCCACGCCGGTCGGCGAGCGGACGGTGGGTCGGCGACAGTGGCAGTGCGCCACCGTGAACCCGCAGCAGCTTCCCTTCGCCGGCGAGTTCGCGCAAGTCGCGGCGGATCGTGTCTTCGGAGACGCCCAGTTCCGTCGCAAGCGTTGCAGCGACAAGTCGACCTTCGGCGGCGAGGCGGTCGAGGAGCAGGTTCTTTCGCTGTGCTGTCAGCACGTTTCACCTTGGACTGAACGATATTGCACGATATTGCACGAATCAGTCGGCTTTGCTAGAGGCGATCCATGGAAAAGGAGCATGCCATGACCAGACCGATGATGATCCTGATTGCCGGCCCCTACCGTTCGGGAACGGGCGATGACCCGATGAGAATGGCCGCGAACCTGAAACGACTGGAAGAGGCGGCCTGGCCGATCTTCGAGAAGGGCCATGTTCCGATGATCGGCGAATGGGTGGCGCTGCCGGTTCTGCATGGCGCGGGCGGAGGCGCCGTAGGCGATGTGCTTTACGACCGGGTGATGCATCCGACCGCGCACCGTCTCTTGCAACATTGCGACGCGGTCCTGCGCCTGCCAGGTGCAAGCGCCGGCGCCGACAATGACGTGCGGATTGCCGAGGCGCGGGGAATTCCGGTCTATCGCGCCCTCGAAGAGATCCCAACTGCAGCCTGAGTTGACGTGCTAGGGCGGCTGGGCGACGCATGCTAGGCTGAAGCATGAGACTTTTCCTGCTTGCTGCCCTGACGATGACGGCTTTTGCCGCGAATTCCGTGCTGAACCGCGCGGCGGTCGGCGGCGGGCATATGACTGCGGCCCTGTTCGCCCTTGTCCGGCTCTGGTCTGGGGCGGCGCTTCTTTGCGGGCTTGTCTGGGCCGGCGGAGGCCGGCTCGCGCTTGGCAGGAAAGATCGCCCGGCAAGGGCGCTGGCTTTGCTTGTCTATATGGCGGGGTTTTCGCTTGCCTACCGGTCGATTGACGCGGGCAGCGGCGCGCTGATCCTGTTCGGCGGAGTGCAGATGACCATGTTCTGCGGTGCGCTATGGGCCGCAGAGCCGATCCCCTTGCGCCGCTGGTTGGGGGCGGGGCTGGCCTTTCTTGGGCTGGTGGTGCTGCTGGCGCCTGGACGGACGGGCTCGATCCCTTTGATGGCGGCGCTTTCGATGGCAGGCGCTGCATTGGGCTGGGGGATCTACTCGCTGCTCGGGCGCGGGAGCCTTGATCCGGTTGCGGATACAGGGGCGAGCTTCGTGCTGGCTGCGCTCGGGTTCTCTGCGCTGATGGCGCTTTGGCCGGGGGCTGCCCTGTCTGCGGATCGTGTCGGCGTGGCACTTGCAGTCTTGTCGGGTGCGGTCACGTCGGGTCTTGGCTATGCGCTTTGGTACCGGCTTTTGCCGGGGTTCGGCGCCAGCCGGGCGGCGGTGGCGCAGCTGACGGTGCCGTTGATTGCCGCCACCGGCGGCCTGTTCTTGCTGCGAGAAGGGCCGGGCCCGGTGTTTCTGCTGGCGGCAGCGATGGTGCTGGGCGGCGTGGCGCTTGCGCTGATCCCGCGCCGGAACTGACCGGGCGGATCAGAATTCCTTGACCATCCGGTTTGCCATCTGGGTCTTCTCCCCAAGAGTGACACTTCGTCCGCCTTCGTGCAGGACGAACCCCTCACGTTCCCAGAACGCCCGGCCACGTGGATTGACGTCAAGCACAGCGAGGTAAAGGCGGCGCTTTCCGCGACGGCGCGCCTCGGCCTCGACCGCGTCAAGGAGGCGGCGGCCGAGGCCCTGACCCCGAGCACGGGGCGCAAGCAGCATCAGGCCGAGATAGGAATCCTCGGCGGTCGGGTAACCGAAGGACTGCTCGATCAGACCGAGAAGCGTTCCATCCGCATCAAGCGCGCCAATTCGGAAAGAGGTGGTGGGGTCGATGCCGGGAGGCGCATCGGCGAAATACTCTTCGGTCAGTTCCGGCCCGGGTGCGGCATCGCGTTCGATCGCGACATAGTCGGCGGCTTCGACGAACAGGGCGGCGACAAGGGGGCGATCAAGGTCAGCGGAAAGCGGGCGCAGGATCATGGGCCGGCCTCGACCGGGGCGATGGCGAGAACTTCAAGCTCCATCCTGCCGACAGGGCGCGTCCAGACGACAACGTCGCCGACGCGCGCACCGATCAGGCTGCGGGCAAGCGGGGCATGGGGGGCGATGCGCCCCTGGGCGGGATCGGCCTCGTCTTCGCCAACGATTTCGTAGCGGGCCTCGGTGCCGGCATCGTCGGCGACCGTCACGCAGGTAGCGAAGCCCACCTCCTGCGGCGCCATGGGCGGGTCGACTGGAATCGCCGAACGCAGCCGCGCCTCGAGATACCGGATGTCGCGCTCGGCCGCCGCCTCGGGCAGTTTGTCGAGCCGGTCCGGGCGGGCGCGCAGGCGGGTGAGTTCGGCCTGTGTTGCGGCAAGGCGGGCCTGCAGCGCCGCGAGACCGCGCGGGGTAACGTAATTCGGATGGGGAGAGATCGGCAGGTCGGGGAGCGGATCAAGCTCGCCCGTGCCTTCCTTGACGAAGGCGCGGCTCATCGGACGATCGGCTCCAGCGGATCATAGAGCATCGTCCCGCCCCAGGCGGCTGCGGGAAGACTATCAGGCTTGAAGCGGACAGCGCCCGAGGACAGCTCCTCCCGCGAGAAGAAACGGCGGGAATGCACCACGCGTTCGGGATCGCGCCAGGTGTCGGACAGCGTCCCGCCGATGATGGTGCAGCGGAAATAGACATCGGCCTGATGGAACCCCGAGGCCGGATCGTGGAATTCGTTGATCAGGACAGGCTCGCCAACCGAAACGGTCAGGCCGCATTCCTCGTGGACTTCACGGATCAGGTTGTCGGGAAGCGACGTGCCCGGCTGCGCCCCGCCCCCCGGCGCGCACCACAGATCAGAGCGGCGGCCGGCATAGGCGTTGACCAGAAGGAGCCGGTCCTCATGCAGGATCAGCGCGCGAACGGCCAGACGGGGCGTGCGGTGGCTCATGGTCGCAGGTTGGCTTGCGGGCGCTCATTTGTCCATGCCGCAGCATTCGTCTAGGCTGACGACCATGCGCGTTCTCTTGTTCCTGCTCACCGCCTTCCTCGCCCTGCCAGCGCGCGCCGAGTGCGTGATCCTGCTGCACGGTCTGGCGCGGACATCCTCATCGCTTCTGGCGATGCAGCTTGCACTCGAAGAGCAGGGCTACCGGGTCATCAATGTCGATTACCCCTCGACCGAGGAACCCGTCGAGCAGCTGGCGGCGCGCTTTGTCGGTCCGGCTGTCCGGCAATGCGGCGACGAGCGGGTGAATTTCGTCACCCATTCGATGGGCGGGATCATGGCGCGGGTCTGGCTGGCCCGCAATCGGCCGGCCAATATGGGTCGTGTCGTCATGCTCGCCCCGCCGAACCAGGGGTCCGAGCTTGTCGACAAGCTGGGCTCGATCGCTGCCTTCGAATGGGTCAACGGGCCCGCCGGCCTTGAACTTGGCACGGGCGATGGATCGGTGCCCCTTTCGCTGCCGTTACCCGACTTCGAGCTTGGGGTCATCGCCGGGGACCGGTCGATCAACCCGATTTATTCCGGCATCATCCCGGGCGCCGATGACGGGAAGGTTTCGGTCGCCAGCACAAGGATTGCTGGCATGACAGATCACATTGTCCTGCCCGTGACCCATACCTTCATGATGCTCAGCCCCGTCGTCATCGCGCAGACGATCCGCTTTCTTCAGACCGGGGCTTTCGAGCATGACATGAATCTGAGATCGGCGGCCGGGATACTCGGGTTCACGGCCAAACCATCAGAGGCGCCATGACCCGCAGGAATGACCGCCACACCAGCTTTGCCAAGCACGACGCGCGGATCAGCGGCGCTCCCTGATTCCTAGCGCCGGGTCACCCGGTTTACATGGCCCATCTTGCGGCCTGGGCGCGGGGCGCCCTTGCCATAAAGATGCAGGGCAGTATCCGCTTGTCTCGCCAGTTCGGGAACACGCAGGATGTCGTCCCCGATCAGGTTTTCCATCACAACATCGGCATGGCGCGCGCCGTCGCCAAGCGGCCAGCCGGCAATAGCGCGGATGTGCTGTTCGAACTGGTCGACTGCGCAGCCGTTCTGGGTCCAGTGGCCCGAGTTGTGGACGCGGGGCGCGATCTCATTGACGATCAGGCCTTCCGACGTGACGAACAGTTCCACGCCAAGGACGCCGACATAGTCGAGCGCGTTCAGGATGCGCGCGGCGATCAGGATCGCGTCGCTGCGCTGGTTCGGCGACAGCCGGGCGGGCACGGTGGTGGTGCGCAGGATACCGTCCCGATGCACGTTCTCGCCTGGATCAAAGCAGGCGACCGAGCCATCGAGCCCGCGCGCGGCGATCACGGAAACCTCGTGACTGAACACGACAAATCCCTCAAGCACCGACTCAGCCCCGTTCATCGCGGTGAGAGCCGGCTCCGCGTCTGCGGGTGACATCAGCCTTACCTGGCCCTTGCCGTCATAGCCCAGCCGCGTTGTCTTCAGGATTGCCGGGGTGCCGATCGTCGCGATGGCAGCATCGAGCGACGCCCTGTCGGACACGGCGCGATAGGGCGCGGTGGTCAGGCCGATGGAGTAAAGGAAGTCCTTCTCGGCGATCCGGTCCTGGCTGATCGCCAGTGCCTTGCGGTTCGGGCGGATCGGCCGGTGCGCCTCGATCAGATCAAGCGCCGAGGTCGGCACGTTTTCGAACTCGTAGGTCACGACATCGACTGCCTCGGCGAAAGCCTTCAGCGCGGCCTCGTCTTCGTAGGGGGCGGTCGTCACATAATGGGCAACGTCGCCGGCCGGCGGCATTGCCGACGGTTCGTAGATATGGGTGCGGAAACCCAGCCGGGCGGCTGCGACCGACAGCATCCGTCCCAGCTGGCCGCCGCCGAGAATGCCGATGGTCGAACCCGAAGGAAGCGGATTACTCATCCTTGGGCTCCTCCGGGATCGAGGCCGAAAGGGCGTCGCGCCAGGCGTCCAGCCGCGCGGCAAGCGCCGCATCGCCAATCGCAAGGATTCCGGCCGCCAGCAGACCCGCATTCGCCGCGCCTGCAGCGCCGATTGCCATGGTGGCGACCGGATAGCCCTTCGGCATCTGGACGATCGAATAAAGACTGTCCACGCCGGACAGAGCCTTGGTCTGGACGGGAACCCCGATCACCGGGATTCGCGTTTTCGAAGCCATCATGCCCGGCAGATGAGCTGCGCCACCGGCCCCGGCGATGATGACTTTCAGCCCGCGCTCGGCCGCTGTCTTGCCATAGCTCCACAGCCGGTCAGGGGTGCGATGGGCCGAGACGATCTTTGTCTCGTAGGCGATCCCGAGTTCATCAAGGATCAACGCGGCCTCTTTCATCGTCGGCCAGTCGGACTGGCTTCCCATGATGATTCCCACGTCCACGGCCATGCGCGCCTCCGGTTCAAGAGGCGCGCACTATAGCCAGCGATAGAGGGGCGGCAAGATTTCCAGCCCTTGTCCTGCCCGCTAAGGGCGATTTTTCTGAGAAAATTCTGATTTCTCCCGGAAATGCAGGAAGGTCGTCGTCACCCTGCAATCGATACGGCCGGATTGGGGCCCGGCCTGCGGGCACCTACACGGAATTATGCGGCGACCGTAGGAGGATCGGGAGAGCTGAACGTGACGGCGATCGCACCACGCGATTTGCCGGTCTGAGCGGATTCCCGTGCTTTGCGCCGACGGTCACGCGATGATGTCGGGGATCAACTGGTCCTCGATCTTCACGATCTGGTCCTTGAGCGCAAGCTTCTGCTTCTTGAGCCGCTGCAGGGTCAACTGGTCGCCGCGACCGCTTGAGGCCAGCGCATGGATCGCATCATCGAGATCCCGGTGCTCGCGTCGAAGAACCTCCAGCTTGATCCGGAGCATTTCCTCGAAGTCGAGTTCGGTGGGCGCGTTCATTTCTTCTTGCTCGGCTGTTGAGTCGCAGGGTGCCGGTTTGGCGACTATAGCGGCATTGCCGGCGTCGCGGAAAGAAATCTGGGTGTTTCCGGGCTCTTGTGCAAGCCGTTGGCCCGCCCCATATTTCGCCTAGGAACGTTGCCCGAGCGGGGATGTTCCGTCGCATGTCGCTTAGCCCAAGGACATCCCGGATGACGAAACTGAGCTTTGGGGCCCACCCCTACCTTCTGGGGTTCGAGCAGCTGGAACGGCTGGTCGAACGCACCGCGAAAACCGCGGGAGAAGGTTATCCTCCCTTCAACATCGAGGCGGTGGCAGAGAATGCCTATCGCATCACGTTGGCCGTCGCAGGGTTCCGCGAGGAAGATCTGGCGATCACCGTCGAGGACCGTCAACTGGTCGTGCGCGGTCGGCAGTCCGAGGAGGAAGGACAGAGGGTGTTCCTGCATCGTGGAATCGCCGCCCGTGCCTTCCAGCGCAGCTTCGTGCTGGCGGATGGGGTCGAGGTGGCGGCAGCGACGATGGAAAACGGGCTTCTGCACATCGATCTGCGCCGTTCGGCGCCCGAGCCGGTGGTGCAGACGATCAGGATCGGTCGGGGATAAGGAGCAAGCACATGGATACGAAATTCGAAGGTTTCCCGGAGGAAGGCGAACGGATCGTCTATATCCGGCCGGTGGCCGCCGCTGAACTGCCGGACGAGATCCGGGCTCAGATCGGCGATGTCGAGACGCTCTATTCGGTCAACCGGCCGGACGGAGAGCGGCTGGCACTGGTTCGCGACCGCGGGTTGGCCTTTCTGCTGGCGCGGCAGCATGACCTCGCGCCGGTAAATGCGCACTGAGGTGAACGTGCATTGACGGCGGTCGGGCCTCAGCCCGCCGCCACGAATTCCGCGAACCGGCGTGTGAAGGCGCTGAGCTTTTCCCGGTTTGACGGATGCTCCATCCGCAGGGCGACCTCATAGGGATTGAGCTTCATCAGCTCGAACCGGGCGAAGATGTCGGGGGCGAAGCGGTTCGAGACGGTGGACAGCACGCGCCGCAGGTCGGACAGTACATCCTCGCCGCGATGCGAGGCATGGAGCAGGGCGACCGGCTTGCCGATAAGCTCATCGCGCGACACCAACCAGTCGATCGCGTTCTTGAAGGCCCCGGGGATGGCATGCACATATTCCGGCCATGAAATGACAAGACCATCGGCCTGCGCGACCGCTGTGGCAAAAGCCCTTACTTCCGGTGGTGTCAGATCGCCTTCACGGTCTGGCAAAAAGGCGGGCAAGGCGCCAATCCCCTCGAAAACTGTCACTGCTGCAACCGGGGGCGCGACTCCGGCGAAGGCGCGCAGCAGGGCTGTATTGGTGGAGCCGGCGCGCAGGCTGCCGGACAGTGCCAGGAAATTCATGGGTTTCACGAAAGAGTGGGGCCGCGGCGGACTGTTGTCCACCGCGGCCCCAAGTGCAAGCGCGGTTCGCGTCAGGCGCGGATAAGGCCCATCTGCTCCAGCTTCAGCAGCACCTGATGGGCGCAGCTGTCGACATCCGACCCCTCGGTTTCGACTCGGAGTTCGGGATTTTCCGGCGCTTCGTAGGGGTCGGAAATGCCGGTGAACTCTTTGATCTTGCCTTCGCGGGCCAGCTTGTAGAGGCCCTTGCGGTCGCGGCGTTCGCATTCCTCGATACTTGTCGCGACATGAACCTCGACGAAGGCGCCAAAGGCCTCGATCATCTCGCGCACGGCGCGGCGGGTCGCGGTGTAAGGCGCAATCGGCGCGCAGATGGCGATGCCGCCGTTCTTCGAGATCTCGGAAGCGACATAGCCGATCCGCCGGATGTTGATGTCGCGGTGTTCTTTCGAGAAGCCGAGTTCCGAGGACAGGTGCTTGCGCACCACGTCACCATCAAGCAACGTCACTGGGCGGCCGCCCATTTCCATCAGTTTGACCATGAGCGCGTTGGCGATGGTGGACTTGCCCGAGCCGGAAAGGCCGGTGAAGAAAACGGTGAAGCCCTGCTTGTCGCGCGGCGGCGAGGTGCGGCGCAGCTGGGTCACCACCTCGGGGAACGAGAACCAGTCAGGGATCTCGATCCCTTCGCGCAGGCGGCGACGAAGCTCGGTGCCAGAGATGTCGAGCACGGTCGAACCTTCCGGCACCTCGTCGACAGGGAAGTACTGCGCCTTCTCCTGAACGTAGACCATCTGCTTGAAGTCGACCATCTCGATGCCGATTTCGGCCTCGTGCTTGCGCACCATTTCCTGCGCAGCATAGGGGTCGTAAAAATCCTTGCCCTGGCTGTTCTTGCCCGGGCCGGCATGGTCCCGGCCGACGATGAAATGCGTAAGGCCATGGTTCTTGCGGATGATCGCGTGCCACAGCGCCTCGCGCGGGCCGCCCATGCGCATCGCAAGGTTCAGAAGCGACAGGTGCGTGGTAGCGGCCGGATACTTGTCCAGCACCGCCTCGTAGCAGCGGACCCGGGTGAAATGGTCCACGTCGCCCGGCTTGGTCATGCCGACGACCGGATGGATCAGGAGGTTGGCCTGCGCTTCCTTGGCGGCGCGGAAGGTCAGTTCCTGGTGGGCACGGTGCAGCGGGTTGCGGGTCTGGAAGGCGACGATGCGCTTCCAGCCGAGCTTGCGGAAATAGGCGCGCAACTCGTTCGGGGTGTCACGACGGGCGCGGAAGTCATAGTGCACCGGCTGCTGGATCCCGACGACCGGGCCCCCCAGATAGACCGGGCCTGCGACGTGATGCAGGTAGTTCACTGCCGGATGGGCCAGGTCATCGGCACCAAAGACCTTTTCAGCCTCGTTGGCCTTGTTCGGTGTCCATTTGTCCGTAACCGACAGCACGGCGAGGATGACGCCTTCCTGATCGCGCAGCGCGATGTCTTGCCCGGGTTCCACCTTGTCGGCGAAGGCCTGGCTGACGTCGAGCGTGACCGGGATCGGCCAGAGCGTGCCATCCTCGGTGCGCATGTTCTCGACGACGCCGTTATAGTCGGCTTCCGACTGGAAGCCCTTGAGCGGATAGAAGCCGCCGTTCATCAGCAGTTCGAGGTCGCAGATCTGGCGCGGCGTCAGATCCCATGACGGCAAGCCGCCAGCCTCGATCTTCAGTTTCTGCGCAGATTCGGGAGAGACATAGAGCTCCGGGATCGGAGTAAGGTTCGAGATGGTCATCAGCTCAGGCCCTTGGGTGAAACCGCTTTTGCCGGGTGGCGGCGGGATGCGGGCAGATATCCCTTTGGGCGTGTCAAACTCAAGGCAATAAGGGAAAATCTTCTCCAAATAGACCGTTTTTCCGCGATTGCGCAGTTATCCCGGCGACAGTCATGGGGTGGATCGGCCGCCTCACGATGTTTTCCCCGAAACGCAGGCCTCCTTCGAAACGGACGTTCCCATTTGGCTGGATGCCCAAGGCGCAAAAAGGCTGAAGCCGGGCCTTTCGACCCGGCTTCTTCTCTATGTAGCGAGTTGTAGCGAGACTTGTCTGACTTCGGTCCTCAGGCGGCGCGCTTGCGGCGGGCCGCAGCGAGCAATCCGCCGGCGCCGAGAAGCAGCAGACCCGAGGCGGGAAGCGGAACCTCTGCCACGTCCGGGACCTCGAAGGTGACGTTGTCGACCACTTCGATCAGGTTGATCGGATTCACCGCGAGGCTGCCATCCGATCCAAGGGCGAGGCGCCCGTAATAGAACACTGCCTTGTCGATTGGTTGGCCGAAGAACCCGATCGTCTGGTTCATGATGTCGTCGCGGTTCATGGTGACGAAGGATACGCCCTTCAGTACGCCACCAAGGAAACCTTGAAGAACGGCGACATCTCCGGCCAGCGAGAAGAATGGATCGTCGTTACCGAAGGTCAGCGACAGGTTGCTGACAAGCTGCGAGAAGTTCATGATCAGCGTGCTTGGGTCGTCATGGCGCACGATCAGACTTTTCCCGTCGGTTTGCGCGCCGTAGTCGCCGATCTCAAGATTGCTGTCGATCGAGTCCGTGAACGATACGATCGACGATCCCGAGCTGGTAAAGCCGTTCGGCACATTTCCTGCGGCATCTCCCTCGAAGTCGACGGTCACTGTCGCCGCCTGTGCCCCGAAGCCTGCCGCAATCATGATGGCCGCAATGGCCACCGTATCTCTTATCTTCATCCCCTCACTCCAATAATGGTTGTGGCAACATTGCGCAGGACACGTGGCAGCTGTGTCCTGAGGGTGGTCGGACTGTGGCAAAAAACCGACCCGCCAACGGCAGGTCGGAAACACACTGTTGCGAAATCGGGGAAAGGCGTCGAGCCGCGGCAGTTCCTGCCGGCTACTCGTGTTCGGCGAGG
Source organism: Rhodobacter sp. (assembly GCA_041905595.1). Taxonomy (GTDB): domain Bacteria; phylum Pseudomonadota; class Alphaproteobacteria; order Rhodobacterales; family Rhodobacteraceae; genus Aliitabrizicola. The sequence goes on from JAYRKT010000045.1 coordinate 16,055, forward strand.
AACCGTTCCGCATCCAGTGCCGCCATGCAGCCCATGCCCGCGCTGGTGACCGCCTGGCGATACACATGGTCTGTCAGGTCGCCCGCAGCGAAAACACCCGGAATCGACGTGCGGGTCGAACCTGGCTCGACCTTGACGTAGCCGCCGTTATGCAGCTCGAGCTGGTCCTTCACCAGTTCCGATGCCGGCGCATGGCCGATGGCGACGAAGAAGCCGTCACAGGGCACGTCGGTCACTGCGCCGGTGTTCACGTCGCGGGCGCGCACTGCCGTGACACCCAGCGGGGTATCCGTGCCCAGTACCTCTTCGACTGTGTGGTTCCACAGCAGGCTGATCTTCGGATGCTTGAACAGCCGGTCCTGCATGATCTTCTCGGCCCGCAGGGAGTCGCGGCGGTGAATGAGCGTAACCTTGGTCGCGAAATTGGTCAGGAACAGCGCCTCTTCGACGGCTGTGTTGCCGCCGCCGATCACGGCAACTTCTTTCCCGCGATAGAAAAATCCGTCGCAAGTGGCGCAGGCCGAAACGCCGAAGCCCTTGAACTTCTCTTCTGACGGCAGGCCGAGCCAGCGTGCCTGCGCGCCGGTCGCCAGGATCACTGCGTCAGCGGTATAGGTCATGCCGCTGTCGCCAGAGGCAGTGAACGGACGCTTCGACAGGTCAAGCGAGGTAATGATATCCGTCACGACATCCGCCCCCATCGCGCGGGCGTGCTCTTCCATGCGGATCATCAGGTCCGGTCCTTGGACATGCGTGTCGCCAGGCCAGTTCTCGACCTCGGTCGTGATGGTCAACTGCCCGCCGGGTTGCATGCCCTGAACCAGAACGGGGTTCAACATGGCGCGGGCGGAGTAAACAGCCGCCGTATAGCCTGCCGGGCCGGATCCGATGATCAGAACTTTGCTGTGCCTCGTATCGCCCATGACTGCCCCCGATGTTGCGCGGACATCCATATAAGGGCATCGCGCAGGCGCAGGAAGCCCCGGCTTTCATGCCCGAAAACTGCCCGCTTTCTTGGTCGATCCGAACAATTCCCTTGCCTGTCGCGAAACAATGTTGCGCGCACCTGCCGCAACCCCTACATTCCGCCGCGAGAAGGAGAGCTGCACATGGCCGGATCGAAGCTGGACCCGATAGACCGCCACATTCTGGCGGAGCTTCAGGCCGATGGGCGTATGACGAATGTCGAACTGGCCAAGCGCGTGGGCATTTCGGCCCCGCCCTGCCTGCGGCGGGTGCGCACGCTCGAGGAAGCCGGCTATATCCGCGGATACCACGCCGATATCGATACCCGCGAACTCGGCTTCGAGGTGCAGGTCTTTGCAATGGTGCGACTGCACAGCCAAGCCGAAGTGGATCTGTCAGCCTTCGAGGCCCGCGCACGCGCCTGGCCGCTGGTCCGCGAGTGCCACATGCTGAACGGCGAGATTGACTTCATCCTGAAATGCGTGGCGCCAGACCTGTCGACCTTCCAGACCTTCCTGACGGCAGAACTGACCGCCGCCGACAATGTGGCGAGCGTAAAGACCAGCCTTGTCATCCGCTGTGCCAAGGATGAACCCGGGGTACCCTTCGACGTTCTGGAAGACAGGCTGAAGCGATCAGCCTGATCGGCGGCCCCATAGGGGCGAGGCTTGGGCAATACATCTTATGCGAAATTTGAAAGGCGGCCCCTTGCGGCGTGTCAGAGGGTCACGCCAGGGCCGCCTTTAGCAAGCAATCTGTCCACTACAACGCCCGAGGGCATCGGATGGAACGTCATGCCTTAACCATGTCGGCTCTGAGGCACTCTGTCAAACATTTGCCGCGGTGCCGCAATCTTATGCATCAATTCCATTGTTGGTCGTGGGATTGTTTCTTCATTCGCCCCAGAGATTCCCGCCAAGGGCACAATCCCGCGACGCCAGTGCAATCTGTTCGCGCGCCGATTCGTGATTGTGACGAAGTTTGGGCCGCGTTCGTGTTGCGACTGGGCCCTGTCAGTGTGCAGCGATCTTTGCCGAAAGGCCGTACGTCGTTGGGACAGGACGGGCAAGCGTGGGTTTGCTCGCCTGAGCGGCGCTCAGGACCGCGGCTTTCCGGCTGGTCCAGGGAAATGTCACTTCGGCACAGGTGGCGGAAGCGATGGCGGATTGCATCCAACGGCGCTGTTTCGTCATTTTCGGTCTCCTCCGGCCGACCCGATCCGGGGCGCCCTAGCCGTGGCCCCCAAACCGGCCACAAGACCGTCATGACAGAGCATTCGGGCAGGCATTAGACGATAGATGGCCACTGTGATGGCCGCTCAATCCGCTCCGCGCTGATGCTCCGACCTGCAACCGATTGGAATCACGTTATTTTTTCCATTACAGAAACAATACTTGCGTCAGATCGGTATTGTTTCGCACATTTTTGCCCCAATCTGGGAGGCTACAGGCGGATTGCCGACAGCAGCCGCCCATAGTCTGCTTCCCCGGCATGGGTGGTGCGGCGAAAGGAATAGAAGCGCTCGGCATCGGAATAGGTGCAGTGGCGGGTCCATTCCGCCTCGGCCAGCCCAAGACTGCGCAGACGATGCAGCCCATAGGCCGGCAGATCGAACAGCGCCCGGTCGCCGGCGCCATTTGCGAAGAAGCGCGCATTGTCGCGATCATCGTCAATGAAGCCTTGGACGAATTCTGGTCCGACCTCGTAGGCGCGCTGGCTGATGGTGGGGCCGATCACGGCGCGGATGCGGTTTCGTCGGGCGCCGAGCGCCTCCATCGCCTCGACTGTCGCCTCGAGCACGCCATCCCGTGCCCCGCGCCAGCCGGCATGGGCGGCGCCAATGACCTGCGCCTCGGGGTCGGCGAACAGCACGGGCTGGCAATCGGCGGTCAGGACGGCCAGCGCCAGGCCCGGCGTTGCCGTGACCATTGCGTCGGCACGGGGTCTCTCCGCCAGAGGTTCTGTCACGACGACCACATCGGCGGAATGCACCTGGTTGACTGTGACGAGGCTGGCTGGATCGACCCCCAACGCCTCGGCCGCGCGCGCACGATTGATCGCCACGACTTCTGCGATATCGCTGCTGCCCGTGCCGCAGTTCAACCCGGCGAATATGCCGGACGAGGCGCCGCCCTTGCGGGTGAAGTAGCCGTGGCGGAACGGCTGAAGAAGGGGAGAGGAGATGATCTCGAGCATCAGTCGAATCCCGGTGGCGGCGCGCTGCCCTTGGGGTGGATTGCCATCGCCTTGAACAGCCTTCCCATTTCCTCGGGATGGGTCAAGCGTCGATGCGCAGCGACATGCACCTCGAGCGCCGGGCCGGACAGGCGTTGCGCCAGCGCCTGCGCGCGCGCGGTGATGCCCAGCCTTTCCAGCAGGACGCCCTGCTCTGTCATGGCGGTGACGGCACAGGGCGCGGCCGCCAGGGCCAGCGCCTCGAAATCGACATGGGCGGTCAAATCCGCCTTTCCGGGTGCGGCAAAAGGGTCTGTGAAAGCGTGGTCGGCCAAAGCCTGGAACGTGTCGCCGCGTGAATGCCAGTCGCCATAGTCGATGATGAGCGCCCCCCCGCCGCGGGTGGCGATACGTTCGGCGATCTCGGTCACGATGCCAGCGGCGGCGGGGCAGACCTCGACCACATCGCCCACAACGGTGTCGGACATGCGGCCAGTCAGCATGTCTAGTTGCATCGGCGCCGAGAGGCCCGCCACCAGTTGATCGCCGTCTAGGCCGACCAGCCGCTCTTGCCACCCCATGGGGTGCCGCTGGAACTGTCGGATGGGCAGGGCGTCGAAGAACTCGTTGGCGATCAGGAACAACGGAGCGTCGGGCAGGCCAGTGACCGAGTCGAGCCAGGCGACCTTATGCCCGGTCAGGGTCTCGCGCTGCGTATCCTGCAAGCGGGGCGATGCCTCGATCAACGTGATCCGCGCTGCAGCGTGAAACCCCGGGACGCCTCGCGTCGCCCGCAACAGGTCCGCCATGAGCGTCCCGCGGCCCGGACCCAGTTCGGCCAGAGTGAAGGCAGAAGGTGCCACTTGGTCAAGCCAGGCCTGAGCAAGGCACAGCCCAATGAGCTCGCCGAACATCTGGCTGATCTCGGGCGCGGTGGTGAAATCGCCCCTCCCGCCAAAGACCGGCCGTGTCGTGTAGTAGCCGTGGACCGGGTGCAGCAAGCACTCTGCCATGTAGTCCGCGACCGAAATCGGACCGGTTTCGCGGATACGCCGGATCAGAATATCGCCAAGCGGAGTCACGTCTTGGCCGCGCGGCTCCGCGCCCACCAGATTACGGAAAGACCGACCGCCACCATGGGCAGGGACAGCAGTTGCCCCATGCTGAACCCGAAGCTGTCGGTGAAACGGATGACATGGCCGAGCGGATTATCTGGTGTGATGTACTGGGCATCGGCCTGCCGGAAGAACTCGACGACGAAGCGGGCCATACCGTAGCCTGCAAAGAACAGGCCCGCCGTCTGGCCTGGTATCCTGAGCCAGCCTCGCCGCCAGACCAGATAGAGCAGGATTGACCCAAGGATCAGCCCCTCAAGAACCGCCTCGTAGATCTGCGAGGGATGCCGGGCGCAGACAGTCAGGATCCCGGGGCAGGTCTGCGCTGCTTCGCCCGGAAAGGCCACGCCCCAGGGCAGGGTGGTCGGCCGGCCCCAAAGCTCGGCATTGATGAAGTTGGCGATGCGGCCAAGGAAAAGACCGGGCGGGGCGGCAACGGCAATTGCATCGGCGACCGAGGCGATGGGAATTCCCTGATTGCGGCAGAACAGCCAGACCGCAGTCACAACACCCAGGAAGCCGCCATGGAAGGACATGCCGCCTTCCCAGATCTTCAGGATTTCGGCCGGGTTGGCGAGGTAATAGCCCGGCTGGTAGAACAGTACGAACCCCAACCTCCCCCCAAGCACGATGCCGAGGATCACCCAGGTCAGCAGGTTTTCCAGTTGTTGCTCGGTCATCGGCGGACTGGACCGCCACAATGCCGGGCGGCGCAGCAGGGCAACGATGAGCCGCCAGCCAATCAGGATGCCGGCGATATAGGCCAGCGCATACCAGCGCAGGGACAGCGTCATCCCGAGGATTTCGATCGAGAAGACCTCGTTCGAGATGTTCGGGAAGGGGATGTAGCTCATCGACGGCTCCGTTCGCGGGCGGCTTCGGGGTTGTCCGGCGGGGCTGCGGCGATGTCAACCTTGTGTGCCGCCGCCGGGCAGACCATATAGATCACTGCCGCGCGATGGAGGCCGCCATGCAGACCCGCAACAAGTTCTTCGACGACATGTCGCAACTGATGACCAATGCCATGGGCGTGGCCCAGGGCGCCAAGACCGAGGCTGAGACCGCGATGAAGGGTTTCATCGACCGCTGGCTGGCCGATCGTGATTTCGTCACGCGCGAAGAGTTCGACGCGGTGAAGGCGATGGCCGCCAAGGCGCGGGAAGAGAACGAGGCGTTGAAGGCCCGGCTCGATGCGCTGGAAACCAAGAAGAAGTGACGCTCAGGGCCCGGCCAGGCCGACCGACTCGTCGGCGACCGACACCGACTTGATGACTGCGAACAGCCGGTCGCCCTCGGAAAGCTGAAGTGCGGTCAGCGAACGGCGCGTGATGCGTGCCAGAATGTGGTCCTCGCCCGCTGAAAGCTGCACCAGCGCGCTTGCCCCTTCATCCGAGCGGAGGGCCGCGATGGTGACAGGCAAGACGTTCAGCGCCGAAATCCCTTCGGGCCTTGTCCGCGCCAGCATCACATCCTGCGCTGCGATCCGTACGCGGACCTTCGTCCCGACCGGACAGACAATCTTCGGCAGCCAGAGCGGCCCGGCAGACGAGTCGAGGCGGGTCAAGCCATCTGGTTCCTGCGCTTCGATCCGGGCAGTCAGCAGGGCACCAGCTTCCCGGATACCAAGCGCAGGCGCCACGTCTGGGTCCGACAGAATCTCGGCCACCGAGCCAGAGCGGAGGACGCGGCCCCCCTCCAGCAACACGACCGTCGTGGCAAGCCGGGCGACCTCAGCCAGTGCATGGCTGACGTACAAGATCGGCAGGTGGGTCTCGTCACGCAACCGTTCAAGCCAGGGCAAGATCTCGGCCTTCCGAGGCGCGTCAAGCGCGGCGAGCGGTTCGTCCATCAGCAGCATCGCCGGCGCAGACAGCAGCGCCCGCCCGATGGCTACGCGCTGCTTCTCTCCACCCGACAGAAGCGAAGGGCGTCGGTCGAGCAGCGCACCAAGGCCGAGCAGATCCACCACCCGGCCGAAGTCTGAGCGCCTTGTCTCGGGTACGAACCATTGGCCGTAGCGCAGGTTCTGGCGGACAGTCAGATGCGGAAACAGGCGACCTTCCTGGAACACGTAGCCAAGGCGACGACGGTGCGGCGGGAGGAAGATGCCGTCAGTGCTGTCCAGAAGCACGGTGTCATCCAGAACAACCCGTCCCGCATCCGGCCGCAACAGGCCGGCAACGGCGTTGACCACGGTCGTCTTGCCCGAACCCGAACGGCCGAAAAGCGCGGTCACGCCCTTGGGCGTCTCGAAGGCGACGTCCAGCGAAAAGCCGGGAAATGCATGACGGAAGGCAACCGACAGGGTCATGCCGCAGCGATCCTGCGTGCCACGGCCCGCGCGAGCCATTCCGACATCAATAGCGCGAGCATGGCGATGGCGATGGAAATGCCGACGAGCCGCGCTGCCTGTGCATCACCCCCCGGCACCTGCAAGAGCGAGTAGATGGCCGAGGGCAGGGTCTGCGTTTCGCCAGGGATGTTCGAGACGAAGGTGATTGTGGCGCCGAACTCGCCCATCGCCTTGGCGAAGGCTAGGATCGCCCCGGCAATTATCCCTGGCAGGATCAGCGGCAGGGTAACGGTCAGGAACACCAGGACCGGCCGCGCCCCAAGCGTCGCGCCGGCCTGTTCCAGCTTGGGGTCGACCGCTTCGAACGAGAGGCGGATTGCGCGCACCATCAGCGGAAAGGCCATCACCCCGCAGGCCAGCGCCGCGCCGGTCCAGCGGAAGGCGAAGACGATGCCGAACTGTTCAAGAAAGGCGCCGGCCCAGCCCCGGCGGCCGAAGGTCAGAAGCAGAAGGTAGCCGGTCACGACCGGCGGCAAGATCAGCGGCAAATGCACAAGGCCGTTCAGCAGCGACTTGCCCCAGAACTGCTTCCGCGCCAGAAGCCAGGCCACGAAGACCCCGAGCGGCAGACTGACCAGCGTCGCCCAGATGGCGACGCGCAGCGACAGCATGACCGCTTGCCAGTCGGCCGGCGAAAGCCAGTCCGTCATGCCCAAATCGCGCCGCTCCCTATTTCAGCACGGTGAAACCCTGCGCTTCGAATACCTTGGTCGCGGCTTCGCTGGAAAGGGTCTTGAGGAAATCCTCGGCCGCAGGCGAGGTCGATGTCGCGACGATGGCCGCCGGATAGATGATCGGCTTGTGGCTGTCGGCGGGGAAGGTGCCGACGACTGATACCTGATTGTCGGCCTCGCTGTCGGCGACCGCATCGGAGGCATAGACAATGCCATAGGGGGCCTCGCCAAGTTGCACCAGCTGCAACGCCGCGCGCACGTTGTCGGCCTGGGCGACCGATCCCTCGACCGAGGACCACAGGCCAAGTTTGGTCAAGGCCTCTTTCCCGTATTGGCCGGCTGGCACGGAATCGACCAGCGCCATCGACAGCTTGCCGCCCTTGAGCATCCCGGCCAGGTCGAGATCCTTGCTGATCTCGACCTTGGGCGCATCGGGGCCGTGCGCGATCAGTACCAGCGTATTGCCGAGCAGGTCATGGCGTGTCTCGGGCTTGATGAGGTTGTCCTTCTGCAGCGTATCCATCCAGTTGACCGCTGCCGAGATGAACACATCCGCCGGTGCCCCTTCCTGGATCTGCTTTGCCAGCGCGGAACTGCCGCCATAGGAGATTCTGGCGCTGTTGCCGGTCTTGGCCTGCCAGTCGGTCGCGACTGTGTCGAGCGCGTTCTTCAGACTCGCGGCGGCAAAAACGGTGATCTCCTCTGCGGCAGAAACCGATGGCAGCGCAGTACCGAGGAAAAGGGCAAGACCGAGCGCGGCACGGCGGGTGAACTGCGGAATCACGAAAGCCTCCTGGCGATATGTTTTGAGAAACATATCACCTTTGCCTCACGGGTCGCGCAAGCGTTATTTCCCTGCGGGAATATCCCTCAGGAGCGCCTGCAGCGCGGCAATGTGTCCCTCCCCCGCGGATCGGGTGACGTCCTCCAGCGCGCGGAACTCTGCGAGCACGGTCTTGCCTGTCTCTGTCAGCCGCGCGCCACCGCCCCCCGCGCCACCACGGGCGCTGTCCACGACTGGCTGCGCGAAGGCAGCGTTCATTTCCTCGACCAGCATCCAGGCGCGCTTGTAGCTCATGCCCATGGCCCGGCCGGCTGCCGAGATCGAGCCGCTGTCGCGGATCCGCTCCAGCAACTCGGCCTTGCCGGGACCAATCATGGCGCTGCCGAAATACAGGCGAAGGCGGAGGCGGGGTTCGGTGCGGTCGGTCATGGGCGGATTTTCCTGCATGATGGCCCCATTGCAAGTGGCATCCTCCGCCGCGATGATCGAGCCGGTATTCTGACGGACTTCACCATGCCACACGCGCCCGCCGACCCGTTGCTGATCCTGTTGCATGGCTATTCCAACAACTCTGGAGAACTTGCGTGGCTTGGCGAGATTCTTGCCGAGCATGTCCCAAAGGCGCGGATCGTCCGGTTGAATGCGCCTTTCCCCCATGAAGAGGGCAGCGGCGGTTTTCAGTGGTATAGCCTGGCCGGTGTTTCGCCGCGCAACCGGCCAGGGCGGGTCAGGGCCGCGAGGGCGCCTCTCGACACTCTTCTGCAAGCAGCGATCGACGAGGCCGGTTTGTCCGGCAGATTGGACCGCGTTGGACTGATCGGGTTCTCGCAAGGGGCCACGATGGTCTTCGATGCGGTCGCCTCCGGGCGCTGGCCGGTCGGCGCAATGGCAACCTTTGCCTGCCGCGTCGCGACGGCCCGCCCGTTTGGACCTGCGGCCGCTACACCGATACTCTTGGTGCACGGGCTTGAGGACGAGGCCGTGCCCGCCTGGAACAGCCTCAAGGCCTGGGGTGACCTGCACCGTGCCGGACATCCGGCGGATCTGGTCGCCTGCGCCGGCGTCGGCCACGACATCAGCCGCGCCGCCGCCGCCTATGCCGGTCAGTTCCTGGCCCGACACCTCGCCTGAACGCCTCAGTCGAAGGTCACGACCTGATTGTTCAGGGGCAGCCGGATTTCCATCTTGCCGGTCAGGCGAGACGTGTCCGGCCTGACCGGCTTGCCATCCTCCATCGCCTCGTCCTGATCGACCAGTACGCCTTCGCCGGTGAAGCTGGTGAAGGTGAAGGGAAGGCCGTTCGCGTTCAGGGGCGACGGGCCGTCCATCACATGGAAGTGCAGGTGGGGCCCGGTGGAGTTCCCGGTATTGCCCAGCAGCGCCAGGGGTTGACCGGTCTTCACTTTGTCCCCCAGCTTCACCTTCAGGCTGTCGCGCTGAAGATGGGCGTAGAAGGCGAAGGCACCGTTGCCGATATCGACGACGATCATGTTGCCGCCGATGTTTTCGGTAGTGATGCCCTTCGGGTCTTCGCCCGGAACCTGTTCATCTGCTTGGTCATACAGGTTCACCACCGTACCATCGGCGACTGACGGCACGTCGGTACCATAATAGGCGTAGGACGAAAGCTGATCGGCCTTGCCGCTAAAGACCTGACCCTTGTCATCAAGCTTGACCCAGTCGATCGCGAACCGTTCAGGCAGGCGCATCTGACCATTGACCGGCATGATCTCGCCCCGGTGCGAGGTCACGGTATCGCAGCAGCCGTTCACGGCAACCCAATGCCTGCCCTTGAGCGGCGGGGCCACGACGACCGCCTTGCCGGAAACGGGTGTGGGTGCGCCGGTGAAGGTGTAGGTCGCGGGAACCGGTTGGTCCTTGCCAAGCGGCACCGGATTGCCCTTGCCATCGGCCATCTCGCGCGTGGCCGTCACCCGCGCGTAAACCATATCAGGCACCGCCTCGCCCTCTGTAAAGCTTACATCCATGAAGACGGTCGCTGTTCCGCCCGGCGGGATCTGTGGCGGCTTTCCGGAGAACGAGGTCATCATCGCGGTCAGCGCATCTCCGTCCAGCGTGCCAAGCACCTTGCTGCCGGCATCGACTGCTTCGATCTTGTTTGGTGTCACGAAGAGCCGCGAGTTGTTGTCGATGTGCAGCTCATAAGCCAAGTGGACGCGGCCGTCGGCTCCAGGCACGGGGATCGGAGGGTTGATCGCTGCAATGGCGATCGAGCTGACGATTTCGTCGGCTTTCAGGGATTGCGCAGCGGCGGGTGGAACGGGGAGCGTGGCAAGCGCAATCAGACAGGCAAAACGGCAAAGCATGAATCACTCCTGTTGAAATATGGCGGCGCGAATAGCTCAATCTCTCGCGCCGCCGCGGGAAAACTTCAGAGGATCGGCCCGAACATCGCCAGCGCATTGTTCCAAAGCCGCGTCCCGATATGCCAGTTCTCGACCGTCTTCGGCAGGACCGGATCGGATTGGGCCAGATAGCTGTGCTGCCGGGCGCGGATCTGCGCCGTCACGTCGTCATCGACAAGAAGGATGTTGTTCTCGAAGTTTAGCTCAAAGCTCCGCCGGTCGAGGTTCGCAGATCCGATCAGCGCCGCCTTGCCGTCCACGGTGATCGACTTCGTGTGCAGCAGCCCTCCGCGGTATTGGTGGATCCTCACCCCCGCCTCGATCAGGTCATCGTAGTAGCTGCGGCTTGCGGCCCCGACGAGCCAGGAGTCGTTGCGTTCGGGGAAAATGACAGTCGTATGGACACCGCGCCGGGCGCTGGCGCACAGCGCCGCCTGGATCGGTTCGTCGGGAACATAATAGGGTGTCGTGACGATCAGTTCGTGCCGCGCGGCATACATGAGCGAGGTAAAGACCTCGGGCATAGCGGTGGGGCGGACGGTCGGGCCGGTTCCAATCGCCTGTGCCACGAAGCCGGGCTGTTCCGGCGGCAGCGGTTCATCGAAAAGGAAGGTCAGATCCTCTTGCGTCTCGGCCATCCAGTCGACCGCGAAAAGGTGTTGGTTCTGGCGGACGACAGGGCCCTCGAAGCGAAGCATTATGTCGACCCAGGGCGCGAATTTCGCCTTGGGCAGGAAGGCCGGATCCGCGCAGTTCTGGCTGCCGCAATAGGTGATGGCGTTGTCGATCACCAGGATCTTGCGGTGGTTGCGCAGGTCGATCCGGCCTTGGGTGACGCGCAGGAACGGGTTGCCGATGGGCAAGGTCATCGTGACATGGATGCCCGCATCCGTCATCGCCTGCCAATGCGGGGAGCGGATCAACCGACGCGAGCCAAGGTCGTCGGCCATTGCACGGCAAGTGACGCCCCGCGCGGCGGCGCGTTTCAGCGCCTCGACCATTTTCAGGCCATTGGTATCGGGCAGCCAGATATAGAAGGCGAGATGAACATGGCTCTGCGCCGCGTCGATATCAGCAATCATCGCATCTATGGCGCTGTCGGAATCCGCCATGAGCGTGGCGCGGTTGCCCGGGACCGGGTCGAAACCGCAGATCGACTTGCCGATATGGAAAAGCCTTTCGTATTCGGGCCCGACTTCCGGCCATTTCGTTGCGCCGGGCGCCACCCCGATGGTGCCGGGATCGGGCAAGGCGGCTTCGGCTGCCCGGGCGCGGGCGACGCGCTTGCGCCCGATATTGGTCTCGCCGAACAGGACATAGGCCAGCAAACCCACGATGGGCGCCATGATGATCACCAGCGCCCAGGCCATGCGGGCCGCAGGCTCGCGCCGCGGGCGAAGCAAAGCGCGCGCGACGAACAGGGCCTGGAGCGAAACGTGAAAAACGACGAAATGCCAAGTGGGCTGGTTGGTCAGCCAATCGAACATGATCCGGACGCGCTCCAGCCGTGACTTCACAGGCCCGTTATCGGCGCGACAGGCAACTGCAATCAAGCGCCTGTGCGCAACATCGTCGAATTTTGAGATAATCTGGAGCGGGTAGCGGGAATCGAACCCGCCCCATCAGCTTGGAAGGCTGAGGCGCTACCACTACACCATACCCGCGCTCGAAGCGGCTCTTAGCATCGGGTTCGGCCGGGCTCAACCGGAAAGGCTGGCTCAGCCCTGCGTGGGGGGCATCATTTGCGGGTGATCCGACCGTCGAGAACCTCGGCATAGGGCTGATGAGCCGCCAGATCGACTTCGTGTTTGCCGATCACCATCGCGCCGAAGCCGATCATCACCATGAAGCTGGCTTCGGCGGAGCCCGTCAAAGCATCGCGTGCGCTTCCGGCGGGGCATTGACCGTTTCCCGCCGAAGGGGCATTGAGACGCCATGCTGATCCTGAAGATCTTTCGCCGTGCCGAATGGGACGCCTTCCGTGCTGAAGGCGTGACGGCGGGCGCGCCGATCGATCTGGAGGACGGCTTCATCCATTTCTCCACCCCTTCGCAGGTGGCCGAAACGGCGGCGCGGCACTTCGCGACGGAAAGCAATCTGGTGCTGGTCGCGGTGGATGCCGACCGTCTGGGTGATGTCCTAAAATGGGAACCGTCGCGCGGCGGACAGCTTTTCCCGCATCTCTACCGCGCCCTTCGCATGTCTGACGTGGTCTGGGACAAGTCGCTGCCGCTCGGCGCGACAGGACATATCTTCCCCGAGGGGCTGCTGTGACGCTGATCGAGACTGTCGGCCTTGCTGCCCTGCACCGGCTTGACCCGGAAACGGCGCATGGCCTGTCGCTGTCGGCTTTGCGCTGCGGGCTGGTGCCATTGCCGGGAGTCGTGACATCGGCAAGGCTGAGGACGACAGTCGCGGGGCTGGACCTTGCGAACCCGGTCGGCCTTGCCGCGGGCTACGACAAGAACGCCGTGGCGCTTGCGGCGCTGGCGCGAGCGGGATTCGGCTTTCTCGAGGTCGGCGCGGCGACGCCCCGCCCGCAGCCGGGCAATCCTCGGCCCCGGCTGTTCCGGCTGAGCGAGGATCGCGCGGCGATCAATCGCTTTGGCTTCAACAACGAAGGGATGGACGCTGTTGCCGCCCGGCTGGCCCGCCGGCCGACTACCCTGCCAATTGGCCTCAACCTCGGCGCGAACAAGGACAGCGCCGACCGGGCGGCCGATTTCGCTCGCGTGCTGGCGGTCTGCGGGCCGGTTGCCGATTTCGTCACCGTCAATGTCTCGTCCCCCAACACCGAAAAGCTGCGCGACCTTCAGGGACCTGCGGCCCTATCGGCCCTGCTCGCGGGGGTAATGGAAGCCCGGGCCGGTCTGGCGCGCAAGATTCCGGTCTTCCTCAAGATCGCGCCGGACCTGACGCCGGACGAACTGGCCGGCATTGCCGAGGTTGCGCTGGCAAGCGGCCTGTCAGGCATCATCGCGACCAACACCACCCTGTCGCGTGACGGGCTGCGGAGCGGGCACAAAGGCGAGGCCGGAGGCCTTTCGGGTGCGCCGCTCTTCGAGAAGTCGACCCGCGTGCTGGCCCGGCTGTCCGCACTGACAGCCGGACGCCTGCCGCTGATCGGCGTCGGTGGGATCGGATCGGCGGAACAGGCCTACCAGAAGATCCGGGCGGGCGCCTCGGCGGTGCAGCTCTACACCGCGCTTGTCTATGAAGGCATCTCGCTGCCCGGCCGGATTGCCCGAGTTCTGGATGTGCTTCTTGCCCGCGACGGTTTCGCCTCGGTAGCCGAGGCCGTCGGCACGGGAAGGTCCGACTGGCTTTGATCAGGCCGCCTTGGCCTCGGCCCGGGGATAAAGCCAGGCCATGGTCAGCCCGCGCGCGGTGTTGAGCACCATGAGCGCCGCCCAGAGGCCGGCATTGCCGAAGCGCGGCAGCAGGACTGCCAGCGCCAGCGCGTAGATTGCCGAGGACAGAAGCATGGCATTGCGCATCTCTCGCGTCAGGGTCGCGCCGATGAAGATTCCGTCGAACATCCAGCTGGCGATGCCGATCATCGGGCCCACGGCAACCCAGGGCAGGTAGACGCGCGCCTCGGCTTGTACCGCCGGGTCGGTCGCCATCACGTCGATGATCGCGGGTCCCGCGAACCAGAACCCTGCGGCAAGCAGGACGCTTCCCACACCCCCCCAGCCGCTGGTTACGATCGAGGCGCGCCGCAGGTCGGCCAGCGACCGCGCGCCAACCGCCTGTCCGACCAGTGTCTCGGCCGCAAAGGCGAAGCCGTCCAGCGCATAGGCCGTGATCTCGAGGAACTGGAGCAGCACCTGGTTCGCTGCCAGCGTCACGTCGCCCTCGCCGGCACCAAGGAAGACGAAGGTGGTGAAGCTGGCCTGCAGCGCGACCGAGCGGATCATGATGTCGGTATTGACACGCGCCATCTCCCTGAGCCGGCCCATGTCGAACAGGCGGGCGAAGTCGCCGAGGTAGCGCAGCGCAAGCGCCGGCCGGCACAGCCAGAGGCCAAGCGCCAGCCCGGTCCATTCCGCGATCAGCGTCGCAAAGGCTACGCCCGGGACGCCCCAGCCCAGCCCCAGCACGAACCACAGGTTCAGCACCACATTCAGACCGTTGATCGCAACCTGCTGGAGGAAGACAGATCGTGTGCGCTCAACCGCGATCAGCCAGCCGGTGACCGCATAGATGCCGATCGTGGCCGGCGCGCCCCAGATGCGGATCGCAAGATATTGCCGCGTCAGCGCTTCGACCTCGGGGCTGGCCGGGGCGATGTGGAACGCGGCCCGGAACAGCAGCGTCTGGAACAGGATGAAGACCAGCCCCGCAGCCCCCGCGATCATCAGCGCCCGCAGCAGCACGGCGGCGCTTTCGGCCTCGTCACCCGCTCCCCTGGCTTGCGCGACAAGGCCAGAGGTTCCCATCCGCAGGAAACCGAAGATCCAGTAGACCGAAGCAAGGACGACCGCGCCCATCCCGACCGCGCCGATCGGCGCGGCCTGACCCATCTGACCGACAACGCCGGTATCGACTGCGCCGAGAATCGGGATCGTCGCATTCGACAGCACGATCGGCAGGGCGATCTTCAGGACCCGGCCGTTTGTGATCGGCCCCATCCCCGGAGGGGAAACGCGTTCGGCAGCTTGCATGGCCTATGGCATCAGGAAATGCGCTGTCGCCTGCGCGAACAGGCGTGAGCGGTTTTCCTGCCAGGCCTCGACATGCACGCTGGCATAGCGGCGGCCCGACCGGTTGACCCGCGCCCGCGCATAGGCGTCTCGCGGCAGGCCGGACCGCAGGTAATCGACAGTGAAGTCGATCGTCTTCGGCAGGGGCGGCAAGGTCGCAGGCGTCAGAGACGCCGGGTCGAGAGTGCCGCTCTCAAACGCCTCCCACATCGTCGACCATGACAGCTCGATAATCGCCGCAGTCTCGAGAAAGGCCGCGATCACGCCACCATGCAGCGCGGGCAGGGACGGATTGCCGATCAGGCTGTCAGCATAGGGAAGGATCGCCGTCAACTCGTCGCCCCGGCGGTCGAACCTGACCCCAAGGAAACGGAGATAGGGCACGCCCTCGACCAGCGCGGCCAGTGCTGCATCACGCCCGGGCCGCCCGCCATCGTCCTTGCGGTGCGTGGTCATCGCGATCCTTCCGCATAGGCGACAGTGAAGGCGCCCGTCGCCGTCGCGACCGGTGTGCCCTCTTCCTCGTCACGGGCAATGGCGCGGATGAAGGCGACCGTTCGCGTCAGGTGATAGCACTCGGCTTCGGCGGTGATCCGCTGGCCCGGCGTCGCCGCGCGCATGTAGTCGATCCGCAGGTCGATGGTGGCAGTGCTGATCGGCGCGCTCGGATGGCTCATTGCGGCCGCGCCCGAAGCCGTATCCATCAGTGCCGAAACTGCACCGCCGTGGATGACACCCGTCGCCGGGTCGCCGATGAACCGGGCATCATAGGGCATCGAGATCGTCGCCCGTCCCTCGCCTATGGACTCTAGCGTCATTCCGAGCGCTCGGGAATGCGGGATGGCCTGGATGAATTGGCTGGCGATGCTGTCGCGGTCGGTCATGGCAGTGCTCCTTGGGCGCGACCTTCACCCGGAGGATATCCCTTCGCAAGGGCGCATTTGCGCATTTGCCGCAACCGCGAGACGATTGCGCGAGGGCCATGCCCAGCCTAATCTGCGCCGTGGAGGGCGCCGATGGCCAATCAGGGACTGCTCAGCTTCAAGGAGATGTGCGCGCGCTTCGATGTCACGCCGCGCACCCTTCGCTATTACGAGTACATCGAACTCCTTCAGCCCGAGAAGGATGGCCGCGCCCGTTGGTACGGCCCTCGCGAGATTGCCCGGATGACGCTGATCCTGCGGGGCCGCCGGTTTGGCTTCTCGCTCGAGGAAATCCGGCAATGGCTGCTCATCTACGAGACCGAAGGGACCCGTCCGCAGATGCAGGCGCTGGTGGCCCTTGCCGACCGTCAGCTTGTCGAACTGCGCCGGCAGCGCAGCGAGCTCGATTCTGCCATCGCCGACCTGGAAACCCTGCGTGAGACGGCCCAGAAGGCTTCGCAGGCCTGAAATTTCTCCCTCAGTGCGCCCTTTGGCCAGGTCCCGCCAAGTCAGATTATTGCGCCTGACCCTACGTCAGCATCGCTGACATTACGTCAATTGCGAAGTGACGCGACGTTCCATTTACGTCAACCGCAAACGGGCTGGTAAGGTCCGGCCAAACCCCCATCTGAGCCGCGTTCTGAAGAAAACATGAACGTGGAGTGAAGGAATGACGACAGAGACGATGACCATCCGCGAGATGTGCGACGCGTTCGACGTGACGCCGCGCACCCTGCGTTTCTACGAACAGAAGGAGCTGCTCTTTCCCGTCCGCAAGGGCACGAAGCGCCTTTTCACGAAGCGCGATCGCGCCCGTCTGAAGCTGATCCTGCGCGGCAAGCGCTTTGGCTTCAGCCTGGAAGACATTCGCCAGCTGCTCGACCTCTATGACCGCGAAGGCGGGGGGGCGCTGCAACTGGCACGGACCTACGAGATCGCAACCGCGCGCCTGTCCGAGATGGAAGCGCAGAGGGCCGAACTCGACCAGTCCATCGCCGAACTCAAGGGCCAGCTGGCCTGGGGCGAAGAGGCGCTTGCCGCCCTGTCCCGCAACGCAGCCTGAGCCTGACCATGCCAAGGAGGTAAGCATGACCAGTTTCACCCCACCCGTCGCCGACATGCAGTTTCTGCTGCACGAGGTGCTCAAGGTTTCCGAGTCCAGCATCCCGGGCTATGGCGAGCTTGATGACGGCTTCACTTCGGCCGTTCTTGACGAGGCGGGAAAACTGGCGCGCGACCTCCTGGAGCCGCTGAATGCGGTTGGAGACCGCGAGGGCTGCCGGCTCGAAAACGGGATCGTCCGGACTCCGACCGGCTTTGCCGAGGCGTTCCGCACCCTTCGCAACGGCGGCTGGACCGCGCTCGACTGCGATCCGGCCTATGGCGGCCAGGGCCTGCCCTACCTGATGCACACCGCGGCGAACGAACTGTTCGTCAGCGCCAACATGGCCTTCAACATGTATCAGGGCCTGACCCACGGCGCCTACACGGCGATCCATGCCCACGGGTCCGAGGCTCAGAAGGCCACCTACCTGCCCAAGATGGTGACCTGCGAATGGACGGGCACCATGAACCTGACCGAACCGCATTGCGGCACTGACCTTGGCTTGATGCGCACCAGGGCAGAGCCGCAGGCGGATGGCAGCTACCTTGTCACGGGTCAGAAGATCTTCATCTCGGCCGGCGATCACGACATGGCCGAGAACATCATCCACCTGGTGCTCGCAAAGGCCCCTGGCGGAGGAGAGGGTACCAAGGGCGTGTCGCTCTTCATCGTGCCGAAGTTCCTGGTCAACGCCGACGGCACGCTCGGCGCCCGCAATGCGGTGAGCGTGGGCAAGGTCGAGGAAAAGATGGGCATCCACGGCAATGCCACCTGCGTCATGAACTATGACGGCGCGACGGGCTTCCTGCTGGGCGATCTGCACAAGGGGATGCGGGCCATGTTCACCATGATGAATGAGGCCCGCCTGGGTGTCGCATTGCAGGGCTATGCGGTGGCCGAGGCGGCCTATCAGAACGCGGTGGCCTATGCGAAGGACCGCCTGCAGGGCCGGGCGATCACCGGGGCTGAGAACCCTTCCGGTCCGGCCGATCCGCTGATCGTGCATCCCGACATCCGCCGCAGCCTGATGGACCAGAAGAGCTTCGTCGAGGGCGCCCGCGCCTTCACCTTCTGGGGTGCGTCGCTGATCGACCGGGCGCACCGGATGGACGATGCCGAGGCGGACGGGCTGATCTCGCTGCTGACGCCGGTGCTCAAGGGTTTCCAGACCGACAAGGGGTTCGAGATGGCGGTGGCGGCGCAGCAGGTCTATGGCGGCCATGGCTATATCGAGGAACAGGGCATGTCGCAGTTCGCCCGCGACGCCCGGATCGCCATGATCTACGAAGGCGCGAACGGCATCCAGGCACTCGACCTCGTGGGGCGAAAGCTGGCCGCGGACGGCGGCAAGCATGTCATGGCCTTCTTCGATCTGGTGAAGTCGTTCCTCAAGGAGAACGAGGGCGACGCCCGGCTGAAGGCCGGCTTCCTCGACCCGCTCAAGGCTGCGTCGAAGGACCTGCAGGCAGCGGCCATGTTCTTCATGGCCGAGGGGATGAAGAACCCCAATGCCGCGCTGGCCGGATCCTATGACTTCATGCACATGATGGGCCATGTCTGTCTTGGCCTGATGTGGGCACGCATGGCGAAGGCGGCCTATGCTGCGCTCGATGCGGGCGCGGGCGACCGCGACTTCTACGAGGCAAAGATTGCAACCGGGCGCTACTACATGGCGCGCCAGCTTCCCGCCACCGCCATGCACCTCGCCCGGATCCAGTCCGGGGCGGATCCGGTCATGGCACTCGCTGCCGAGACCTTCTAGGCTCGCTCAAGGCCCCAAGGGAGGATCTCATGCCGAAACGCTTTCGCCTGACCCGCCGCTTCCCCGTCGCCATGACAGAGGACGGCTATCGCCGGCTGAAGCGTTTCGCAGATGAGGCCGGTCTCGACGAGGGTGAGGCGCTGTCATTCCTGTTCGAGCATTTCGACAGCGTGACGGACAAGGACAACCTCATTCACCGGCTGCGCCTGTTCAACGCGGAGCTGGATGAGCGAAAGAAGTAGGGAGGAAGGGCATGACTGCTGGAAAGCTGCGCCCCGACCGTACGGCGCATTCGACGCCGATCCGATCCCTCGATCTCCGGCCGGGGCGGCTTCTCCTCGGGCGGTCATCGGCTCCCCAGCCTGTACCGCAAGGGCAGTCCTACCTGCTCAACATTAACAAACCCTTATTCTTCTTGGGAAAAGTACCCCACGGGGGTGCGGGGGTGTGAAACCCCCGCTTCCACCCCAACCACAGGGTGGGACGGATGGTGGCGCAACAAGACAGCATTTGCGAAAGAGGCAAAG
>JAYRKT010000086.1:0-4498 GCA_041905595.1 Rhodobacter sp.
GGGATTGATGGCGCGGTTTTGGGGTGAAGGGGGCCCGGTAATCTGTCCAGCGGACAGATTTCAGCCCTGAACGGGCGAAGCCCGGGGCCGCAGGCCAACGGTGTTCTCGAAGAACCCCGACCGGCTGCTGACGACCGAGATGTCGCGCAAGGTCATGGCGGCGATCCTGGCCCATCGCGAAGTCGCGCCGCTCCTGTCGGACGATCACTTCTCGGTCGATGGTACGCTGATCAAGGCGTGGACGTCGATGAAAAGCTTCAAGCCCAAGGCCCGGACACGCCGCGCGACAACGAGGGCCCGGGCGATCCGCCCGCAGAGGGTCATGCCCCTTCTGTGAGCCCCGTCACGCCAACCTCCGAAACCAGCTCCGAGAATGCTCCAATGCCCCGTCCCAACCATCGCGGCCGAAATGCCGAGGTCGACTTCAGGGGCGAGAAGCGCTCCAACGCGACCCATGCCTCCACGACCGACCCGGAGGCCCGGCTCTACAAGAAATCGCCTGGCACCGGCGCAATGCTCTGCTTCATGGGGCATGCCTTGATGGAGAACCGCCACGAGCTGATCGTTCAGGGCGACCTGACACAGGCCAATGGTCGTGCCGAGCGGAAGGCCGCACTCGATATGCTGCATCGTCATTCCCCCGGCTCGACGCGGAAACTGACGCTGGGCGCGGACAAGGCCTATGATGCCGCCGGCTTTGTGGCCGATCTGCGCCGAGCCTGCGTCACCCCGCATGTCGCCCAAAAAGCGCGGCATTCGGCAATCGACGGACGCACCACACGGCATCAAGGGTATGCCCTGTCCATCAAGCGTCGCAAGCGGATCGAGGAACCCTTTCGGCTGGGCCAAGACCGTTGGCGGCATGGCCCAAACCGTCTACCGCGGTGTCGAACGGGTGAGGTCCCGCTTCATCCTGACAATGACCGCCAACAACTTGGCCCGACTGCCCCGGCTGCTGGCCGCATAGAGAAAGAAGGATGCTGAAGACCAGGTGTGGACGCAATCAACGACCACCCAATCGGCATCCGAGCCTGACCACGAGGAAAACGTCCTCCGGGTCCTGACTAAATCAGCACCCTGTTAAGTAGATGAAAGGCAACCACCCTTTTTCTCTGACCGCATGAACCCCCTGCTCTGCCCTGGCGTTGCTTCGCAAGTCCTCAGCCGCGCGGTGACCATGTGATCCCACCTCTTCCGCCATCCCGCAGCGAGCCGCCACAGGCACAGCAGCCCGATGTGATGCGGCTCGCCGCAGCGCTGGTGATCGCCACCATTGTCATCGCCACCCTTTATCTTGGCCAGGTCGTACTTATCCCGCTGGCTATTGCCTTTCTCATCAGCTTTGCGTTGGGGCCCTTGGTGCATTGGCTGGTGCGGCATGGGCTTTCGCGCATCCTTGCCGTCACGCTGACAATGGTGCTGGTGCTGACCGTGCTTGGCGCGCTTGGCACGGTTGTTGCCGTGCAGGTGCGCTCGCTCAGCGCGGAACTGCCGACCTATCAGTCCACCATCCGGACCAAGATCGAGGATCTGGGCGCGAAGATGCAAGGCGCGGGCTTCCTGGAAGGCGCTCTGCAGACTGTGGATACTGTCCAGAAGGAAGTGGCCGAGGTCGTGGGCGAGGGAGAGGAGAACACGGTCCCCCCGCAGCGGGTGCGGGTGATCCCCGAGCCGGTCTCGCCCTTCAAAACCGCGTTGCTGTGGCTTACGCCGTTTCTTGAACCGATCGCCACGGCGGGCATCGTTCTGGTCTTCGTCGTGCTGATCCTGCTTGACCAGGGCGACCTGCGGGACAGGTTGCTTCGGTTACTGGGCGGCAACATCTATCGTTCAACCGACGCGCTGGAAGAGGCGAGTAAGCGCATCTCGAAATACCTGCTGATGCAGCTGGTCGTGAACGTGACCTATGCCATTCCGATGGGCTTCGGGCTTTGGGCCATCGGCGTGCCGGGATGGATCCTGTGGGGCACGCTGGCCGCCGTGATGCGCTTCATACCCTATGTCGGGCCGCTTCTGTCGGCGGTGTTCCCGCTCAGCCTGGCGTTCGCAGTCGATCCAGGCTGGAACATGGTGCTGCTGACTGCGGGCTTGATCCTGGTGCTGGAGCTTGTGTCGAACAACGTCATCGAGCCACTACTTTACGGCAGCAGCACAGGGCTGTCCGTACTGTCCCTGATTGCGGCGGCCACCTTCTGGACAGCGATCTGGGGGCCTGTCGGACTGGTTCTTTCGACGCCGCTGACCGTCTGCCTTCTGGTCGTCGGGCGGTATCTTCCGCAGCTTTCCATTCTGGAAACGCTGCTTGGTTCCAGCCCCGCACTCAGCCGGCAGACCCGCATCTACCAGCGCCTGATCGCCAATGACCCCGACGACGCCATCGACCTGGCCGAGGACGCCATCGAGGAAGCCTCGGTGGTCGCGTTCTACAACGACGAGGGGATGGAGGTGCTGCGACAGGCCAGCATCGATTACATCAACAACGCTCGGGCCGAGCACCGCCTGCGCATTGCCAATGGCATCGACGAACTGCTGGCCGAGATCCGCGAAGAACACCCTTCCGAGCTGCCCGAGGGCGCGGCGCCCAAGGTCGTCTGCATCGCCGGGAAGTGGGAGATCGACCGCCAGGCCTGCGAGATGCTGGCCCACAGCCTGCAGCTTGACGGGGTGCCGGCGGCCGTGCGGGCGCCCGGCAGCATCACCTCGCGCCATGTGGCGGAACTGGAACTGGAGGGGGCAGAGGTCGTGGTGCTGAGCTTCTTCAGCCGCGAGCCGGACCCCGCGGCCCGTAACCTCGCCCGCCGCATCCGGGCGCGCTGGCCCCAGGCCAAGATTGTGCTGGGTCTCTGGGGCGTGCCGACCGACGAACTGGACGACCGGCGGCGCGAGGGGCTTGGCGCGGATGCGGTCGTTGCCTCGATCAGGGAGGCGGTGCGCCGCGTCCTGCTTTTGACAAGCGAGGCAGAGGAAGCGAAGGTGAAGGTCGTGCCGGACCCGCAAGCCGCAGCGGCCCGGAACGAAGCCCTGAAGGACGTGCCGCTGGAGGACGAGGGGCTTCGCAAGGATCTGAACGATTATGCGATCCGCGCCGCCGATGTGTTCGACGTGAAAACGGCGGTTGTCATCGCCATCGGGCCCACTCATGAACTGGTGATCGGTGCCAGCCGCGAACTGCCCGGTCCGCGCAACACCGACGGGCGCGGCCTGATCCTGCTGCCCCCCGGCACAGCGCTGGCGACGCAGCTTCTGGCCGATGCCCATCCCCTGATGGTCCCCGACATCAAGCGTGATCCGGAGCTGTCCAGAAACGACATCCTGCGCGCCTGGTCGGCCCGCGCCCTTGCCGCCGCACCGATGCGCCAGGCGGATGGCGTGGTCCTGGGGGCGTTGTGCCTGATCCATGACGAGGTGCGGGAGCTTGACGAGGAGGAGTTGCTGCTGCTCGAAACGCTCGCCGCCGAGATGGCCGAGCGGCTGACCGGCAAGGAAGCTGCCCCGCCACGCGAACCGAAAGAGCCGGCTGTTTCCGCCAAGGTGGGCCAGCAGGTGCCGGAGTGAGGCTGATGACCGCCAACAACCTTGCGCGATTGCCCCGGCTGCTGGCCATAGAGCGCGACAAGAACGCCCGCGGGCCACGTGTGGCCGCAAACAACGACCATTCAGTTCCCGCCCAAGTCAGACCACGAGAAAACTGTTTCCAGGTCCTGACCGCATCAGCAGCCTGTTGAAGGTTCTGGTGAACACAACGATTTCATGGAACCGACTGGCTCGAAACAGATTTGGCTACCATATTGTCAATCTGGAGATCAGAGATGAAATCGATCCTGTCTACCACGTCGATTGTTGCGGCCCTTGTTGCGGGTCCTCTCTTTGCACAAACCACCGTTGTGACTGAAACCACTCCCTCGGTCACCGAAGTCCAGACCGATGCCGAGACGACGGGCGGTGGCGCGGCCGGCGGGGCAGCCTCGGGCGCAATTGCCGGAGCGGCGGTTGGCGGCCCTGTGGGTGCGGCCGTGGGGGCAGTCGCCGGAGGTGTGGTCGGCGACATCAGCGAGGATGCCCTGACGCCTGAGACACGAACCTACGTCATGGACAACAAAGTTGAGTCCGTGGTCATCGATGGAGACGTCGCGGTGGGCACCCAAGTGCCAGAGACGGTCGAGATCCATACGATCCCCGAGTCCGAATACAGCTACGTCTATGTCGACGAGCGGCCAGTCCTGGTGAACCCGCAAAGCCGCGAGATTGTCTATATCTACGAGTGACACGTTCCTCAGGCAGGCCGGCTTTCATGCCGGCCTGCAACGGACCATGAAGGAGCGATCTGCACAGCCGACGTCCGCGAGTTAACGTGCTTACCGATGCGACATGATCGTTTCGAGGCCAAAGGCTGCCGGGCTAATCGTCAAAGGGTCCGGTGAAGGGCTTTGGCCCTAAAAAGCGTCGGCGGCTCGCGATCTTTCGCGATCTTTTAGGCAGTAGGAACAAGTTGCTTCCT
>JAYRKT010000087.1:0-4438 GCA_041905595.1 Rhodobacter sp.
CCGTGCCCCGCATGATCACCCCAGCCGTCTTCCTGTTGGCGATGAATCATGTTCCTCATTCGGCGTCGAGGCCCGACTATTTCAGCAGCGTGCTAGAGCGTCCGCCGCGCCTTCAAGGCTGATGCGCCAAGGCATTTCAGCGGTAACACGACATCGATTCCCCCAGACTGACGCGACCGAATTCGGACCATTGGCCTTCGGCCCGCGGCTGGAACGATCTGTCCGCCTGCCCTTGCCTCCTGCCGCAACTGTCAAACCATCAAAGCCGCGAAACAAGGCATGACTTTTCCTCGATCGCTAGCAGTTCACAGCTGTGAACTCTGGTTCAGTCCGCGCGACCGATCTTATCAGCCTGCCAATCGAAAACTGTCCGGCCTCAGCCTTCGATGCGAGTGTTCGCAGGTAGGCTCCTGGAGAACGTATCTGCGCAAACCTCTGCAGGATCGCCGCCAGGGCGGCTGCCGCACAGGCGGCTCCCATCTTCTGTTTCGCCAAGAGCCAGACGGAAGGTTCGACACCCATCATCGGGCGAACCTGGTCGGCGGCGCTTACCAGCCCAGGCCAGTCACGGATGGGATGGCTGCTGAACTGAACGATGTCACGGCAAGCCGAGGTGACGCAGGCCAAGGCAAGGTCGGGCTGTTCCGAGTGCGGCAGGCAGATATCCTCTTCTTTGCCCCTTTCAGATTCAGATTCTTCTTTATCTGATCTCTGATAGTGCTGCTCATTCTGGCCGTCCCTGATGCTCAGATCGTCTGTCTGGCAGCCCACCATAGCACCCCGGATGTCGCGCAGTGCGGCGGCAAGGTCAGCACGCAGGGCTGACAATTCCGCCAGGCCAAGTCTCCGACGAAGGGTTCGCGCGGCAACGGCAACAAGGTCCCGGTGCTGATCGCTGCGGGGCAGGGCCTGGCCTTCCACCAGGTCTAGAAGCCCGGTCACATCCCGCCGCATCAGGCTGATGTCATCGCGCAGGCCCGCGATCACCGTGGCGACATCGCGGGCCTGCCGGGCGGCGGCCTGGATTTCGCCCGCGCGCTGCGACAAGGGCGAAAGGTCGAAGCCGAAGCGCTGTTCGCCCAGGGAACTGCGGCGGACGTAGCGTTTTCCATTGGGGCTGTCATTGCGAAGGATCAGGCCGGCCTGCACCAGACGGGCAAGGTGGCGGCGCATGGTCGAGCAGGGCATCCCGTTGAGCCGTTCGCAGATTGCCGCATTCGACGGATAAACGATCAATCGCGCCGGATCGTCCAGATCGTTGCCCGGATGGAAGCTGACAAGCGCCTGCAGGACGGTCAGGTCCCGGTCCGTGACGTCGAAGGCTTCGCGTCCGGCCACAAGATCCCGCAGGATGGCCCACTTGTTGACGTGGGTGCCGGGCGCGGGCTGCATCAGCGTCGCGTGGCGGTGGATGCGGACAGCATCCACCGGTCGCCGGAACGGCGTTATGGCATGGTAAGTCATTATTCATTCACGAAGACAAAGAAATCCCGCGCCGCAAATCACAAAGGGACTTGCAGAGGCTTTCGACGGCGACTACCTTTAATGTGCTACGATCAAAGGGTCTCGTGAGGCTTTGTGCTTTGCGGGACCTTTTCCTTGGCCGGGTCGTGCCTCCTTGCTGTTATACTGTCCTGCCCTCAGCCGCGCTTCTTCCAGCGGGCGTGAAGTTCCTCGATCGCGCCGGCTGCTTCGGACTGCAGCCATTCCGCAAATTCCATATCCTCGGTCCTGATCTCCAGCCGCACCCCGGTCTTGGTCCTGACGACCTTGCCGGCGGGCTTGCCGTCGATCGTCAGCGCGCCCGAATCCCTGGATGTCGGGCGGGGCAGGGTGGCCAGTTTCCGTAAACGACGGATTACCGCATCGAACGCTGCGACCGAGGGATCGGCAACATCCGGATCGGTCTGGCCCCTGACGCGCGCCGCAAGCTCGACCAGTTCCGAACGGTCGATGTCGGTTTCGGCCAAGGCGGCGGCCAGGGCCTCCCATCGGGGGCGGCCGGTGCCATGGGCTGGGCCGATGGCCGAGGCGAGATCCGGACCGACGTTCCGGACAATCGACAGCGACATCGAGATTGCCGATTTCGTGACGTTCAGGATGTCGGCGATCTGGGCCTGGCTGCCGAATTCGCTTTCGACCAGTTGCCGGGCGAACATCGCGCGTTCGATGAAGCTCAGTTCGCGGCGGCCGGTATTCTCGGAGGCTTGCGCGCGAATGGCGGCGCCGTCGTCCATCGAGGCGATCATCGCGCGGATCTTGGTGACGTGGTCCGATCCCCGTACGGCTTCCAGACGCCGGCGGCCATAGACCAGCAGGTATCGGTCCGGGTCCGAGGGATCGCGGCGGACCAGGATCGGCACGGTCTGCCCCACCGCCTCGATCGAGGCGCGAAGGTCGGCCACATCCTGCGGGTCCATCCGGTCGGCGGCGCGGTCGTCGACGATCTGGTCCGGGTCCAGTTCCCAGATCCGGTGGCTGTCCACGGCATCCCGCGCCGAGCGCAGCGCGCGATTGTTCGACATCATCGAGGGCGGCGCGCCGGCCGCCCCCTGGGCCAGGTTGTCCAGCATCGACATCCGGCGCTTCTTGCTGTCGCTCATTTGCGCCCCCAGGTCTGCTGGATCAGTTGCGCGATTTCGTCGTTGACGGCGTTCAGGCTTTCGATGGCGCGGTCATAGGTGGACCGGGTGAAGGCCGAGCGTTCGACCTCGTAAAGGGTCTGCTTCGTCAGCCCCGCGTCCGAGATGGCGGTCGACTTCAGCATCGGCGCGTTCAGGACCTTGTCGCCATACATCGTGCGCAGAAAGGCCACGATCCGGTTCTGCGGGGCGTCCGTCGGCTCGTAGCGGGTCAGCAGATAGCGCATCCAGTCATGCGACATGTCCGCGCCGCTTTCCGCGATCACGTCCATCAGGTCGGCGGTCATCCGCAGGAACTGGCTCATGGACATGACGTCCAGCATCTCAGGATGGATCGTGACCAGCACGCCCGTCGCCGCCGACAGGGCGGACATCGTCAGAAAGCCCAGCTGGGGCGGGCAGTCGATGACCACGACGTCATAGTCGGGATCGACCTGGGCCAGCGCTTCCTTGACGCGGAAGAAGAACAGCCCGGCATTGCCCTGCGCCAGGGCCCGGGGCGTCTCATGCTCGAACTCCATCAGCTCCAGGTTGCCGGGGATCAGATCGAGATTCGGCAGGTAGGTCTTGCGGATCACGTCGCGGATCGGGACCGGGTCCTCATAGCGGATCGCGTCGTACAGCGTCCCGCCGTCCTGCAGGTCGTATTCCGGCTGCACCCCGTGCAAGGCCGTCATCGATGCCTGCGGATCGAGATCGATGGCCAGCACGCGATAGCCTTTCAGCGCAAGCCGCTGCGCCAGATGGGCCGAGGTCGTCGTCTTGCCCGACCCGCCCTTGAAATTCATCACGCCGATGATCTGCAGCTTGTCGCCGGGCTGGCGTCCCGGCAGGTAGGTCCCAGGATTTCGTGCCGTCTTTTCAAGCATTTCGCGCAGTTCCTGGATATCCTGCACGGAATACATGCGGCGGTTTCCGGAGGTCGTCTCGGGCGAGGGGCCCTTGCCGTCCAGATGCAATTTCCGCAGATAGCTGTCGTTGACATCCAGAAGCGCGGCAGCCTCGCCCGAGGTGAACCTGCGCATGGCCTTGTGGGCGTCAGGCGGAAACAGGTTCTCACGCTGGGCGTGCAGCTGACTGGCAAGCCACTCGGAATGTTGCCGAATGACCGTATTCAGGTTTTCCTGGTCCAGAGCCTCGCCTGCTCTTTGTTCTCGCATCACCGTGTTCACGAATATTGCCGTTTTGCCGCTCTTTTTCGTGACTATGGGTGAGAATCATTCGCCTTGGCAAGCAGAATTCCCGCTCATGGCGGGGGGTGCCTGCCGGTCCGGCCCGGCAGCCGGATCGATCTTCGCCGATGCCGGCCCTGTTCCGACAATGACAGCCAGGATTATGCGTCCCGTTGGCACCATCAACCGGTGCCGCGAGATGTCGCTGCCCCGTGCCAGATGCCGCAGGCCCTTTCCACATTGCGGCTTGGGACATCTGGCGCAGCAGTTCCAATCCGTGCAGCGGCGCTGACAAGGAAACCCGCGGTCCCCGACCTGCAGGCGAGCGAAGGGATGTTGCTCGGCGCCAGGGGAAAGCGAGGTTTGTCAACCACGGCGATCTTCGTTGGAAAGCGGCTGTTGCCCGCACCAAGGCGGATGGCCGAGGAGCCCCCCTTCACGGCACCCCGCTTGTCATTCCCATCTTTTCGGCCCGCACCAGCAGGGACCGGACGGACGACGGATACCACCTGGAGCTGCCGCGCGGGGTGCGTTCGCGCATGTCCTCCAGCCGCCTGGCAATGCCCGCCAGCGTCAGGTCGGGATCGGCGTGGCGCATCCCCGCGATGATGGCCAGCAGCCGGT
>JAYRKT010000088.1:0-4030 GCA_041905595.1 Rhodobacter sp.
GGCGGTCCTGATCGCGACGGATCAGGTCGCGGACATAGTCGCTGGCATTGCCATAGCGCCCGGTTTCGGTCTGGCGCTCGACCCAGGCCTTCATCGCGTCGGGCAGGGAAACGTTCATCGTGGCCATGGGCACCTCTGGCGACAGCATGGCCTAACTTGGCAATCCTTGTCAAACCTCGCCGCCCGCTCCGACGCCGCGAGCCGTCACGGCGCCACGGCGCTGGCCGCCCTCAAGCCGCTCGGGGAGAAGACGGCAGCGAATGCGAAGCGGTTGGGGCGGGGGAAGAGGTTCAATCGTTCCACTTCACGCAAGCGCCAAAGTCTGTCGCGTCCACTGGACAGGTGGACTTGCCCGGTTTTGGTGGAGAGCGGTTAGCTCACTGCCTGGGCCTGTCGCTCGAAGGCGATGGGGCTCTGGAAGCGGAGCGATGAATGCCGCCTGACGGGATTGTAGAACCCGTCGATGTATCTGGCGACGGCGTTTTCAGCCTGTTCCCGGGTCTGCCAGGCAACGGGCCAGAGCAGTTCGGATTTGATGGTCTTGAAGAAGCTCTCGACCATCGAGTTGTCGTAGCAGTTGCCCTTGCCGCTCATCGAGATGCGGATGCTGCGCGCCCTGAGCATGGCCTGGTAGTCCACGGAACAGTATTGGGATCCGCGATCCGAATGATGGAGCAGACCGGCAGGCGGATTGCGGGTGGCCAGCGCGCGGCGGAGAGCGGCGATGGCCAGATCGCGCTTCAGCCGGTCACTGGTGGCCCAACCGACGACGCGGCGCGAGTGGAGGTCGAGGATCACCGCCAGATAGAGCCAGCCCTCGGCCGTCCAGATGTAGGAAATGTCCGCGCCCCATTTCCGGTCCGGTGCCTCGGCCGCGAAGTCCTGCGCGACGAGATTGGGCGCGACCGGCCAGGCATGCTCGCTGTCCGTCGTGCGCTTGAACCGGCGTTTCTGGCGCGCGACCAGGCCGTTCTGGCGCATCAGACGGGCCGTGCGGTGCCGACCGATCACGTGCCCCGCATCGACCAGATCGCGGTGCATCCGCGGGCTGCCATAGGTGCCGTTCGACAGGGCAAAGGCCGCGCGGATATGGGCGAGATGGACCAGATCCGCACGCTGCCGATGGCAGGCGGGCCGGTCCCGCCAGGCAAAGTAGCCGCTCTGGCTGACGCCCAGGGTTCGGCACAGGCGGCCGATCGGAAAACGCGCCTTCTCCGCTTCGATGAAGGCGAAACTCATCGATTTGTGTCTCTCGCGAAGAAGGCCGCAGCTTTTTTTAGGATGTCGCGCTCCTGCTTGAGCACGGCGTTCTCTCGGCGCAGGCGCTTCAGCTCGGCGCGAAGATCGCTGTCGGCCTCATCGCCACCTCCTTCGGCGCGGCCAGTGCCGATCCAGCGCGTCAGGGACGACAGCCCGACACCCAGATCATCCGCAACCTCCCGCCGCGTCCGCCCGCTCGTCAGCGCCAGACGAACCGCCTCCCGCCGAAACTCCGGCGTCACCTTCCGACCTCGTGACATGGAACACCTCCTGTTCCCTCAGTTGGTGCTCTCCACTTTTCCCGGGCAAGTCCAGAAAGCGGTCCAGTTTCTCGGGCACAGATCAACCCTTATTGCGCGCCTCTCCACAGTGGATACCTTCGAGCGGAGCCTGGCGGAGCACCCGCCGATCAAGCCGGGCACACCCGATCCATATTCGCCTAATTGACGGCGGAGGCACGACAGGTCGGCAATATCCGCACCATCCAAACTGGCGCGCCAGCAGCAGGGATTGGAGCGGCGATCTTGCGCCGCTCCGCCTGAAAGCACGTCACGGCGTGACGATATTGAACCAGAAGTCGAACGTGTCGAGGTAGGACACGAGTTCGGTCAGCTTGGCCTGGTTGCCGTCGAGCGTGATGTCTCCGGCCGTGGCCGCGTCATCCAGCGTCACAGTCTGGAGCATGATGTTGTCCAGCGTGTCACGGGACAGGGTCACCGTCACGTCCGGGTTCGGGGTGGCCATGTCGGCGGTGTGGTTGAGCACGCCGTTCTCGAGCTCGACGAAGTACTTGCCGCCGCTGTCCCCGAAGTCGAAGTTGATCTTCGCCGTCGCATCGCCCGCTTTCTCGGCGTTCAGGCGGACGGCCAGATAGTCGAAGAACAGGTCGATCGACATGGCACGGATGGTGTCGGGGCTGGCCGTGTTCGGGGTCGGACCCTTGACCACGCCGTTGCGCAATTCCTGCGCCCCGGACAGGTAGAAGTTGCGCCAGGGACCGCTTTCGGCCTGGTAGCCAAGTTGCTCCAGCGCATCGGCCTCGAGGTCTTTGGCCGCCTGGTTGTCGGGATCGGCGAAGACGACATGATGGACGACCTGCGCCACCCAGCGATACTCGCCCTTGTCATAGGCCGCCCTGGCCTTTTCCAGCACTGCATCCGCACCGCCCATGAACTCGACGTATTTCACGCTTTCCTCGACCGGGGGCAGTTCGTGAAGGGTCGCGGGGTTGCCGTCGAACCAGCCGAGATACAGCACATAGGTCGCAGCCACGTCGTGATAGACCGAGCCATAGTAGCCCCGGTTGGCCCATTTGTTGGCCAGGCCGTCGGGCAGTTCGAACTCTTCCGCAATCTCGCGCATGGTCATGCCTTCATTGGCCATCCGGAGGGTTTCGTCGTTGATGTAGCGGTAGAGGTCGCGCTGGCTTTTCAGCAGGGCGGTGACGTTCTCGTTCCCCCAGGTCGGCCAGTGGTGCTGCGCGAAGACGATCTCGACCTCGGGCCACATCGTCAGTGCCTCGTTGATGTACTTGGACCACGGCAGAGGCTCTCGGATTTTCGCGCCGCGCAGCGAGTATGTGTTATGCAACGTATGGGTGACGTCCTCGGCGCTTTCCATCGCCTTCTTCTCGACGATGTACCACATCATCTCGGAGGGCGCCTCGGAGCCGGGGGCCATAAGGAACTCATAGGTGAGGCCGTCGATGACCTCTTTCTGTCCCGTCGTGGTGATGATGTCGGTCGGTGCGATCAGCGTCACCGTTCCGGCGGAGGTCGTGGTGCCAAGGCCGGCGCCGACCTGACCCTTGGCGTCGGGCTGAAGCAGGTTGCCGTACATGTAGCTGGCGCGACGGCTCATGACGTTGCCGGCCATCACGTTCTCGGCCACCGCGGCCTCAAGGAAGCCATCGGGGGCGTAGATCTTCGTCTTGCCGGCGGCCACGTCTTCGGCGTTGACCACGCCTTTGACGCCGCCGTAGTGGTCGACATGGCTATGGGTGTAGATGACCGCCTTGACTGGCTTCTGTCCGCGATTGGCGTGGTAGAGGTCGAGCGCGACCTTGGCAGTCTCGGCAGAGACC
This sequence comes from Rhodobacter sp., assembly GCA_041905595.1. Classification (GTDB taxonomy): domain Bacteria; phylum Pseudomonadota; class Alphaproteobacteria; order Rhodobacterales; family Rhodobacteraceae; genus Aliitabrizicola. Next base: position 3,344 of record JAYRKT010000088.1, read on the forward strand.
AGCGGGTCAACGATGGTGATGCCCTCGGTGCCCTCAATGATGGTCATGTTCGACAGGTCCTGGTTGCGGACCTGATAGATGCCGTCAGTCACCTCGAACAGGCCCGACAGGTTGATGAGTTGCGCTTGCCGCCAGAGGCTGGGGTTCACGGTATCCGGAGCCGCCTCGCCTTCCTTGATGAAACCGTACTGATCCGGGTTCCAGATCGTGTTGCCCGCTTCGCCCTTCAGGACATCTGTCGGCAACGGTGCGATGAAGCCCTTGTGGTCGGTCGTATCGCTGAAGGGCAGCTGCGTGAGCAGCGCGGCATTTGCCTGCTTGGTCGCCTCGGTCGCATCCTTGCGGGTGTCCGCGCTCTGCGCCAACGCTCCGCTTGCCAGGGAACCTACAATAAGCGCGGCAATCGAGACCCGCACGGCCAATCCATGTCGTTGCATCTGAGCATTTCCTTCTGTCAGGTCGTTCGCCGGGGTACTCGTCGGGTTGGGCGCAGCGATGAAGGTCCATTTTCCGGTTTTGGACGCAGGAATCGCGTGGCAGCCCAAGCACAACAATGGTCAATTTTGCGCCATTGAATGCCCAGAAGTGTGCATTGCACGCGCAAATTCTGCGATAGCCTCTAGCTGGCAGGTTGGATGAGGTCATCCGGAAGGGTCAGACATGAAGCGGCAACTCGCCACAACAACC
>JAYRKT010000088.1:4040-4370 GCA_041905595.1 Rhodobacter sp.
GGACGAGTTGTTTCGCCATGCCGAGCTGAGAACCTTCCCCAGGCACGCAACGATCCAGATTGCCGGTGATGAGCCTGCAGGCCTGTTCGGCCTCGCCAGCGGGTCGCTGTCGGTCACCATCGCGCCCGAGGCCCTGCCGCACCATCTGGTGCAGATTGCCAAGCCGGGTTGGTGGTTCGGGGATGTCGCGCTCTTGTCGGATGGCGTTCGCGTTGTGACGGTGACGGCGCGGGAACCCGTCGAAATCGTGACGATCAACCGGGCTGCCGTCCTGCGCCTCGCCGAAGAGGACGGCGTGGCCTGGAAGCGGATCGCCCAGATTACGGTGAT
>JAYRKT010000089.1:0-4273 GCA_041905595.1 Rhodobacter sp.
TCGCCACGAACCAGACGATCTGGTGCGGTGTTGACCCGTCAAACCCGAACCAGGGTCCGAAGGTGCCCGCGAAGAAGAACGCCGTCCCGATGTTGATGGCGCCAAGCACGGTGATGAGGCCGAGGAGGTTCGTCCAGGCGGCGAGCCAGCCCCAGAAGGTGTTCCCCAGGATCGAGGACCAGTGATAGATGCCGCCCGCGGTCGGGAAGGCCGAAGCGATCTGCGCCATGGCAAGCGCGAAGACCGCGGAAACGCCGCAGCCGACGATCCAGCCGATGCCGGCGCCGGCGCCGCCGATCGAGCCGATCGACTGGGCGAAGGAGTTGATGCCCCCCGATAGAATGCAGATAATCGAGAAGGAGATGGCGAAGTTAGAGAACTTCGACATCGAGCGCTGCAGTTCCTGGGCATAGCCCATGCCATGCAGGACCTTTATGTCCTCATGGCGGTCCTTATCTGTGTAGTCGTCGGACGACATTCTGGTTCCCCCTGGTCTGTTCGACGTTCCAGTCAATGTGAATTGGACCCGGTTCGAGCCGGGCCTCGCCACGAGGGAAGCCTGAAACTGGAAGTCTGGCAACTACATATTGTCGAAAGGGGGTTTCGGTTCCGCCGTGGTATCGCAAATATCGCGGTTTGGGTGGGAAACGGGCGGGCCGGATCACCCCCCGCCCGGGAAGATGCAGCGATGAAAATGCGGGGCGATAGGACGTGATCCTGTGTGAACATGGGCCAGGTGGACAGCCAGTGGCCTTCGGTCAGCCGGAAGCCGTGATCTCGGCTGTCGATCCGTCGGACCTGCCCGGGGCTTTCGCTGCGCTTGATGCTGCAAGGGCGCGAGGACGCTGGATCGCCGGCTGGATCGGGTACGAGGCAGGCTATGCCCAGGAGCCTCGGCTCGCCCCGCTCATCCCGGAGGATCGACCTGTTCCGCTCCTGGTGATGGGGATCTTCGCCAATCCGGAAAGGGCCGGCCCGGTCTTGGCGCAAGCCGGGGCCGAAGCTGCGGATGTGGTCATGTCCGTGCCTGAACCCATGATTTCACGCGACAGCTATAATGCGGCTATGGCTGGGCTGAAGGCCTACATCATGGCCGGCGACTGCTATCAGGTGAACCTGACCTTCCCGATGGCATCTTCGCTGGTGCGGGGAACACCGCTTGGGCTGTATGGCCGGCTAAAGCAGGCCGGGGCGGTCGGGCACGGCGCATTCGTCGATCTTGGCGTCGGGCCGGTTGTCGTGTCGCGCTCGCCCGAGCTGTTTTTCCGCCTTGATGTCGGGGGGCGCATCTCGGCCCGCCCGATGAAGGGCACAGCACCGCGCGACCCCGACCCCGTGCGCGACATGGAGCTGGCGGCCGAGCTTGCGGAAAGCCTCAAGGGCCGGGCCGAGAACCTGATGATCGTCGATCTTCTGCGCAACGACATCTCGCGGCTGAGCGAGGTCGGATCGGTCCGCGTGCCGGAGCTTTTCCGCATCGAGAGCTATGCGACGGTTCACCAGATGACCTCGCTGATCGAGGGGCAGCTGATCGGGCAGCCGGGGTTCGGGGCGCTGATGGCGGCTCTGTTCCCCTGCGGCTCGATCACTGGGGCGCCGAAGATCCGGGCGATGCAGATCATCCGCGAGCTGGAGCCCCATCCGCGTGGCGTCTATTGCGGAGCGATCGGCTGGATGGCCCCGGACGGAACCGCGGACTTCTCGGTGGCGATCAGGACCCTCTCGGTGTTTCCCGATCGGCGCATCGTAATGAATGTAGGTGGCGGGGTGGTCATGGATTCCACCGCCGAGGGCGAATGGGAGGAGGCGCTGTGGAAGGCGCGCTTCGTGAAGGCGGCCGTGAGCCGGGGCTAAAGCTGATCGAGACGCTCGCCTGGGACGGCGCGCGGCTTGTCCGGGGCGAACGCCACCTCGCGCGGCTGGCACGGTCTGCCGCCGCGCTCGGCTGGGATTGCGACGTGGATCTGGCGCGGGCGGCCCTGCTTGACGGGCGAGACGGGCCGGCGCGGTTGCGGCTGACCCTTGAGGCGTCGGCGCGGATCGAGGTGACCGCCGCCCCTTTGCCCCCGGTTTCAGGCACATGGCGGATCGTGCTTGCACCGGATCGCCTTGCCCCCGACGACCCGTGGTTGCGGGTGAAGACGACGAAGCGGGCGCTTTACGACCAGGCGAGGGCGTCGCTGGCCGATGGGGTCGATGAAGTCCTGTTTCTCAACCACCGGGAAGAGGTGTGCGAAGGCACGATCACGAATGTCTTCCTGGAAAAGGAGGAGGGGCTCATCACGCCGCGACGCGCAAGCGGTTTGCTTCCTGGCATCCTGCGCGAAGAATTGCTCGCGACCGGGCAGGCCCGCGAGGGCGATCTGGCCCCTGCCGATCTGGCCGAAGGACGGCTTTGGGTCGGGAATTCCCTGCGCGGGCTTATCCCGGCCGTTTTCATGGGCTGACTGGTCAGTTCTGTGCGACCGGGGAGTAAAGGTAGTCGCGGGTCAGGGGGACAGCACGCTGGTTGCGGGCCAACTGAAACTGAAAGACGCACTGACCGTTGTAGCGGAACGTCATCTCCGATGCGGCCAGATAGTAGCGCCACATCCGGCAGAACCGGTCATCGTAAAGCGCGCGCACCTTGTCGATGTTCGCCTCGAACCGGTGCCGCCAGTGGAGCAGGGTCTCGGCGTAGTGCAGGCGCCAGATCTCGATGTCGGTGGGGTAAAGGCCGACGGCCTCTGTCACCGGAGTGACTTCGGACAGGGCAGGGACATAGCCGCCGGGAAAGATGTACTTGCTGATCCAGGGACTGGTCCGCCCCGGTGGCGAAGTGCGTCCGATCGTGTGGATCAGCGCAACGCCATCTTCCTGCAGCAGGTCGCGGACCTTGGTGAAGTATTCAGTATAGTGCGGCAGGCCGACATGCTCGAACATGCCGACAGAGACGATCCGGTCGAACTGCCCCTTGACCTTGCGGTAGTCCTGCAGGCGGATCTCGATCCGGTCGGACAGTCCAGCTTTGGCCACCCGGGCGGTTGCGACGGCATGCTGTTCTTCCGACAGGGTCACGCCAAGCACGTTCGCACCGTAATCCCGCGCCAAGGTCAGGGCCATGCCGCCCCAGCCGCAGCCGATGTCGAGGACCCGCATTCCCGGCTTCAGCAGGAGTTTCCCGGCGATATGCGCCTTCTTCTGGGTCTGCGCCTGTTCCAGCGTGTCGTCGGGCGTCCGGAAATAGGCACAGGAATATTGCTGATCCTCGTCGAGAAAGAGCCGGTAGAGGTCGCCCGACAGATCGTAGTGATGCGCCACGTTCTGCCGCGACCGGTGCGCAGGGGCCATCTGCTCCAGCCGCCCCAGCACCCGCTGAAGCCGTGCGATTGGAAAGCGCCACGCCTCGCCCCGGCCCTTGCCGACATTGACCATCAGCAGGGCGAGGAACCCGGCTACATCATCATCGCGCAGCGAATAGGCGCGGTCCATGTAGCCTTCGCCAAGGCTCAGATCGGGATTGCGGACGATCCGCCGCAAAAGGCCGGGATCATGGATCGTCATTTCGGCACCCGGGCCGATGCCGTTGCCGAACCGTCGGGTCGATCCGTCGGGCAAGTGCATCACGAGGAGACCATCCCGCACAACGCCCGCGGCGAGCCGCTCAAGAAGCTTGTCCCACATCCCTGCAAGGCCGTTTCTTGTCGATTGCGAGGTGAGTCTTAATGCCGGCAAGTGAACTTTCCAGTCTAGCTGCGACATTTCCGCACAGAAGCCGACCTGTTGTCTGCCCGTCGTCGCTTGACTTCCCGCCCGTGCCGCTGTGTATCGGCGCGACGATTGACTGCCTCGGACCAAGGGGACGACCATGCACGCCTATCGCAGCCATACCTGCGCGCAACTGACCAAAGCCAATGTCGGCGAGACCGTGCGTCTTTCCGGCTGGGTCCACCGGGTGCGCGACCACGGGGGCGTGCTGTTCATCGACCTGCGCGACCATTACGGCATCACTCAGGTGCTGGCCGACAGCGACAGCCCGGCCTTTGCCGAGATCGAAAAGGTGCGGGCCGAATGGGTCGTGCAGATCGACGGTCGGGTGAAGGCGCGCGACGCCGCGCTGGTGAACCCCAAACTGGCTACGGGCGAGATCGAGGTCTATGCGACCGGCCTGACCGTGCTGGGCGCGGCGGACGAGCTGCCTTTGCCGGTCTTTGGCGATGTGGATTACCCCGAAGAAACCCGCCTGACCTACCGCTTCCTCGACCTGCGGCGCGAGAAGCTGCATGCAAACATG
>JAYRKT010000046.1:0-29413 GCA_041905595.1 Rhodobacter sp.
GCAAGATGCCAATGACCTGCTCTTCCGTCAGTCGTGCCTTCTTCATCGTCCGTCCTCTCGATGGGCCGGACTCTAATCGCAGATGGAGGAAAAATCCCGTGGCAGGTCAGTCTGACATCACCGCTCTTAGCGTTCGCATCGAGCTTTTCATTCTGCACCAATTGGACCGGCAATCTCTGCCAAGGTTGACCGGTTGAGATCGGCAAGGAAAGCAGCTTCCGCCCGACGCAGGCGATGCTTCAATCGGCAGGAACCGAGCAAGGTGCAGTCGCTTCCTTCGGGCGCGAAACACTCGACCAGCGGCTGCCCTGCCTCGAGCAGCCGCACGAGCTCGCCCACCTACAGTTCGCCGGCCGGAATGGCCAGCACAGCCCCGCCCCCGCCGCCGCGCCGCGTCGTGACGATGCCGGCCCTGGCCAACCGCTGGAGGATCTTGGTCAGATGGTGTCGCGAGATCTGCAGCTCGCCTGCGAGATCGGCCGTGGATCGCCCGCGATCAGGGTCGGCCGCAAGCCGCATCAGGGCGCGCAGCCCGTAGTCGGTAAAGGAGGTCAGGCGCATCCCCGTGGCTCCACGAATTAGCATTTACAATACCTATTAACGCAGCTACCCCATGAGGCAACCCCAATCTGCCTGTGGTGCAGCATGGATGCTCTCGCCTCGACCATTGCCCGCTCGGCCCGCCCCGAGATCACGCGGACGCTGATGCGCCAGACCGGACTGGACGATGCCCTCCTGGCCACCTTGGTCCAGCGCTTCTATGCAAAGGTGCGTGCGGACGACCTCCTGGGACCGATCTTTGCCGAACGGATCCACGACTGGACGCCTCATCTGGAGCGGATGGCAGACTTCTGGAGTTCGGTTGCCCTGATGACGGGACGCTTTCACGGCGCACCCGTTCCCGCCCATGCGACCCTGCCGGTCAGTCGTGTCCATTTCGACCGCTGGCTTCACCTGTTCCGCGAGACGGCGCACGAGCTTTTTCCGACGGCGGGCGCTGCCCATGTGATCGAGCGGGCAGAACGGATAGCCCGCTCGCTGGAACTGGCAATTGCGGATCACGAACGGGAGCCCGCCCGACCGCCCAGCCTGCGGTAGGCCCCGCCCCTGCCATCGATCCGCGCACCCCTTTGGTTGGACGGATCACATGCGATGGAGAGCAACCATGTCCTCGGGCGACAAACCCGCTTCCCGTTTTGCCTCTCCCCCCTGCCTGGCGGCGGAGGTCGCACCCGACTATTTCGATCCCGTGGCTGTCGATCCCCAGCAAGCGCTGGATGTCGCGCACTGGCGCAAGGCGGAACGCGCGACGCGGCTTGCCCATCGCGCCGCATTGACCGTGGTCGAACGGCAGGCCGTGGCCGCCGCGATTGCCGCACATCTGGATGCTCTGCTGCTTGGCCTGTTCCCCAGGCGCGAGTCGCTCGTCGTTTCGGGCTACTGGCCGATCAAGTCGGAACCTGATCTTCGGCCCTGGATGATCCGGCTGACCGAAGCCGGAATGCGGCTGGCGCTGCCGGTCGTCGATACGCCTAAAGCGCCGCTGGTCTTCCGCCCCTGGGGTCCGGTCGCGGCGATGGAGCGGGGCCATTGGAACATCCCCGTTCCCGCGACGCGCGAGATCGTGGTGCCGGACATCGCCCTGGCGCCTCTGGTCGGTTGGGACACGGAAGGTTATCGCCTTGGCTATGGCGGTGGATACTTCGACCGCACCCTTGCCGCGGCGCGCCACCGACCGTTCGCGATAGGCGTGGGCCTTCAATCCGCGAAGCTGGCCACGATCTTTCCCCAACCGCATGACATCCGCCTTGACGCCATCGTCACCGAGGCAGGGCTGCAATGGAGCGCCAGATGACGACGATTTCACGCCAGCGGACCTGGCAGGGTCCGGCTGTCTTCAGCCTCGGCTTCAGGCCGTTCTTCCTGATGGCGGGCATCTGGGCCGCGCTGGCAATGGCGATCTGGATCTTCATGCTCGCGGGTGCGTCGCCCCTGCCGACTGCCTTCGACATGTTCACCTGGCACGCGCATGAATTCGTCTTCGGCTACGGTATGGCGGTGATCTCGGGCTTTCTGCTGACTGCGGTGCCGAACTGGACCGGCCGCCTGCCGGTGGTGGGCTGGCCGCTGGCGGCCCTTGCCGGAGCGTGGCTCGCCGGGCGGATCGCGATTGCGGTTTCGCTGACTCTGCCGGCCTTGGTCGTCGCGCTGGTCGATCTTGTGCCGGGGGTGGCGCTGGCCGCCGTGATTGCGCGCGAAGTGGTGGCGGGGCAGAACTGGCGAAACCTGCCGGTGCTGGGGCTCCTTTGCCTGTTCCTGGCCGCCAACCTCCTGTTCCATGTGGAAGCCGCGCGGGACGGATCGGCTTCTGACGGGGTCGGCCTGCGTCTGGGGCTGGCGGTGATCCTGTTGCTGATTGCGCTGATCGGCGGGCGCATCGTGCCATCCTTTACCCGCAACTGGCTGGTGCAGCGCGGCTCGCCGCAGTTGCCGGTCGCCTTCTGTCGAGCGGATGGTGTCGTGCTGGCGATGACGGCGCTGGCGCTGGCGGGGTTCGTCGGCGTCCCAGACAGTCTTGCTACCGGCCTCCTCTGCCTTCTGGCAGGCGCCGCGAACCTGTGGCGGCTGGCGCGCTGGCAAGGTCCACGGACTGTGGCTGAGCCCCTGCTTTGGGCGCTGCATGTTGGCTACGGGTTTCTTGCCCTCGGGTTTCTGGCCGTTGGCGCGGCGGCCTTCGGCATGGTGTCACGAAGCGGTGGCATGCATTTGTGGCTGGCCGGTGCAATCGGCCTGATGACGCTGGCCGTCATGTCCCGCGCCAGCTTGGGTCATACCGGCCGCGACCTGCATGCGGGATGGGCGCTGACCGCCTGCTATCTGGCGTTGATCCTGTCCGTGCTCGCGCGCCTTGCCGCCGCCGTTCTGCCGGCACAGGGGTGGTTGCTGGATTTGGCGGGGCTCGGCTGGATTGCCGGCTTTGCGGGCTTTGCCCTGCTTTTCGTCCCGGTCCTCGTCCATCCGCGCCAGGGTGCCAAGCGCGTCAGCCGGACGCCGACGGCCTGAACTCAGATCGGCGGATCCAGTTCTGCGGGCGGCAGGCTTGCGGCCACGCCTTCCGGGTCAGGGCCGTCAAGCAGCGGGTCAAGCCGAGCCAGTGCGCCAAGGCGCCTCGCGTCGGTGATGATGACACGCGCACCATCCATCTTGACGCCATCGGCTTCCAGCGCCTTCAACGCCCGCGACAGGTTTTCGGCCGTCATGCCGAGGTAAGAGGCCAGGTAGCGCTTCTCGATCGGCAGGATGTAACTCGCAACGTTGCCCGCGAGATGCGACTGGCGCAGCAGATAGGCCGCGATCCGTTCGCGCGAGCTGCGCAGCTTGAGCCCCTTGGCATGCCGCACCACCGCGCGATAGGCGCCTGCCAGTTCGTTGATGACCGACACGGCGAAATCGCTGTCACGCCGGAAGGTTGCACGCAGGTCTGGCGCCGGGATCAGGACTATGCGCGACCGGTCCAGGGTGCGGGCCGACATCAGGTAGGGCGCATCGCGGATGCAGGCCGCAAGGATGAAGGATCCCACAGGATTGACCACGGCCATCGTGCTTTGCCGGTCGTCCAGCGAGGCGTAGAGTTCGACCGAGCCTTCGATGACCACATGCAGGAAATCCGCCGGGTCGCCCTGCCGGACCAGCTCCAGCCCGGCCGGAAAGACCTGCGCATAGGCCCGGCTCATCAACGCTTCGAAATGGGCCTGCATCATTTCGCGGAACAGCGGCAGGTGGCGAATCTCGGTCAGATCGGCAGGGCGCATCGCGAAACTCCGGTATCGTAATTGATAATTATCAATCAAATATCCCTATTTCGCAAGCTGCATAATCGACCGATTTTGCTGGTGAAAATGCGAAAGATCAAAGCAGGTCGCTTTTCCGGCTGAGTTCCTTCCGGCTTGATATGGATCAATCATCACGCGTCGGGTGCGCGGTTTCTGCGCCATGGGTATCCCTCTTGCAGGAGGCACGCATGGCCACGCAATCCAAGTTCAATCCAGCCGACCAAAGCCGGGCGCTCTGGCTTTCGACCATCGCCTTTACGGCCTGCTTCGCGGTCTGGACGATCTTTTCGATCATTGGGGTGGCGATACAGAAGGAGCTTGGCCTCAACGAATTCGAGTTCGGCCTTCTGGTGGCGACGCCGGTTCTGACGGGCTCCGTTGTCCGATTGATCCTTGGCGTGTGGACCGAAAGATGGGGCGGTCGGCTGGTCTTCACCGTGCAGATGCTGGCCGCGGCCGCAGCGACCTTCGCTCTGACCTACGCCACGACCTATGCGGGGTATTTGCTGGCTGCGCTCGGGATCGGGCTGGCGGGCGGCTCGTTCATCATCGGCGTGGCCTATGTCAGCCGCTGGTACGAGGCTGACCGTCAGGGGACCGCACTTGGCATCTTCGGCGCGGGGAATGTCGGTGCCGCCGTGACCAAGTTCGTCGCCCCCTTCGTGATGGTCGCCCTGGGCTGGCGCGGGGTCGCAGAAGTCTGGGCCCTGGGTCTGACGGCGATGGCGCTGGTCTTCTTCCTGACCGCCAAGGACGATCCGCAGCTTGCCGAACGCCGGGCCCGGGGCATCAAGGCGCCTTCGCTGGCCGAACAGTTCGCGCCGCTCCGCAACCTGCAGGTCTGGCGGTTCTCGCTGTACTACTTCTTTGTCTTCGGCGCCTTCATGGCGCTGGCGCTGTGGCTGCCGCATTACCTGATCGACGTCTATGGCGTCGATGTGCGGACTGCCGGCATGTCAGCTGCGATGTTCTCGCTGTCGGCCTCGCTGTTCCGTGCCTATGGCGGCCATCTGAGCGACCGCTTCGGCGCGCGTACGGTGCTGTACTGGAGCTTCGGCTTCAGCCTGGTCCTGCTTCTGATGCTGTCCTACCCGCCGGCGGACTACACGATCCACGGTCGCAACGGGCTTATCACCTTCTCTACCTCGATGGGCCTTTGGCCTTTCGTGGCGACGCTGTTCGCGCTTGGCTTCTTCATGAGCCTCGGCAAGGCGGCGGTCTTCAAGCATATCCCGGTCTACTACCCCAACAACGTTGGCGCAGTCGGCGGTCTTGTGGGCATGATCGGGGGCTTGGGCGGGTTCGTGCTGCCGATCGTCTTCGGTGCGGCGCTGGACCTGACAGGCATCTACACCTCCTGCTTCATGCTGCTGTTCGCCTTGGTCGGCATTGCTCTGGCCTGGATGCACCTGTCTGTGCGCGCGATGGAGCGGCGAGCGATGGGAGCCGCACTCGACAGCCTGCCTGACCTGCCGGAAATGGCCGAGATCCATCGCGCCGGCCAGACGGCAATGCCGCGCCTGATCGACGACTGGCGGCCCGAGGATCCGGCGTTTTGGGCCGAGAAGGGCCGTCGCATCGCCAGGCGTAACCTGTGGCTGTCGATCCCGGCGCTGACGCTCGCCTTCGCGGTCTGGATGGTCTGGTCGATGGTGGTAGCCAAGCTGCCCGCCGTGGGCTTCGACTTCACCCCCGGCCAGCTGTTCTGGCTGACGGCGGTGCCCGCGCTGTCGGGCGCGACCCTGCGCATCTTCTACGGTTTCATGGTGCCGATCTTTGGCGGGCGGCTGTGGACCACGGTTTCGACCGCCTCGCTGTTGATCCCGGCGCTTGGCATCGGCTATGCGGTGCAGAACCCAGAGACGCCCTATCTCATGTTCCTGGTGCTGGCGCTGCTGTGCGGGCTGGGCGGAGCCAACTTCGCCTCGTCCATGGCCAATATCGGCTACTTCTTCCCGAAGGCGGAAAAGGGCAACGCCTTGGCGCTGAACGCCGGGCTTGGCAACCTTGGCGTGTCGATCATGCAGTTCGTCGTGCCGATCGTCATCGTCTCAGGTGTGTTCGGCAGCCTTGGTGGCGATCCGCAGCCGCTTACGGCCGGCGGGCAGCTGTGGCTGCAGAATGCGGGCTTCGTTTGGGTGCCCTTCATCTTGGCCTCGACCGTCGCTGCCTGGCTGGGAATGAACGATCTCGCCGACGCCAAGGCCAGCTTCACCAAGCAGGCGGTAATCTTCGGCCGGCTGCACAACTGGATCATGTGCGTCCTTTACACCGGCACCTTCGGCAGTTTCATCGGCTTCTCGGCGGCCTTCCCGCTTCTGTGCAAGATCGCCTTTCCCGACGTAAACGTGCTGCCTTACGTCTTCCTCGGGCCGTTGGTGGGTGGGCTTGCCCGGGCCGGATCAGGCTGGGCGGCTGACCGCTTTGGCGGCGCACGTGTGACAGTCTGGGTCTTTTCCGGGATGATCGCCGCGACTGTCGGGGTAATCTGGTCGCTTGGCGCGGGCAACTTCGCCGCCTACTTCGCCTCGTTCATCGCGCTGTTCTTCTTCACCGGGGTCGGCAACGCCTCGACCTTCCAGATGATCCCCGCGATCATGTCGCGCGAAGTGCCGCGCCTGATGCCGGAGTTGAAGGGGGCCGAGCTCGTCCAGCAGACGGCGATGGAATCCTCGGGCATCGTGGCTTTCACCAGCGCCATCGGGGCATATGGCGGGTTCTTCATCCCCAAGGCTTATGGCAGCTCGATCGCGCTGACCGGCTCGCCCGTGGGCGCACTCTGGGCCTTCCTTGCCTTCTATGTGCTGTGTCTCGGCCTGACCTGGACGGTCTACGCCCGGCGCGGGGGGCTGCTTTTCGAAATCGAACACGGTGACCGCGCTTCGGCGCAGCCTGCGGAATAAGGGGGGCGACATGAGCCAATTGCTCGACCGGCTGAATTTCCTTAAATCCGTCCGCAAAGACACCTTTGCTGATGGCCACGGCCAAACTACCATCGAAAACCGCGACTGGGAGGACACCTATCGAAGCCGCTGGCAGCACGACAAGATCGTGCGCTCGACCCACGGGGTGAACTGCACCGGCTCCTGCAGCTGGAAGATCTACGTCAAGTCGGGGATCGTCACCTGGGAAACCCAGCAGACCGACTATCCGCGCACCCGGCCCGACCTGCCCAACCATGAACCGCGCGGCTGCGCGCGGGGGGCAAGCTACAGCTGGTATCTCTACTCGGCCAACCGGGTGAAGACGCCGTTGATCCGGGGGCGGTTGCTGAAGCTCTGGCGTGAGAAACGGCGGACGCTTTCCCCGGTGGCGGCCTGGGCGGCAATCCAGGCCGACCCGGTCGCGCGGGCCTCTTACACCCGCATCCGCGGCAAGGGTGGCTTCGTGCGCGCCACCTGGGACGAGGCGACCGAGATCACCGCGGCCGCGAATGCCTATACCGCGAAGACCTACGGCCCCGACCGGGTGTTCGGCTTCTCGCCGATCCCGGCGATGTCGATGGTCAGCTATGCTGCGGGGTCGCGTTACCTCAGCCTGCTCGGCGGCACCTGCATGTCCTTCTACGACTGGTATTGCGACCTGCCGCCGGCCAGCCCGATGACCTGGGGCGAGCAGACCGACGTGCCGGAAAGTGCGGACTGGTACAACGCGGGCTACCTGCTGCTCTGGGGGTCCAACGTGCCCCAGACCCGCACGCCCGACGCGCATTTCTACACTGAGGCGCGCTATCGCGGCGCCAAGTCGGCGGTGATCTGCCCGGACTACTCGGAGGCGTCGAAGTTCGGCGACATCTGGCTGAACGTGAAACAGGGCACCGACGCCGCGCTCGGTATGGCTTTCGGCCACGTCATCCTGCGTGAGTTTCACCTCGACCGCCAGGTGGAGTATTTCGAGGATTACTGCCGCCGCTACAGCGACATGCCGATGCTTGTCCGGCTGGACGAACGGGCGGGTCGGCTGATCCCGGGGCGCCAGCTGCGCGCCGCCGACTTTGCCGACAACCTCGGGCAGGCGAATAACCCCGACTGGAAGACTGTCGCCATCGACGAGGCAACCGGCAAGGTCGTCGTTCCCAATGGGTCGATCGGCTTCCGGTGGGGTGAACAGGGCAAGTGGAACCTCGAAGAGAAAGCCGCGAGCGCCGACGCACGCCTGAAGATGACCTTCATTCTTGACGAGGACCGCGACGATATCTGCGCCGTGGATTTCCCATGGTTCGGCGGTGAGGCCACGAACGGTTTCGAGAACGACCCGCGCGGCGAGGTGCTGACCCGCAACGTGCCGGTCAAGAGGTTGGTGCTGGCGGACGGGTCAGAGGTACGCGTCGCCACGGTCTTCGACCTGTTCTGCGCGAACTACTCGCTCGATCGGGGTCTTGGCGGCGAGAACGTCACCTCTGACTACGACGCCGACGTTCCCTTCACTCCCGCATGGGCCGAACGGATCACCGGAGTTCGCCGCGACAAGATCATCCAAGTGGCGCGCGAATTCGCCGCCAATGCCGAAAAGACCAACGGGCGGTCGATGATCATCATCGGCGCGGCGATGAACCACTGGTTCCACATGGACATGAACTATCGCGCCGTCATCAACATGTTGGTGATGTGCGGTTGCGTCGGGCAGTCGGGCGGTGGCTGGGCGCATTACGTCGGCCAAGAAAAGCTCAGGCCCCAGACCGGCTGGACCGCGCTGGCCTTCGCGCTCGACTGGGCGCGTCCACCGCGCCACATGAACTCGACCAGCGCCTGGTACGCGCATTCCGACCAATGGCGCTATGAGACAGTAACGGCGAAGGAGCTTCTGTCGCCGACCGCCCCGAAGGGCGACTGGGACCGGCTGAGCCTGATCGACTACAACATCCGCGCCGAACGAATGGGCTGGCTGCCCTCGGCGCCGCAACTGCGGACCAATCCGCTCGAGGTCGGCCGCAGGGCCAAGGAAGAGGGCATCGAGGTTCGCGACTATGTCGCCCGCGAACTCAAGGCCGGGCGGCTGGAAATGTCCTGCCAGGACCCCGACGCGCCCGAGAACTGGCCGCGCAACCTGTTCGTCTGGCGGTCGAACCTGCTCGGGTCCTCGGGCAAGGGGCATGAGTATTTCCTCAAGCACCTGCTGGGCACCGATCACGGGGTCCTGGGCAAGGATCTGGGCGAGGAAGGCCGCCAGAAGCCGGTCGAGGCGCGCTGGCATGACGAGGCGCCGGAAGGGAAACTCGACCTCCTCGTGACCATTGACTTCCGGATGAGCACGACGGCGGTCTATGCCGACATCGTGCTACCGACGGCCAGCTGGTACGAGAAGGACGACCTGAACACCTCGGACATGCACCCCTTCATCCACCCGCTGCAGGCGGCGGTGGACCCGGCTTACGAAAGCAAGACCGACTGGGAAATCTTCAAGGCGATCGCCGCGAAGTTCTCTGACGTCGCGCCCGAGGTGCTGGGGGTCGAGACCGACGTGGTGCAACTGCCGCTCCAGCATGACAGCGCGATGGAGTTGGCCCAGCCCCATGTCGCCGACTGGAAGCGGGACCAGTGCGACCTGATCCCGGGCAAGACCGCGCCGAACTACATCGCGATCGAGCGGGACTACCCAAACCTGCATGCGCGCTTCACTGCCCTTGGCCCGCTGATGGAAAAGGTCGGCAACGGCGGCAAGGGCATTGCCTGGGATACCAAGGACGAGGTCCATCACCTCAAGGCCCTGAACGGCACGGTCACCGAAGAAGGCCCCACGAAGGGCATGGCCCGCATCGACACGGCAATCGACGCGGCCGAGGTGATCCTGATGCTCGCGCCCGAGACCAATGGCGAGGTGGCGGTCAAAGCCTGGGATGCCTTGTCCAAGGCGACCGGCATCAGCCACCGCCACCTGGCCGAGGTCAAGGAAGACGAGAAGATCCGCTTCCGCGACATTGCCGCGCAGCCGCGCAAGATCATCTCGTCGCCCACCTGGTCAGGTATCGAAAGCGAGGAGGTCTGCTACAACGCCGGCTGGACCAACGTCCACGAACTGATCCCCTGGCGTACCGTGTCGGGCCGCCAGCAACTCTATCAGGATCACGAATGGATGCAGGCCTTTGGCGAGGCCTTCGTCACCTGGCGGCCGCCGGTCGATCTGAAGACCATCTCGGCCGCGGCAACGAGCAAGCTCAAGAACGGTGAAAAGCACGTCGTGCTGAACTTCATCACACCGCACCAGAAATGGGGCATCCACTCCACCTATTCCGACAACCTCCTGATGCTGACCCTGAACCGTGGCGGGCCGGTGGTCTGGTTATCCGAGGTTGACGCGAAGAAGGCGGGCATCGTCGACAACGACTGGATCGAGGTCTTCAACGCCAACGGCGTGCTGACGGCGCGGGCGGTGGTAAGCCAGCGGGTAAAGGAGGGGATGACCCTCATGTATCACGCGCAAGAAAAGATCGTGAACACGCCCGGCTCGAACATTACCGGCAAGCGCGGCGGCATCCACAACTCGGTCACGCGGACGGTGCTGAAACCCACGCACATGATCGGGGGATATGCCCAACTGTCCTACGGCTTCAACTATTACGGCACGGTCGGCGCAAACCGGGACGAGTTCGTGATCGTCCGCAAGATGGACAGCGTCGACTGGCTCGACCGCCCGGCAAAGACTGGCCCCGCAACCCAAGGACTGGAGGCCGCGGAATGAAGGTGCGCGCTCAAATCGGCATGGTGCTGAACCTCGACAAATGCATCGGCTGTCACACCTGCTCGGTCACCTGCAAGAACGTCTGGACCAGCCGCGAAGGCGTCGAATACGCGTGGTTCAACAACGTCGAGACCAAGCCCGGCATCGGTTATCCCAAGGATTGGGAGAACCAGAAGCGCTGGAACGGCGGCTGGGTGCGGACGCGCTCGGGGCAGCTTCAGCCGAAGCAGGGCGCGAAGTGGCGCATCCTGGCCAACATCTTCGCCAACCCCGACCTGCCCGAGATTGACGATTTCTACGAACCCTTCGACTTCGACCACGACCACCTGAAATCCGCGCCCGAGATGGAGGCGTTCCCGACGGCGCGCCCACGGTCGAAGATCACTGGCGAGCGGATGGAAAAGATCGAATGGGGGCCGAACTGGGAGGAAATCCTGGGCGGCGAGTTCGAGAAGCGGTCGAAGGACTACAACTTCGAAGGCATCCAGAAGGACATCTACGGCGAATACGAAAACACCTTCATGATGTACCTGCCTCGGCTCTGCGAACACTGCCTGAACCCGGCCTGCGTCGCTTCCTGCCCCTCGGGCGCGATCTACAAGCGCGAGGATGACGGGGTGGTGCTGATCGACCAGGAAAAATGCCGGGGCTGGCGCATGTGCGTCTCGGGCTGCCCCTACAAGAAGATCTATTACAACTGGTCCACCGGCAAATCCGAGAAATGCATCCTGTGCTATCCGCGCCTGGAAAGCGGCCAGCCGACGGTCTGTTCGGAAACCTGCGTCGGGCGCATCCGCTATCTGGGCGTCATGCTGTATGACGCCGACCGGATCGCCGACGCGGCTGGCGTCGAGCGGGAAAAGGACCTGTACGACGCGCAGCTTGGCGTCTTCCTTGACCCGAACGATCCGGCGGTGATCGCGGCGGCACGCGCCGAAGGCATCCCCGAGGACTGGATCGAAGGCGCGCGTCGCTCGCCGATCTGGAAGATGGCGATGGAGTGGAAGATCGCCTTCCCGCTGCACCCGGAATACCGCACCCTGCCGATGGTCTGGTATGTCCCGCCGCTGTCGCCGATCCAGAATGCCGCCGAGGCAGGAAAGATCGCGCAGCAGGACGACATGCCCGATGTCCGCAGCCTGCGCATTCCGGTGCGCTATCTCGCCAACATGCTGACGGCGGGGGACGAGGCGCCGGTGATTTCGGCGCTGGAGCGAATGCTCGCCATGCGGTCCTACATGCGGTCGAAGACCATCGACGGCGTGGTCAACCTTGGCGTCGCGCAGCGCGTCGGAATGACGCCGTTGCAGATCGACGAGATGTACCAGCTTCTCGCCATCGCCAATTACGAGGACCGTTTCGTCATCCCGACAACGCACCGGGAACTGGTCGAGGACGCCTATGACCTGAAGACCGGTTGCGGCTTCACCGACGGCAACCGCTGTTCGTCCGGCACCAGCGGCACATCGCTGTTCGGCGGCGGAAAACGCTTTCGCGCCCCGACGGAGTTCCTGGCATGATGACCTTCCGCGCCCTTTCGGCCTTGCTGAGCTACCCCTCGGCCGAACTGCAGCAGGCGATCCCCGAAATCCGTTCTGTCCTGCATGACGAGGGGCTGCTTGGCCCCCGCTGCCTGGCGACGTTCGAACCGCTTCTGCATCATGTCGCCGAGGCGGACCTCTATGACCTGCAAGAGGAGTATGTCCTGCTGTTCGACAGGTCCCGCACGCTGTCACTGAACCTGTTCGAGCATATCCATGGCGAAAGCCGCGATCGCGGCGGGGCAATGGTGGACCTGCTCGAAACCTATCGCGCCGGGGGCTATGACCTGACGGGGTCCGAACTGCCGGACCACCTGCCTGTCCTGCTGGAGTTCCTGTCCACCCAGCCGCTCGAGACGGCACAGGCGATCCTGTCGGATGCGGGTCATATCCTGCTTGCGCTGTCCGAACGGCTGCAAAGGCGAGAAAGCCTTTACGCCCCGCTCCTGCTGTCGCTGTCCCGGCTGGCCGAAACCGAGCCGGAAACCGCGCAGGTCGAGGCGCTCCTCGCCGTGGAGATGGACAACCCCGAGGACCTCGCCGCCCTCGATGCGGTCTGGACCGAGGCACAGGTGATGTTCGGGCCTGATCCGAATGCCGGTTGCCCGGTTTCGCGCGACATCCTCGCCCGCATGGACCTGCCCGCCGAGGCGCCGTCGCGCGCCGCGGCCCGTTGACCGGAGGACCTGATGAACAACTTCCTGTTCGGCATCTATCCCTACATCGCCCTGTCGGTGATGATCATGGGATCCATCGCCCGCTACGAACGCGATCCCTTCACCTGGAAATCGAAATCCAGTCAGTTGTTGCGTCGCCGTCAGTTCGTGATCGGCTCGGTCCTGTTCCACATCGGCGTGCTGGTGATCTTCTTCGGGCATCTCTTCGGCCTACTGACACCGCTGTGGATCATCGAGGCGCTTGGCATCAGCCATACCGCCAAGCAGCTTCTGGCGATGATCGTGGGCGGGATTGCCGGCTTGATGGCCCTGGTGGGCGGGATCATCCTGCTGCACCGGCGCATGAACGATCCGCGCATCCGTGCCACCTCGACCTTCGCCGATACCGGCATCCTGTGGCTGCTGATGACTCAGCTTGTCCTCGGGCTGACGACGATTGTCGTTTCAGCGCAGCACCTCGACGGCCACGAGATGGTCAAGTTGATGACCTGGGCCCAGTCGATCGTCTATTTCCAGCCGGGCGCGGCCGAGCAGCTGACCGGGGTCAACGTGGTCTTCAAGCTGCATATCCTGCTTGGCCTGACGATCTTCCTGCTGTTCCCGTTCACCCGTCTGGTTCACATGATCTCGGCGCCGGTGCGGTATCTCTGGCGGCCCGGCTATCAGATCGTGCGCAGCAGACAGGGCGCGCGCAGGCCGGTCACGGGCGTAGGTCCACAGAAGCCGGATACCGGCGTCCGTCCGGCAGAGTGAGGTCGCCATGAAACCCCTGCTTGCCGATGTCGTGGTCAATGGCGTGACGATTCCGGCCGCCCGCATCGCTGCCGAGGCGCAGAACCACCCGGCGCCGCCCGGCAAGCCGGGCCTGGCCTGGAAAGCCGCAGCGCGCGCACTTGTGACCCGGGAATTGCTTCTGCAAGAGGCGCGGCGGCAGGGGCTGGAACCGGAGCCCACCGAGATCGCCCCCGGCCAGGTCGAGACCGAGGAAGAGGCGCTGATCCGGCAGGCGCTGGTTGGCGCGCTGCGCCCGGACCCTGTCAGCGACGACACGCTCAGGGCCATCCACGCTGCCTCGCCGGATCGCTTCCGGGCGCCGACGCTCTACGAGGTGTCGCATATCCTCTATGCGAGGGAGCCCGGCGATAGCGCGGGCCTCGCCTCGGCAAGCGCACAGGCGAAGGCGGCGGCCGCGCGCCTCGCCGAGTCGCCCTTCGATTTCGACCGGCTGGCGCGCGAGGAAAGCGCCTGTTCGTCGCGCGAGGCGGGCGGGCGGCTGGGCCAGCTTACCGGTGCCGATGTGGTGGCCGAGTTTGCCGCCGCGCTCGATCTGCTGGAGGTTGGCGCGATCTCGCCCTCGCCGGTCGCGACGCGCTTCGGCTTTCACATCATCCGGCTCGATGCCCGGGCGGAAGGCTCAGTTCTGCCCTTCGAGCGCGTCGCGGCCCGTCTCCGCGAAGCGGCAGAGAAGGCTGCATGGACGCGCGCCGCACAGGCGCTGACGCGGGACCTGTTTGGCCGCGCCGAGATTTCAGGCCTTGGTCAATAAGCCGACATACCGCAGTGACGGTGGACCGCCATTCCGCTTTGACCAAGCGCCTCGGGAAAGGGAACGCCCAATGCATCTTGCCTATGTGAGCCTGACCGGTCGGGGAAGGACCGACGCCTGTCTCACTGCAATTGCCAACAAGCTGACAGCCGAGGGACTGCAACTCGCTGGTTGCACGGCATCTGCACCGATTACCAGCGGTGCCCATCCCTGTGACATGGACCTGCGGGTGCTGCCTGACGGCCCTGATCTGCGCATCAGCCAGATGCTTGGAACAGGTGCTCGGGGGTGTCGCCTGGACGGCACGGCGGTCGAGCAGGCCGCAATGCTGACGGCGGGACGGCTGGATGCTGCAACTCTGCTGATAGTCAACAAGTTCGGCAAGCTCGAGGCCGCGGGTCGCGGTTTCGTGCCAGTCATCGCGGACGCGCTTGACCGGGGTATGCCCGTCCTTGTGGGAGTGAACGGACTAAACCTGCCGGCATTCCTTGAATTCGCGGGCGGGATGGCCGTCGAACTTGCACCGGAAGAAGCCACGATCCTGGTTTGGTTCAGGACAGCCGTGGCGAAACTGCTCAACGACCCTTGGTGTTCTGCCCCAATAACCGGCTGGCCGCAATCGCCACCAAGTTAGGTGCTTCGTGTTCACGAACTGCTGATTCTGAAAACGTGCTATTAGCTAGAGAAGGTTCGACGGCAGGCCCCTCCACTCCGCCAGCCACCCTTTCTGATTTCCCTGCATTTTGGTTCTTCCCTTTTTTCGGCGGAGTTTCCGTCGGTTACGGCGGGGGAATCCCGTCTGAGACGCAGGTCTGATGAGTCATTGACCCGTTCTGACCCCGCCGTCTCTGTTCGGGAAGTTCGATCGTGCGGTTTTCGGGATTTCCCTGTTACTACGGGAATAACAGGGAATTTCGCGCGGAATCCCAGTCGTCGCCAGAATCTGGCTTCAGATTTCCGCGGGATATCATGTGGTTGCAGGAGGATTCCCTACCCAACGGAACAGTGAATTTTGTCACCCGAACAGGGAATTCGATCACGGGAGCTGTCAGAAGAACTTCGCTTGAGGTGGCGTAGGGTGCCAGACTAGCGTCTGGCCATGACCCAACGCTCCCCGTTTCGGTACTTCAAGACCAGCCCAGAGATCATCCGCTTAGCGGTGATGATGTACATACGGTTTCCGCTTTCGCTGCGAAATGTCGAGGACCTGCTGCACGAGCGTGGCATCGACATCTGCCACGAGACGGTGCGCTTCTGGTGGCAACGATTTGGCCCGGTGTTAGCCGCGGAGATCCGGCGCAGACGCGTCGACCAGATGCGGTTCGGTCAGCACTGGCGGTGGCACCTCGATGAGATGTTCGTCAAGATCAATGGGGAGCGCCACTACCTGTGGCGGGCCGTCGACCACGAAGGCGAGGTCCTCGAAAGCTTTGTGACCAAGAGACGGGATCGCAAGGCAGCGTTGAAATTCCTCAGGAAATCTCTGAAACGCCATGGCCATGTCGCTGAGATCGTGACGGATCGCCTTCGTTCATACGGCGCGGCGTTGGGCGAACTCGGGATCCGCGATCGGCAGGAAACCGGCCGCTGGAGGAACAATCGGGCGGAGAACTCACACCTGCCATTTCGAAGGCGCGAGCGGGCGATGTTGCGGTTCCGGCGGATGCGAAGTCTGCAGAAATTTGCCTCCATCCACGCTTCCGTCTGCAACC
Source organism: Rhodobacter sp. (assembly GCA_041905595.1). Classification (GTDB taxonomy): domain Bacteria; phylum Pseudomonadota; class Alphaproteobacteria; order Rhodobacterales; family Rhodobacteraceae; genus Aliitabrizicola. The sequence continues at coordinate 15,988 of JAYRKT010000046.1, forward strand.
ACTTCAACCAGGAGCGAACGCTCTCCAGCCGCGAAAACTACAAGGCCGCCCGTGCCGCCGCTCTCGTCGAGTGGCGCGGCCTGTTCGCAGCATGACGCCTAGGTGAGTCAGCGAAACAGAGACGAGTTCGCATTCGTCTGACAACACCGCCATACATCTTCTATAACAAATTGTTCTTAAGGCGCATTTTCGTTATCTGCGGCGCTCGTTCCCGCACTTTTTCGCCCATTTCCGAAAGGGGAGAAGGAGCTGTCTGTGGAACTTTGCCTGAGGCAGGGTCGGGTGCTGACTAGCGTGCGATCATGACGCAACGCACGTCGTTTCGGTACTTCGGGGCCAGCACCGAGGCGATCCGCTTGGATGCGATTATGTTCGTCCGGTTTGCACTCTGGCTGCGCCGTGTGGAGGACCTACCGCATCGAGCCGCCGCTCTCATCAAGCGACGCGGTCTCTTCGCGGCCTGATCCTAAGCCAGGTCGGCGAAGCTGAGACAAGCTCATATTCGCCTGATAGGCCCACATCCGTTCGTTTGGTTCAGCGGTTCCGAAACTCTGGCTTGCGCTTGTCCGCGAAGGCATTCATGCCCTCGCGCCGGTCCTCGGTGGCGAAGGTGGCGTAGAGCAGGCGGCGCTCCAGATGGATACCTTCGGCAAGCGAGGTTTCGAAGGCCTTGTTCACCGCCTCCTTCGCGATCATCAGGATCGGCTGTGACGACTGGGCGATCTGCGCCGCCGCCGCCAGGGCTTCCGTCACCTGCGTGCCATCCGGCACGACGCGGGCGACGACGCCGGCAGCGCGGGCCTCTTCGGCGGTGATGCTGCGACCGGTCAGGATCATGTCCATCGCCAGCGCCTTGCCGACAGCCCGCGTCAGCCGCTGCGTCCCGCCCGCGCCGGGAATGACTCCGATGCGCGTCTCGGGCAGCGCAAATCGCGCGCATTCGGCGGCGATGATGATGTCGCACATCATCGCCAGCTCGAACCCGCCGCCGATGACATGGCCGGAGACGGCGGCGATGGTCGGCTTGCGGGCGCTGGCCAGCCGTTCCCACCCGCGGGTGATGAACTGCTCGGAAAAGACCTCGACAAAGGTCTTGTCCTTGATCTCCTTGATATCCGCCCCGGCGGCAAAGGCGCGGTCCGAACCGGTGACGACGATCGCCGCCACACCGTCGTCGGCCTCCATCGCCTCGACCGCCTGGGCGATTTCCGCGGTGATCTGCGCATTCAGTGCGTTCAGCGCCTCGGGCCGGTTGAGGGTGATCAGGCCGACCTTGTCGCGGATCTCGGTCAGTATGGTGGCATAGGTCATGGCGGCCCTCAGTCGATGGTGATGATGATCTTGCCCGCGCGGTCTTCGGCCTCGAGCCGATCGAAAGCCTCGGGCACGCGGCTTAGCGGAAAGGTGCTGTCGATGACCGGTGCCAGCCGGCCGGTCTCGAAGGCTCGGACGAGGCGGCGGAATTCGTCCAGGCTGCCCATGGTCGAGCCGTGGATCGACAGCTGCCGGACGAACAGCCGCTGGATGTCGGCCGAGGGATGTGCGCCGGTGGTGGCGCCGCAGGTCACGAGATGCCCGCCGCGCGCCAGCGAGCGCAGCGATGCACCCCAGGTCTTCTCCCCGACATTGTCGATCACCAGATCCGCGCCCTCGCCATCGGTCAGCGCCATGACCGCGCGCACCACGTCTTCGCTGCGGTAGTCGATCACCTCGGCGCCCGCCGCCCGCAGCCGCGCCAGCTTGTCCGTGCCGGTGGTGGTGACGATGGCCCGCGCCCCGGCCAGCCGCACGAGGTCAAGCGCGGCACTCGCCACGCCTCCTCCCCCGCCCTGGATCAGCACGGTCTGGCCCGGCCCCGCCGGCGCCTTGCCGAAAACCATCCGCCAGGCGGTCAGATAGGCCACGCCCAAAGCTGCGGCCTGATGCAGGTCGGCCTTGGGCGACAGCCGGACGAGCGAGGTGACCGGCACGACGATCTCCTCGGCAAAGGTGCCGTCGCGATGTTCCCCGAAGATTCGGGCGCGGACGCAGAGAGGCTGGTCGCCAGCCAGGCAATGCCGGCAGGTGCCGCAGAAGTCATAGGGATAAAGGATCACCCGGTCGCCCGGAGCATGGCCCGATCCCGCCGGTGCCTCGATCACCTCGCCGACACCATCGACGCCCATGGTCATCGGCAGCTCATGGGTGATGCCCTGCCCGGAATCGCGCATGTAAAGATCGACTCGGTTGATCGAGGCCGCGCGCAGCCGCACCCGCGCCTGGCCGGGGCCGCGGGATGGCCGCGCAATTTCGCGCAGGTGAACGCCCGCAGGCCCCCGCGTCTCCAGACGTATGGCTTTCATGGCAATCCTCCTGGTTATATGACAACATATTGCCTGTAATTGCGCAAGCTTCTTTCGAGATCACCCCAATTGCCGCCACAACGTGGCCAATCCTCATCGAAAACTATCCATTGCGGGGTGGATTATGTGACAATATATTGTCTAAAATCGCGAGAGGAGGAATCGCCATGGCCCTTGATCCGGAAACCCGCCAGCAGCTTGTCGAGACGATCCGTGACTTCGTCGACGACCGCCTGATCCCGCGCGAGGCCGAAGTGGCCGAGGCCGATGCCATGCCTGCCGATCTGGTGCAGGAGATGCGCGAGATGGGCCTGTTCGGCCTGTCGATCTCGACCGACCACGGCGGCCTCGGCCTGACGATGGAGGAAGAGGCGCTGGTGATCTTCGAGGTCGGCCGCGCCGCCCCTGCCTTCCGTTCGATGTTCGCCACCAATGTCGGCATCGGTAGCCAGGGCATCGCCATCGACGGCACCGCCGAGCAGAAAGCGAAGTATCTTCCGCGGCTGGCCTCAGGCGAGCTGATTGGCTCCTTCGCCCTCACTGAGCCCGAAGTCGGCTCCGACGCCGGCAGCGTGCGCACCACGGCGCGGCGCGACGGCGACAGCTATATCCTGAACGGCACCAAGCGTTTCATCACCAACGCGCCCCACGCCGGGCTTTTCACCGTGATGGCCCGCACCAACCCCGAGGTGAAGGGCGCGGGCGGCGTCTCGGCCTTCGCGGTCGAGGCCGGCGTGCCGGGCCTCAGCCTTGGCAAGGCCGAGCGCAAGATGGGCCAGCAGGGCGCCCATGTCTGTGACGTGATCTTCGACAACTGCCGCATCCCCGCGAGCGCTCTGATCGGCGGGGTTGAGGGCCAGGGGTTCAAGACGGCGATGAAGGTGCTGGACAAGGGCCGGCTGCACATCGCCGCGGCCTGCACCGGCCTGGCCGAGCGCATCATCGACGACATGGTGGGCTATGCCGTGGGCCGAAAGCAGTTCGGCAAGCCGATCGCCGAGTTCCAGTTGCTCCAGGCAATGTTCGCCGACAGCAAGGCCGAAGCGCTCGCCTCGCGCGCGCTGGTGCTGGACGCGGCACGGCGGCGGGATGCCGGCGACGATGTCTCGGTCGCGGCGAGCTGCGCGAAGATGTTCGCCTCGGAAATGGTCGGGCGGGTGGCCGACCGCAACGTGCAGGTGCATGGCGGCGCCGGCTACATCCGCGACTATCGCGCCGAACAGCTGTTCCGCGACGCGCGCCTGTTCCGCATCTACGAAGGCACGACGCAGATCCAGCAGACTATCATTGCCAAGGCCATGATCGCCGAGGCCCGCGTTGCAGCGGGGCTCTGACCGGATCTAGTCCGCCTCGCCTTCGCCCGCGCCATGGCGGGCGTCGATTGCGATGAAGTTGTCGCGCAGCAGGCTGAGATAGTGCAGCACGCGGATCTTGTCGTTGCTCGACATGCCGTCGAAGACCTCGCTGTAGAAGGCGTCGATATCGCCCTGCATCTCGGTCCAGCGCTGCCTGCCCTCGGCGGTCAGCCGGATGAGGCGCGAGCGGTTGTCATCCGGCGCGACGGCGCGCTCGATCAGGCCGCGCCCCTCCATCCGCGACAGGACGCCGGTCAGGTTCTGCCGGCTGACCTTCAGTAGCGCGGCCAGGTCGCCCACGGCGATGCCGCCCGCCCAACGTTCGCGGATCAGCGCGCCAAGGATCGCCCATTGCTGGGTGGTCACCTGATGGCGGTCGAGCGCCCGCGTGCCCGTCTTGTTGAGCAGGTTCGAGCATTGATACAGCCGGAAGGCGATCCGGTTGCTCAGGCCGACTGACAGGGACTCAGATGTGTCAAGGTCTTGCATGATATCCGCAGCTTCCGTCGACGCCACGCGAAGGTCAAGGCCCCGCATCGCCCCGGCCCGTATCATTAATGAGTAAACATGTTGACACAAACTTCCCGCACAGATTAGATGATTTCGGGAGGCAAGCGAAAGATTCGCGCAGTTCCGCACCGCAGAAATATCACAGCGATCAGGTTCTGCGCCTGACCTTGCTTGCCTGGAAGCCAGAGGAGAATGCCGTGAGGGGCTTGAAAGGGAAAGTAGTTGTCGTAACTGGCGGCGGCGGCGGCATCGGTTCGGCGACCTGCCGGCGATTTGCCGCGGAAGGCGCGCGGGTTGTCGTCTGCGACATCAACAAGGACGCCGCCGAGGCCGTCGCGACCGAGCTTCGCACCACCGGCGCCGATGCGATGGCGATTGCCGTCGACCTGACCGACTTTGCCGCAACCGGCGCCGCTGTTGCCAAGATCGAGGCCGAATTCGGTCCGATCGACGTTCTGGTCAACAATGCGGGCTGGGACCTGTTCGTGCCCTTCCTGAAGTCCGAACCCGACTTCTGGGCCAAGCTGATCGACATCAACCTGCGCTCGGTGCTGAACATCACCCAGCCGGTCCTGGCGCGGATGGCCGAACGCAAGGCCGGGCGCGTGGTCTCCATCGCCTCAGATGCCGGCCGCGTGGGCTCCTCGGGCGAGGCGGTCTATGCCGCCTGCAAGGCCGGCGTCATCGCCTTTTCCAAGACGCTCGCGCGCGAACATGCCCGCCACGGCATCAGCTTCAACGTCGTCTGCCCCGGCGTGACCGCGACCGGGATGCTGGAAAACTTCATGGACGCCTCGGGCAACAAGGAAAAGCTGCGCGAAGCTTTCACCAAGGCGGTCCCGATGGGCCGCATGGGCCAGCCCGACGACCTGCCGGGCGCCATCCTATTCTTCTCCTCGGACGACGCGGCCTTCATCACCGGCCAGGTGATCTCGGTCTCGGGCGGCCTCACGATGCATGGGTGACCAGATGACCTACGAAGATATCCTCTACGAGGTGAAGGACGGCACCGCCACCATCACCATCAACCGCCCGGAAAAGATGAACGCCTTCCGTGGCCAGACCTGCGAAGAGCTGATCCACGCCTTCAACAAGGCGGGCTGGGACAAGTCGATCGGCGTCATCGTACTGACCGGCGCCGGCACAAAGGCCTTCTGCACCGGCGGCGACCAGTCGGCGCATGAGGGCCAGTATGACGGGCGCGGCACCATCGGCCTTCCGATGGAAGACCTGCACACGATCATCCGCGACGTGCCGAAGCCGGTCATCGCCAAGGTCCGCGGCTATGCCGTCGGTGGAGGCAACGTGCTCTGCACCATCTGCGACTTCACCATCGCCGGCGAAAGCGCGCAATTCGGCCAGGTCGGGCCCAAGGTCGGCTCGGTCGATCCGGGCTTCGGCACCGCCTTCCTCGCCCGGGTTGTGGGCGAGAAGAAGGCGCGTGAGATTTGGTACATGTGCCGCCGCTACAAGGCCGCCGAGGCGCTGGCCATGGGTCTGGTGAATGCCGTGGTGCCCGACGACCAGCTCGACGCCGAGGTCGAAAAGTGGTGCGCCGAGATCATGGAAAAGTCGCCGACCGCGATCGCCATCGCCAAGCGCAGCTTCAACGTCGACACCGAACACCAGCGCGGCATCGCCGGCCTCGGGATGTATGCGCTGAGCCTCTACTACGATACCGACGAATCCAAGGAAGGCGGCATCGCCTTCAAGGAAAAGCGCAAGCCCGACTTCCGCAAACACTACGCCAAGTGACCGTTTCCCTGGCGCGCCTCTCCAAGGAGGGGGGCGGCGCGCCGGGTTGCTTCTGCACACGAGGGGAGGAAACGGCGGTGATCGCACGCGCCCGGACAGGCAAAGCCAAACGCCCGCCCGCGCGGCTCGCCGGTTCCTCATCCGCCAGACCGCCACAACCGCCCGGACTGCATGATGGCCAACGCCTTGATACGGGCGGCCTGACCTGATGGCACGAGACTGCGGGTTCATCCGGCACTGGTCTGATATCGCTTGATTTTGTCTGATGGCCTGACGGGGCCGCAAAGGGGATGGAATGACGAGGACGATCTTTGACACCGAGGACCTCGAGGCGATCCGCGATCTGACGCGGAAATTCGCCCAAGGTCGCGTCGCCCCCGGCTACATGGCGCGCGAGAAGGCCGGCAAGATGGACATGGATCTTGTCCGCGAAATGGGCGGACTCGGCCTGATCGCCCCCGAACTGCCCGAGGAATTCGGCGGCATGGGCGCGCCGACGCTCTATTCGGGCGCCATCGTCGAGGAGATCGGCCGCGCCGACTTCACCTTCGGCTATATCCCGCTTCTCGCCTCGCTGAACGGCCAGATCCTGGCGAAGTTCGCCCGCAAGGACATCGCTGCCGAATGGCTGCGCAAACTGACCGCCGGGCAGATCGTCCTGTCCATCGGCCTGACCGAGCCCAAGGGCGGCTCCGACGCGGCGAACCTTGGTCTTCGCATGGAACGCGATGGCAACCATTACGTCCTGAACGGCGAAAAGACCTCGATCTCGGCCAACCAGATTTCCGCCGGAACCGTCCTTTTCGCCCGCACCGGCAAGCCGGAGGACCGTGCCCGCGGCATTTCCGCCATCCTCGTGCCGATGGACCTGCCGGGGATCACCACCTCGAAGTTTTCCAACATGGGTCAGAACTCGATCGGGCACGGCTCGATCTGGTTCGACAATGTGCGGGTGCCGGCAGAGTATCTGCTGGGCGAAGAGGGCAAGGGCTTCAGCCAGGTGATGTCGGGCTTCGACTTTTCGCGCAGCCTGATCGGGCTCCAGTGCCTGGGCACCGCGCGCCAGTCGCTGGACGAAACCTGGGCCTATATCGGCGAACGGCGTGCCTTCGGCAAACCACTCGGCGCCTTCCAGGGCGTCACCCACCAGCTTGCCGATTTCGACACGAAGGTCGAGGCGGCCCGGCTGATGAGCTACAACGCGCTCTGGCTCAAGGATCAGGGCCTGCCACATACCGCCGAGGCGGCGATGACCAAGTGGTGGCCGCCGCTTCTGGCCTATGAGGCGATCCATGCCTGCCTTCTGATCCACGGCCATGCCGGCTATGCCGACGGACTGCCGTTCCAGCAGCGCTTGCGCGACGTGCTGGGGCTGCAGATCGGCGACGGCACCGCCCACATCATGAAGAACATCATCGCGCGGGAGCGCGCCGGCCGCGACGCGGTCAGCGGCTGAGCGAAGAAAGGGGAGGGAAGACCATGAAATTCGACGCCGTTCTGATCGAGCCCCGTCGCGCCCGGATGGAGGCAGAGGGCCTGTGGCCCGGCAAGACCCTGCTCGACTATTTTGAGATGCGTCTGGCAGAAAAGCCCGACTCCCTTGCGCTGACCACTTTCGTCGTCGCCACGGGCGCGCGCAGGGACCTGACCTGGGCCGAGATCGACGCGCTGTCCTGGCGCGCGGCGGCGGGCCTGCACCGGATGGGCCTGAAGAAGGACGACATCCTGGCCTGCCAGCTGTCGAACTCCTGGGAGTTCGTGGTGCTCTACATCGCCTGCCGAAAGCTCGGCATCGTGTTCAACCCCGTGATGCCGATCTTCCGGGAGCATGAGCTGCTCTTCATGCTTCGCCACGGCGAAGCGAAGGCCTTTGTCGTGCCTAAGCACTTCCGCAATTTCGACCACGAAGCCATGGCCGAGGGAATGCGCCCCGACCTACCCGAACTTGAGCACGTCATCGTCACCGGCGGCGAGGGCCTGAACAGCTTCGACGCCCTGCTGATGGACCCCGCGCTACAGGTGACCGACGAATTGCGCGCCATCTCCGCCCGTGACCGCGGCGACGCCAACGATGTCTGCCAGCTGATCTACACCTCGGGCACAACGGGCGAGCCGAAAGGCGTGATGCATACGGCCAACACGATGTATTCGAACCTCGTGCCCTATGCCGAACGGCTGGGCCTGGGCCCGGGCGACGTGATCCTGATGGCCTCGCCCATGGCCCACCAGACCGGTTTCATGTACGGCTTCCTGATGCCCGTGATGCTGGGCGCGCGCATGGTCCTGATGGACAGTTGGGACCGCCATCTGGGCGCCAATCTGGTCGCGCAGGAACAGGTCACCTTCACCATGGCCTCGACCCCCTTCCTGATCGACCTCGCGAACACGGTCGAGGAACTGGGCAGCGACGCCAGCTCGCTGCGAATCTTCCTTTGCGCCGGTACCGCCATTCCCGGCCCGGTGGTGGAACGCGCCCACCATGTCCTCGGCGCCAAGGTCATCTCCGCCTGGGGCATGACCGAGAACGGCGCAGTGACCGTGGTCAGCCCCTCGGATCCTGACGAACTCTCGATAAACACCGACGGCTTCCCCCTGCGCGGCATGGAGGTCCAGGTGCGCGGCCCCGATGGCCTGCCGCTGCCGCCCGGCGAGCAGGGCGAACTTTACGTCCGCGGCTGCTCGAATTTCGGCGGCTACCTGAAGCGGCCGCAATGGAACAATGTCGATGCCGAGGGCTGGTTCGATACCGGCGACATCGCCCGCGTCGACGAGGCCGGCTATATCCGCATCTGCGGCCGCTCGAAGGACATCATCATCCGCGGCGCCGAGAATATTCCGGTGGTCGAGGTCGAGGCGGTGCTGTTCAAGCATCCGGCGGTCCTCAGCGTCGCGATCGTCGGCTATCCCGACGAGCGCCTGGGCGAACGGGCCTGCGCCTTCGTGGTGCCTCGGCCCGGCCAGGACTTCACCTTTGACGAGATGAAGGCCCATCTGGCCGCCCATCATCTGGCAATCCAGTATTGGCCCGAACGGCTCGAGGTGCGCCCTGCGCTGCCCGCGACGGCCTCGGGCAAGATCCAGAAATTCGCATTGCGCAAGCTGCTTCGTCAAGAACTGGGGCTTGAATGACCGTTCAGCCACGCATCGCGGCAGTGACCGGCGCCGGCGGGCCGATGGGGCGGGCGGTAATCGACCGGCTCGTCGCCGACGGCATCGCCGGGCTGGCGCTAAGCGACATTTCGGGCACGCGGCTCACCGAGACCGTCGCGGCGCTGCCCGCAGGCCTGCCGGTCTTCGCGCGGCGGGGCGACATGACCCTTGGCAACGAGGCCGGCGCCTTCGCCGCCGGGGCGCTCGACACGCTTGGCCGCGTTGATTGTCTGGTCAATCTCGTCGGCGGTCTCCGCTCGACCCGGCTATATACTCCCTTTCTCGATATGGGCGAGGCCCAGTGGCGGGCGACCTTCGATCTGAACCTCATGCCGGGGTTCCACCTGATCCATGCCTTCGTGCCAGGAATGCTGGCCCGTCGATGGGGGCGGATCGTCAATGTCGCCTCTATCGTCTATGGCGGCGAGGCGGGACAGGCCGACTATGCCGCCGCCAAGGCTGCCGTCGCCTCGCTCAGCCGCAGCCTGGCGGCAGAATTTGCCCCCGATGTCACGGTGAACTGCGTGGCGCCGGGCCTGACCGACACCTCGGTGACACGCAACATCCCGGCGGCCGAAGCCGATCGCCTTCTGTCTCAGGCAATGCACAGGCGGATGGCGCAGCCGTCCGAGACCGCTGACGCCATCGCCTATTTCCTGTCGGAGGGCGCCCGTTTCCTGACCGGCGAGATGCTGGCGGTTTCGGGTGGCATCCGCCCGCATCTCTGAAGGCCAACCATGCCCGTGCACCACAGACTGCTTGACGGCATCAGCCTCATCACCATCGACAACCCGCCGGTCAACGTGCTGGGGCAGGCGGTGCGCGCCGGGCTCAACGCCGCACTCGACGCCGCCGAAAGCGCCGACGTGTCGCGCATCATCCTGACGGGCGCTGGCCGGGCCTTCGTGGCCGGAGCCGACGCGAAGGAATTCGACCTGCCTCCCGCAGCGCCACACCTGCCGGATCTCCTTGCCCGTATCGAGCGGCTGCCCGTCATCGCCGCCATCAACGGCACCGCCCTTGGCGGCGGGCTGGAACTGGCATTGGCCGCGCGGATGCGCATCGCCCGGCCGGACGCCGTCCTCGGCCTGCCGGAGGTGACCCTGGGCGTCGTGCCTGGTGCCGGCGGCACGCAGCGCCTGCCACGGTTGACCGGCACCGCCTTGGCCCTGTCGCTGATCGCCGAGGGTCGCACGATCAAGGCGAGCGAAGCAGTCGAGGCCGGCATTGTCGATCTTCTGGCCGGTGACCCGGTTGCCGAAGCGTTGGCGGTCTCCGACCAGGCCTTCGCCCGTTACCGCGCTGTCGCCGACCGCCCTGCTCCCCCGCCCGATCCCGAGGCTGTTGCGGCCGCCCGAAGACAGGCGGCGCGGCGCAGTCCCGGGCAGACGGCCCCGCACCGCGCCATCGACCTGGTCGAGGCCGCAACCCACCTTCCTTTGCCCGAAGGCCTGGCGCAAGAGCGCGCGACCTTCCTGCAATTGCGGTCCTCGGATCAGGCCGCCGCCCTGCGCCATGTCTTCTTCGCCGAGCGCGCCGCCGTCGCCCGTGGCCGCGACCTGCCCCCGCCTGCCGAGATCACGCGTGCGGTTGTCGTGGGCGGCGGAACCATGGGCGCGGGCATCGCCTATGCCCTGGCGGGGATCGGCGTCCATGTCACCACGGTTGAGACCAGCGACGAGGCCGTGGCCCGGGCGCGGGCAAACATCGCCGCGCTCTACGCCGAGGCGGTGAAGCGCGGCAAGGCGACGCCATCCGATGCCGAAACCGCGCTTGCCACCCGCCATGACTTCCGCAGCGGCTATGCCGACCTGCCCCCGGCTGACATCGCCATCGAGGCCGCCTTCGAGGATCTCGAGGTCAAGCGGCGCATCTTCGCGGCGCTCGATGCCGCGCTTCCCGAAACCACCCTGCTGGCGACCAACACCAGCTATCTGGACGTGAACGCGATCTTCGCCGGCCTGCGCCAGCCGTCCCGCATGCTGGGGCTGCACTTCTTCGCCCCCGCCCATGTAATGAAGCTGATCGAGATCGTCCGGGCTGACACGACCAGCCCCGAGACGCTCGCCAACGCCTTCCGCCTCGCCGCGCGGCTTGGCAAGATCCCGGTCGAGGCCGGCGTCTGCGACGGCTTCATCGGCAACCGCATCCTGACCCGCTATCGCCAGACGACCGACCTCATGCTCCTGCAAGGGGCGCTGCCCTGGACGGTCGACGCGGCGATGGAGGGGTTCGGCATGGCGATGGGACCCTATGCCGTGCAGGATCTTTCGGGGCTAGACATCGCCTATGCCAACCGCAAGCGCAAAGGCCTGAAGGACAAGCCCGGTATCCGCTATGTCCCGATCGCCGACAAGATGGTCGAAGAGCTGAACCGGCTTGGCCGCAAGACCGGTGCCGGCTGGTATGATTACGTCGAGGGCAAGCGCCAGCCGTCCTCCACGGTGGCGGATCTGGTGCATGGCCTCGCTTCGGCGACCGACGACATCCCGGCCGAAGAAATCACTCGCAGGGCTCTGCTGTCGATGATCGAGGAAGGACTGCAGATTCTCGACGAGGGCATCGCCCGCCGCCCCGCCGATATCGACCTGGTGCTGGTCCATGGCTACGGCTTCCCGCGCTGGCGCGGCGGGCCGATGCACATGGCCGACCGTCTCGGCCTGCCCGCGATCCGCGACCAGCTGGCCGCGCTAGCCGCCGAAGACCCGCTGTCCTGGCGGGTGCCCGACCTGCTTGACCGGATGGTGGCCGAGAACCGCCCCTTGGCCCAGCTGAACTGAGGATCCCATGGACGCCTTCATCTGCGACTACATCCGCACACCCATCGGCCGCTACGGCGGCGTGCTGGCTCCTGTGCGGACCGACGATCTGGCGGCGCTGCCCCTGGCCGCCCTCCTCGCGCGCAATCCCGGACTCGACCCCGCTGCCATCGAGGAGGTCTGGCTTGGTTGCGCAAACCAGGCCGGCGAAGACAACCGCAACGTCGCCCGCATGGCGCTGCTGCTTGCCGGACTGCCCCAGACCGTGCCGGGCGTGACCGTGAACCGGCTCTGTGGCTCGGGGATGGAGGCGGTCGCGGCGGCAGCCCGGGCGATCAAGGCCGGCGAAATCGGCCTTGCCATCGCCGGCGGGGTCGAAAGCATGACCCGCGCCCCCTTCGTGATGCCCAAGGCCAACTCGGCCTTTTCTCGCAGCGCCGAGATTGCCGACAGCACCATTGGTTGGCGCTTCGTCAATCCGAAGATGAAGGCCGCCTACGGCACCGACGCGATGCCCGAAACCGCCGAGAACCTGGCCGACGACTATGGCATTTCCCGCGCTGATCAGGATGCCTTTGCGCTCGCCTCGCAGCGCAAGGCCGGCGCGGCGCAGGAGAACGGGCGACTGGCGCAGGAAATCCTTCCGGTCACCGTCGATCTCGGCCGCGGCAAGCACGTCGAGGTCACGCGCGACGAGCACCCCCGCGGCGACACCCGCGCCGAGGATCTGGCCCGGCTGAAACCCATCACCCGGCCGGACGGAACGGTCACGGCGGGCAATGCCTCGGGCGTGAACGACGGGGCGGCGGCCCTGCTGATCGCCAGCGGCGACGCCGCCCGGGCACAGGGCCTGCGGCCGATCGCCCGCATCCTCGGCGCCGCCTCGGCCGGGGTGGCGCCACGCGTGATGGGCTACGGCCCGGTGCCGGCGGTGCAGAAGCTCCTGGCCCAGCACGGGCTGACCGTCACCGACCTGTCGGTGATCGAACTCAACGAGGCCTTCGCCGCCCAAGCGCTTGCCGTCCTGCGCGGACTTGGCATCGCCGATGACGATGCGCGAGTGAACCCCAACGGCGGAGCCATCGCGCTTGGCCATCCGCTCGGCATGTCGGGAGCGCGCATCGCCGGCTCGGTCGCGCTGGATCTGGCGCGAACCGGCGGGCACTACGGCCTGGCAACGATGTGCGTCGGCGTCGGCCAAGGGGCCGCGCTGCTGATCGAACGGATCTGAGGAGAAAACCGATGAAGGTCTTGGTGCCTGTCAAACCTGTGATCGACGACAAGGTGATGGTCCGCAACGTGAGGGCGGATGGGTCTGGTGTCGGTCTGCCGCGGGCCTCGCTTACAGCGATGCTCGATCTTTGCGGCAACTGCCAGGGGACCGGGGCGATGCTGGGGCTGCCCCCGGCCGATCTGGCGGCGTTCGCCTGATGTCGGACCGTATCGTGCGCGAGGGGATGGACTACGATGTCGTGATCGTGGGGGCGGGTCCATCGGGTCTGTCTGCGGCGATCCGTCTGAAGCAGCTGGATCCCGACCTGTCTGTGGTGGTTCT
>JAYRKT010000047.1:0-29385 GCA_041905595.1 Rhodobacter sp.
CCCTCGCCTTGCCCGGATATCGAACTGTTGGCCATGTCGAGCGGGAAACCTACGCCGCGGCCACTCTCGTGGCCCGGATGGCGGACGCGGCCCTGGATCAGGCGCCTCTCTGGGACGACATTGCCACATTCGACGGCAAGCCTTGGTGCGGCGCAGTGGATATCGTCTCTGCGGGCTATCCGTGCCAGCCGTTCTCGGTGGCGGGCAAGCGCCGAGGTGCCGATGACCCGCGCCACCTCTGGCCGCATGTCGCCCGCATCATCGCCGAATGCGAACCGCCCTTCGTCTTTCTCGAAAATGTCGCCCATCATCTCCGCCTCGGCTTCCCCGAGGTCGCCAGCGGACTGGTCGGCATGGGCTACAGGCTTGCGGCAGGATTGTTTACGGCGGCGGAAGTCGGCGCCCCGCATCGCCGGGAACGGCTGTTCATCCTCGCCATCCGGGAAGGAGACCAACTGGCCGACCCCGCGCGCCTGCTCCGGCACCCGATCGAGCGGCGGGAACCGGACGGAGCTCTTGCGCCTCTGGCCGACGCCCCGGGCCAGCGCCAACGAGAACCGGCAGGCGAGGCCGACGCCATCACAGGCGGCGGGCAGGCACGGGATGAACCTCGCGACAACGGCCGCGCAATGGCCGACACCGCTGGCGACGGACGGCAACAAACCGAGCGCCGGGAACCGCAAATCGGCCGATCTGACCCATGCCAGTCGAATGTGGATGACGCCCACCGCGCGCGATCACAAGGACGGCGCGACGACGCTGGCGAACACGCCGGTGAACGGCCTCCTTGGCCGCCAGGTCCTCACGACGCCGATGGCTGGCAGCGATACCTGCGATCGGCGCCGGACGCTGAACCCGCTGTTCGTCGAGGCGCTGATGGGCTGGCCCACCGGGTGGACCGGCTCCGCCTCTGTGGCAACGGCGTGGTCCCACTGGTTGCCGCGCATGCGCTCCGAACTCTGGCGCATCAGCTGCTGGAAGATGGATGATGCGGCGCCGGATCAGGCCGAGTTCAGCTTGTAGACCCGGCCCCTTTCGGCGAGCTTTTCGGAGGTCACCTCCAGCCCCAGCTTCTTCTTCAGAGATCCGGAAATTGCGCCCCTGATGCTATGGTGCTGCCATCCCGTCGCCTCGGCGATCTCCGCGATACTCGCGCCTTCAGGCGCCTGCAACATGGCGATCAGCTGCGCCTGTTTCGTGCCGGGGCGCTGGGCGGCGGCAACGGCCTCGGGCTTGGCGTCCCGCAAGCCTGCCATGGTCCTGACCACCACCGGATCGATGCCGATGGCGTCCAGCCCGGCATCCGTGGCGATCAGCGTGGTGCCGTGCCCGTCGCCGGTTTCGCGCCAGAGCGGTTCTTTACGCCGGAGATTGGCATCGACCTCTTCAAGCCAGCCGAGCTTGATCATTCGCCCGATGGCCATCTTCGCGGCGGCGCCGTGCAGCCCCTCGGGCAGCGGCAATGCGAGATTGCCCGGCCGGGCGCTGGCGCGTGTCAGGATCAGGGTCTGCGTGTCAGTTAGTATCGTCATGGCTGGCTCCGTAGATTGCCGCCGCAGGTCGCGGTCGGCTTCTACGGAGGCGAGCCCCGCTTGCGGCGGGGCCGGGCCATCGGTTCGGGTCCGCGTGTCAGGCGGCGTGCTCGCCCTCGCCAAAGGCAAAATCGCTGATCTGCTTCAGCAAATGGGCCTGATATTCGAGGCTGCCCAGGTCGCTCCAGTTCAGCCGCTCGGGATCGATGCCGAAATGGTCATCGCTGAGGGCCTGCAACCGGGCCAGTATCGCGTCAATTTCCGCCTTTTTCGCGATGAAGGCAGCGAGGGCGACGTCATTGGTGCGGGTCATGTCGATGCTCCGGTTCATTTCTTGGCGGCGGCGAGGCCAGCGGCATAGGCCTCTTCCAGCGCGTGCCGGATCCCCCAAACCGCGACATCATGGAAATCCAGCGCATCGCGGTTGCGGGTCTCCAGCGTTTCCAGCCCGTGGAAATGGCGCTGGGCGATGTCGGTCAGCAGGGCGTCGGTGGTGGGCTGGTTCGGTTTCGTCATGATCTGGCCTTCGGTGGTGAGCTGCGTCTCTGTCGCACCATCAGAATCGCTCCGATGCGCGACCACATCAAGTAAATCACGAGCAATTTCATTGCTTTATAATCACGAAGGGCAGCGCCGATGCAGGGCATGAGCGAGCGGACCTATGCGGCCCATGCGGGACTGTCGCGCGGGGCGATTCAGAAGGCGCGGAAAAGCGGTCGGCTGGTCCTCTTCGCCGATGGCTCCATCGACGCGGCCGCGTCCGATGCAAGGCGCGCGGCCACGACCGATCCCGATCAGCAGAACCGGTCCAACGGTGGCACTGCACGGCAAACGCCACCATCGGACAAAACGTCGCGATCCGACAGCAACTTCGCCGCCCCGACAATTTCTGGCCCCGGAGACTCGTCCTCCTATCTGAAGGCGCGGACGGCGCTGACGGTCTATCAGGCGCAGGAGCGCCTGATCGCGATCCAGAAGAAGAAGGGCGTGCTGGTCGACCGCGCCCGGGCCGAGGCACTGGTCTTTCGGCTGGCCCGGCAGGAACGCGATGCTTGGGTAACATGGCCCGCCCGCGTCGCCGCCATCATGGCGGCGGAGCTCTCGGCCGAGATGGAAAAGACCACCGGAGAAGCAATGAGCATCGGCACCGGGGTGCTGCAGAGGGTGCTGGAAACCCATGTCCGAGGCCAGCTTGCCGCCCTCGCCGACCTCAAGGTCAGTCTTGAATGACGAAGATGGGAGCGATGATCACAGCCCCGACCTGAGTTTCGACGGCGCCGAGGACATGTTGCGCGCCTGGTCGCGCGGGATCCGGCCCGATCCCGATCTGACGGTCTCGGAATGGGCGGACAAGCATCGCTGGCTGTCCTCGCGCGCCGCCGCCGAGCCGGGGCGCTATCGCACCGTACGCACGCCCTACTTACGCGAGATCATGGATGCGCTTTCGCCCGGCCATCTGGCGCAGCGGATCAGCTTCATGAAGGCCGCGCAGGTCGGCGCCACGGAAGCCGGAAACAACTGGATCGGTTTCGTCATCCACCACGCCCCCGGTCCGATGTTGGCGGTGCTGCCGACGGTCGAGATGGCCAAGCGCGCCTCGCGCGGGCGGCTCGATCCGCTGATTTCGGATTCGCCCGCCTTGCGCGAACGCGTCAGCCCGGCCCGGTCGCGCGATGCCGGGAATTCGATGCTGTCGAAGGAGTTTCCAGGCGGCATTCTGGTCCTGACCGGGGCGAACAGCGCCACGGGCCTGCGCTCGATGCCCGCGCGCTACCTGTTTCTGGACGAGATCGACGCCTATCCGCCCTCGGCCGACGAAGAGGGCGATCCGGTGACGCTGGCCGAGGCGCGCAGCACCACCTTCGCCCAACGCAGAAAAGTGTTTCTGGTCTCGACGCCAACGATCCGGGGGCTGAGCCGGATCGAGCAGGAATTCGAGGCCTCGGATCAGCGGCGCTTCTTTGTCCCCTGCCCGCATTGCGGCGCGATGCAGTGGCTGGAATTCGAACGGCTGCGCTGGGAGAAGGGTCGCCCCGAGACCGCCTCCTATGCCTGCAACGCCTGCGATACCCTGATCGCCGAGCATCACAAGACCGCCATGCTGGAGGCGGGCGAATGGCGCGCGACGGCTGTTGCCGCCGATCCGCATCACATCGGCTATCACCTCTCGGCGCTCTATTCGCCCATTGGCTGGAAGAGCTGGGAGCAGATCGCCCGGGAATGGCTGGCCGCGCAGGGCAATGACGAGATGCTGCGCGCGGCGCGCAACACCCTTCTGGGCGAGACCTGGGTCGAGCGCGGCGAGGCACCGGAATGGCAGCGGCTGGCGGATCGGCGCGAGGTGTTCGCGGCGCAGATCCCGGAAGGTGGTCTCTTCCTGACGGCCGGGGCCGATATCCAGAAGGACCGGATCGAGGTCGATATCTGGGCCTGGGGGCGCGGGCTGCAGAGTTGGCTCGTCGATCACATCGTCATCACAGGCGGACCGGACAGCCCGGCGGCATGGGCGGAGCTGACGAAACTGCTGAGCCGGACATGGCAGCATGCCAATGGCGCGGTGATGCCGATTGCAAAGCTGGCCATCGATACCGGCTATGAAGCAGCAGCGGTCTACGCTTGGGCAAGGGCGCAGGGGTTCGATCAGGTCGTGCCGGTCAAGGGTCTGGAAGGTTTCAACCGGGCAACGCCGGTTTCCGGGCCGACCTTCGTCGATGCGACCGTGGGCGGTAGGCGACTGCGACGCGGCGCCCGGCTCTGGTCGGTGGCCACGGCCACCTTCAAGATCGAGACCTATCGCTTTCTGCGGCTGGAACGACCGAGCGACGAAGAGCGGGCGGCGGGCCAGCCCGATCCACCGGGGATGATCCATCTGCCGGACTGGGCCGACAGCGAATGGCTCAAGCAGCTGGTCGCCGAGCAGCTGGTCACGGTCAGAAACAAGCGCGGCTACGCCCGTCAGGAATGGCAGAAACTGCGCGAACGCAACGAGGCGCTGGACACACGCGTCTATGCCCGCGCCGCCGCCTGGATCATGGGCGCGGACCGCTGGGACGAGCGAATGTGGCGGCAGCTGGAGGAGCAGGCGGGTGTCACGGCACCCGAGACCACAGCTACCGACGCCGCTGAACCGACCACCGACCTGCCTGCCCGTCAGGCCGGTGCACCACCAACCACACCACGCCGCAAGCGACAAACCTATACACCGCGTTTCATGAGGTGAGAGATGGAAATCGACCGGATGCGGGCGCTGCTGAGCGCGCTGCAGGAAGCCCGTTTCAGCGGCCTGCGCAGCGTCAGCTATGACGGCAAGACCCTGACCTATGGATCGGACGAGGAACTGGCCAGCGCCATCGCCGATCTGGAAGCCCGCATTGCGCGTGCGTCCGGCACCGCGCGCCGTCGGCGCTGGGGCACCATCGCCACGAAAGGGCTCTGATCCATGGCGTTTGACGGTATCCGCCAGCGGCTCGGCGCGATCATCGGCGGGTTCGATGCGGCACAGTCGCATCGCCGGTTGCGCGGCTTCCGGGCCAGCCGCGCCCATGTGAACACGCTGATCGCTGGGGCGGGCGAAACCATCACCGCGCGAGCCCGCTGGCTGGCACGGAACAACGGCTATGCGTCAGGCGCGGTCGAGGCCTTTGCCAGCAATGTTGTGGGTGATGGCATCAAGCCATCGTCGTCCATCGCCGATGCCGCCCAGAAGGAGGCGCTGCAAAAACTCTGGCTTGCATGGACCGACGAGGCCGATGCTGAAGGTCTGACCGATTTCTACGGGCTTCAGCGCCGCGCCGCCCGCGAACTCTTTCTGGCGGGCGAGGTGTTTCTGCGCCTGCGCCCGCGTCGCCCCGAGGACGGGCTGTGGGTGCCGCTGCAGCTGCAGATGCTGCCCTCCGAGATGCTGCCGATGGATCTGAACCGCGAACTGCCGGGCGGCGGGACGATCCGACAGGGTATCGAATTCGACGGTATCGGGCGTCGCGTTGCCTATCACCTGCTAAGCCGTCATCCGGGCGACATGACCGATCCGGGGCTGGTGGGTGAGACTGTGCGTGTGCCCGCCTCGGAGATCGTCCATGTGCTGGACCCGGTCGAGGCCGGTCAGCTGCGCGGCGTGTCGCGTTTCGCGCCTGCGATTGTGAAGCTGTTCACGCTGGATCTCTATGACGATGCGGAACTGGAGCGGAAGAAGACGGCGGCGATGTTCGCCATGTTCATCACCTCGCCCGCCCCGGAGACGCCGCTGGAACCGGCGGAAGAGGATCTGGAGGTCGAACCCGGTCAGGTGGTCCGTCTGGATCCGGGCGAGGATGTCTCGACACCCGCCACACCGGATTCGGGGTCCACCTATGAACCCTTCCAATACCGGACGCTCCTGCAGATCGCTGCGGCGCTGGGCATTCCCTACCCGTACCTGACCGGCGATGCGGCGCGCGGGAATTTTTCCAATACCCGTGTGGCGCTGCTGGACTTCCGGCGGCGGGTCTCGGCGATCCAGCACAGCGTCATTGTCCATCAGCTCTGCCGCCCGGTCTGGCAACGCTGGCTGGATCTGGCCGTACTATCGGGCGCTGTCGATCTGCCCGGCTATGACCGCGACCGGCGCGGGTTTCAGGCTGCCAGCTGGCTGCCGACGCGCTGGGACTGGGTCGATCCGATGAAGGATGCCTCGGCCGAGATCCTGCAGATCGAGGCGGGTCTCAAATCGCGCAGCCAGGCTATTTCCGAGCGTGGATATGACGCCGAACAGGTCGACCGCGAGATCGCCGCCGAACGGAAACGCGAGGCGGCGCTGGGCCTCGACTTCCGTCGCCCCGGCTCGCCCGCGCAGGGGCCGAAGGGCGAGGCTGATGGCACCGAAACCACCAGCGGCAAGGACGATCACGAAGACCGTGTCGCCGAACCTGGTGACGACGACACCGACGATGACGATGCCAGAAGGGACCGCTGATGCATCATGCCCAGATCGCCCAGCGCGCCTTCGACACGCCGCTGATGATCGCCCCCGCCAAGGCGCTGGCCTTTCTCAGCGGCCTCGGACCCCGCATCACAGGGCAGGAGATCAGGTTTGATGGCATGGGTATCGCGGAGCCCGATCTGACCGCCACCCGGCAAACGGCCCGTGCCTCGCTGATCGGCGGCGATCTGGTCCAGCGGCGTAGTGACGATGCCGACGCGCCGTTCCCGGTCATCGACGGCGTGGCGGTGATCGCCATTGCCGGAACGCTGGTCCATCGCGGCGCCTGGATCGGCCAAAGCTCCGGCCTCACCTCCTATGAGGGACTTACGGCCCAGATCGACGCCGCCGTCAGCGAGCCTGCCATTCGCGGCATTGCGCTGGAGATCGACAGTTTCGGCGGCGAGGTGGCCGGGGCCTTCGATCTGGCCGACCGTATCCGTGCCGCGCGGGCGGCAAAGCCGGTCCACGCCTTTCTCGCCGAACATGCGCTTTCGGCCGGTTACGCGCTGGCCTCACAGGCGGATCGCATCACCCTGCCCCGCACCGGGGCGGCGGGCAGCATCGGCGTCATCACCATACATACCGACATGTCCGGCATGCTGGCCCAGAAGGGCGTCGCGGTGACGCTGATCCATGCCGGGGCCAAAAAAGCCGATGGCAATCCCTATGCCGCATTGCCGGAAGGTGTTCGTGACCGCCTGCAATCCGAGCTGGAGGATCTGCGCATCCTCTTTGCAGAGACTGTCGGCGCTGGGCGCGGCAACCGACTCGGCAAGGAAGCGGCGCTGGCCACCGAGGCGGCGGTGTTTCGCGGCGCGGCGGCTGTCGAGGCTGGTCTCGCCGATGCCGTGGCCGATCCCCGCACCGCCTTCCGCGTCTTTGCCGACAGTCTCGGCCGCCCGGCATTGCCGGTCGCGCGACCAACGAAATCCCCGACCCTTTCACGACCCCAACCCCAACAGGAGATGATCATGAGCGATCAGACAGATGCCGATGCCCAAACACCGGACCAGCAAAACCCGCAAGCTACAGCACCCGTTGCTGAGGCCGCGCCGACGGCACAGGAAACGGCGCCAGCACCTCCCGCGCCCAGCACCGCAGCGGCTGCGGCCCCGCGTGATGCCGATGCCATCCGCGCCGAAGCCGCCGAAGTCGCGTCCATCTGCGCGCAGGCGGCAAAGCTGGGTGTCACCCTGGACGCCGCCGATGCGGTCCGGCGCGGCGTAAGCCCCGACGCGCTACGCGGCCAGATCCTCGACAGCCTCGCGGCCAAAAGCGACGCCAGCGGCATTCTGGCCACCGCGCCTGCACCCACAAACAAGCCGAGCCCGCTCGTCACTGCGGCCCGCAAATCCGCCGACAGCGCCCAGCGCTGATCGCCTGACCTCACGGAGATCCCCACATGCCCGTCCTGACACAACCGCCCTCCATGGGCGATGCGCTCAAATATGAGCTGAACCCCAACTATACCCGCGAGACCGTCACCCTGGCCGAAGGATTGCAATATCCGGCAGGCGCGGTCCTCGGCCGCATCACCACCAACGGCCAATACACCTTCGCCAGCCATGGCGGCAGCGATGGCGCGGAACTGGCCGCTGGCATCCTGCTCTATCCGGTCGATACGCGGCTGGCGGAAGCCACCGGCATCCTTCTGGCCCGTGGCCCCGCGATCCTGTCGCGCGACGCCCTTTTCTACGATGGCAGCGTCGATGATGCGGCCAAGATCGCCGCCAAACATGCGGAACTGACCGCGCTGGGCATCGTCATCCGCGACAGCGCCTGACCGGCGGCTGCGACACTCTCTTTCTATTCCTCCTTCCCGACAAGGCTTCCCCATGACCATCATCCACAATCCCTTCGATGCAGGCGGCTATTCGCTGGCCGAGATGACGCAGGCCATCAACATCCTGCCGAACCTCTATACCCGCCTCGGAGAATTGGGCCTCTTCCGTTTCGAGGGCGTCTCCCAGCGCAGCGTCATCATCGAACAGATCGAGGGCGTGCTGAACCTTCTGCCCTCGGTCCCCTTGGGCGGTCCCGCCACCGTCGGCAGCCGCGAGGGCCGTGCCATGCGCAGCTTTGCGCTCCCGTGGATCCCGCATGACGATGTGATCCTGCCCGCAGATATTCAGGGCGTCCCGGCCATCGGCGCCGGGGATGAGGCCGATCCGCTGGTCGCGGTGATGACCCGCAAGCTGACCCTGATGCGCCGCAAGCATGCGCAGACCCGCGAATATATGGAGATGAACGCGCTGCGCGGCATCGTGAAGGACGGCGCGGGCACCACCCTCTACAATTACTTCGCCGAGTTCGGCATTGCGCAGATCTCGGTCGACTTCGTGCTGGGCACCGCAGGCACGAATGTTCAGGGCAAGGTCCGCGAGGTTCTGCGCGCCCTCGAGGACAATCTCCTGGGCGAAAGCATGTCGGGCGTCCATGCTCTGGTCAGCCGCGAATTCTTCGACAAGCTGATCTCGCACCCGAAGACCGAGGAGGCCTATAAATTCTACGCCGCGACCGGCGCCCAGCCACTCAGGCAGGACGTCCGCCGCAACTTCCCCTTCGCGGGGATCCTCTTCGAGGAATATGCGGGTGCGGTGACGCTCTCGACCAAAGCATCGGAACGGCTGGTCCCGGCGAACGAAGGCATTGCCTTCCCGACCGGCACCATGGACACGTTCACCACCTATGGCGGACCGGCGAACCTGCTGGAAACCGCCAACACCATCGGCATGCCGCTCTATGCCCGCCAGCATCTTGACCCCAAGGGCCGCTGGATCGACCTGATGACCGAGGCATCGATCCTGCCGGTCAACAAGCGCCCGCGGCTGGCGATCCGGCTGCACAGCTCGAACTGATGAACGCCTTCAGCGCCGCCATGAACCGTATCTTTGGCCATCCCGACATGGCAACCTCCGCCGTCTGGATCGCGGCGGGCACATCGGAGGAACGCCCGATCCGCCTGATCCGCCGTGCGCCGGACCGGATCACCGAGTTCGGATCGGCGCGCATCCTGTCGGAATCCCTCACCGCCGATATCCGGATCAGCGAATTCACCGATCCCCGGGAGGGCGATCTGATCGTCATCGGCGCCGACAGCTTCGCCATTCAGGGCGAGCCGATCCGTGACCGCGACCGGCTGATCTGGACGGTAGAACTGATACCTGCATGAGACTGAAGCTCGATATCGATCCAGATCTCGTCGCCATGATGCAAGCTGAGATCGAGGCCGGCGAAAAGGCCGTGACTGGCGCCATGCGTGAAGCGGGTGCGGGCCTCAAGACCGCATGGCGCGGCCAGATCACCGGGGCTGGACTGGGGCGGCGTCTGGCGAATTCGATCCGCAATGCCACCTATCCGAAGACGGGCGAGAGCCTGAATGCCACGGCGCTGGTCTGGTCGAAGGCCCCGGTCATCATCGGCGCCCATAATGCCGGGCCGCTGATCCGTTCCCGCGACGGCTTTTGGCTGGCGATCCCCACCGAAGCTGCCGGAAAGTCCCTGCGGGGCGGGCGCATCACACCGGGCGAATGGGAACGTCGCACCGGGTTGAGGCTCCGCTTCGTCTATCGCAGGCGCGGGCCGAGCCTGCTGTTGGCCGAGGGGAGGATCAACATGAAAGGCCGGGCGGTGGCGTCCAGATCGAAGACCGGACGCGGGAGGGCCACCGTGCCGATCTTCCTGCTGGTGCCGCAAGTCAGGCTGCCGAAGCGGCTGGATCTGGCAAGGGAGGCGGCACGAGCAGCGGATGCGGTGCCGGGGCGGATCGTCGGGAAATGGGCGGAGGGTAAGATATAGGCGTGATTGAAGTAGCAGAAGTTTAAACGTTGATCTAATCAGGTTCCACCATGACAGAACTTCTGAAGAACGCCATAAACTCAATCCAGTTGGGCATCGACGACTATCAATCGAATGATCCTCGCCGACCAGTGAGCGCTGTTCGCAATTTTTATGCTGGTGTGCTTCTGTTGGGAAAGCAGTGCCTGCTGAATGAAGCGCCCGAAGCTGATCCCATGGACGTTCTAGCAACACGCTTTGCACCGAAGCCGGACGGCAACGGTGGCGTTACACATGGCCCCGCTGGGCATCAAACCATTGACCTCTCGGAGCTTCAGGGACGCTTCAGAGCTTTTGGACTGGAATGGCCTGCCGGAGATATTAAATCGCTCCAAAAGGTGCGAAACGAGCTGGAGCATTTCCACTCTCCCGCCGCGCATGACGTGATCCGCCAAGCGATTGCCGATTGCTTTCCGCTCGTCGAAGGGTTTTTCGGTTTGCTGGGAGCCGACCCCAGCGCCGAACTCGGGTCGGCCTGGGAGATCATGTTGGCCGAAAGAGCTTTCTTCGAACGGCAGAAGAAGGCGTGTGACGAATCCTGGCAAGAGCTTCCTTGGTTTGAAAACCTTGGCGATCTTGCCTCCGTCGCCTGTTCTCATTGCGGTTCATCGCTCGTCTATCAGGAGGATGAAAAGAACGGCGATCCGGCGATGATCAAGGGAAAATGCAAAGCCTGCGGCACGCAGTTCGATGAAGAGACGACTATCGGCCTTTTGCTGGAAGCGTCTTTTGGTGATGACGACTACGTCGCGATGACGGATGGCGGCGACACGGTTCTTAACGATTGCCCCGAATGCGGTCGCCACATGTATGTATTCAATCCCGGAGATATTTCTCTTTGCTTCTGGTGTGATTTCACAATCGAAGGCGAATGCACGCGCTGCCTTGAAACGCTGACCCCGCAGAACACGTCGGTCAACGACAGTAGCATGTGCGACTATTGCTATTGGATGATGAACAAGGACGACTAACCCGTCGTTCCCGACATTTTCTGCCGGAAAAAGATACATGCCCTCCGCCCGCGAAACCGTCCTGACTGCGCTGCACGCGCGTCTTTCAACGCTGCCCGCCACGGCCCTACGCAGCGACGTCCTGCCCGAGCGCGTGCCGCCCGACGGCCTCCTGATCCTCCGCGACGGCGAGCCAGGCGAGCCAGAAGTGACGCTGTCGCCGCTCACCTATCACTATCAGCACCGCGCCGAGGTTGAGGCAGTCGTTCAGGGCCGAGACCGTGACGCCGCCTTTGACGCGCTTTGCGCCGGCATCGGCACGGCAATCGCTGCAGACCGGACGCTGGGCGGGCTGTGCGACTGGATCGAAGCCGAGGCGCCGCGCCCGGTCGATCTGCCCGTCGAGGGAGCGGCCAGCCTGAAGGTAGCGGTGATTCCTGTGATCCTGCACTATTCGACCGCCGACCCGTTGGCCTGACCGGAGCTCAGCAGGTGCCGTAATAATTGCTTGAGAAGCGGCAATATTCACGCGCGGTGCCGCTGGCGATCATCGTCGCTGCGATGTCGCGGCCGTCCGGCAACCAGCATTGCCCGACGATGCGTCCGTAGCGGTCGACATCGCGCATCCGGCACTGGACAGACCGTCCCGAGACCAGCCCCGACAGTTGCGCCGTCGCAACCGATCCTCCTGCATCGCCGATCTCCGGCGCATCCAGCCCCCAAACCCTGATGCGGGTGCGTTGCGAGCTGATCCAGAACGTGTCGCCATCGACGACCCGCGTCACCTGACCGGCAAAATCGAACCGTGATGGTGTCGCGGGTGCCGCAACCTCCGTCGGCACGCATCCAGTCAGAACCACCGCAGCGATAACCGAGGCGGCCACCCGCCCTCCAAGCAACCAACCGGCGGTTCGCCGCAAACCCAAACCTACCATCCCGCTCCTCACGACGACTATCCCAACACCGGCTCATTCTGCGGGACGTGGCCAGAACCAGCAACCGCGCGCCGCACACCTTCTTAACCTGACATCGACCGAAAGGATTTTTCATGGCACGAGCCCAGGGGGCGCGGGCGCAGATGGCGCTGGCGTTCGAGACCGTCTATGGCACGCCGCCTGCGGGCGGCTTCACGAAGATGCCCTTTGCCAGCACCACGCTCGGGGCGGAACAGCCGCTGCTGAATTCCGAACTGCTGGGCTATGGCCGCGATCCGCTGGCGCCGATCAAGGACGCGGTGACAGCCGATGGCGATGTCGTGGTGCCAATCGATGCCGAAGCGTTCGGCTTCTGGCTGAAGGCCGCGTTCGGAGACCCGGTCACCACCGGCACCGGGCCATGGACGCATGAGTTCCAGTCCGGTGCCTGGACGCTGCCCAGCCTCTCCATCGAGACCGGCATGCCAGAGGTGCCGCGCTATGCGATCTATTCGGGTTGCGTGCTGGAACAGTTGACCTGGCAGATGCAGCGCTCCGGCCTGCTGACCGCGACCGCGCGGCTGGTCGCGCAGGGCGAAACGGTCGGCACCGTCAGCAATGCCGGAACACCCGCCCCCATCGATCTGAAGCGCTTCGGCCATTTCAACGGGTCGATCACCCGCAATGGTGCGGCGCTGGGCAATGTCGTCTCGGCCCAGATCAGCTATGCCAACAATCTCGACCGGATCGAGACCATCCGCGCCGATGGGCGCATCGATGGCGTCGATCCGTCGATTGCCGCCCTGACCGGCTCCGTCGAAGTGCGGTTCGCCGACAGCGCGCTGGTGACGCAGGCCATGGACGGCGAGGCCTGCGCACTGGAATTCTCCTATGCCCTGCCCTCGGGAGAGAGCTTCACCTTCACCGTCCATGCCGTCTATCTGCCCCAGCCGCGCATCGAGATTTCCGGGCCGCAGGGCGTTCAGGCGACATTCGACTGGCAGGCCGCGCGCGACGGCGCGCTGGGCCGCATGTGCACCGCCACCCTGATCAACGACCGCGAGGAATACTGATGCTGACCTTGGACCTGAGCAATGAACCGCGCTGGCACGATCTGGCGCCCGGCGTCCGGGTGAAGTTGCGCCCGCTGACCACGGCCCTGATGGTCGCCACCCGCAGCGATCCGGATGTGGAGGCGGTTCCGGACGGAACCAGCGACGAGACCCGCGCGCTGATCTTCGCCAAGGCGCTAGCCCGTCGCGCGGTGCTGGACTGGGAGGGCATTGGCGATGCCGGCGGAAATGCCATCGCCCCCAGTCCGGAGGCCATCGACGCTCTGCTGGACATCTGGCCGATCTTTGAGGCCTTCCAGCTGGTCTATGTCTCGAAGGGCCTGCTGTTGGAACAGGAAAAAAACGTCTCCGCGCTCTCGCCGAATGGTGTTTCGGCGGGGGCGACAGCTACTGCGCGGCCTGCGCGCAAGCCTGCGAAGATTGCCCGGCGCGGCAAAACCAGCCTCTGACATTCGAGGGCTGGCAGGTTTGGGATCTGGTCGGCCGACTTGGCGGGCAGTTGCGGGTGCTGCCGGGCGCGGTGATCGGCTGGGATCTGAACGCCGCGCTGGGACTGGCGGCGGCGCTGGGCATCCCGGCTCCGGCCGCTGCCGAACTGCTGCCCATCATCGAGGCGGTGATGGTCCGGAAGATGAACGAACAGATGGAACGGTGAGATGGCAGAGAAACGGGTCAGCGTCCGCCTTGCGGCGGTGGGCGGTCGGCAGGTGCGCGCCGAGCTGGAAGGTGTGGGCGAGGCCGGATCGCGCGGCTTCGGGCGGCTCTCGCGCGAGATGGAGGCCGCGAATGCCCGCATGGTCGGGTTTACGCGGAAGGTCGGCGTGGCGGCAGCCGCTGCGGTCGTCGCCGCCACGGCTGCCGGGATTGCCATGGTGCGATCCGGGCTGCAAACGGTGGATGCACAGGCGAAGCTCGCCCAGTCGCTCGGCACCACGGTGGCCTCGATCCAGACCTTGGAGCGTGCGGGCGAGCTGGCGGGCGTGTCCATGTCCGGCATCGAACAGGCGACCAAGGATCTGACGCGACGACTGAGCCAGGCGGCGGCGGGTGGCGGTCCGGCGGCAGATGCATTGGAACGGCTGGGCCTGACAGCGGCTGATCTGCTGGCCCTGCCCTTGGACCAGCGCGTCGGCGCGATCAATTCCGCCATCGCCGAATTTGTGCCAGTGGCCCAGCGTGCGGCCGTGGCGGGCCAGCTCTTCGGCGAAGAAGGCTCCATCGCCATGTCGCGCATCGACACCGCCACCCTGCGCCAGGCAACCGAAGATGTCCGCGCCTTCGGGGTCGTGGTGTCCGAACAGGATGCCGACCGGATCGAGCGGACGAATGACGCGATCTCGCGGCTGGGGCTGGTCTGGCGAGGGCTGTCGAACCAACTGGCCGTGGCCGCGGCACCTGCGCTGGAGGCTGTCGCCGATGCCATGGTGGCGCTGGCCAGTCGAACCGGGCCGCTCGGCATGGCGATCTCAGGGCTTTTCGACCAGATCGGACGCCTCTCGACCTACGCCGCAACCTTCGCGGCCTTCCTGGCCGGTCGCTGGGTCGCCGGGCTCGCGGCAGCGGCACTCTCCGTTCGCGGTCTCGCCACCGCGCTGGTCGTGCTGCGCGGGGCGCTGATCCGCACCGGCATCGGCGCTCTGATCGTCGGGGCGGGCGAGCTGGTCTATCAGTTCACGAAGCTGGTCAAAGGCGCGGGCGGCTTCGGTAAGGCCATGGCGCTGATGGGCGATGTGGCAAAAGCGGTCTGGGAGGGGATTAAGGTGACGGCCATGTCCTTCGCTGACGATTTCCGGGCCATGCAATCGGAGATCGAGGCGATCTGGACCCGGCTGATGGCCTTCCTCGCGGGCAAATGGGCGGATTTTCTGGGGATGATCGCGCCCACCTTCAACAAGGTGGCGGAAGAGATCGGCTCCGACACCCGCATCGATGTCTTCGAGGCGCTTGGCCGGGCATCGATGCTGGAACACGCAGCCAGCAATTCCGCCCACATGGCGGGTCGCTACCGCGACCGGGCCAGTTCCAGCCGGGCTTTCGCCTTCGATGGCGTCGGACCGGCCATGGATTCCCTGCGCGACGCAATGTCAGGCGGCGGTGAGGATGTCGGAAGCGAGGCACTGGACGTGGCGACAGAAGCCGCGGGGCGCTACGAGGATGCGCTGGGCGAGGTCGAAACGGCCGCGACCGGCGCGGGTGTTGCCGCAAAGGACGCTGGAGCCGCAGGGAAGGCGGCGGCGGAAGAGGCCAGACCCGCGACCGAGGCCACGGCCACCGGCTGGAAAGCCGTGACCGAGGCACTGTCGGAATATGCCAAGAAGGCGAAAGACATCGGTGCCGATATCGGACAGGCGCTGGTCGGCGCATTCCAGAGCGCCGAGAACGCAGTCGGGGAATTCGTGAAGACCGGCAAGCTCGATTTCCGCGATCTGGTCACCTCGCTACTGGCCGATCTGTCGAAACTGGCCGCGCGACGCTTTCTTCTGGGTCCGATTGCCAATGCGCTTTCGGGCGCGCTGGGCGGCGCAGGCGGGATTTTCGCCAGCATCATGCACACGGGCGGCATGGTTGGCGCCACGGGTCCAGGCCGCATGGTCCCGGCACTGGCCTTTGCGGGGGCATCGCGCATGCATTCGGGTGGCATGGTCGGTCTGCGCCATGACGAGGTGCCCGCGATCCTCCAGCGTGGCGAACGGGTGCTGTCGCGCCGCGAGGCGCAGGATTACGGCAAGGGCGTGACCGTCAATATCAATGCCCGCGATGCCGAAAGCTTCCGGCAATCTCGCACCCAGATCGCCGCCGATATCGCCCGCGCTGTCTCGCTGGGGCGGCGCGGATTATAGTCCTATCCCGAACAATCGAATTGCTCGTTCACCACCTCGAACTCAGGCCCGAGCGCTTTCGCTATTTCGATACGCAATGCCTCAACGTCCTGACAGAATTTGTCAAAATCGCCCGGCGACCATGGTCCCGGCTCTCTCGGGTCAGCCCAATTGAGTGCTGTATCGTGATGTGCTGAGAGGGTGTTTATCCGCGCCAGCAGATCGGCAGGCAGCCCCAATCTACCTTCAATGGGACCGACATCGAAGCGCTGCAGAGCAGCATCGTTCCCGCACCAGAGTGCTCCGCCACCCCATTCGAAGAACAGCCTGATCCTGAACGGCTTCATCTTTCTGCTCCCTGCCCCGCGGAAATTCTTCGCAAACTTTTCGACCCAACCGATCTGCACGTCAACGAAAGGAAAACCTGATGGCACTTCACGAGGTCCGGTTTCCGGACAATATCAGCCGCGGTGCGCGCGGCGGACCGGAGCGGCGCACGCAGATCGTCGAACTGGCAAGCGGCGACGAGGAGCGCAATGCCAGCTGGGCCAATTCGCGCCGTCGTTATGATGTCAGCTACGGCATCCGCCGTGCCGACGATCTGGCGGCGGTCGTGGCCTTCTTCGAGGCGCGGAACGGACGGCTTTACGGCTTCCGCTTCAAGGACTGGGCCGATCATCGGTCATGTCTGCCGTCGCGGGCGCCGTCACCGACCGACCAACAGATCGGCACCGGCGATGGCGTCACGACAGCGTTCCAGCTGGCAAAGCGCTATGCCTCGGGCGGGCAGTCCTGGACCCGCGCGATCACCAAGCCGGTCGCGGGCACCGTCCAGATCGCGCTGAACGGCGTGGCGCAGTCCGGCGGCTGGTCGGTCGACCCCAAGACCGGCCTCGTCAGCTTCGACACTGCTCCAGCCACCGGCATCGCCATCACCGCCGGTTTCGAATTCGATGTGCCGGTCCGCTTCGACAGCGATGCACTGGACGTGACGCTGGATATCGAGCGGCTGGGCTCGATCACCTCTATTCCCCTGCTGGAGATCCGGCGATGAAGAATATCCCGACTGCGCTGCAGACCCATCTCGACAGCGGTACCACGACCTTGGCCTGGTGCTGGCGCATCGCCTGCGCCGATGGTGTCGCTTTCGGCTTCACCGACCATGACCGGGTGCTGGCTTTCGACGGCACCGAGTTCGAGCCAGAAAGCGGGTTGACGGCCAGCGAGATCAGGTCGGGCGCCGATCTCTCGGTCGATGCCCAGGACGCGGCAGGCGCGCTGCGCTCTGACCGGATCACCGAGGCCGATATTCTGGACGGACGCTGGGACAATGCCGGGGTGGAGCTTTGGCGGGTCAACTGGGCCAACCCTGCGCAGCGCGTGCTGATGCGGCGCGGCGCCATCGGCCAGATAAGGCGCGGGCGGCATGCTTTCGTGGCCGAGATCCGCGCGATGTCCCATCTCGTCGGCCAGACCGTCGGGCGGACGTTTCAGGCCAGCTGTGACGCGGCGCTGGGCGATGCCCGCTGCGGTGTCGATCTGGAGGATCCAGCTTTTCGCGGCACCGGCACCGTCATCGACGGCCTCCGCGACCGGGCCTTCACCGCCTCCGGTCTCGGCACTTTCGCGCCAGGCTGGTTCCGTTTCGGCACGCTCACATGGGCGTCTGGACTCAATGCCGGACGCCGGGCCGAAGTGCTGGGCCATGATCGCAGCGATGGCATTGCCGTGCTGACGCTGCTGGAAGCGCCGATCCGACCCATCGGCGCAGGCGACGGCTTCACCGTTCGGGCGGGCTGCGACAAGCGCATCGCCACCTGCGGCGCAAAATTCGAGAATGTGGTCAATTTTCGCGGCTTTCCGCATATTCCCGGCCAGGACACCATTCTGCGCTATGCCTCACAGGATGGCGGTCATAACGGCGGCGTGCTGTGACCCAGGTGCAAACCGCCGCCGATCCGGTCCGCGTCATCGCCGCCGCCCGCAGCTGGCTCGGCACGCCCTATCACGATCAGGCCAGCCTGAAAGGCGTCGGATGCGACTGCCTCGGGCTCGCGCGCGGCATCTGGCGGGAGGTCGTGGGCGACGAGCCCTTTCCGATCCCGCCCTATAGCCGCGACTGGGGCGAAACGGGTGTGCACGAAGTGCTGGCGGACGGCGCGCGGCGGATGATGATCGAGATCGAGCCTTGCGATGCCGGTCCCGCCGCGCTGATCCTGTTCCGCATGCGTCCCGGCGCCATCGCCAAGCATGTCGGCATCATGACGGCCCCCGACCACTTCATCCATGCCTATGAGCGGCTGGGCGTGATCGAAGAACCCCTGACGACTGCCTGGCGCCGCCGCATCGCCTTCGCCTTTCTCGTCCCAAGCATCTGAGACTTTTTCACCATGGCAACCCTTGTTCTGGCCTCGGTCGGCGCCACGATTGGCGGCGGCTTCGGCGGCGCGATCCTCGGTTTTTCCGGTGCTGCCATCGGCGGCATGATCGGCTCGACAATCGGCGCGGCCGTGGACAGCTGGATCGTCTCCTCGCTCGCCCCGGCCCAGCGCATCGAAGGCGCCCGGCTTGACAATCGGCGCATCACCGCCTCGACCGAGGGCGCCGTCATTCCGCGCGTCTTCGGCCGCATGCGCATGGGCGGCAATATCATCTGGGCCACGGATTTCCGCGAGGAGACCAAAACCAGCCGTCAGGGCGGCGGCAAGGGCGGCGGACCCAAGGTCGAGACGACGGAATATCTCTATTATGCGTCTTTCGCCGTGGCGCTGGCCGAGGGCGAGATCACCGGCATCGGCCGCATCTGGGCCGACGGCAAGCCTCTCGACACCTCGGGGATTGCCTGGCGCTGGTACCCGGGCAGCGAGACGCAGGAACCGGACCCGTTCATCGCTGCCACCATGGGCGTGGAGGTCACATCTGCCTTTCGCGGCACCGCCTATGTCGTCTTCGAGGATCTGCCGCTGAGCGACTATGGCAACCGCCTGCCACAGCTGAGTTTCGAGGTGTTCCGGCCGCTGGCGGATCCGGATACCGCCGAGGGGCTCACCCGTGCCGTGACCCTGATCCCGGCCTCGGGAGAGTTCACCTATGCCACCGAAGCAATCCGCAAAGGCGGCAATGGCGAGACCTCGGCCGAGAACCTGAACGCCACGCCGGGCAGCGCGGACATGATCGTGGCGCTGGACCGGCTGCAGGCGATGGCGCCAAATGTCGAAAGCGTCAGCCTGGTCGTGGCCTGGTTCGGGAACGATCTGCGCTGTGGTCATTGCACCATCCGGCCCGGCGTCGAGGTGACCGAGAAAGCGAGTACGCCGCGCTTCTGGTCGGTCAGCGGTATTGCGCGTGATCAGGCGCATCTGGTGAGCCGTGATGGTCGCCAGCCGAATGCCACCGGTTCGAATGAGGCTGGCGACGAGCGTCCTGTCTATGGCGGCACACCGGCGGATTTCGCGGTGGCGCAGGCGATGCGGGAGATGAAGGCGCGCGGGCTGAGGGTGACCTTCTATCCCTTCATTCTGATGGATGTGCCGCCGGGCAATACCCTGCCGGATCCCTATTCGGACCATGCCGCCAGCACAAGCCAGCCCGCCTTCCCCTGGCGCGGGCGGATCACCTGCTCGCCCGCCGCCGGTCAGGCCGGAAGCGTCGACAAGACAGCGAGCGCGGAAGATCAGGTCGATGCCTTCTTCGGCAGCGCGGCCCCTTCCGATTTCACCGTCACCGGCGATGAGGTCCGCTGGGCGGGCGATTCCGGCGATCATGGGCTCCGACGCATGGTGCTGCATTATGCCCATCTCTGCGCCGCAGCGGGCGGCGTCGATGCCTTCCTGATCGGATCGGAAATGCGCGGGCTGACCACGATCCGCGCGGGTGCCAATAGCTATCCTGCCGTCGCCGCCCTCCGCACGCTGGCCGCCGATGTCCGGGCCATTCTCGGGGCCACGACAAAGATCAGCTATGCCGCCGACTGGTCCGAATATTTCGGACATCAGCCGGGTGACGGAAGCGCCGACGTGTTTTTCCACCTCGATCAGCTCTGGGCCGACTCGACCATCGATTTCATCGGCATCGACAATTACCTGCCGCTATCTGACTGGCGCGACGGGTTTGACCATCTGGACGCCCGAGACGGCTGGCCTGCCATCCATAACCGCGCCTATCTGCAGTCCAACATTGCCGGCGGCGAGGGCTATGACTGGTTCTATGCCTCGGAGGCTGACCGTGCCGCGCAGGTCCGGACCCCGATCACGGACGGCGCACATGGAAAGCCGTGGATCTTCCGCCCGAAAGATATTTTGGGCTGGTGGTCGAACCGGCATTTCGACCGGCCAGGCGGCGTGGAATCCGCAACACCGACGGCATGGGTGCCGCAGTCCAAACCGATCCACTTCACCGAGCTCGGCTGCCCGGCCATCGACCGTGGCACCAACCAGCCGAATGTCTTCTACGATCCCAAATCCTCGGAAAGCTTCGTGCCCTACCATTCGCGCGGCTGGCGCGACGACGCGATTCAGCGCGCCTATCTGGAGGCAACGTATCTCTTCTGGGGTCAGCCCGCGAACAACCCGGTCTCGGCTGTCACCGGCCAGCGCATGGTCGAGATTTCAGAATGCGCCGCCTGGACATGGGATGCCCGGCCCTATCCCTTCTTTCCGGCGCTGGGCGATGTCTGGACCGATGGCGACAACTGGCGGCTCGGCCATTGGCTGACCGGACGGATCGGTGCGGTCTCGCTCGCTGCCCTGGTCCGTCATCTCTGCCTGCGGGCCGGTCTGCCGGAAGCCCGCATCAATGTCACAGGACTCTGGGGCGCGGCCGAGGGCTATGCCATCACCGCGCTGGAAAGTCCCCGTGCCTCGATCACCTCGCTGGCGCGGCATTTCGGGTTTGACGCGGTCGAAAGCGAGGGCGTGATCCGCTTTGTGATGCGCGGCCGGGCACCGGTCACAACCATCACCCATGACGATCTGGTCGTGGGTAATACGGATGGCGAGGCGATCGAACTGACCCGGGCGCAGGAAACCGAACTGCCGCAGGCGCTGAAGTGGCAGGTGGCGCGGGCGGATGAGGATTACGATGCAGCGCTGGTCGAGGCCGCGCGGATCATTGTCGATACCAGCCGCATCGCCTCGGAGAGCTTTCCCATGGCGGTGCCGCCCGAAGAGGCCGAACGCCGCTGCCGCCGGGCCTTGCAGGAAGCCTGGGCAGGCCGCGAAAGCGCGGTGTTTCGCCTGCCGCCCTCACGGCTGGCGCTGGATCCGGCGGATGTCATCGCGCTGGACCATGACGGGCGCCAGCAGCAGTTCCGCCTGACGGCCATTGCCGATGCCGAAGCGCGGGGCATCGAGGCGGTGCGGCAGGATCGCGAGGCCTATGATCTGCCGCCCGGTGCCGAGCGCCCCGCGACCCTGCCCCGTGCCGTGACCTTCGGGCCGCCGGAAGTCATCCTGCTCGACCTGCCGCAGCTGCGCGACGATATCCCGGCCCATCAGCCGCTGATCGCGGCTACGGCAAAACCATGGCCCGGCGCGCTGGCAGTGTATCGCAGCCCGGGCACAGACGGGTTTGAACTGCTGACCACGGTGCGACGTCGCGCCAATCTCGGGCGTCTTGCCGCCGATCTCTGGCCCGGGCCGACCTCGCGCTTCGACATGGGCAATGTCCTGATCCTCGATCTCGCCAGCGGGCAGTTGGAGAGCGTCGGCGATCTGGCGCTGTTCGGTGGCGCCAATGCACTGGCGGTGGAAGCCGCGCCCGGGCGCTGGGAGATCGTCCAGGCGGGCAAGGCCGAGCTGATCGCGCCGGGGCGATACCGCCTGTCCCGGCTGTTGCGAGGTCAGCGCGGCACCGAGCATGCGATGGGTAATCCGACCCCGGCCGGGGCGCGTGTGGTTCTGCTGAACGAGGCGCTCACTCCGCTGCCGATCCCGGAAGCCGATCTCGGCATTCCCTTCAACTGGCGCATCGGTCCCGCCCGCCATCCGGTCAGCAGCGACACCTTCGCCGCCCTCAGCTTCACGCCCGAGGGCGCAGGGCTGCGGCCCTTTGCACCGGCGCATGTCGCCCAGCCGTGGCGGCACCCGCATGTCCCGGGCGATCTGACCCTCCGCTGGACGCGGCGGTCCCGCAGCCTCGCCGCCGATAGCTGGCAGGGCATGGAAGTGCCCATGGCCGAAGAACAGGAAAGCTACGAGGTGAGGATTATGGACGGCGCGGCCGTGAAGCGGACCCTGACCAGTAATGAGCCCTCGGTCACCTACACGGCCGCCCAGCAGGTCACCGATTGGGGCGCAGAACTGGCGCCGGGTGACAGCCTGACGATCCGCATCTGCCAGCTTTCAGCCCGCGTCGGGCGCGGCACCGCCATCACCACCACGCTTTATCTCTGACGACCGGGAAACCCAAAAATGTCCGACAGCACGACGAACCTGCTGCTGCCATATCTCATGGCGGCGCAGGCGCAGAAACATATCACCCATAACGAAGCCCTGCGGCTGCTTGACGGGCTGGTCCAGCTGTCGGTCAAAAGCCGGGTTCTGGCCGCACCACCGGCAGACCCATCTGACGGTGATCGCTACATCGTCGCCTCCGGCGCGACCGGCGGCTGGGCGGGCTGGGATCTGAATGTCGCCCTCTGGACCGATGGCGTCTGGCTGCGCCTGCCGCCGCGCGCGGGCTGGCGGGCATGGGTGGAGGATGAATCGGTCCTGCTGGTCCGGACCGGCGCGGGCTGGCAGCCGGTGATCCCGACCGCCCTCGACGATCTGACCCGGCTCGGCATCGGCATGGCGGCAAGCGCCGGTGCGCCCTTCTCCGCCAAGCTGAACAGCGCCCTCTGGACCGCGCTCTATGCAGCCGATGGCGGCAGCGGCGATCTGACCCAGACCCTGAACCGGGAAACCGGCAGTGACGATGCCGGGCTGATCCTGCAGACCGGGTTTTCCACACGGGCGCTGATCGGCTTGTTCGGCTCGGACCGGCTGCGCATCGCCGTCTCGCCAGACGGATCGGGTTTTCGCGACGCGCTGGGCATCGATCCGGCCACAGGGATCGTCAGCCAACAGAACCTGCCGCACTTCAAGGCTTATACGAACTACGACAACTATGTCGCCACCGACAGCTGGACGACGCTCGGCATCAACGTGGCCGACTATAACGACCAAGGCTGCTTTGACGCGGGCACCAACCGTTTCGTGGCGCCAGTCGCCGGAACCTATCTCTTCGGCGCGTCCCTTCTCTACAAGATCAACGCCAATACGAGCGCCCGGATGCGCGGGCGGCTGCTGCTGAACGGATCCACGGAAATCCGGGGCTCGTTCGGCGAGATATCCGGGGCGCATGTCTCCGAGGCCACGGCCCTCTGGCTGCAGACCATGGTGCCGCTGGATGCGGGCGACACGGTCGCGCTGCAGGGCGCATTCCGGGCGGCGGATGGATATTTCGCGGCGGATCACACCACATTCTGGGGAGCGAAGATCGGATGACACCCAAACGCCTCGACGACATGCTGCAGATGAGCGAGAGCGAATTCGAAGAACTGCTGGCAAGGGCTGCGCAGGAAGGCGCGAGGCGTGCGCTGGCCGATGCCGGGCTCGACGGCAGGGAAGCCGCCCTCGATATCCGCGACCTGCGCGCGCTTCTGGAAGGCATCCGGCTGATGCGCCGCACCGCTGCCCAGACAATCATCCGCATGCTGACCGCCGGTCTGATCCTGACCCTGCTGGCCGGGATTGCGCTGAAGTTGAAGCTCTTCGGCGACGGCGGCTGACACGCGGTGCGGCAATCACCGCCGACCCCAACAGATCCATCACCCCATGGCCCGCCTCCCCGGCGGGCTTTTTTCGTACCCGGAGGATCCTCATGACCACCCGCTTCTACCGCCATTGGCGCGACGTGCCGAAAGACAGCTGGCGCTGGCCCAACTTCTCGCCCGCCGAAATCGCCTGTCGCGGCACCGGATCGATTCTGATCCATGAAGAAGCCCTCGACAGGCTGCAGGCCCTGCGCACCCGCCTCAGCAAGCCGCTGATCGTGAATTCCGCCTATCG
Source organism: Rhodobacter sp. (assembly GCA_041905595.1). Taxonomy (GTDB): domain Bacteria; phylum Pseudomonadota; class Alphaproteobacteria; order Rhodobacterales; family Rhodobacteraceae; genus Aliitabrizicola. The sequence goes on from JAYRKT010000047.1 coordinate 24,137, forward strand.
CAGCCCCGAGCACAATGCCCGGGTGCGTGGCGCGAAGCGCTCGAAGCATCTGAAAGGCACGGCCTTTGACATTTCCATGGCCAATCACGATCCAACAGCTTTCGAGAAGGCGGCACGGGAAGAAGGCTTTCTGGGCTTCGGCACCTATCCCCGCTCGGGCTTCATGCATATCGATCTCGGCCCCGCCCGGCGCTGGGGCGATCCCTTCCCGCCTCGCGCCATCCCCTTTGCCGAGGTTCAGCCACCCGCGCGGGAACATCTGGCGGATAGCCGCACCATGAAGGGCAGCGGCGCGGCAGGACTGGCGACGGTCGGCGCGGCGGGCATCGAGATTGCCCAGGACATGCTCAGCGATGCCCAATCGGCGATCCAGCCACTGATCCCCTATCTCGACACGCTGCGCTGGGCCTTCATCGCCCTGGCCCTGGCCGGGATCGGCCTGACCATCTGGGCCCGGCTTGACGACTGGAACCGGGGGCGGCGGTGATGGGCGTCCTGACTGCGCTGATGGCGTCGCGCTGGGCGCGGCGTCTGGCCATCGGGATCGCGCTGATCGGCGCGGTCCTTCTTTTCCTCTTCAACCTGCGGCGTGCCGGTGAAACCGCCGGTCGCCACGCCGAACGCCTGAACCAGATGGAGCGACAGAATGACATCCAACGCCACATGCTGGAGGCAGCCAGCACCCGCCCTCGTAATCGCGATGATCTCGCTGACCGCCTGCGCGACGGGCGGTTCTGATCCGGGCGGCGGCGTCTGTCCGCCGGTCGTCGCTTACGATCAGGTGGCGCGGGACCGGGCGGCGGTGGAGTTGGAGGCTCTGCCCGAGGATGCCGCGCTGGTCTGGATGATGGCGGATTATGCCGTCATGCGGGCGCAGGCGCGGGTCTGCCAGGCGGGATGAACATCGGCCGAGCGGGTTCTGATCCGCCCGGCCGCACCCGGGAATTGACGATGTCAAAAAGCGACAGGGATTCGTTGCACCGCGATGGTTGCATAGGAGGGCCGGGCCTGTCGCGCACGGAAATGGGCACAATTGTACACCCAAGATTTTCTATTGGGTGAGAAATGGTGAACAGCGCTCGCGGTCCAATTTGGGTTCGAGCAGCTTTCTCGGATCACCGACAGCACTGCAATTTTAATCAACCGATCGACTCAGACGGCCAATCCTCAGGAACAAGCGCAGGCGGCTTAGTCCAAGGCTCTTCCACAAGCGCATCCTGAAACCACTGATCACGCAAGTTTGCATGCTCAGTCACGATTATCTGGAAGCCGGGAACGTCGATTTGAGTAAATTTGAGCAAGAGCTCAAACAGCCGACGCACTGCATTCAAATCAGCATCAGCTTCGGTACTTTGAACAGTCCCGTCTGCGCTTTCATAAACCTGCTCAGAGGGGAAGTAGACCTGTGTCGGTTGATCAATCAGTAAAAAGCGTGGGATGGGGCGATTGTTCTTCGCCGCGAAAAGGTGGAGTGCAAGCAACGCTGAGAGATGATAGGCTAAATGGTTCTCGCCACCGCCAGTACGGCTCATAGGAACTGGACGCTCTGGGCGGTCAAAACAATTGTCAAATTCTGCAAATTGAGCCGCGCTGGAAAATCTCGAAACTCAGCTTCAAATTTCTGAATGTAACGAGAAATTTGTGCGGAAATATTGTTCAGAATAGACGTTAGGCGTTCATGACTGTCGTCAGCGCCAATCTGCTCCTCAAGTTGCCTAACTTTGTTGATTAAACGCCTGTTCTCCGCCTCAACATTTATGAGATCATCATCTGGTAATAAATTTTCAAGAAAAAGGCTTATACGCCCAACAACTCGCGCAGCAGCATTATTCCGCGTTCCCATTTGTTCAATCAGTTCGTTCGTCGAGATGGCCGCTGCCAACTCAGTTTCCTTGTTTTTGATTTCTAGAGCAATATCAGCGACGCCGTCAGCAAGCTCGGCCAAATAGGCCTCGAGCTTCGGCCTCTGTCCGGTAGCGATCCGAAGCTCGTTGTCAAGGGATTCGAGCTCATTTAGAAGAATGGATGCGATAGGGCCATCCATTCCTAAGTTATGTTCACTAAACGGCCATTGCCATTCACCAGTGTCAGAGTTTGTCGGCAATGCCTTTATTGAGGCCAACCTGTCTATCTGCTCTGCGGCTTCATTGGCATATTCCCCTTCGCGAACCGCAAACTGTCGCGCCGCATCGATACGGTTCTGAACATCCCTTCGGTCTTGACGTAACTTTGCCAGCTCGTCTTCCAAACGTGAAATTCGGCTGCCGTCATCGTCAGGCACACTCTCAGGCTTCCAAAGCAATGCATATTTCAATGCTGCAATGGTACCTTCAACGCTGGAGCTATCATCACTGGAGCCGATTACACCAACGGATTTTGCCTCCGAGTAAAGGCCTATTGACTGCTCATTTGCTGTTTCGGCCGCATTTCGAGCATGCTCCAGTTTTTTATTACTAATTCTAAGATCGCGCTGAGCTGAACGCAGCATGGCTTCCAGCTCATATCGATCATGTGAAGAGACACCGAGCAAGATCGGAAGAGTATCACGCATAGCCTGAGGTAGGTGCTGTTCGTTCTGCCGATAGAAAAGTTGATCTTTGTTGGCAACCAGACCCTGCTTTTGGAAAAGGTAGAAAAACGTGTGCTTAACATTCGCATCGTAGCTATCGCGGCTATGTTCCAGAGCGACCTCAGTACGGTTCTCAGGGATCCCAAGCAAGCGCGACAACAATTCAACTATGCTGTCGTCGTCGGTGTTAACAGCCAAGTCGCCAAACTCAGGAACTTGAAGCTCGACGCCTCGACGCAACATTGCCGTGCTGCAACTCGCACCACCGCGAGCAGGTGTTGGCTTGGCCACCAATATCTGCTCTTTCTCAAACTGATACATCACCGCGAACCAAGCCACCTTGTCACGGATAATGCCCTCGGGAACGTTGAACGATGACCGCCCCATACAATATTCAATAATATCAGAAAGGGCAGACTTACCCGTCGATGATCGACCGGTTATAACGTTAAGACCATCCACTTTAAATTCAAGATCACGACGCTGACCATCATGGCTGTAAATATGGATTGATCTTATTTTCATGGGCGAATTCCAAACGTCGTATACACGGTGGCCCGATCAGCTATCCGCGCAAATTCTTTACCAACGATACGTGCGACCCTTTGGCAAGCAACCGTTTCATCAGTCCCGCTTACTGCCTTACGCACTGTTCTGGGCAACGTTGAAATCCTACCCGCATCCGTGATGGAAATGCAGCCCCTGTCCATCAACAGCCCAAAACCTTCGAACGTATAGGGTACCATCTGAGTCACCCGACTAGCAAAGCCGACAACAAGCTGTTGGTTTTTCTCAGCTGTCTTGAGTAGATAACTGCGCGAGCTACCAGCGATGATCTCACGAGAATCCTTATGTAAGCTCAGCGGGAGAACGAGCAGAGATAAGGAGAATGGCATTCCTCTCGGGTCTAGCTCTTCATAACCTTGCAGGGCGCGAAACAGAACCAAGCCGCAAAAAGCGGGATTAAACAGATTGCGAATCTCGAAAGGCCGCTGGTCCCACCTCTTCAATTTGCGGCTCCCAATACCTTGCCAAGGCGATCGAGAAATCTTGGATGCCAGTAGACGCGGGGCTCGGGCACAGCCCCGGCAAGGATGTGGAAGCTACCGCGAAGGACATAAGGTTCTGTAACGCGCGCACGTATGCGCAAGGAGTCTATCTTTCCAGTCTCAAACTCAGCCCAAGTGTAGAGAGCATTGCCTGCTTCGCGTAGCGCCTCCTCTGCGCTATCGTCTTGCAGCCTCTCAAAAACAACATCCCTGTATCTGCTCCACTCATCCGCAAGGCGGTCTTCGTAATCTTCAACCTCCCCAGCTTCGAGAAGGTGCTCACGCGCCCAAGCTGATCGCTGCTCAAAAGCACGATAGTAGTCAAGGATGGCATTTCTTATCCTATTGGCGGAAATACCTATTTCCCGTAATTGCGCCACAAACAGTCGCGGGTCGCTATCTACATCTATGTCCCCAGAGGGAAACCTTCCCCGGAATGTAATAGGCAAATTGTCCGACCTATATTCCTCAGAATAATTGGAAAGTTTGTCTGAAACCTCGTAACCAAAAATTCCTTCTGGCCTAGCCCCGGTTAGATGGTTGATGACGGCCTCGGTCCACCAACCTTCTAGACGCTCAAGCAAAACCTCGCGATGTTCACGCCGGATGCTCCGCATGTGTTTATCCCTAATGATTGCAGGGATATCGTCAATGCGCGGACTGTTGTCTAGGATCAAGATCCTCTCTAGGAAGTCTTGTTTTTCGACATCACTGAGGCGGTTGAACGTGGCGGCGATCGGCATGACGATTGTCGACTTGGATTTTGCGAGTGCCGAATCTGCTAGTTTGAAAAGCGCCGGCGCATCATCGTCGTCAACGATCTTGCCTGGCAATAAACGCGCGAGGAACGAATCCGCTGATACCCTAGCAGTAGTGAACAAGAAGAACCGCAAATTCGAGGATGCTCGCCCTTCTCGCTCATATCTCGCGAGCCAAATATTGACAGACTTCCAAAAATCGGTGGACAGGTCTGTCAATCTATCTCCTTGCGCTTTGTGCTTCAGTGAAGCCAAAGACTTACCGCCTTCACCATCGAGAAAATCCAGGTCGTCGTCCTTTTCCAAGCAGACGGCCGTGTCTTCTGGCAGTTGCAGCAGGTGCAGTAGAGCCAAGCGTGCTTGATAGATGTATCCCAGACCCTGTTCGCCGGCTGAAAATTTGTCAGTGGGCGCTTCGGCCATGCAATAGTCCCGGTACTATTCATTGAAGCACAGATCTAAGCTCAATCGCACGGCTGGGCCGTACTAGCTTCCGTTGGCTCTAGTGCCACATTGAACGATTGCACAGTAATCATCAAGACTGCTGCCGATCCAATCTTTCACGAATCTGGCGGGCGATTTCACGCAAAGCGCCAGATCGAGCCCTTCCGCGCCACCCGTCTCTTCAAACGTTGATGTGGCGTTGATGTGGATGCGCGCTTGTGGTGCCTGACTGCTTTAGTCGGCATCCAAGAGTTTGATTTTGTGTAATTTTTTGGTTGCGGGGATAGGATTTGAACCTATGACCTTCAGGTTATGAGCCTGACGAGCTACCGGGCTGCTCTACCCCGCGCCAAGAGCATCGCGGTGATCTGCGGTGCTTTTTTTGATCGTTTAGAGAGATGATCGCTTCTTTTCAGGTCTGGCGGTGAC
>JAYRKT010000048.1:0-29377 GCA_041905595.1 Rhodobacter sp.
ACTCCCCAGACCTGAACCCCATCGAGCAGGCGTTCTCGAAGCTCAAAGCGCATCTGCGCAAGGTCGGCGCACGCACCTTTACCGAACTGTTCAACGCGCTCCGAGACATCTGCGGAATGTTCACGCCTGCTGAGTGCTGGAACTACTTTCAGGCAGCTGGCTATGTCGCAGGTTAATCCCGAAGGGCTTTAATGGCAGGAAAGTTTCCAGTTCGGCGGATGGCGGACACGCAGTCGACGCTGGTGCCGTTGCCCGGTCACGTGGACTGAAATGAATTGCGGCGGCGCCAGGGAGGAGGGGCGCCGCCGGGTAACGCTGGCCCAGGGAGGAGGGAGGGGCCGCGTTTGGGGTGCGGCAAGGCCAGGGAGGAGGAGAGGCCGTTGCCGCAAACGATCAGACCGTTTGGGAGGAGGAGAGGTCCGTCGCATCAGGTGCCGCAAACGGGGCGGCTATGGAGGGCGGCATCCTCTGGCAGAAGAATGCCACCAGTCCCGGTCTCAGGGAGGAGGGGCCGGAAAAGGGTTGTTCTTACTTCGTGCCCCAGGCCGCTTCGTGGGCCAGGCGGGTGATCATCGCGCGGCTGATGCCCAGGTCCGCCAGGTCGCGGTTCGTCAGGGCGTTCAGTTCGCGCACCGTCTGGCGATAGATGACGCGGCGGGCGCGGTTTTCCTGCATGTGCTGGATCGCGGCCATCAGACGGCCGGCAAGGCCAAGGTCGGCAGCGGCGTTGTGGGTGTGGGCGATGGCAGCCATGATGGTGTCCTTTTCAGCGTGTCTTCTGTTCTTGCGTCTGCGCCCTGCCCGGATTGGCCCGGCGCTCTTTCGATGAACCCAAGATGGCGCTGATGCTGCAACTGCACAATGGATCCTTCTGGATTGCTGCCATGCAGCATCTGCAAGGGAAGGGCTTCACCTGCGTGCCTTTTTTTGCGGGCCATGGCGGGAGGCCGGTCGGATACATCCGTTGATCGTCATGCTCTTGCTTCATGAGCAGGCGCGGCTTGCCCATTCTCTCGGCCGAATGCCGATGGTCGCAACACGCCTCGCGGCGTTCAGCCACAAAGAGATGACTTGACGTGTTTCAAGAGGACCACGCCTGACGAACCTGTCAGGGGGACAGTTGCCCTGAGGGGAACATCTGAGGTCTTCATCGGGGGAGGGCTTTCGGAAGGGTGATCCTGCTCAAGCATTCCTTTGGACGATGGCAGCACGTGAAGGGTGGTGTGCGGATTGCAGGTGTCCGATCCGCTTGTCCGCGAAACTTCGGAACTTGGTTCCCACCCAAGCTGGCCTATATCTGCTGGCAAGGGGTCGAAAACGCGGGGAAGATGGCGGATGCGCCGCCTCGGCAAGGTCCGCGACTAGGACCAGACGGGATGCGGGTGGCGCAACTTCAGGCCGGGTAATGTCGCCGCACTGTTTCTGGCGAGGAGTGTGGATGGCGCGGGTGATGGCTCAAGAGGCCGACAGTCCAACCGAGGTCCTGGCGGGCCTTGTCGAGCGGGTGACGTTCCACAGTCCCGAGAGCGGCTTCTGCGTGCTGCGGGTCAAGGCACGCGGGCAGCGCGATCTTGTCACCGTTGTGGGCCATGCCGCGATGATCTCGCCCGGCGAATGGATCACCGCCTCGGGCCTCTGGCTCAACGACCGCACCCATGGCCTGCAGTTCAAGGCGCATTTCCTGAAGACCTCCGCGCCGTCCTCGATCGAGGGCATCGAGAAATACCTGGGCTCCGGCATGATCCGCGGTATCGGACCGGTCTATGCGCGGCGGCTGGTGAAGGCCTTCGGTGAGCACGTCTTCGACATCATCGAAGCGGAGCCAGAACGCCTGCGCGAGGTGGGGGGCATTGGTCCTGTGCGCGCGGCCAAGATCACCGCCGGCTGGGCGGACCAGAAGGTCATCCGCGAGATCATGGTCTTCCTCCATCAGCATGGCGTGGGCACGGCGCGTGCGGTGCGGATCTTCAAGACCTACGGCACTGACGCCGTGCAGGTGATGAGCGAGAACCCGTATCGGCTGGCCCGCGACATCCGCGGCATCGGCTTTCGGACAGCCGACGTGATCGCCGGCAAGCTCGGCATCGAGAAGACGGCCTCCATCCGCGTCCGTGCGGGCGTGTCCTTTGCCCTGAGCGAAGCCATGGGCGACGGCCATTGCGGGCTGCCGCGGGCCGAGTTGACGGCGCTTGCGGAAAAGCTCCTCGACGTGCCGCCAGCGCTGATCGAGAGCGCCATCGGGGAGGAACTGGCCGAGGGCGCCGTCACGGCGGACCGGGTCGGCGAGGCGGACTGCATCTTCCTCACCGGGCTTTACGGGGCCGAGCGCGCCATCGCGGAGCGCCTTTCCCGCCTCCAGGCCGGTCCCCTGCCCTGGCCCGCCATTGACGCCGACCGCGCCCTGCCCTGGATCGAGAACAAGACCGGGCTTGAGCTTGCCGCAAGTCAGGCCGAGGCCATCCGCCTGGCGCTGCGCTCCAAGGTCACGGTGATCACCGGCGGCCCCGGCGTGGGCAAGACCACCATCGTGAACGCCATCCTGCGCATCCTGGCGGCCAAGGGCGTGAGGATCCTTCTGTGCGCGCCCACCGGACGGGCGGCCAAGCGGATGACGGAGACCACCGGCATGGAGGCCCGGACCATCCACCGGCTCCTCGAGTTCGATCCCAAGGCCTTCGGCTTCAAGCGCAACGAGGACAGCCCGCTCGATTGCGACTTGCTGGTGGTCGATGAAAGCTCCATGGTCGACGTGCCGCTCATGCAGTCGCTGATGAAGGCCGTGCCCGTCACCGCCGCGCTGCTGTTGGTGGGCGACATCGACCAGCTGCCCTCGGTCGGACCGGGCCAGGTGCTGACCGACATCATCGGCTCGGGAGCCGTGCCGGTGGTGCGGCTGACGGAGGTGTTCCGGCAGGCCGCGCAGAGCAGGATCATCACCATCGCGCATGCGATCAACGCCGGGAAGATGCCGGACCTGGCGCGTCCAGATGGGGAAGCAGACTTCTACTTCGTGCCCGCCGGTGACCCCGAGGAAGCGGTGCCGCGCATCGTCGAGCTGGTGAGCCAGCGCATTCCGCGTCGGTTCGGCCTCGATCCGATCAAAGACATCCAGGTGCTCTGCCCGATGAACCGGGGCGGCGTCGGCGCCCGGTCTCTCAACATCGAGCTGCAGAAGGCGCTGAACCCCGCGGGCGACAAGAAGGTCGAGCGGTTCGGCTGGACCTTCGCGCCCGGCGACAAGGTCATGCAGGTCGAGAACGACTACGACAAGGACGTCTACAATGGCGACATCGGCACCATCGCGGATGTCGATGCGGACGAAGGCGAGGTCGCCGTCGACTTCGACGGCCGCACGGTCGCCTTTGCCTTTGGCGAGCTCGACACGCTGGTGCCGGCCTATGCGGCCACCATCCACAAGAGCCAGGGTTCGGAATACCCGGCGGTGGTCATCCCGGTGATGACCCAGCACTACACCATGCTGCAGCGCAACCTCCTCTACACCGGCGTGACCCGCGGCCGGAAGCTGGTGGTGCTGGTCGGGCAGAAAAAGGCCATCGCCATCGCCGTGCGGAACGTCTCGGGACGGCGCCGCTGGTCCAAGCTCGACGAATGGCTAGCCACACACAAGGAACAGTGACCGTCCTGCGGCCTCACCATCCGCGAGAACCCGCGCCTCAGTCCCTGGCGCAGCCGCGCGGGTCGATCAGCCAACCCGAAGCAGCGTGCATAATGGCAGCTTCGCACCCATGTTGCTCAATAAACTGCCGGTCTGCCTCGGCCTGGCGCGCCTTGTGCAGATCGCGCGACAGTTGGCCGTTGGCGCCGCAGCACCATTCATCAGGGGCCTTGCCGCAGGTGGGGCAGCCGACCGCCAGGGCCGGATGACGATGCGCGGTGAAGTCGGGCATGGACGTGTCCTCCTCGGGTAACAGGATGGGCGCGCTGGAACGACATGAGACCGGCTGCCGACCCAAACGTGACGGTGCAGGGCTCCCGCGCATGGCCACGCCTCGGACCGTGGTCCCGGTCGCAGCCCGGATCATCGCCAAGGGAAGCGCTGCGGCCTGCTTCGATCACCATGGCAAGGAGTCTGCGCCCAAGCTTCTGGCGGGTCCAATGACAAATCGGAATCAATCCCCGGGCAGGGATTCGCCTCCCTGATGGATCACGCAAACCGCTTTGCACCTGCCGGCCGTGCGACACGCTACTGAACCGCGGTCCGACCCAAGAAGGCAGAGCGTGATAGACTGCCCCCTTGAGGCTCGGATCAGATCCGTGCGCCATGGTCCACTCTCCTGGGGAGTTCCGGCATGTCAAGAAGGCCCGCCGGCCAGTGCCAGGCCGGATAGATGCCTTCTGCGGCGATCCGGCGCAGGTCTTCCTCGCGATTCGCCGCTGTGTCCGGGGCTGGCGCATAGAGCGCGATCGGTCCTTCGCCGTCGAGCAGCACGGCGGTGGCAATGGGTGCATCCGCCGGCAGGTTGTAGGGCAGGCACCGGACGAAATCCCGCTCGCTCAACGCTTGAAGCAGCGCATGATCCCGCTCGCCCTCGAAGGGGATCCACCGGCCATCGACCGGCATCACGGCAATCTCCCGGATCTCGGCATAGCTGCCTTTCACGGCAAAGGTCGCGATCGCCATCAGGTGACTGTTCAGAGTGGCCTCGACGAGCCTGACCTTTCGGGCGGCAGTTCGGTCGAACCGCCTGCCCGTGTCGCTGTCGAGGAAGACGGAAAAGTCCGGCAGATGCTTGAAGCGGAGCTTGCGGCCGTATTGCGCAGGTTCCTGCCCCTTGAGTTCGGCCACCAGCAGGCCAAGCCCGGTGGGCTTGCCCGCCACCGGCTGCAGCCTGTGGAGAAAGCGCCGCCGCTCGCCTGCCAGGCGCTCCTTCTCCTCGACGAGATAAGGAGGCGGAACAAACAGGATGTCCGACAGCGGCCCGGCCCGCGTTCGGGCGCGGGTTGCCGCGAGGGAGAGCTCGCGATGCACGATCCACCAGCTGCGCCGCCCGTAGGCCGTGCGCCATGTGGTCAGTCCCGCGGCATCCCAAAGATAGTGCAAAAGGGCAAGGAGCCGCAATTTGCGGGAGCTGGCGGTCACCGATGCGGCGTCCGCTTCACCCTCTTCGCTGGATGAGGACGGCCTGCTGCCCCGCAGGGACAGCGAAAACCCGAGCCGGAGCGTCGTGTCGCCTGCCTCGCTCGTGATGATCGCCTGCCCGGAGAGAGGCCCGAGACCTGAGAGTTCCGGAGGCGGGTCAAAGGACGGGCAGGCAAGGTCATGCAGATGCCCGGTCCCGGGCATGCGCTTGAGGTGAAATGCACCATTGATCAGAGCCACATACATGGGCGGCTCGGCCCCGCAACACTGGCAAAGTGGCCGGGAATGCCGATCATGGGCCCAGGCGAGAAGCCCTTGCAACTCGGGCGCATCGTCACAAAAGCGGACATGCCCAAGCCGGTAGCAGTTGCCGTCAGCGCTCATCTTCTGCTCCCTCCCTGTGCGGCCGGTCCCCTGCCTTGCGCCAGTCCGCCGGCTGCATGAAACTGCCCCGCCACATGCCTGTCCGGCTGGCCTCCGCCTCGCGCCCGGCCGCCCTGTACCTGCCCTGCTCGTCGCCCGCGGGAACGGCCCATCCCTCGCGGACCAGCCACTCGGCCAGATCGCTGCCGCGGGAGGTGCAGCGTGCCAGGTCGCGGCCGTAGCGGTCCTGGCCAGCGACATGGCAGGATACCTGCTGGCGGGCCACGCGCGCCGCAAGGGCTTGTCTGGCGTTTCCGCCGCATTGCCATGTCTGCCCGGCTGCGTCATGGCAGGTCTGGTTCCGTTCGGGGGCGTCTATGCCGAGGATGCGGATACGCTGCCCGCCGATGACAAGCGTGTCGCCACCGATCACCCGCGCAGGCCCTGTCACACGGGTCGCAGGTGTCATTTGCTCCTGCTCACCCAGCAAGAGCATCGCCACCACAAGGATCAGCAGGGAGAGCCAGGCCTTTTTCCTCATTCCGGCCTCCTGTCCGATGGAGGCAGCGGATCGACCCCGAGGCGCGCACCAAGGCCAAGCGCTGACGCACGCTGGACGAAGGCTTCTCGCGCGGCGGCAACGGCGCGGCCTCGGGCCAGACCGTCCTGCCATGCCTGATCCAGGCATTGGAAATGTTGGGTCAACGCCGAGAAGTACCGCTCGAAATCAGCCGCCACCAGATCGACATAGGCCTGGATATCCGCGTCTCGCTCCGGAACCCAGGGCTCTTCGGGTGGAACGCAGACCGGAGCCTGCGCCTTTGCGGCTGCAGGGATCAAAAGCCCCGACAGCAGGGCGGCAGCGATGAAGCGGTTATGCGTCACGGCGCCTCTTCCCGGCGCCGGCGTTCGCTGAGGCCGATCAGACTGCCCATCATGTTCAGGTGACCCTGCAGCCAGGCCCGCGTCATGCCCCGCAGATAGCCGCCGGGGCTGATGATCGGCGCCACAGGATCGTCCCGGCGCGCGTCAAGGATCAGCATGGCCACCGTTGCGCCCTCCTCGCCCATTGCCGTGCTGGCATCGGACCAGGCGGAAGGGTGAATGCCCAGGTCCAGCGCGCGCCGCTCAGCCGTCCAGATGAAATCGTGAAACCTCAGGTGCTCGGGATCGGCTCGGCCTGTCAGGTAAAACTGCATCTCGGCTGAGGCGAGGCGGAACAGCCGCTCAGGGCCGAGTTTGGTGAGCCACTCGCCTTTCGCAGCATTTGTTCCATCCTTACGCCTGTCCTCGGTGGCTGGTCTGCTGCTCACCGATGGCCGGTGAGGAGGATGACCGAGCGCCGACTCCGCCGCAGTCCGTCTGTTCCCGCTGCGGGCGTTACAGGACAAGAAAAACTCTTCGCTTGTATCTTGGAGATGGGACCGCTCGTTTTCGAGCGGTCGATCCGCTGATTTTTGGAGCGTTTCGAGCAGATCGAGGGCGGCTCGCGTCAGGGCATCCGCTTCCCTCTCGTGCGCGGCAAGCGCGTCAAGCGTCATGGCATGCAGCCGGTCGGCACGAGGCCAGGCAGCCCAGGCAACCGCTATCGCCTGGACACGAACGTCTTGGCAGGCAACTTCCCGGAGTTGCTCCAACGCCTGGCGGAGACAGCGCCAATGTGTGCTGCGTCGACCCCGAAGATAGATGGCTTCGTGCCGCGCGGTGGTCAGCTGCGCATCAAGAGCAACCAGTTCGGAAAACCGGTCAATGACGTTGCTGAAGAACAGCCCGGTTCCGGCGTGGCGGGATCGGCTGCCGTTTGCGGCAGTCCTTCGCTCGATAAGCCCTGCCCGTTCGAGTTCTACGGTATGAGCGCGCAGCCGTGCCTCGGACAGCCCAAGGATCTTTGCCACTTCAGAGGCTGCTGCATAAACAAAAGGCTCCCGGTCCTCTGCAGTCCAGTCGCAGGGCCGGGTCATCGCCGCAAGCCGGGTCCAAGTGTGGATCGCGGCCGACCCTACGCCGAGATGGCGGGCGACGCGTTCGACCAGATAGATGAAGGGATCGCGCTGCCAGCCGGGTGGCAGGGCCGGAGTGCCGGGCGCGGCGGGCCGGGCATGCGCCCGATCGGGACGGAATGACATCATTTGCTCCTCGGAAGCTGGGAGCACGGGAGCCGCAGCCAAAACGCATGCGTTCGCACCGATGCGTTTTCACGCTTGATTTTTGAGAAGGATTCAATCACGATAGCTCCCAACTTGCAGAGCTGATACAGGTCGGCAAACCTGTGTTATCGAACCTTCCCTCGTGCGGACCCCGCGCGGGGGTTTCTGTTTCTAAGTGATCGTTCGTATGACCTCGTTATCCCTTCTTTTCGTTGTAGACTGCTCAACCGGTGCCGGCATCAGTAGCTGACCCACTCCATGGAATATGCACCGGTGTGATCCTGCATGCGCAGCACAATGGCCCGAAAGCTCGGGCCGTACTCATTCTGCAGCGTGCTCCCGGTTCTGGCCCGAACTGCGGCATCTAGCCATTCAGGCCAGTCCTCCTCGCCAACGCTTTGCCGCACAAGACGACCGGACGCATCGTAGGTCCCTCGCACAATTGTCAGATACACGTCCCGGCCCCCGCTGCCACCCGTCACGTACTTGGCAAGGTGCCAAACCTCGATTGCGTCACGATATGCTGCAACCTGCGGCGGCAAGGATTCCTCGCCTTTAACCGGCAGGCCGGGACTTCCTCCCAAGGGACATCGCCAAAGTTGCAACGGCGGCTCGATGGGCCAGGGAGTGATGCGACGGATTACCTCGGCTTTGGCAGCCGAGCATTCGGTTGATGCTGGAAAGCCGCCAGCCATGCAAAGCAAGATGGCGCAATCGATGGGATAGGAGAAGGCGGAGGCGGGTATAAGTGCGGGGACTGCGATGATCAGCCCGCCCGTGACGAAGTCGCGTATCCAGCACCAGCCAGTCATATCATTATACCCATCTGCATTGCAGATCGGTATTATGATTACTCTACCTGTGTCTGCGTGGCAACGGGGGATTGCGAGTACGTTCGCGGACGGATGGCCATTGAAGGGTCGAAGAAAAAGTTCTCAGGAACTGAGATCTGCGAGAATTCGCCAGTGTTCCATCGATAAAGCGCACGGGTTGTCTGACCTTCGACAACGGTTTCCGTTAGAATCGCTTCCCGTTTTGTCGTCTGATCCTGATGCATCATGAATCCCTCCGTCCACTGGTCACAATCTCGGCCCGCAAAAGAGTGGCTTGTGTCAACGTCTCGCTCGCTCAAACTGACAAAACCCTTTCTGCACCCCCTTTAGCTGTGCTTCCATAAGGAAAGAAGTCACGAGAGGATACGAAATCAGACGAAACGAAACGAAATGGAACCCGCCAGTCCCCTGACGAAAAACAATAAGTTTTTCCTGCCACCCCCGAAGGACGGGAGTGACTTCAAGGAGCTCTTCGCACGAATGGCGGCCGCAGGTGCAGGTCGGCCGACAGACAAAGACGGGTTTCCCGCCGGACCCTGGACGCCTGAGCTTCTTGCGGAAGCAATCTCGCAGATCGAAGGCAATCGGGCCGGGGTTGATCTGAGAACGGTGCAGCTTTGGTTTCAGGAGAACGACAAGGGGATCAGCACGACCAACATCCGGTGGCTGGCAAGAATACTGGGGTGTGATGATCCGGTCGCGACCGGCGAATGGCAGGTAGAACTCAGTTCAGCGCAATCGCGGCTGACAGCCAAGAGACGACAGCAAATCAGCCCAGAAGGCCCCGGTGCGTTGGAGAACACAGATACGGCCCAACCAGCGACTTTCCAGGACGAAAAAGCCCCGTCCACAGAGGCATCCCCCGAGAACACCCCTGCTGGATCGTTGCGGCGCTTCAGTCTGGCAAGCCGATCCGAGGCACTCTTCAGTAGCCGATCCTTGCTCGATTTGCCGGCGGCGGTGTTTGCGGGCGCCGTGGCACTGGGCTTCTTTTCGTACGTTGTCGATATTCATAGCGTCTTCTATGACGATCCAAACGCTCCGACGAAGCAGGTTGGTTTTCTGTGGGCGCCGAATTGGACAACTCTCTTCCTAATAATCCTTCCGCTCTACCTGATATTCGCGGGTGAGTTGATCGCCTACTGGAAAGACGACGGCCGCGCAAAGTTGACCCTTGGACGAGAAGACCAGCATAACCACGGCTGGGTGCGCTGCGTTGAAGCCTATTCGTATTCGTACTGGGCAAGCTTTGTTATATGTCTGCCAATCGCCGCTGGAGCTCAGTGGATCAACGAGTGCCTGGTCCCATTGCTGATGAAGGATCCCGGCGATTTCGGAGTGGACTGGGGCCGTATAGCGATTTTGCATCCAGATATTATCTCGGTGCCCGAAGCAATCATCTTCACAGGCGCTGCGTACTTTTATATGGGCGCGTGCTTTTTTATCCTCTTCGCGAGCCTAATTTTACTTTTCACGCTGACTCATGACTTATCAAAGATCGGGCAGACGCCAGGAATCCGGTCAACTCTCGAGAACCGAAAGAAGATTCATGAGGCCTGTGTCAGAGTAATGCTCGGCATATTCCGATGCACCATTTTAGGGCTTCTCATCGCAATCTGCATGAAGCTTCAAAACATGTTTATGTTGTCGCGGGCAGAGACCATCGTAACGTGGCTTGTTGACGACTTGATGGCGTCCGTGCACGGACAACGAGCAAGCATCGACAGACTCTCTTACAGTAGACCCACGCTTTATAGCAGCCTTGTCGTCGTATTGACGACGTGTGCAGTTTTCCTGCACGGAGCCGCTCGCGTTCACTCGATTTTTGTCAAGGCAAACGCGCTCAATAATGCTGACGATCCACATGGAAAGCGGCAAGGTGATACCTTCGGCCAGCCTGGTCTGCGTTGGGGAATGATGTTTGCGGTTGTGGGGCTGCTTGTGGCCAACTACCTGCTCATTGATGTATTCACCGGCTTTTCCATCTTGCTAAGCCTCGGCGTGCTGCTCGCGATATACAGTTTGATCGATCCAGCCTTTCGGCTTGAAAGATGAGCGAGAGGACAATTCCCGTGTTCCACAGGTGGCTTGATCGTTGGGATGAACAACGAGCGCAGCGCGGAGAGGAAGGAAAGAAGGCAACAGGCTTTGTCCTGGCTTCCGAACTGGCTTTCCCAAGGGCCGGCAGCGTCGCAAGCGTTGCAGACTTTTGTGATCTTGCCGATCAAGCCGTTGCAGATCCTTCGTACTTCGATGAACCGATTGGACCTGATACATCCATGGAAGTTCGAAATGGATGGCTTAGTTTCCCTTCGGACATAGCCACGGAGACTAACGAGAATAATACCGCGTTCGCTAAGATAACAACTGGGAGATCTTTTAATCGGGCGCTGGTGGTGTTCCATCACTGGAATGCACGATCTCGGAATAATATGCTAGCAAAGTATTACTCGCGGCAAGATGTAACGGTTGTCGAGATCGCCTTGCCTTATCACCTCGAGCGCAAGCGTCCGGGCTCCTCTTATGCCGACTATATGCTGAGTGCCAATCTTGGCAGAACGATCCGATCGGTAAAACAAGCAGTACTGGATGGCCGGAAGATTATACGATGGCTCAGGGCCGTGGGCTATAAGGAGATTTCTGTACTCGGAATAAGTTTAGGATCGTGGGTTGCAGGACTGATCGCAGCGCACGATATGACCGTCAAGAAAGCTGCGTTGTTTTTGACGGCAGGAAGTCTTGCCGATATGGTTTGGACTGGTCGTGCAACACAATCGATCCGGGAGAGCCTGGAGTCCAAGATTGGGTTACGTGATCTAAACAGGGCTTGGGGTCCATTGAACCTGGAGAACTACACCGACAGACTAGCTAGGCAGGATTTGGACATTTTGATTGTTCTGGCCTTGAGAGACAAGGTTGTCTTACCTGAACTGTCGAAGCGGTTTGTTGACCGGCTGAAAGACGCCGGAGCCACGCTGGATATCCTGGAAGCAAACTGCGGCCACTATTCCCTATCAATCCCCCCTTATGTTGTTTTATCCGGATTGAGACTGAGGGCTTTACTCCGTCGGCAACCCTGAGAAATTTGGACTGTCGTATCTTGCAGAAGTCCTCCGTCATCGCGAACGCGCTAAGAGGGTGGCAATGATCACCAGCGCTGAAATGCGCAACAAGGCTCCGTCGTTTTTCGGTGTATCTGCTGTGGGTCAGAGTTGGCGGCCAGCACCTTCGTCGCGACATGCATGATCCGTGTTGTCCAAACTGGCTAGAAGCCGCTGCTGGCGACAAGCGCGTGTGGAGTCACCGATGGACCCCAAATGGGTGGTCTCAGGTCGCCACGGGCAGTTTCGGCTCGCCGAAATCTTCCCGGCTTCAAGCTGCTCAAATGTAAACCAAACTCGAGGAGGAGGCGATCACGCTGATGGAGTTGCCATAGCTTGAAGAGTCTTGACCAACACGGATAACAAAGACTCGGCAGGCGGGGTGAGATCAATTCTTTACCTACTTGCCTGGTGGATACGTATTTTGATAGTCTGACGTTGACGCGTTAGACTTCGTTGAGGAGCGCGTCGCATGACCAATCAAGTCCAGGTTAGCAACGAGGTGCTCACCCTTGACATGTGCAGAGAAAAACTGCGGGACGGTTGGGAGCTCCACGTTGTTTGTGCCGAAGATCCTGTACCGGCACAAAACGTGGTTCGGGGTTCCTGGTACCTGGTGGTCTTCGAGCCAAAAACAGGTCGTTTCGGTGTGGTTGTCACTCAAAGGGACCTATACCGCGAACGGCGGCGGGCTGAGCAATCTGGACGTAAGCTCGATCCGTCAGATTACGCTTACAAAGAAATCAAGACCACCACCGGATTGTTCAACGCCCAGATCGATTTGGGGATCACCGCTACAGTCATTCCTGGAGCCAAAGGCATCACCATGGTCGCGCGGCTCTAACTCAAGCAATGAAGGCGCGTCACTGCCGTCCGAATATCAGAATGAATATCGCCCGGACCGTGGAAATCTCGTTTCTGCCCTCGTCAAGGGACCGGCAACGTCCATCGAACGCGGGCAACACAGTTCTGTCAGGACAGCAATCTTAATCAGTCTGATCGGACTTGTCTCGCCGGCCGCGGCCGATGTCATCCGCTTTGATGCAAGCGGAAGGCAGATCGATGTTCCGGGTTCCAGTTCTGTACAGCGCTTCGATACTGATGGCCGTCGCATCAACTTGCAAATGGGGGAAGGGGCGTCCCTCGACAGGGGGGCGGCCAACCCCGGCAGTACCATGATGCTCTTGGCCCCTCAGGATGCATCGCGATCTGCCCCGCCTGCCTCTCCCAGTCGCTCATCCGGCATTGCTGCCACACGAGCCGTGGCGCTCCGTTACCAGCACCACCCTGCCCTGAGGTTGAACGATATCCCGCCACGAGAATGGGCCGCTCTGTTCCAGGCCCTGGTCTGGCAGGAGTCGCGCTTCAACCCCCGCGCGGTCAGCCACAAGGGCGCCATCGGCTATGCCCAACTGATGCCGGGCACGGCGGCAAGGCTCGGCGTGAACCCGCACGATCCGATGCAGAACCTCGACGGCGGCGCCCGTTACCTGCTCCTGCAACTCCAGGTGTTCCGCTCTCCGCTTCTGGCGCTTGCCGCCTACAATGCCGGGCCTGGCGCCGTCGAACGCTACCGTGGGGTGCCACCCTACCGGGAAACCCGCGACTACGTGATCCGCGTGCTGGCGGAACGCGACCGCCTCCTCCGAAACTAGGAAAGGCCATCCTCATGGCTCCGATCCGTTTCCCCATGTTCTTCCTTCTCGCCGCGCTTCTTGTGACCACTGTGGCCGGCGACGCCCTGGCGCAATCGGGCGTGGACTTCTCGAAAGCCGACACGGTCGGCAACGACTTCGTCGCCTGGATCCGCGGCAACATCGCCACCGTCTTCTTCACAGTGGCAATCGTGCTGGCGGGCTTCGCGGCCGCCTTCAACAAGATCAGCTGGATGTGGGTCCTGATGATTGCCGTCGGCGCCCTCCTGGTCTTCGGCGCGCCGGGCTTTGTCGCGGACCTGAAGGCGGTCTTCAGCTGATGGAACGCCATGCCGTCATTCTCGGGCTGTCGCGCCAGGCCAGGCTCCTGGGCCTGCCGATGCCCTACACGATGGCGGTCGGCGCGCTTGTCATGCTGCCCTTCATCTGGACCAAGGCCGCCTCGTGGCTGCTGACCGCACCGCTCTGGTACGGCCTTGCCCGACTGATCACCGCGATCAACCCGAACGGCCACAAGGCACTGGCGGTCGTGATGAAAGAGACCCCGCCGCCCCTCTCCCGCAGGAAACGAAGGGCAGGCCGCCACTATGTTTAGCGCCCGAACCCTCCCCCTCAGCGAACGCGCGCGGCGCCATGTGCCAAAGTCGCCGCAGGTCTATGCGGAGATGCCTTATGCGCTGGAGGTCGACGATCACACCGTTCGGACCCGCGAGAACGCGCTGATGATGAGCCTGGAAATCGGCGGCATCGACGGGATCACCGCCTCGGACCGCGACATCCTCGATCTGGCCCGGAGCTTCGCCGCCATCCTCGACTGTCTCAATGACCGGTTCAGCTTTTATGTCCACCGGCTGATGCGGCCTGCCGCCTTCGGATTGAAGCCCCTTTATGGGGAGGGCTTTGCGCAGGACGTGGAGATGGCATGGCGCAGCCATCTGTCCGGCCGCGCCTTGCGCGAGTTCATGCTGGTGCTGACGGTGGTGCGCAACAAGCGGGTGCCGCTCAGGGTGCCGCTGTTCGCAAGGGCTGCCGGGCGGCTTCTCGACCGCAACACCACCGAACGCCTGGGCGAGCTCCGCGAGGTCGTCTCGATCCTGGAAACCAGCCTGCCGCTCAAGGCCCATCGCCTCAGGATCAGCGACGGCACGCTGCTCGGCTTCTATGCAGCCATCAGCACCGGCCTTTTCCGGCCCGAGTATCGCGGGATGCACACGCTGATCGCCGAGGACGTCTCGCTTCTGTCCGTCCGCTTCACGGGACCGGTGGCCGAGTTCCGCGACGGCTTTGATGGACCCCGCTTTGCCGCCGTCCTGTCGGTCTGGCGCAATGCCCAGCAGACCTGGCCGGGCATGCTCGATGCGCTTGATGCCGGCACCGACACGGTGATCTCGCATTCCTATACGCCCGTTGCCATGAACAAGGTCAGCGAGCTGGCCAAGCGCCGCATCCAGCAGATGGAAGCCGCGGGCGATCTGGTCGGCTCCATCGCCGCCGACCTGCACCAGACCTATGACGATGTGGAGTCGGGCCGCTGCGGCTTTGGCGAACATCAGCTGACGATCACGGTCTTTGCCGAGAACCCCGCCGCGCTGGAGGCCAGGGTGTCCCAGGTCCGCAGCGTGGCCGAACAGGCCAGGGTCAAGCTGGTGCGCTGCAACGACACGATGGCCGCCACCTACTTTGCGGCCCATCCCGGCAACCGGGACTACGAGATCTGGAACCCGCTCACCAAGTCGATCAACTTCGCCGA
Organism: Rhodobacter sp.; assembly: GCA_041905595.1. GTDB lineage: Bacteria > Pseudomonadota > Alphaproteobacteria > Rhodobacterales > Rhodobacteraceae > Aliitabrizicola. Next base: position 14,951 of record JAYRKT010000048.1, read on the forward strand.
CATGGCGTCCTTCCACATGGCAAGCGCGGGCACCCGGGCAGAGGCCCTGCCCTGGCGCACGCCCCTCACCGTGTTCCAGACGGTGACAGGGGCCGCGCATCGCTTCAGCTTCCATGCCCCAGGCAACCCCAAGGCCGAGCCCACCATCGGGCATACGCTGTTTCTTGGTCCCTCGGGCAGCGGCAAGTCCTCGCTGATGGCGTTTCTAGCCGCGCAGGCGCAGCGGACGGGTGCCCGGGTGATCCTCTTTGACAAGGACCAGGCGCTGCGGATGGCCATTACGGCTCTCGGAGGCCGGTATGCGGCAATCCGCGCGGGTCAGCCCACCGGGCTCAATCCGCTTCTGACCGAATGCGGCCCGCGCGGCGAGGCCTGGCTTCTGGACTGGCTGGCCCGGCTGGTCGAGCGCGACGGCCCTTCGCTGACACCGCAGCAGGCCGAGGCGCTGAAAGGCGCCGTGCGCCAGAACGGCCAGGCACCCGATGCGCTCAGGACATTCGCCCATTTCGGGGATCTGATCGGCGATGTGGGGGATCACCGCGAGCTGGCGATGAAGCTGACCGAATGGGGACCCGACGGGCGCTACGGCTGGGTCTTCGGGGAGGCCGATCAGCCGGTGATCGATCTCTCCTCGGCCGTGACGGGGATCGACCTGACCGAGATCCTGTCCATGGCCACGGAACGCACGGCGGTGCTGTCCTACATCTTCCGGCGCCTGGAGCTTCTCTTCGAGAAGAAGCGCCCGACCCTTCTGGTGATCGACGAGGCGTCCACGGTCTTTGACGATCCGTTCTTCGCCCGCTGGCTGCCGAAGTGGTTGGTCACCGTGCGCAAGCTCAATGTCGTGGTGGTCCTGCTCACGCAGTTCCCGTCCCAGATCCGCGACAGCCATTCCGGCTCGATCATCCAGGCCTTGCCGAACCAGATGATCTTTCCGAACCGGGCGGCCGATGTCGCGGACTACGAGGGCTTCGGCTTCAGCGACAACGAACTGCACTTCATCCTGACGGGACGCACGGCCGAGCGCCAGGCGCTGTGGCGCCACGGCGAGGGCTCCACGATCCTGGATGTCGATCTCTCGCCGCTCGGCTCTCTCCTGACGGCGCTTGGTGGGGGCGAGGCAGGCCACCGGGCGTTCGGCGCCGACTATGCCGCGCGGCCCCACTTCTGGAGGGACCACGATGCGTAAGGTCCTGATGCTCGCGGGCCTGGTCACCCTGCTTACGGGCTGCGGCGACCCGCCGATCCGCAAGACCAACTGCTGGTCGGGCATGGCCTTCCTGGCCACAAGCGACTGCCGGTAGGAGGAGGTGCGATGCAGGCCCGCGTTTCCGCTCCCGCCTGCATCCTGATCGCCCTTGTGGTGATCCCCGCAGGCGGGGCGGGGCAAGGCGTGCCGGTGATCGACGCCAGGAAGGTTGCCCTCGAGGTGCTCGGCCTGCGCGAGGAAGCGGCCCGGACAGGCGAGCTGCAGGCCAAAAACGAGGAGCGGCTTCGGCAGGTTTCGGCACGCAGCGATCAGCTGGCGGCGGCGCAGGAGACGCTCGATCTGCTGTCTGAGACATCCCGCTTCGTGCCGGGCCTGGAAGCCGCGGGGGTCTCGGGCGACGGTGCCTTCACGGGGGCCGCGGCAATTTACGCCATCCCCGACAACAACCCTTATGCCGCCCGCATCATGGGCGATGCACCCCTCACGATCGAACAGATGATCGCCGACACCGCGCGGGCGCATGCCGGCCACCCGGCCCTGGCGCGTGCGGGGATCGATGCGGTCGAGTTCCGCTGCTGGCTGCAGGCACTGGTCAAGCAGGAGTCGAACTTTTCCATCGGCGCCCGCAGCCCTGTGGGCGCCTTCGGGCTGACCCAGATCATGCCCGGCACCTTCACCGAACTCGGCATTCCCGACAACGGCAGCCGCGACGATCCCCGCACCCAGCTCGATGGCGGCGCGCGCTATCTGCTGAAGGGTCTCGGCCTGTTCGGCACCATGCCGCTTGCACTTGCGGCTTACAACGCCGGGCCGGGTGCGGTGAGCAAGTATGGCGGCATCCCACCCTACGCGGAGACCCAAACCTACGTCGCGAAGATCACCGGCTACTACAACCGCTATGCGGCGCGCATGGGCGGTGATCCGCAGGCTGTCGGCACGCTTGATCCGCGCGACATGGCGATTGCCGAGGCCTCCAACGTCTCGGACGCGGCCCTGGGCTATGCTGCGGTCAGCCTGAACACCATGGGGGGCTCCATGACCCGGCTGCAGGACATCCTGCGGCAGGTCGAGGCGACCCGGTCCGCGAAAGCCGCCATGGATCTCAACACCTATGCCCGCGCCGAGGTGGCGCGCATGGCGGTGATCCTGACCCGGCTGCAGGCGGTGGAGCGCAAGGTCGAGGCGGCGCGGGTCGCGCTGCTCCTCGAGGCCTATGCACGCGACGAGGATTACCTGAACATGAGGATCGACGGATGAAGAAAAGCTCGAACATCGTGGCCGTCGGCGCCCTCGCCTGCGCCTTCGCCCTGCCCGCCCTCGGCCAGGGCGTGCCGGTCATCGACGGCACAAGCCTTGCCAAGCTTGCCGAGCAGCTGGTCGAGGCGAAGCTGCAGCTCAAGGAGCAGATCGCTCAGAACCTCAAGCTCGACGAGCAGACGACACAGCTCCTCCAGCAGATCGTCCTTCTGCAGGACCAGATTGATGCCCTGCGCAGCGGGCTGACGCTGGAGGATCTCGGCGTCGATCCTGACAGCTTCCTTGAGGACATCCTGCCAGACTTCTCCGATCTCACCACCTCGCTTGAGGCGGCACGCTCGGGCGACTGGACCCGGGTATTGGCCTCAGGCGACCGGCTCGGCGGCGGGCGAACTGTCACCGGGCATGTGGACCGGACGTTCGAGACTTCGGGCCTCACGCGCGGCCGCGTGGACACCCTGGCCCGAAGCGAGGACGGGGCGGCATCCCGCATCGGTCAGTCCGCCAATGTGAACGCCTTCATGAGCGTGGCGGCGGAAAGTTCGGCGCAGGCGGCCACCGACAGCCTGACGCGGCTCGATGGTCTCGTGCAGACCATTCCCGACACGGCCGGGCTGAAGGAAGCCATCGATCTCAACACGCGGGTCACCGCCGAGCTTGGCATCGCGCTGGCCAATGTCTGGTCGATGGAGGCGATCCAGACAGTTGGCCAGGGCAACATGGGCGTCATGGACGCGGCGACCGCGGCCGACGAGGAAAAGTACCTGCGCATGAAGCTGGAGGACTGACCATGATACGAATGGCATTGCTGAGCGGGCTGGTGACCTTGGGCCTTGGCACGGTGGGCCAAGCGCAAACGCCCGGAGCGCCTCCTGACGTCCCCGAGCCGGAACTGCAGGAACTTTTGGATCGCCGGGCCGAGATGAGCGAGGCGGAACGCAAAGCCGAGGAAGATTTTCTGAACTTCGACCTGTCGCCCGACGTGGATGTGTCCAAGGTCGAGCGAGTTCCAGGTGCAGCCCAAAACCAACCGAACCGGACCTGCGAGCCCACACCGGAGATGAATGCCAATCTGCGCCGATCCAATAAGCCCGGCGATCGTGCCTACCGAGACATTGCCGTTTATCTTTCGACGATGAATGTCATCGCAACACAGGACTGCACCTGTGCCGGAAAAATCATCCCGCACGAGACAGTGGCTAGGTTCGAGTATCGGTTGCGCACGGAATTGGACGTGGATGTCCTTAGGCCTGACCACACCCGCGGCCTCTACGAGGCCTACGAGCGCCAAGTCAAGATCGTCGACGCCATGTGCGGGGAATACTGATGGCCCTGGTAGAAACCATTCTCGGCGATCTGGACGCAGCGGTTCTCGATGTTGGCGAGACATACTTCACCGCAACCGCCAACGCCCTCGATCCGATGCTGACAATCGTGGCCACGCTGCTCATTGTTCTGGTCGGCATCAACATGGCGCTCGGGGCTTATCGGCTGTCCATGCGCGATACTTGGCAGATCGTCTCAAGGATCGTGCTGGTGTTCCTGTTTGCCCGCTCTTGGGCAAACTTCGGCACGATCTATGATGCGCTATCCTCAGGCGCAGGCAATCTTGCTCTCAGCTTCTTCCACGGCGGAGCGGCTACACCCGAGGCCGCCATGGACAAGTTCGCGGTACAGATGTCGGACGTGGCGGACGGGGCCGCAGAGGCCCAAAGTGCCATTGCCCGGGGCGTGATCGCAGGGTTTCTCTTCATTATTCTGTCCGTCCTCATGGCGGCCTACGTCCTGATTGTCGGCTTTTCCAAGATCATGATCGCCTTTCTGCTGGGCGTTGCGCCGCTGGCCATGATTGCCACCCTGTTTGAGCGCACCAAGTCCCTCTTCGAGGCGTGGCTCACCTCGTTCGTGGGATACCTGCTCTACCCCATTGCCGCAGCTGCGGTGATTGGAGCTGTTGTTGCGATGGCCGAAGCGCAATTCAGACCGCAAGCTGAGGTGCGAGATTTTTCCATGATCCTCGGCTTTCTGTGCGTCGCCTTTGTCGGCATCTTCGCCTTGCTGGCTATCCCTACGGCGGCCGCCAACATCACCGGCAACTTCAATCTCGCGAACTTCGCCCCCGAGGCGGTGCGGCTGGTAGGGCGTCCGGTGCTGCTGCCAGCCACTGCGACCGGAGCCGGGATACGCAGGGGAGGAGAGGCGCTCAAGGCGCGTGGCGAGGCCTTCGTATCTGGCGCACTCACAGGCAAGACGCCGATGCTTGCCGCCCGTGCCCGGGACCGTGCCTGGGCCGAGAAGGGCGCCGATCTGCGCGCCAAGCTGCGCGGCATCAACATCATGCAGGGCAAGGGTGACAGCGGCGCATGAGGCGCCCGAGTTCTGGAGAAGGCGATGAAGGACGGCGAGCCCGACAGCAGGACGATCCTGGAAACCGAACTGATCTTCGGTGTCCGCCGGCGTGAGCGGCTGGCTTGGGCCGTGGCCATCGGCGGAGTTCTGGTCGGCCTCGGCGGGGTCGCCATCGCAGGGCTGATGCTGCCCCTGAAGGAAACACAGGCTTTCGTGACGATCGTGGACAAGGACACCGGCCTGGCCGAACGGGCCGTCCGGATCGAGGCGGCCGGTGTCGAGCAAGGCGCGGCTGTCGAGCAGTCGCTTCTCTACACCTACGTCAAGAACCGCGAGACCTATGACGAGGCTGACAACGAGGCCCGCATCCTCCGGGTCTACCGCATGTCCGCCACCCGCGTGCAGGCGGCGCTGAAGGCACAATGGGACAAGGCGAACCCGAACTATCCGCCACTGATCTATGGCGCGAGCGGCAAGGTCGTCGTGGATGTACTCTCGATCACGCCGGTCGCCGAGAACACCGCCCAGGTCCGCTTCACCAAGCGCCTCGAGAAGCCCGGCGAGCCGGACCGGATCGGCAAGTTCTACGCCACGGTCCGCTATGTCTTCGAGCCCACAACCGCAAGCGCGGTGGAGCTCGTCTGGGAAAACCCCTTCGGCTTCACCGTCACCGATTACCGCGTCACGGCCGAAAGCCTTGACGCCCAGGATATGGAGGTCCAGCCATGATCCGCTCCCATGTGATCGGCGCCTTGCTTGCCTTGTCCCTGCCCGCCTTGGCTCATGCGGAAGCCCGCCCCCGCGCGGGCGGCAATGACAGCCGCCTGACCTATGCCACCTTCCAGGAGGGGCAGGTTTACACCATCAACACCCGCGTCCGGAACGTCACCCTTGTGGAGTTGGGCGACGGCGAGACGATCCGCTCGATTGCCATCGGCGACAGCGAGGCCTTCCAGGTCGAAAAGCTGGAAGGCTCCAACGTCTTTACCGTCAAGCCGGTGCTCGAGGGCGTCAGCACCAACCTGACGGTCGAGACCAACCGGCGCTTCTACTTCATCCATGCCGTGGAGTCCTCGCGGGCCACGCCCAATTGGTCGGTGAAGTTCACCGTGCCGGGCAGCGGCGGATCGCGGTCCCGCGGCGCGGCTGCGGCAGCGGCGATCCCGGCGGAGGTGCCGATGAGCTACCGCGTCCTGAGCCGCAGGGGCGCCACGGAGTTCGCGCCGATCGGGATCTCGGATGATGGCAAGCGGACCCTGTTTCAGATCCCGGCCGGCGCGCCCATCCCGTCGGTCTTCCGGGCCGATGCAAGGGGCCGGGAGTACAGCGTCAACACCAGTGTGAACGGCACCGTCATCACGGTCGGCGCGCGCTCGGAACGCTGGGTGCTGCGCTATGGCGACGCCTATGTCTGCGTTGAGGGCACGAAGGCTGGTGCCGGGCAGAGGACGCGCTGATGGCGGACGCCGATCCCCTGGAGGAACGGCTGCGCCGGATGCAGCCACCGGCGGCCAGGCCGCCCTTGTGGCGGCGCCTGGCGCTGCCTGCAGGGATGCTGGCGGCCGGACTTGCCGGGGGTGCCTATGTGGCGACGGTGATCCCGTCGGGAGATCCGGCTCCCTCTCCCTTGCCGACCTCGGACGTTCGCGAGTTCCAGGACGATACTGGGCTTGACGGCTTTACCCTGACCGAGCCCGAGCCGAACCCTGCGCCAGCCCTGCCGGACACGCACACCGCCGCGCGCACGGTTGCCGATCCGCAGGCCCAGGCTGATGCGGCGGCAGCGCGCGCGGCCCTGGAGCGGGTCCGGGCTGAACTCGAGGCGGTCCGGGCCGAGTTGGCCACAGCGCGCGCCAACCCCAGGACGTCATCCGAAGAGCTTGACGCCCTGCGCGCGGAACTGGACCAGCTCAAGAACGGCATGGCCGACAAGGACCAGGCGCTGGATGAGCTGACTCGCGAGAACCTGCGCCTGCAATCCGATCTGGACCTTGCTGCGGAACTGGCCAGCCAGACGCAGGTCCAGGCCGATCTTGAGGCGCAGCGCCTGGCAGAGCTTGAGCGGCGCCGATCCGAGCTGGAGGCGCGCCGTGCCGAAGAGGAAGCCCTGCTGCAAGCCCGCACGCAGTCGGCGATGGTGGCATACCGGTCGGGCGGCGGCGGGACAGGGGAAGACAGCGGGGCGGGCGGCATTGACGAGCGATCCGACGCCGCCGAGCGGTTCCGGCGTGCGGGCCGGTCCGAGGCTGTCCAGGCCGAGGTCATCTCCGAGCCTTCGCGCACCGTGGTCCAGGGCACGCTCATTGAGGCCACGCTCTCCAACGCCATCTCAAGCCAGCTCGAAGGCAATGTTGCGGCAACCGTCAGCTATGACGTCTGGTCGATGGACATGGCCAATGTCCTGATCCCACGCGGCTCGCGGCTGTTTGGCCGCTACAACTCGTCCATCGAAAAGGGGCAGCGGCGGATCATGGTGGCCTGGGACCGGGTGGTGACGCCCGACGGGCAGTCGGTGGTGCTTGCTGCCTACGGCACGGACCGCATCGGCCGGGCGGGCGTGACGGGCCGTGTCAACAACCGCACCCTGGCGCGCTTCTCGGCGGCGGCGGCCGTGTCGATCATCGGAGCGGCCCCTGCGGTGCTGGCAGCCGCCGTCGAGGAGGGCAGCGACGACGGGATCGCCCGCGACACGACCGAGGCCATCGGCAGCAACGCCAGCGATGCGATTGGCGAGGTCATCAAGGACTACATCGACATTCCCGCCACGATCAGCGTCGATCAGGGCGCCGTGGTCATGGTCATGGTGAACGCCGATCTGGAAATGCTCTGATGACAAGCGTGGGCCATCTGGAAACTAGGCTTCAGGTGCTGCGCCCGTTGCTCGGTGATGAGGCGACCATAGAGATCGCCATCAACGCCGACGGCCGGGTCTGGATCGAGCGCGCAGGCGACAGCCATATGGCCTTGACCGGCGTGACATTCCCCCCGATTGCGGTCAAGGATCTGGCAGGTCTCATTGCCAACAAGCAGCGTCTGGCGCTGACGGACAGCCAGCCCGCGATCTCGACCACCGTCGAGTTCGCAGGGGCCACCCTGCGCTGCCAGGCCATCATTCCTCCTGCCTTGGCAGGCGGCACGGTCATCTCGGTTCGGGTGTTCCGCCGCAGGCCGGCAGGCACTGCACCCCGGCACTTCCGCTTCCTGCGCGACCAGAGCGTGTCGCTGGAAGCAGAGCGGCTGGAGCAGTTGCGCGCCATCCATAGGATGGCGACGGAAGGCGACGATCCCGACGCGTTCCTGCGGGCCTGTGTCCGGTCCCGCATGAACCTCGTGATCTCCGGCGGCACCTCCTCGGGCAAGACCGAACTGGCGCGGCGCCTGCTCTGGATGGTGGAACAGGAACACCGGCTGGCCCTGATCGAGGACGCAGCCGAACTGCTGCCCGGCCAGGAGAACACCGTCAGCCTGATCGCCGAACGGCACGAGACCTCTGCACGCTCGGCCGACAGGCTCCTGGAGATTACCCTGCGCCTGCGCCCCGACCGGATCATCCTGGGCGAGTTGCGCGGCATCGAGGCGGTCACCTTCCTCGAGGCCATCAACACCGGGCACGAGGGCAGCTTCACGACCATCCATGCCACAAGCGCGCGAAAGGCGGTCAACAGGCTCGCTTTTCTGGTCATGCGCGCGGGCATGCCGCTGACGCTTTCCGAAATCCGGCAATACGTGCTCGGGTCCATCGACGTGATCGTGCAGACCGGCAGGCAGGGATCGGAACGCGGCATCCTGGAAACGTGGTTTCCGGGGCTTGATGGGGAAAGGCCATGACCCGCCTGAGCATCGCCGTCCCGGCTGGACTGATCGCCGGAGCCTTCGTCGGCCTGATGATCGGCGGGCTTTGGCTGCAATGGCGATCGGGGGCGGACCCGAATGCCGGGCATCCCTTCGTGCTCCTCACCGATTTTCCGGGCCTGCGGGCGGCAGGGCGGGAGCCGTGGCGATCGGCCTATGGGATTGTCCTGGCGGGTGCGGTGCTGATGGGAGGTGTCGGGGCGGTCCTGTCCGTCTCCCGGCGCCTGACAACCTACGGGAAGGCGCATTTCCAGAGCCGCCGCGAGGTGCGGCGGAATGGGCTTGCGCAACCCCTGGGCGCGGGCCTGGTGTTCGGCAAGTTCGGCCAACCGCACCGCAAGGGCCGCTTCGTCTCCGGCAGCTATGACCGCTTCCCCCATGCCTTGGTTGCCGCGCCGACGCGCTCGGGCAAGGGCGTGGGCTACGTCATCCCCAACACGCTGCTCTTTCCCGGCTCCTGCGTCATCATGGACGTCAAGGGCGAGATCTTCGAGGCCACCGCCAGGCACCGACAAGCGCAGGGCGACCGGGTGTTCCGCATCGCCCCCTTCGACTTCGAGCATCCCTCGCACCGATATAACCCGCTGGAACGGATCGCCCGGATCGCGGACACCGACCAGCGCTTCACCGAACTCTCTAAGTTAGCGAGCTATTTCCTGATCCCGAAGACCGAGAAGGGCGGCGCCTCGGACTTCATCGTGGGCGCGCGCCAGCTGTTCGTGGCAGCCGGCATGCTGGCCATCGAGCGGGGCACGGCCAGCATCGGCGCCATCGCCCGTCTTCTCTTCGATACCGCCAACAAGGAGATCGCCTTCCGCAGGCTTGCGGGCGAGACGCGCCACGCCCCTTCGGCCACGATCTTTCTGAACTTCTCGGGCTACTCGGACCGAACGCTGTCGTCCTATGTCTCGGTCCTCGACGGGGCTGGCCTGGGGTTGTGGCTGAACCCGCGCATCGACAAGGTCACGACGGTCAACGACTTTTCCTGGAACGACATCCGCCGCAGCCCGCACGCGATCTATGTGGTTGCCAATTCCGACGACATCCCGACGCTGGCGCCCTTGTTGCGGCTGATGTTTGGCGAATTGATCGCCACCATGCGCGCCCGCATCCCCGACCCGAAGGCCGAGCCCTGGCCCGTGCAGATCATCCTCGACGAATTCGACCAGCTTGGCCCCATGCCGATCATCGTGCAGTCGCTGAAGCAGCTTGCCGGTCATGGCGCGCGGGTGTCGATCATCACCCAGTCGGTGCCGGGGCTGGAAAGCATCTATTCCGAGAACGAGCGGCTCTCGATCGAGGCGGCCGCCGGGATGAAACTCTATATCGCGCCCAACGAGAAAAAGACCGCCGGCGAGGTGGCCGAGGCCCTGGGCAAGACCACCCGGCTGGCACTGAGCGACAGCTATTCGCAGGACGGCAAGGGTTTGCTGAAACGGTCGGTCTCGCGGCGCAACGAGGAACGTCCGCTGATGACGCCTGACGAAATCCGCAGGCTCGCGCCGGACAAGGTCATCCTGATCCCCGAACGGCAGAACCCGATCCTGGCCGACCGGATCGTCTATTATGAGGACATCCGGTTCAAGTCCCTTGTCGACGCCCAGAAGGGACCGTTGCCCTATCCAGATCCCCTGCGGGCGGAACTCGACACCCTCCGGGCCGAGATGGCCGCACTGCGCGATGCCAGAGTTGTCTATTCTCCGGCACGGCCTCCCCATCCTGCGGCGGAACCCGCGGCGTCGACCACCCATCTGGCTCAGACGGTCCTGGGGGAGCCGGCGGTTCCGGCGGCTTCCAGTGTCGTAGACAAGGACGTTGCTGCAGCAGTCCAGGCCGGGATGGACGATTTCGATCGCCAGTTGCGGGAAACGAAAGCCGCTGCCGCAGAGATCGACCCGTCGTGAGCAGGGACACAATGCCGGTGTCCCTGGGGGGCTTCCGATCCGGCTTGGGATTGCTGCCCCGCGGCGTCACCCGTCCGGGAACAGGATCGCCTCGATGTCCATGGCGCCATTCACGACATGCAGAACCGTGATCCGATCGGGGGCGACGCGATAAAAGATCAGATAGCGACCGTGGACCCGGCGTCGGATGCCGTGTCGCTCATGGCGGGGCACGATGGGCCACGCCAGCGGCATGTCCGCCAGGTCCATGCAGCACTGGTAAAGCTCCCGGATGAAGGTCAGGGCGCGGGCAGGATTGTCGCGCGCGATGTAGTCGCCGATCCCCTCCAGGTCCGCCTCGGCCGTGGCGGTGATCTCGACGATCATTCCGTGCCGCGCGGCCATGCCTCGTATCTGGCTTCCAGCCGAGCCGCCACGTCCGCGGCAGGCCGTACCCGCCCTGCGTCGGCATCGGCCAGGCCACGTGCCAAAGCCTGGTCCAGCACGGCCAGGCGCATCTCGCGCTCCTGGACCAGGCGGATGCCCTCGCGCACGACCTCGCTCTTCGAGTTGTAGCGGCCGCTTTCGACAAGCTCCGCCACATAGCTCTCAAGCTTGGGTCCAAGTTCGGCACTCAACATGTCCTGCTCCTTATGCTGGAACCAAAATGGCAGCATTCATAACAGTTATCAAGTCATCCTTTAACTTATCACGTCAGATGCTTCGCCAGGTTCCATGTCGTGACGCTAATGGCAGCGTCACCAGGCACGTCCCAGTCGGTCAAAGCCGCTTGCCGCCCTTACAGATCCAGATCGTGGTCCTTTCCGCGCAGTTCGTGCTGCGGTGTCTCGCGGCTGTGCTCGCGTGCGAGAAGCTTCTCCTTGGCCAGTTCCGCCTGCCGGCGGGACAAACCCAGGCTCTCGTGGCTCTCGGCCGCCGCCACCAGGGCGCGGGCAATCTCGCGCCGCTGCACCGGCTCGGGAAAGTCGGCAGCTAGGGCCTGATCATCCCCCTGGGCTATCTGCGCCATGATCCTCTCGCCGTAGCGCGCCTTCAGGTCGGTGGCGAACCGCTCGGCATGATCCTCCCGCTCGAACTCCACCCGGCCGTGCCGGCGGTGCACCGTGGCCAGCGTCTCCAGGGTGCGGACCAGACGGTCTTCGTCCTGCTGGTGGGCGGTTCTCTCGATTGCCATCCCCAAGGCGCCGTTCAGGATCGTCGTGGCCCGGGCATGGAAGCGGTCCAGAAGGTCTGCGGCTTGCGCGCGCCCCTTGGCGTCTTCCAGATTGATCCCTTGCGCGGCCGAAACGGCTCTGAGGTCCGCTTTCACCCATTCGCGCTCCTGCCAGGCATTTGCCGCCCGATGCTCGAGCCGCCGCTCCATTGCGGATCGCTCGATGCCCACCGCCTCGGCCGCGGCCACGACGGCCGCGCGAACCTCGCGGGTGGCCTCTCCGCTCAGCACCCGTGTCGCGCTGCCCCGGGTGATGGCGTCCCCGTCCAGTTCGGTCCTGTAAAGCTCGGATCGGGGCGGTTGCAGCACCAGCTCGGCCCCGCGCGCATCGCCCAGATCGCGCAGGATCGCGGTCGTGACCTTGGCCAGCTCGTGGCGCATCTTGCGCCGGTCCTTGGGTCCCAGCGTGGCGATCTCGCCTTCGACCCGGTCGAGCCAGCCCGAGAAGACCTGGTCCAGATCCTGCCGGGTCCGCAGGGTGTCCGTGTTCTGCACATCCATTATCTCACCCTCCAGGGTTTTCGAACTCACGATGCCGCCCGCTTCCAGGATCGCGGCGGCCCGCTCCATGCGCAGCTTCACCTCCTCGAGCCGGGCGAGGCTGGCGATTCCGGCCAGGGTCCTGAGCGTGGCCGCGCTGCGTGTGACCACCGCCAGCCCTTCCTCGAGCGCCGGGCCTTGCAGCGCCCGCTCGCGCACCGGCCGATGCTCGCGCGCCGCCCCCTCGATCTCGGCACGGCTCGGCCCATAGGTCAGGATGCCCCGCTCGAGGCGTGAGGAGGCGTCAAGTTCCACCCCCATCTCGCCCGCGATCTCCACCAGCCGCTCCTTCATGGTGGCAAGGTTGAACGCATGATCCTTCGCCATGAAGAACCAGGTGTCCTGCTCGAGCCCGCGGTTGTTCACCACGATATGGACATGGGGGTGCGACCGGTCCGTGTGCAGCGCCGCCACATAGGCCCATTCATCCTGCACATGGGTGCCTGACTGGAACATCTCGAAGGCCCAAGCCTCGGCAATGCGCAGCGCCTTTTTAGGGGAAAGGTCATAAGGGAACGAGAGGAGCAGATGCGTGGTATGGCCGTTCTTCGGATCGCCCCGCCAGCCGTCCGACCAGTCGAGCACAATCGCGCGGCGCCGCTCGGCTGACAGCACCTGTGCCTCTGGATCAAGTGCGACCGTGTTGCCGAAGAGCGCGTGGGACTTGGTGAAGAGATACCGCAGTTGCGCCTGGAGCCGGCTCGGCGTCTGCGTGCCGCCCCGCGCGATCTTCTTCAGCACTGCGGCGTTCGAGCCCTGGCCCACCCGCCACAGATTGCGCGCCCGTGCCGAGAAGGATGACCCCCCTGCCCTCGAGCGGCGGCCCCTCGCCTGGCCGAACCCGCTGTCCGGCGCCACGCGGCCACCGGCGCGGCGCAGCCGGAGCTCGCCGATCAGGTCATCCGCGAGGCCCGCCACCCTCGGCCTCCCTGAACTCGGCAAAAAGCCGGATGCCCCGCCGGCGCTGCTCGTCCACCACCGCGCGCAGATAGGAGCGCATCTCCGGCAAGGCCTGGCGCAGCGTGTTCAAGGCGACCAGGTCTGCGCGGGCCAGATCGATCCGGCCCTGACCCACTGCCAGGGCGATCGCGTTTACGGAAACGCCGATCCCGTGCAGCTCGGCCCGCATCGCCTCGAGCCCGGTGGCCGTTGCCGGATCCGCATCCAGCATGCCCGAGGCAGAGCGCACCAAGGCACGGAGCGCATCCGAGTTCGAGCCATAGCCATGGCGCGCCTTCAGAGCCTCGAGCGCTTCCAGCTCCACCGGCGACAACCGGGCCGACACCGACTGGCCTCCGGTGGTGGCCGTCTCCCGGCTGCGCCGGAGGCCGTCTGGACGCGCCTTGCCGGCCGGGTCGCCTGAGCTGCGCTTTGACGCGGGCGGCCTTCGCTTGCCGCCAGGGCGCTGTTTGTCTGCCGGGGTCGTGTCTCGAAGGGCCATCGGGCGCTCCTGTCCACTGGTGTAGACACTCGACATTTCCTGCCAAGCCTACTCCTTTTACAATGCCACAATTTGGGGGATCTGTCACGGGTTTTGTCCCTCCTTCGCGGGGCCTGCGGCTCCTCACGAGACGAGCAACCCTTGTCCATCGAAGGGCCAAGCTGGCCCATACCAACCCGGTACCCCGAGCCGATGGGAGCCGCACGTGCAGAGGGCCGCGGCTCATGATCGCGCTCCTCCTCTACGAGGTCAGCTGCCTCAGGACCAGAGATCACGCGACACAACGAAACGGCTCACACGCCTATTTCTGCGGTCTGGCGAAACAGGCACTGTCTCCTGCCCGAAAGGACAACTATCCCCTGAAGCCCGGCACGGACATAAAGGGCTTATCAGCCGAGCGGGTGTGTGTGGTTGGTTTCAGAGTGTTCCCGCCCGGCTGAGAGATCCCCCATTCGTGAGGCGTGGTGCCATCGGTGCCGGGGGCGGAGAAGACCTCCAGGACCCTCTCATGAAGTAAGGGCGCGCATTCGCCCGGGGTCCCTCGTCATCGGACCCGCTGTCACGTCCTGCTGTCCGACAAGGTGCCGGCCCGTCGGGGTGGTGGCGCCTTTCTGACCCGCGTTCGGATGAAGGGCGGAGCCTGTTTTCCACCGGGTCCCTC
>JAYRKT010000090.1:0-4145 GCA_041905595.1 Rhodobacter sp.
TCTCGCGGGCGACGCGGGACCGGGCCGAACCCGTGCCGATCGCCCGGGCGGCCTTGGGGGATCTGGGAAATCCCGATACGATCCGCGCGGCCGGTCAGGCCGAGCAGCGGTGGGAAGGCATTGCCGTGCTGCTTGGCTCGCCCGATTTCATGCGGAGGTAACGGATGGCCCGCGAAATGCTCCTGTCCCGGCGCGGGTTCCTTGTCGGCTGTTCGCTGGCGGCAAGCCCGCTGCTGACGCCAGTGACCTTTGCGGCTGCCCCGGGCCAGAACCGGCTCGTAGTGATCGTGCTGCGGGGGGCGCTGGATGGGTTGGATCTGGTACGGCCGATCGGCGATCCGGCCTATGCCGCGCTGCGCCCGACGCTTCTGAGGGAGGGCGGCGGCATACCGCTTGATCCCGCCGGGTTTTATCAGCTTCATCCGGGGGCCGCCGCACTGATGCCATTGTGGCAGGCGGGTGAGCTGGGTTTCGTTCACGCTGTTGCCACCCCTTATCGCAGCCGCAGCCATTTCGTCGGACAGGATGTGCTCGAGAACGGCAGCGCCTCGGATCAGGGGGCGTTGACGCCGGGCGGCGACGGCTGGCTCAATCGCGCGCTCGTGCCGCTTGGTGGCCGGCCCGATCTGGCGGTGACCGTGGGGCAGGAACCCATGCTGATCCTCGAAGGCGATGTCCCGGTCGCGCATTGGTCGCCCATCGACGACAGTTCGCTGTCGCCGCAGGGCGAGGCGCTCCTGGCCCGACTTTACGCCGAAGACCCGCTTCTGGCGGCCTCCTATCGGGGGGCGGCTGGCCTGCGGCACGATGGGGGGGCAGGGGCGGCCGTCAGACCGGTCGAACTTGGCGCCTATGTCGCCGAGCGGCTGCGGGGCGAGGCGCGCATAGCTGCCTTTTCCTACGGCGGCTGGGATACCCATCAGAGCCAGTCGAAGGTCCTTGCAAAGCGGCTGGGGGAGCTTTCCGAGACGATCCTTGCGCTGAAGCAGGGCCTTGGCCCCGACTGGGCGACGACGCTTGTGGTCGCCATCACCGAGTTTGGCCGCACCGCGCGCGAGAATGGCTCGGCCGGGACCGATCACGGCACCGGCGGCGCGATGATCTTCGCCGGGGGCGCGGCAAAGGGCGGGCGGGTGCTGGGCGATTGGCCCGGCCTTGGCGACAGCGCGCTGCTCGAAGACCGCGACCTGATGCCGACGCGGGACGTGCGCGCCTATGCGGCCTGGGCCCTGCGCAGCCAGTTCGGCCTCGCGGCTTCCGATCTGGAAAGCGTGGTGTTTCCCGGGCTCGACCTCGGCGCCGATCCTGGCCTGGTCCTGTAAACTGCGGAGAGGTTCGCATGACGACGTTCACCCAGCACCTGCGCATCCTTGAGCCGGCGCCGGGACTTTATGCCTATTACGACGGGCGAGTTCCGGGCTTCCGCTTTCTTCAGGACAAGAACTGGGTCGATGAAGGCGCCCTGGCGCTTGGCATCGCTGCCTTTGCGCTGGTGCGGGGCGACGCGGCGATTGTCTATGACCCCCATGTCGGAGTCGAGCACGCCAGGGCAATGCGTGCACATCTTGCAGGGCTCGGGGTGCGGCGGTTCACGCTGGTTCTCAGCCATCACCACCTTGACCACATCGCGGGGACCGAAGCTTTCGCCGACTGCGAGATCATCGCCAATGCCCGGACACTCGCGCATCTGGAGCGCGACAAGGCGGCGATCGAGACGGGCACGCTTGGCGGCCCGCCCGCCATCGCGCCGTTGATCCTGCCGAACCGCATCTTCTCGGGCGGGATGACGCTGATGCTTGGCGACGAGAGGGTCGAGCTGATCGAGGCCGAAATCCATTCCGACGACGCGACGGTCCTTTGGTTGCCCGAGCGCGGCATACTTCTGGCCGGGGATACGCTTGAGGATTGCGTGACCTATGTCGGCGATCCGCATCGCCTGGCGCGCCACATCGAGGAGATCGGGCGTCTTCGCGCCCTGGGGGCCGTGGCGATTCTGCCCAACCACGGCTCGCCCGAGCGGATCGCGGCAGGCGGTTATGGTCCGGCACTTTTCGACGCGACCGAGGACTACATCCGCTGGCTCATCGCCCTGCCGGAGGATCCCAGGCGAGCTGCCGAGCCGTTGGAGCAGGTCATCGGCCGCTGGCTGAACGACGGAACGCTGATCTGGTTCGACGGCTATCTTGCCGTGCATCGCCAGAACATGGATCGGGTTCTGGGCACAGAAACGGACCACGCCTGACGCGCTGCGCCCAGCTGGCGCGGCAAGCAAAGTTCGCGCCAGAAAGGGATGGGTTTCCCCGTTGCAGATGCGCTAGATCATTCCCGCGATCTGGAGGTCACCCATGGACACGGTTGTCCAGCATCTGTCGGAAGCGATCACCCACGCCGCCGCGCCCGCCTTCTTCCTTGGCGCGGTGACGGGGCTGCTCTCGGTCGTCCTGACCCGCCTCAATGGCGTGATGGCCGAGTTTGCCGACATCAGCCACAAGGGGATGGCCTCGTCCCCGCGCGCACGGGTGCTTCTGCACCGGGCCCGTCTTCTCCACTCGGCGGTGTCATTTTCGGTGGCTGCAGGCATCTCGACGACGACGCTTCTGGCCCTGACCTTTCTTGCCGCTTTCGTCCACATGCCGCATCTCTATCTTGCCGGTGTGCTGTTCGTTGCCGCGACCACCCTGACGGGCTTTTCGCTGGTCCGCTTTTACCAGGAAGTGCGGTTCGATCTGCTGGTGCTGAAGCGGGAAATCGACCTGAGCGGCGGCCCGATCGACGCCGAAACGGCTGGCAATCTGGCGGAGAAGCAGGGCTGATCAACGAAAAAGGGGGCCAGCGGCCCCCTTTGCGGTCGGTCCTGTCACCCCGATCACTTCGGGGCGATCATCATCACCATCTGCCGGCCTTCAAGCTTGGGCATGCTTTCAATCTTGCCCGCGTCGGCCCCGCCGACATCGGCGGCCACACGGTTGAGCAGCTCAAGCCCCAGTTCCTGGTGCGCCATCTCGCGTCCGCGGAAGCGCAGGGTCACCTTGACCTTGTCACCCTCGCCAAGGAACTTCATCACCGAGCGCATCTTGACGTCATAGTCATGCGTATCTGTGCCGGGACGGAACTTGATTTCCTTGATCTCGATGATCTTCTGCTTCTTGCGCGCCTCGGCCTCGCGCTTCTGCGTCTCGTACTTGAATTTGCCGAAGTCCATGATCTTGCAGACCGGCGGTTCGGCGTTCGGCGAGATTTCCACCAGGTCGAGCCCGACCTCGGCCGCCAATGCCATTGCCCGCGCCGGGGTCACCACCCCGACATTCTCGCCATCCGCGCCAATCAGGCGGATTTCGGGGGCGCGAATTCGGTCGTTGATCCGGGGACCGGTTTCGCGTTGCGGCGGGGCGTTGTGGGGACGGCGGGCTATGGTGGCGATCCTTGTGTGATTTCGCTTTGGCTGCGCAAGATAATGGCGCGTCCGGGGGCTTTCAACCCGGTTTCGCCGGCGGAGTCGAGCGGATTCCGCCCTGCCTAATTATTGTGCGATTGTGCAAATCTTCCTTTGGACGCCGCCCGCGCGCGGGACTAGAATGTGAGTGCCGCGCCGCTGATGCGCGTTGAAGGAGAATGTCCATGAATCGAGTTATTCTCGTCATTGTTGCGCTGCTGCTCGCGGTCGGCGCCTATTACCAGTTCAGCTATCTGCCGGCGCACCGCGCGACGGAAGCAGCCGAGGACGCGGCCAAGGCGACGGAAGAGGCCGGCAAGGCGGCTGAAGACGCGGCCAAGGCCGCAACCGATGCGACGCAGGATGCTGCCAAGGCGGTGACCGATGCCGCCAACACGGCCGTTGACGCAACCAAGGATGCAGCTGCCGCAACGGCGGGCGCCGCGACCGAGGCCGCGACCGCAGCCGGTCAGGCCGCCTCCGATGCGACCAATGCTGCGGGCCAGGCGGCCACTACGGCCGCGACTGCCGCAGCTGATACCGCCGCGATGGTCTGGGATGCGACCAAGCTTTCTGCCCAGGATGTCCTCGACCGCATCAGTGCTGCGAATATCCCCCAGGCAACCAAGGATACGCTGCTGGCCACCTACAACCAGGTGAAAGACAACCCCACGGCAGTCCAGAACGTGCTCGATCAGCTGAACCAGGCGAT
>JAYRKT010000091.1:0-1165 GCA_041905595.1 Rhodobacter sp.
CGCCTGATCACCGCGATCAACCCGAACGGCCACAAGGCCGTGGTGGTGGTGATGAGGAAGACCCCGCCGCCCCTCTCCCGCAGGAAACGAAGGGCAGGCCGCCATTATGTTTAGCGCCCGATCTCTTCCTGTCAGCGAACGCGCGCGGCGCCATGTGCCGAGATCGCCGCAGGTCTATGCGGAGATGCCCTATGCGCTGGAGATCGACGATCACACGGTGCGCACCCGCGAGAACGCGCTGATGATGAGCCTGGAGATCGGCGGCATCGACGGGATCACCGCCTCCGACCGAGACATCCTCGATCTGGCCCGCAGCTTCGCGGCCATCCTCGACGGGCTTGATGACCGGTTCAGCTTCTACATCCACCGGCTGATGCGGCCCGCCGCGCTCAGCCTGAAGCCCCTTTATGGCGAGGGCTTCGCGCAGGACGTGGAGACAGCATGGCGCGGCCATTTGTCCGGCCGTGCCCTGCGCGAGTTCATGCTGGTGCTGACGGTGGTGCGCAACAAACGGGTGCCGCTCAGGGTGCCGCTTTTTGCGAAGGCCGCCGGGCGGCTTCTCGACCGCAACACCGCGGAACGCCTTGGAGAGCTCCGCGAGGTCGTCTCGATCCTGGAGACCAGCCTGCCGCTGAAGGGCCATCGCCTCAGGATCAGCGACGGCACGCTTCTCGGCTTCTACGCCGCCATCGGCACCGGGTTTTACCGGCCCGAGTATCGCGGGCTGCACACGCTGATCGCCGAGGATGTCTCGCTCATATCCCTCCGCTTCAGGGGACCGGTGGCCGAGTTCCGCGACGGCTTCGACGGACCGCGCCATGCGGCCGTCCTGTCGGTCTGGCGCAATGCCCAGCAGACCTGGCCCGGCATGCTCGATGCCCTTGACGCCGGCACCGACACGGTGATCTCGCACTCCTATACACCCGTTGCCATGAACAAGGTCAGCGAACTGGCCAAGCGCCGCATCCAGCAGATGGAGGCCGCGGGCGATCTGGTCGGCTCCATTGCCGCCGACCTGCACGAGACCTATGACGATGTGGAGTCGGGCCGCTGCGGCTTCGGCGAGCACCAGCTGACGATCACGGTCTTCGCCGATAGCCCTGCCGCGCTGGAGGCCAGAGTGTCCCAGGTCCGCGGCGTGGCCGAACAGGCCAGGATCAAGCTG
>JAYRKT010000091.1:1175-4109 GCA_041905595.1 Rhodobacter sp.
CCCGCTCACCAAGTCGATCAACTTCGCCGACATGGCGTCCTTCCACATGGCAAGCGCGGGCACCCGGGCAGAGGCCGTGCCCTGGCACACGCCGCTCACGGTGTTTCAGACGGTAACGGGTGCCGCGCATCGCTTCAGCTTCCATGCGCCTGGCGATCCCAAGGCGGAGCCCACCATCGGACACACGCTGTGTCTTGGCCCCTCGGGCAGCGGCAAGTCCTCGCTGATGGCGTTTCTGGTCGCGCAGGCACAGCGAACGGGTGCCCGGATGATCCTCTTTGACAAGGACCAGGCACTGCGCATGGCGATCACGGCGCTTGGGGGCCGGTATGCGGCCATTCGCGCGGGTCAGCCCACCGGGCTCAATCCGCTTCTGACGGAGCTCGGCCCCCGCGGCGAGGCCTGGCTTCTGGGCTGGCTGGCCCGGCTAGTCGAGTGCGACGGCCCCCGGCTTACGCCGCAGCAGGCCGAGGCGCTCAAAGGGGCCGTTCGCCAGAACGGCCAGGCGCCGGAGGCGCTCAGGACCTTGAACCGCCCCGGGTTTACCGGAGAGTAAAACACTCAAAGGATGAGCCCTATGTCAAAGCCGAGATTCACCCCCGCCTATCCGGCCGAGCTTCGCGAACGCGGTGTTCGACTTTTCCGAGAGAACCGCGGCGACTACGCGAGCGACACGGCCGCCTACAGGGCGATTGCGCCGAAGCTTGGCTGTTCGCCCGACAGCCTGCGCGTCTGGTGCCAGCAGGCCGAACGTGATGCCGGTCAGCGCGGCGGTCTGACGAGCGCGGAGAAGGACCGGATCAAGGAACTGGAGCGCGAGGTCCGTGAACTGCGCCAGGCCAATGAGATCCTGAAGAAGGCCAGTGCGTATTTCGCAGCGGCGGAGCTCGACCGCCCCTTCCGCAAATGATCGCGTTCATCGACGATCACCGTTGTGTCCATGGTGTCGGGCCGATCTGCCGGGTTCTGGGGATCGCACCATCGACGTATCATGCCTTCAAGGCCGTCGAGCGTAATCCCGATCTGGCGTCGGATCGGGCCAGGCAGGATCGCCTCGACATGGCTGCCATCAAGGAGGCATTCGACGGCAGCCGGGGCCGTTATGGCGCGCGCAAGGTCTGGCACCAATTACGCCGCGAAGGGCACGATATCGCCCGCTGCACGGTGGAGCGGCTGATGAAGGCGATGGGATTGCAAGGCGTTGTGCGTGGCAAGAAGGTCATCACGACCCACCCTGATGCGGCTCAGCCTTGCCCAGACGACAAGGTGAACCGGGCCTTCGTTGCGGACATGCCGAACCAGCTATGGGTCAGCGACTTCACCTATGTCTCAAGCTGGCAGGGCACGGTCTATGTTGCCTTCGTCATCGACGTCTTCGCCCGGAAGATCGTCGGCTGGCGCGTCTCGAGCTCGATGACGACTGGTTTCGTGTTGGATGCTTTGAACCAGGCTATCTGCCAGAGGACCCTATCCGAGACTGACAAGCTGATCCATCATAGTGATCGAGGCAGCCAATACCTGTCGATCCGATATACCGAACGGCTGGCTGAGGCAGGCATCGACACCTCGGTCGGCAGCGTCGGGGACTCCTATGACAATGCCCTCGCGGAAAGCATCATTGGTCTGTTCAAGACCGAGGTCATCAAGTTCCTCGGACCCTGGAAGTCCGTCGGTCAGGTCGAATGGGAAACTTTGAAATGGGTCGACTGGTATAACAAGACGCGCCTGCACAGCGCCATCGGTTACGTCACGCCGAACGAAGCAGAGGAGGCCTTCTACGCAAGCTTGAACGCAGCCGAAAAAGCAGCCTAATCATTGAACCACAAACTCTCCGGTAAACCCGGGGCGGTTCACTGTCTTCCTTGAGCTTGCCAAGAAGGGTCTCGATCAGGTGGCGCCACTTGTAGGTCTCACAGAGTGTCCGATCTTCTGTGTATGAGTGATCCGGTCCATGCTTCACCGAAAGGAAGCATGCATGACGATCTTCAAGGAGCTTCTCGACGAACTGCTGAAGGGTGTTGAGCGCCCTGAGGATCTGCTCGGCGATGCCGGGCTGATGAAGGAGCTGAAGGTCCGCCTGATGGAGCAGATGCGGGGCGCGGAGTTGACCGCGCATCCGGGTTATGAGGAAGGCAAGGAAGCGCCGCCCGGCCAGGCGAACCGGCGCAACGGCTCGTCGACTAAGGTCTTGAAGGGCTAGGACGGCGAACTGCCGTGGCTGTGCCCCGCGACTGCGACAGCAGCTTCGAGCCGGAGCTGGTGAAAAAGGGCCAGACCCGCATTGCCGGCATGGATGACAAGAGTTCGCCATGGAAGCCGCCACTGGTCCGAGGCCATGACGGACGGGCTCCATGCCGCCGGGCTGACGGTGCGGGACATCCAGGCGCATCTGCTCGATCTTCATGGCCTGAAGGTCTCGCCCGACCTGATCAGCCGCGTCACCGATGCCGTTCTGGACGAGGTGCGGGAATGGCAGAACCGGGCACTGGACCGGATGTATCCGATCGTGATCGTCGACGCCTTGCGGGTGAAGATCCGCGATGCCGACAGCCGGATGGTCAAGAACAAGGCCGTCTACATCGCCCTTGGCGTCATCCGAGACGGCCTGCGCGAGGTCCTGGGCCTGTGGATCGCCGAGAGTTGGAGGGGTCACAAAACAGTCCAGTGGACTGTTTTGCCCGACAACGGGCGCCAAGTTCTGGCTGTCGGTGATGAACGAGTTGAAGAACCGGGGTGTTCAGGACATCCTGATCGGGGTCGTCGACGGGCTGAAGGGGAGTGTCCTGAACTTTGTGTATCTGGCCCGGTCCATGCGGTTTCAGATACTCAAGCGTCGAAGCGCTCGCCGAACATTATGGCGAACTGGTTGCGGGCCGCAAACCATTCCCGGACGTTTCGGCCGTCTTTCTCGAAGCTGCGGATGGCCAGGTAGAT
>JAYRKT010000049.1:0-27073 GCA_041905595.1 Rhodobacter sp.
AATGCCTTGCAACACTGAAGCACGCCGGGGATTGAGTGGCAAATTTGAAAAGACCCCGGTTGGTCTGCGACGATAGTTTGTGCTCACTGCGCATCACGGAATGCCGGGGGGTCGTACGCTTTCTTCCTCAGCGTGGTGCTCAACACGAGATCAACAATCGACTCGAGCCGCGACATAAAGCCGGGCGACCGCCGCAGGAGCCGCCACCGAAGAATCCTAATGAAGGCTGATGACTGCAACGCTCGCAGCCGTGTTTTCCCCGACTACCTAGCCATTCACGTCGACCACGACCCGGCCCTGCACACCGCCCTTGAGGATCGCACGGCCGAGTTCCGGCAAATCGGCGAGGGTTGCCGGACGGATCATGCCCTCGAGCTTGGTCATCGGCAGGTCCGTGACGATCCGCTCCCAGGCCGCGCGGCGACGGGCGAAGGGCTGGAAGACCGAGTTGATACCCAGAAGGTTCACGCCGCGGATGATGAAGGGGACCACCGTCGTGGGCAGCTCTGCCCCGCCCGCGAGACCGACCGCGGCGACGCTTGCATCCATCTTCATCTGCGACAGCACGCGGGCCAGCATCGGCCCGCCGACGGAATCGATCGCTCCGGCCCAGGTCTCGCTTTCCAGCGGCCGTTTCGGCGCGTCGGCCAGTTCTGCCCGCGGAACGATCCGCAAGGCCCCCAGATCGCGCAGATAGGTCTCTGTTTCCGGCCGGCCGGTCACGGCGGCAACGCCGTAGCCAAGATGTGAGAGGATCGCGGTCGCCACCGATCCGACGCCCCCGGCCGCGCCGGTGACAAGAACATCGCCCGATTCCGGGGTCAGGCCATGCTCTTCCAGCGCCATGACCGCGAGCATCGCGGTGAACCCTGCGGTGCCGACCGCCATGGCGTTTCTGGTCGTCAGCCCCTCGGGAAGCGGCACAAGCCAGTCTGCCTTGACCCGAGCCCGAGTCGCATAGCCGCCCCAGTGGATCTCGCCCACGCGCCAGCCAGTCAGGACCACGCGGTCGCCGGGGCGATAGCGCGGATCCTCACTCGCCTCGACCGTACCGGCGAAGTCTATGCCCGCCACATGCGGCCATTGCTTCACCAGGCCGCCACCCGAGCCAAGGCAAAGGCCGTCCTTGTAATTGAGCGTCGAGTATTCGACCGCCACGGTCACCTCGCCCGACGGCAGTCGGTCATCGGGCAGATCCTGGACCGTTGCACGTGTTGCGCCAGTTTCGTCTTTTTCGACTACGAGTGCGCGAAACATGAATTTTTCCTCCTAACGGGTAAAGCCAGGCCGACTTGCCCATCGCCAGGCATCCGAGATCATCTGGTCAAGGGTCGAGCGATGCGGATGCCAGCCTAGTTCGGCTTTGGCGCGCTCGCTGCCGCACACGAGACAGGTCGGATCGCCGGCACGGCGGTCCCCCTCGATGATCGGCACGGGACGGTTGGTGATCTGTCCAGCATGGGCAATCACCTCCCGGACCGAAAATCCGGTGCCGGTCCCCAGGCAGTAGACACGGCTGGTGCCAAGTTCCATCAGCCGCCGGAGCCCAAGGACATGGGCATCGGCAAGATCAGAGACATGGACATAGTCGCGGATGCAGGTGCCGTCCGGGGTGTCATAGTCGCTACCGAACACGGTCAGCGCCGGTCGCTTGCCTGCCACCGCGTCGAGCATGAGCGGGATCAGGTGGGTTTCCGGATCATGCTGTTCGCCGATCTCTCCATCCGGATCGCAGCCGGCAACGTTGAAGTACCGGAAGATGACATGGGCCAGTCCGTCGCTTTCGGCGAAATTGCCAAGCATTTCCTCGATCGCACGCTTCGACGCGCCATAGGCATTGATCGGACGCTGAGGCGTGTCCTCGGTCAGGATCACGCCGTCCTGATCGCCATAGGTGGCGCAGGTCGAGGAGAAGACGAAGCGACGGATGCCGGCCGCCAGCGTCGCCTCGATCAAGTTCAGTGCGCCGGTGACGTTCTCGCGCCAGTAGCGACCGGGATCGCGCGTCGATTCGCCTACAAGGGACAGGGCGGCGAAATGCATCACGGCAACGGGGCGCCATTCGGCGAATGCGGTGTCGATCGCAGAGCGATCAATCAGGTCTCCCCGAACGAAGGGCCCAAAGCGCGCCGCCTCGGCCCATCCCGTCGAGAGATTGT
Organism: Rhodobacter sp.; assembly: GCA_041905595.1. Classification (GTDB taxonomy): domain Bacteria; phylum Pseudomonadota; class Alphaproteobacteria; order Rhodobacterales; family Rhodobacteraceae; genus Aliitabrizicola. Next base: position 2,160 of record JAYRKT010000049.1, read on the forward strand.
CAAAGGCGACGGGGGTGAAACCAGCGTTTTTCAAGGCCTTGCAGACATGGGAGCCGATATATCCCGCCCCCCCTGTCACCAGCACATGCTCCCCGGCCATCCCACTCGATCCTCGTTTTGTCTCGGCGACCGTGGCCGTTTCAAACCCCGAGGTCAACCCGAAGGCACGCACGCAGCCAGACGAGGCTGCAAGCGGTAACCTCGCCTTAAGCATGAGCGGCGAATTCTGCGCGAAGCCAAAATGCCCGCCGCAGAATGCCGGAGCCGCCAATGATGCCAAGACCTGACGGCTGACGCTTCCCAAAGCCAGATCCTGCCCGCCCAAGCCGCGCGACATTGCCGCGCGCTGCCGGTCCCCCTTTGCCGAACGAGGTTCGACCATGCCGTTCCGCCGCCTTGCTGCTCTGTTCCAGCGCTACAAACTCGCTCATCTAACGCTGTGCCTTCCCGGTATGGCGCTGGAGGACGAGGCCGGCCGCCCCTTCGGCCGGATCGACCGCATCGAACTTGCCGCGGGCCGCATCCGGATCGAAGGCTGGACGACCGCCGACCGCGTGTTGTTGCGGTCGGGGATGGCCTCGGCCGAGGTCGTCCCGTCGCTTGACCGCACGGACGTACTGTGCGCGCACCCCGATCTGACGGATCTGAAACCGGGCTTCTGTCTGGACTTGTCCCCTGGCGGCGGTCAGGTTCTCGTCGGCCTGTCGCTGCCCGGGCGGCAGGTCTTCCTGCCTTTGCCACGCCCCGGCTTGCCGAGGGCAGCCAGAGCGACGGCGCGGCTTCTGCCCCGCTTCCTGCGTGACCTCGCCCTTGCCTCACCGGCGATCGTCCAAGCCATGGTCCTGAAGAGCCAGCCTGCCCGCGCAAGGGTGAAGCGGCGGCTCGGACTGGTGGGCGACACCCGGGCGAGCGGCCTGCAGACGCATCTCTTCCTTGACGATGCGCTCGCCTCTTTGCCCCCCGAGCGCCGACGCGCAGAAGAGGCACGCCTTGCCTGGCCCCAGAAAAAGGGGCGCGCAGTCACGCTGATCCTTCCAGTCTACAACGCCTTCCATCTCCTGCCAGAGGTACTGGACCGCATCGCGCGTCACACCGACCTGCCCTGGCACCTGATCGCAATCGAGGATGCCTCGACCGATCAGGCGGTGCGCCCCTTCCTGCGGAACTGGGCCTCGGCGCAGGGGGCGCGCGTGACGCTGATCGAGAACGAGCGGAATCTCGGTTTCATCGGATCGGTCAATCTTGGCCTGGCCCGGGCCCGGGAGAGGGGCGAGCATGTCGTGCTGCTCAATTCCGATGCGCTGGTGCCGCCTGGCTGGGCCTCACGGCTGATCCGGCCACTGCTCGCCCATCCCGATATTGCCACCGTCACGCCGATGTCGAACGATGCCGAGCTATTGTCGGTGCCGCTTGCGGGCCAGCGAGCGGACCTTTCCCCGGGCGTCGCCGACCGGATCGACGCGCTTGCCGGACGGTTCCATCCCGATGCGGTCCTGGCAGACCTTCCGACCGGTGTCGGCTTCTGCATGGCGATGGGCGACGACTGGTTGCGGAAAGTCCCGGAATTCGACGACGCCTTTGGCCGCGGCTACGGCGAAGAAGTCGACTGGTGCCAGAAGGTGCGGGCGCTTGGCGGGCGCCATCTGGGACATGCCGGGCTGTTCGTTGAACATCGCGGCGGCGCCTCATTCGGGTCAGAAAAGCGCGCGCTCATCGCCGCCCACAACACGATCATTTCCCGCCGCTACCCTCGCTATGACGCCGAAGTCCAGTTTGCGCTGCAAAACGACCCACTCGTCACGCCTCGTCTCGCCTTGTCCATCGCGCTGGCGGCGGAGGAAGCCTCGTTGCCGATGCCGATCTTTCTTGCGCATTCGCTCGGCGGCGGTGCCGAAGACTGGCTGAAGGCCCGATTGGACGAGGACCTGGCTGGGGGCGGCGCGGCCATCGTCCTGCGGGTCGGTGGCGCCCACGCCTGGCAGATCGAACTTCACCGTCGCGAGGGGGTTCTGTCCGGCGCCACCGACAGCTTTGAGTTCATCCAGCGGCTCCTGGAGCCAGTCCGCCGGCGCGACCTCTGCTATTCCTGCGGCGTCGGTGCCGCGGATCCGCTCGCCCTGCCTGCTCAGCTGCTTTCCCTGAAACGGGCTGTGGACGATCGCATCGAGGTCCTCGTGCACGACTACCTGCCGCTCAGCCCGTCCTACACGCTGCTTGGGGCTGATGGGCGCTTCCGCGGCCTGCCCGGGGACGACAGCGCCGATCGCGCACATGGCCATGTCGGACGCGATGGCAAGGTCATCCCGCTGGCCGACTGGCGGCTGGCCTGGGGCCGTCTTGTCGCTGCCGCCGATGCAGTGACGGTGTTTTCCGAAACCAGCCGCGCTCTGATGCTCGGGGCCTTTCCTGGATCGGCTCCGGCACTTCGGCTGGTCCCGCATCGTCCGCTTGCCGCCCTGTCAAGGGTGGTCCCGTCGGCACAGCGCCGCCCGGTGATCGGCGTGTTGGGAAACATCGGCTACCAGAAGGGCGCCGCGATGCTGTCCGAACTCAGCCGCCGCCTGTCCGCGACTGGCGCGGCAGACCTGGTGCTGATCGGAACCATCGACCCGGTCTATACCCTCGCGCCCCGCGCGCGCATCCATGGCCCATACCGGCGCGAGGACATTTCCGTGCTGGCCCACCGCTACGGCATCGATCGTTGGCTGATCCCCTCGATCTGGCCCGAGACCTTTTCTTTCACCGTGCGCGAGGCCCTGGCCACCGGCCTGCCCGTCTGGTGCTTCGACCTGGGCGCCCAAGCCGAGGCCGTAGCGGCGGCGCTGGAAGAAGGGGCCGAAGGCGGACTACTGCCGCTGCCTGAAGGCTGCGAAGCCGCCGACAGGATCCTTGCGCGGATTCTCGCCCCGGAGACGCGACCCGCGGAAAGGCTCAGCGCATGAGCCGGCCTGTCGCGATCTCCGACCTTGTTGCCCAGGGTGTCGAGGTCCTGCGCCGGCCGGGACAGGGGGCCAGCCTGACCCTGCCGGATCATACGCTGATCGAAGCACCGGCCAGCCTGAAGTGGACCGTCTTCGGCCATTCGATCGAACTCGGCGCCTTCTCCTACCAGGTTTCGGGCTACTGCTTCGCGGCCCGGATCGGGCGATACTGCTCGTTCGGGGAAGAGGTGCAGATCGGCCGGCAGGATCATCCGATGACCTGGGCCTCGACCAGCCCCGCCTTTTACCTGAATGGCCGAACCTTCGATCTGCCCGGCGGTTTCGCCGGAGCCTCCGAATGGAACGCGTTCCAGACCAGCCCGTCCGAACCACCGACCCGGGCGCGCGTCACCACGATCGGCAACGATGTCTGGATTGGCCATGGCGCGATGGTCCGGGCCGGAGTGACGATCGGCGACGGCGCCGTGGTGGCTGCAGGCGCGGTCGTCGCCCGCGACGTGCCCCCCTATGCCGTGGTCGCCGGCAATCCCGCTTCGATCCGCAAGTTCCGCCTGCCGCCGCTGCTCATCGCGCCGATGCTGCGCAGCCGGTGGTGGCGCTTCGCCCCCTGGCAACTCGCCCATCTCGACCCCGCGCGCCCCGAGGCCTTCATCACCGGGGTCTTCCGCATGGATGCAGTCGAGCCGTTCACCCCCACCGTCATCGACCTGAGGGAGGCCGCCTGATGGATCTGATCCAGCACCCGCTTGTCTTTCTTCATTTGCCCAAGACCGCAGGCCAGACGGTGCACAATACCCTGGCCGCCGCGGTGGGCAGTCCGCTTGTCTCGCCAATCCGCGTCCATAGCCAGGCCGAGGGCTGGCGGCAGTTCCCGCCGGGCTACGGCCTTTATTCCGGTCATCTCGACATGGCCGAGGCCGGACACCTGCCGAGGGGACGCTTCACCTTCACCGTCCTGCGCGACCCCCGCGAACGCATCGCCTCGTTCTGGCTTTACCTGCGCCGCGATGCGTTGCGGCTCGACCCAACACATCTGGCGCTACCGTCGAACATCGGCCGCCGCCGTGCGCTCGACTGGGCGGCCGAGGATTACTTCTTCAGCGGGGACGCGACATGGCAGACGTTCATCCGCGACCATTACGACAATTTCTACTGCGGCTATTTCGGCTCCGGCCGGTTCAGGGGCGGCGGAGCGATCCGGGCTCTCCCTGCCCAAGCCGCGATCGCGCGGGCGCGCGAGGGGCTTGCTGCACTGGACGGCGTATTCTCGATTGGCGATCTCCGCCCGTTGGAAGCGGCGCTTGCCGAACGCTATGGTCTGACCGTGCGCTTCGACAGCCGCAAGGACAATGCCGCCGATCTCGCGCCGCAGACGCGGCGCTGGCCGATCCTTCTTGACGCGCTTGGAAGCGATGTGGCCCGCCGGCGGATCGAAAGCTTCGTCGAACGCGACGAGGCGCTGCTTGCCCCGCGCCATGCCTGGACCTGATGCGATGCCCGCCCCGCCCCTAGTCGTTCAGCAGATCCCGCGCCTGCCAGCGCAAGAGAAGCAACCCTGCGGCAAGCGCGATCAGCGCAACGGCCAGCACATAAAGCGGCGACACATACTCGCCCCGGTATCCGGGATAGAAGCCGCGCCGCAACAGACCCGACAGGTGGGCGAGAGGGTTCCACCACAGGATGTCGCGGTACTGCTGGGGCAGCCGATCTGGCGTAAAGAACACCGCCGACATCAGGAAGACCGGCCGCATCAGGATCGACCACACCATCTGCCATGCTGGAAACCGGGTGAAGAGAAAGGCGTTCAGCGTGCCGATCCCCAGGGCCAGCACCGCGGCCAGGGCAAAGCAGAGCGCGATCGGCGCCGGGTTGAGGACCGTCTGCGTATCGAAGGCCCAGAGGATGCCGGCAAGGATCAGGTAGGCGACCAGAAGCTGGGTCGCAAGCGCCAGCAGGAAGCGGGCGATGATCGCGTCCGCCCAGGTCACCGCCGGATAGGCAAGCAGCGCGCGAGAGAACAGGAGCGAGGTCGCGACCTTGCCCGAGATCGTGGCAAAGACCAGGAACGGCAGAAGCCCCGTAGCATGGAAGATCGGGAAGTTGCGTCCGAGTTCCGGCCGTTCAAAACCGAGCGAGAACAGCGCCGACAGAAGTGCAATGCCACCCACCGGCTCCAGCACCGCCCAGACATAACCGCCGGGCGAACGGCCATAGCCCGTCGCCATCTCGCGCAGGAGAAGGGCCCAGATCGCCCGGGGGCTTGCCCATCGCCGTCCCGGACTTGCCATACCGATCATCGCGCCACTCCGATCGCCGCCTGCGGCGGCGAGCCAAGCACGATCAACCTTAACGCCCAGTTAACCCATTTGCCCCGGAGCCGCGCATGACCGTCGCCCCAGCGCTTCTCCGCCCGGCCGTTCCGCTTCCGCCCGCCGACCAGCCGCTGCCGCCGGGTTGGAGCGCAGCCTTCCCCCCCGCCGCCCGGCCGGCTCGTATCCGCCGGCGGCATGTCGGGGTGGCGCTGAGCTTCCTGATCCTTGTCGCGCTGCCTGCGACGGCGACCGCAGCCTATCTCTGGCTCAAGGCCGCCGACCAGTATGCCGCGACCACGTCCTTTTCCGTCCGCAAGGAAGACAGCGGCACGGCGATGGAGCTGCTTGGAGGCATCACCACGCTTGGCGACTCCTCCGCTCCGGATGCCGACATCCTGTATGACTACCTGTCCAGCCCCCGCCTGGTGGCCGAAATTGACCGGGAGCTGGATCTGCGGCGAATCTGGTCGAAAGCCGCGCAGGATCCGGTCTTCGCCTATTCCGCCCCGGGCACGATCGAGGATCTGACCGATTACTGGCAGCGCATGGTGCGCACCTCCTATGACAGCAGCACACGGCTGATCGAACTGAGGGTTCTGGCCTTCGATCCAGACGACGCGCTGAAGATCTCGCGCGCGACGCTGGCCCATGCCCAGACGATGTTGAACGACCTCAATGCCTCCGCGCGCGAGGATACGGTCAGCTATGCCCGCACCGATCTGGCGGAAGCCGAAACGCGCCTGCGCGGCACACGCTCCGATCTCACCCGTTTTCGCGTCAGCCACCGCCTGGTCGATCCAGGGGCCGAGGCGGAAAGCCAGGGCGGGCTGCTCGCGACGCTTCAGGAACAGCTTGCCGAGGCACAGATGGATGTCGACCGGCTGGCTGCCTCGGTGCGCGAAGGGGATTTCCGTCTGGTCAATGCCCGCGACCGCGTCCGCGTGGTCGAAGACCGCATTGCCGAAGAGCGGCGCAAGGTCAGCGACGCCTCGGCGGGGGATGCCGCCGCCGCGGCCGTCCTCGGCGATTACGAGGCGCTGGCGGCCGATCTGGCCTTTGCCGAAGAAAGCTACCGCGCCGCCCGCACTGCCTATGACGCGGCCGAGGCCGAGGCGCGGCGGCAGGGCCGGTATATCGCCGCCCATGTACCGCCGACACGACCGGAAAGCGCCCGCTTCCCGCAGCGCTGGACCATCCTCGGCAGCGTTTCCCTGTTCCTTTTCCTCGGATGGGCGCTGGCGGTGCTGATCCATTCCGCGTTGCGCGACAGGCGGTAAGATGATCCATCTCGACCATCTGACCAAGGTCTTCCACCAGGGCGGGCAGCGCCGTGTCGTGCTGGACGATGTCTGCCTGACCATCCCCGCGGGGCGCTCGGTCGCGCTTCTGGGCCGTAACGGTGCCGGCAAGTCCACGCTTCTGCGCCTGATCGCCGGAACGATGAACCCGACGTCGGGCCGGGTACGGCTGGCGGGCCGCGTCTCCTGGCCCGTCGGCTTCGCCGGATCGTTCCATGGCGACCTGACCGGCGCCGAGAATACCCGGTTCGTTGCCCGCATCTACGGGGTGGACAGCGATGAACTTGTCGCGTTTGCCGAAGGCTTTGCCGGGCTGGGCCCCGCCTTTCGCGCGCCATTCCGCACTTACTCCTCGGGGATGAAGGCGCGACTGGCCTTTGGTGTGTCGATGGGCATTCCGTTTGACACCTACCTCGTCGACGAGATCACGGCAGTCGGCGATGCTTCCTTCCGGGCAAAAAGCGCCGCCCTGTTCCGCGAGCGAATGCGCGGGGCCGGGGCCATCGTCGTCAGCCATGCGATGGGTCAGATCCGCCAGCTTTGCGATGCCGCCTGTGTGCTCGAGACCGGCCAGGTCACCTGGTTTGACGACGTGAGCGAAGCCATCGCCCGCCATGAGGCGCTGATGCGCCGCGAAACCGTTCAGATGATCTCCAGATAACCTGCAAGCCCCGTCAGCGTGCCATAACCCTGCAAGGTCATGCTGTTGCCAAATCCGAAGTCGAAGACCACTGCGCCGCCGTCGACATGGGCAAAGGCCTCGACCAGATCCGCCGATGTCCATCCCGGGCCAAAGATCTTGTCGTCAATCTGCAGCCGATCGCCCTCGGCCGGCTTGAAATCCTCTACCACGTCGGCCCCGCCGTTGAAGACGAACAGATCTCCCTGGGTTCCCCCCCGCAAGGTGTCATTGTGCGCACCTCCATCCAGCGTGTCGCGCCCCGATCCACCATTAAGGTAATCGGCGCCGTTCCGGCCGGAGAGAAAGTCGTTGCCGTCGCGCCCGAAAAGCCGATTGGCGCCGCTGTCGCCCAGAAGTCGGTCGTCGAAACCTGACCCGGCCAGATCTTCGATGTCGATATAGACGTCACCCATCGCCTCGCCGGTATTCGTCTGCGGCTTCAACAGATCTGCAGTCACGCCTGTCAGCGCCTCGGAATACTGGGCGCGGTCGCGATGTTCACCGCCCGACAGCGTGTCCTGCCCTGCCCCGCCCAGAAGCACATCATCGCCGATCCCGCCGTCCAGCACGTCGTCGCCCTTCCGCCCGAAGAGCCAATCGACATTCGCCCCTCCCCGCAGTACGTCCGACCCGAGCGTGCCGCGCAGGTTGTCGGGACCCGCACCCCCGATCAGCCCTTCGATCCCGGCATGCAGATCGCCGGCGGCTATGTTGGTGTTCAGCGCCGGGTAGAGCAGATCGACCCTCATGCTGCCGGCCGCCATCGAGTAATCGGCATAGTCGAAACCGCCTGCCCCCTCCATCCGATCTGCTCCGGCTGACCCCAGAAGCACATCATCGCCCGCGGCTCCGACCTGCGTATCGTTACCGCCGGTCCCGGGGATCGTCATTCCGGCCACCACCGGATCGCCAACCACGTGTGTCAGGGTGAACAGGTCGCCTGACCGAAAGGCTGAAGCGGGAATTCCGGTGCCATCCGCCGAATCCAGCACCAGCGTCTCGCCGCCGAAGCGCAGGATGGCACCGGTCGCGGTCGTGGTGATCTGGATCGCCGAGATGTCGTAGACCCTGCCCCAAGCTGTCAGGTCCAGCCGGTCCTCTGCGGGGTTGAAGTCGGTGATGCGGTCGCTCGCGCCGTCGTGGGCCAGAACGAACCAGTCAGCCCCCGCCCCGCCGGCCATGACGTCGCTGCCGGCCCCGTCCATCAGGATGTCGGCCCCGGCACCGCCAGTCAGCATCGGCGCAAGGCTGCCGGGATCGAAGTGCAGCCGGGTCAGGCCCATCCCCTCGCTGGCAACGAAGACCTCGGCGACGCCGCCGCTCGTTGCCGCCTCGATCGCGGTGATCCCGGACAGGGTCAGCCCGTTGGCCTGAAGCACCGTGTCAAGCAACAGAAGCCGTCCCCCCGGCAAGAGCGCGAAGACGTCGATCCCGTCATCTCCGCCCCCTGCGAAGACATAGGCGCGGTCGCCGAGCGTCACGACATCCAGCGCCTGAACGCCCTGAAACCGGGTGTCGAGGCTGTCGATGACATGGTCGACCAGCGAAAGAGATCCGCCCGCGCCGATCTCGATCACGCTGAGCGACGACGACCCGCTTCCGGCGACAATCGCATAGGTGGTCCCCCCAAGCGTCACGACCTCAAGCGCCGACGGTGCCGATATCCCCAGGCCGCCGGCGGCGCCGAGGCTCGTCACCTGCACCGGTAGCCCGTCTGCGCCGATCCTGAAGCCCAGAACCGCATTCTGCACCGCGGATAGGGCCAGCAGGTAAGGCCCGCCCGCCAGGGGAACCGAGGCAAGTGCGGTTATGTCGGTCGCGGTGGTCGAGACGTTCAGAAGCTGTTCGCCAACCTCTTCCATCCGTCCGTTTGACAGGTAATGGCTGGTCGTCAGCACACTGGCGCCGGTGCGCGAGGTATAGAGGTAACGCTCGCCCTCAAGCTCGACCGTAACCTGCGCCGTGACCGCCCCCGCCGGGCTCCCCTTGATCTGCGCCACCGTGCCGAGGCTGCCGTCGGCACCGACAACGACATCGTTGAGCCGCCCGTCACTGGACCCGGAATAAAGCAGCGCCGTCTGGGTGCCGAGCGTCACGACGTCGAGATGCGCCGGCGCCGACAGGGCCCCGGTGACCGCGATCGGTTCCTGATCGGTCAGGGTCATCGAAGACGACCCCACGGCGATCGACAGGATGCCGCCGCCCGGCCGGGTCGCGGTGAACAGCTGCCACCCGCCAGCAGTTGCAATCACCTCCAGATCGGTGATGCCCGAGAGTAGGGTCTCCGGTCCGTCGAGGAAGGTCCCGACCACCCTGAATGCCACCTGCCGCCTCCTGCCGCCGTGACCGCAGGATCGCTTGCCGGTCCTTGGCCTTTCCTTAACCGCGATGGGCAAGACTCGCCCGCAATCGCTAAAGCTCTAGGGATCTGCCCATGCTCGACCGTCCGACCGTCACGATCCTTCTGGCCACGTGCAATGGCGCGCGACACTTGCCGGACCAGCTTGCCAGCCTGGCGCGGCAAAGTCATCGCGGCTGGCGGCTCTGGGTGGGCGATGACGGGTCGACAGACGGAACCCGGGCGATCCTGGCACGCTTTGCCTCCGATCACCCCGAGCATCACATCCGACTGTTCGAAGGCCCGCGGCGCGGGTCGGCGGCGAATTTCCTGACGCTGCTCTGTCACCCCGACCTGCCGCCCGGTCCCGTTTCCTTCTGCGATCAGGATGATGTCTGGCTGCCGGCCAAGCTGGCCCGCGCCCTCGACCACCTGCCCAAGACCGACCGGCCCGCCCTTTATGGGGCGGCGAGCCTCGTCACCGACAGCGCACTTCGCCCTCGGGGGGTGATACGTTCGTCCTCCGCCTCAGCTTCTTTCGCCAACGCGCTGAGCCAGAATATCTTTTCCGGGCATACCCTTTGCCTGAATGCCGCAGCGGTCGGGCTGGCGCGGGCAGCCGGACTCCCCGCGAATTTGGCCTTCCACGACTGGTGGCTCTACCAACTGGTCGCCGGCGCGGGGGGATCTTGCCATTACGATCCGCAGCCGGTCGCGCTTTACCGCCAACACGGCGCGAACCTGATCGGTGGCGGACGGGGGTTTTCCCCGTTGTTCGCGCGCGGCCGGCTGCTGCTGGGCCGGGACTTCCGCCGCTGGAGCGACGCCCATCGGCACGCGCTGAGCCAGCGGTCGCATCTGCTCACCCCTGAATCGCACGCACTGCTGGCGGAAATGCAAGGGACCGCCCCCTTGGGGACGGCCCGCCTCAAAGCGTATCAGCGTCTCGGCATCCGGCGCACCGGCCGGCTGGGCACGCTTGCCCTCTGGGGCGCCGCGGCCTTCGGGCTTGCATGAACCGGCGGATAAAGGGGCTCGAAGCCCCTCGTGTCAGCGGCCGACGGCGACGTAGTCCGAGAAGCCCGCCGCGGTGGCGCTTTCCTCCGAATAGATATTGCGCAGATCGGCCATCCGCGGATGCGCCATGACCTTGGCCAGCCGGTCGAGGTCGAGCGCACGGAACTCGTTCCATTCGGTCAGGACAACGACCGCATCCGCGCCCGTGGCCGCATCATAGGCGTTTTCCACCCACTCGACGCCCGGAAGAAGCTTCACGCCTTCGCGCCGCCCCTCGGGATCGACGACGCGGACCTTGGCCCCGCCGCCAACCAGCGCCGGAACAATGGTCAGCGAGGGCGCATCGCGCATGTCGTCGGTGTTCGGCTTGAAGGTCACGCCCAGCACCGCGATCGTCTTGCCCGCGACTGAACCGTCGCACAGGTCGGTGACCTTGCCGATCATGCGCCGCTTGATCTCGTCGTTCACCTTGATCACGGTCTCGACGATCTGCATCGGCGCGGCATGTTCCTGACCGATGCGGGCCAACGCCATCGTGTCCTTGGGGAAGCACGAGCCGCCATAGCCAGGTCCGGCATGGAGGAACTTGTTGCCGATCCGGCCATCGAGGCCAACGCCCTTGGACACCGCCTTGATGTCCGCGCCAACTTTTTCGCAGAGCGCCGCGATCTCGTTGATGAAGGTGATCTTGGTCGCGAGGAAAGCGTTCGCCGCGTATTTGATCATCTCTGCGCTTTCCAGATCGGTATAGACGATCGGGAAGTCGCGCAGGAAAAGCGGGCGATAGATCTCGGCCATGACGGCCCTGGCGCGTTCGGATTCGACGCCCACAACCACGCGGTCGGGCCGCATGAAGTCGTCGATCGCCGCGCCTTCGCGCAGGAATTCCGGGTTCGACGCCACGTCGAAGTCGGCCGCTGGATTGGCTTCGCTTGCCGCTTTCTGCACGGCACGGTTGGTGCCGACCGGAACGGTCGACTTGGTGACGATCACCGCATAGCCCGACAGCGCCTGCCCGATCTCGGCGGCGGCGGCCATCACATAGGTCAGGTCGGCATGGCCGTCACCGCGCCGCGTCGGGGTTCCGACTGCGATGAACACGGCCTCTGCGCCCTTGACCGCTTCCTTGATGTCCTGGGTAAAGGACAGCCGGCCCGCCTTGACGTTCTTGGCCAGCAGCACATCGAGCCCCGGTTCGAAGATCGGAATCTCCCCCCGGTTCAGTTTCTCGATCTTCGAAGGATCCTTGTCGACGCAAACAACGTCATGTCCAAAATCGGAAAAGCAGACCCCCGACACGAGGCCCACATATCCGGTCCCAATCATTGCAATCTTCATGAATTCGGCACCTGCTCAGAATGCCCCCCGCACATTGACTATGCAGTTGCAGCACCCGTGTCAAACCTTCTGGAGTTTTGTCGCCTCGGTCAAAGGTCGTGGTGGCCATTTGGCCAGCACTGTTTCCCGCCAGGCGATGTAACTGACAGCAGCGATGATGATCGCGCCCCCGGTCAGGACCCATGGGTCGACCCGCTCTCCGAAAACCATCGTCCCAAGCAGCGTCGCCCAGACGAGCTGCAGGAACGTGACGGGCTGGGTCACGGCCAGCGGCGCTTCGCGGAAGGCACGGGTCATTGCGTAATGGGCAGCGGTGGCGAAGGCCGCCGTCAGACCCAGCCACAGAAGCTGCGGCGCGGTTACCGGCACCCAGACTGCAAGCGCAAGGGGCATCAGGAAAAGCGTCACAGCGAGCGACATCATCGCGACGACCAACGCGGCCGGGGCAACCTGACTTAGCCGCTTGGCGAACAGATAAGACCCTGCAAAACCCGTCGCAGCACAAAGCTGCGCCAGCTGGCCGAGCGAAACATCGCGCAGCCCGGGGCGCAGGATGACCATGGCGCCCGCAAGCGCCACCAGCACTGCAAGGATCCGCCGAATGGCCAACCGCTCGCCAAAGAACAGCACGCCCCCGATCGTTACCAGGACCGGGTTCAGATAGCCGATCGCCGTGACCTCGGCGATGGGCAGGCGTGCCATTGCGTAGAACCAGAAGATCACGGCCGCCGCATGCACCGCTCCCCGGCCGACGAAAAGACCAGCCGTTCCCGGCGGAAGTCCCCGGCGCAGAAGCGGGCCGAGCGTCGGCGCCAGGAACAGCGCACCCCAGGCAAAGCGCAGGAAAGCCGATTGCGCCGCCGGCAGGGCCGTTCCCAGATGGCGCACGATCGCGTTGACGCCGACAAAGCAGAGACCCGACAGCAGCATCCAGAGCACGCCCCGGACCGGTCGCGACGAAGGAAGGGCGGGCGCGGTCATGCGCGCAAAGGAACCCAACGGCGTGTCGCCCGCAAGGGGGGAAGCGCCCCTTAATTCGGTCTACCAGCGGATATGTTTGGGCCAGACGAAGACCTGTTCGGGGTCTGCACCTTCCGCCCGCGCCATGGACCAGCAGGCGCGGCGCAAATCCGCCGCCGCCGAACTGCGGCCGCGACGGCCATGCTGCCCCAGCTCGAAGGGCGGCGCGACGGTAACTGTCACCGGCCGGCCGATGCGCCGAGCCGTCTCGCGCAGGATCAACGCGACCCGCAGCGGATAGGACAGGTGGCTCGCGATCTGGAACAGGCGCGAATTCTGGCCATGGACATGCATCAGCACCGTCTGCACCCCGGGCCGAGCCGCAAGGCGCGCGGCGAAGGGATGCCACGCGGCATCGACCGCATGGGGCGCAAGCGGGGTCGGCGCCGTCGCAACGCTGCCAGCGGGAAAGACGACCAGCGCATGACCATGGTCAAGCCAGTCCGCCGCCTGCCGGCGCGTCTCGGCCGAGGTGCGGCGCGCGGCCTCGCCTGCGCCGAAATCGACGGGCAGCAGGACGTCCCGCGCCGCTTCCGGCTGGCAGAGCAGACTGTGGGTCATGATCTTCACATCCTTGCGGACGCGCGAGACGAGATGGCCGATCAGCAGACCGTCGACGATGCCGAAGGGATGGTTCGCCAGAATCAGCAACGGCCCTTCGCGAGGGATGGCATCAGCTGCCACGCCCAGAACTCGCGGGCGGATTCCCAGCACCCGGATCGCAGCCGAGAACACCGGTTCCTCCGGGTCGCGCGTTCCGTCCCATTCGGCGTAAAGTCGTTCGAGCCTCGTCCGTCCGCTCAGATATTCGATGCCAGTGATGAGGCTGCGGTGGAACAAGCCCTGTTCGGGACGGGCGTAGGAGACCGGAAACCGCCGCCCTTTGCGCCGGGGCATCCGGCCGCCTGCATTCACCACCTGTTCCATGTCCGTCCCCGTTCCGTCCGATTGATGGGGCAGCATAGCGGGCAAGCGTAACGGCCCGGTGACGACCCGCCCTATCTGCGCAGCCGCGCCTCATCCCAACCCTCGGCGGCAAGATCCTCGGCGCGGTAATGTGCCTCTTCGGCCATGAAGAACTCGTCCAGTTGCGGCGGCGCGACCGAACTGCCCGATAGCATGGCATGGACCTGGCCACGATGGTGCTGGTCATGCAGGAAAAGGTGCATCAGCACATCGTCGAGCCGCTCCCTCTGCACGCCGTCCTTGCGGATCAGGCGCACCTCCCGCCCGAGATCCTGCGGCTGCAGCCCTTCGCAAAGCGCCACCGCCTGCCGGTCGAGCGCCGCTTGCGCCTCGGCGAGGTGCGCGATCGTCGCAAAAGGCTCTTCCTCCTCCCAGGCCGCCAGGCCAAGGTTGCCGCCCTGCGCCGCATCGAGGTAATAGCGGTCCACGATGAAGATGTGGTTCAGCGTGGCCTTCAGCGACGGAAAGAACGACACGCGGGTCGCCTCCCACTCCCCCGGTTCCAGGACCAGACAGGCCCGGTGCAGGCGCGCATTGGCAAGACGGGCATTGCGCGCTAGCTGGCGGAACGGACGGCAAGGATCTTCCATCTTGGGCCTCCGGAAATTGGCCCGTCGAGAATGGGCTCGTCGCGCGGTCCTGCCAAACGAAAACGGCCCCCGCATCGCAGGAGCCGCACGTCTCTGACCATCCGATGGCCCGCCCAAACAAACGGTCAGGCCGTCGCCGGTCTCAAAGCTGGGCCGCGACTTCTTCGGGGATGTCGAAGTTGTGGGTCACGGTCTGCACGTCGTCGTCTTCTTCCAGCAGGTCGATCAGGCGCATCAGCTTTTGTGCAGTCTCCAGATCGACCTCGGTGCGCGTCTGGGGCCGCCAGACGAGTTTCGATTCCGTAGACTCGCCAAGGGCCTTTTCCAGGGCGTCCGAAACCTCGGACAGGTTCTCGACCGAGCAATAGATCCAGTGGCCGTCTTCGTCGGATTCGACGTCGTCTGCCCCGGCGTCCAGTGCGGCCATCATCACCGTGTCGGCATCGCCCGCCTCGGCCGGGTAGGAGATCTCGCCAACCCGATCAAAGGAATGGCTGACCGAGCCGGTCTGGCCAAGGTTGCCGCCGCCCTTGGTGAAATAGCTGCGGACGTTCGAAGCCGTGCGGTTCAGGTTGTCGGTCATCGCCTCGACGATGATCGCGATGCCATTCGGGCCGTAGCCCTCATAGCGGATCTCGGTGTAGTCCGCTGCGTCGCCACCCATCGATTTCTTGATCGCGCGGTCGATCACGTCCTTGGGCATCGACTGGGCCTTGGCGGCCTTCACCGCCAGACGAAGGCGCGGGTTCTTGTCGGGGTCGGGGTCGCCCATCTTGGCGGCGACGGTGATTTCCTTCGCCAGCTTCGAGAACATCTTAGAGCGCGCCGCATCCTGCTTGCCCTTGCGGTGCTGGATGTTCGCCCATTTAGAATGGCCTGCCATGACCCTACTCCGATCCCATTTTGGGTGATGGCGCCCTATACACGGGGCAGAGGGGGGGCCGCAACCCCGGCGCCGTCAAGCGGCAGTTACGGAAAAAGCGGCCAGAGGATCGGGATGAGGAAGGAACAGAGCAGCCAGGTGATGATGTTCAGCGGGATGCCGATCTTGGTGAAGTCGAGGAACTTGTAGCCCCCCGGGCCATAGACCATCATGTTGGTCTGATAGCCGATCGGCGTGCCGAACGCCAATGTGGCCGAGAACATCACCGCCACGACAAAGGGCCGCGGATCAGCGCCAAGCGAATGGGCCAGCTGGATCGCGATCGGGGTGTAGATCACCGCCACCGCATTGTTCGACAGGAATTCGGTCAGGATCAGGCCGAGAAGATAGACCGCCAGGATCATCGCGAACGGCGACAGGTCGGCCATCAGCGGGCTGACATTGGCGACGATCATCTCGACCGCGCCAGAACGGTCCAGCCCCTCGCCCACCGCCAGCATGGCAAAGATCATCGCCATCAGCCGCCCGTCGACAAAGGTCAGCGCCTCGTCCGCGTCGATGCAGCGCGTCAGGAAGATGACCGTGACGGCGATGAAGGCCAGGACTTGGATCGGCGCCACGTCGAGCGAGGACAGGATGACAACGAAGGCCAGCGCCCCGATGGCAATCGGCGCCTTCTGGCGGCGATAGGGCTTGTGGGTCGGATGCGCGATGTCGACGAGGTCCACATCTTCGGCGAGCCGGCGGATGTCCTCGGCCGAGCCCTCGATCAGCAGGGTGTCGCCGATTTGGACGACAAGATCGTCAAGCTGCCTGCCGATGTTCTCGCTGCGGCGGTGCGCGGCCAGCACATAAACACCGTAGCGGCGGCGCAGGCGCAGTTCGCCAAGCGACCGCCCGACAAGCCGGCAACCGGGCGTGATGAGGACCTCGACCGTTTCGGTCGCAACCGAGGACAGGCGGTCGACCAGACGGATATCCTTGTCGCCCTGCAGGCCAAGAAGCTCGGTCATCTCGGTGCGCAGCACCACGCGGTCGCCGGCCTGCAGCACCGCCGCGCCAAGATCGCGGCGCAGAGAGGCATCGCCGCGCAACACGTCCACGACCCGCACGCCGTTCGGCTTGAACTGGGCAACGTCGAGTACCTTCTGGCCGATCAGGATCGACTCCTCGGGGATCGCGACCTCGGTGAAATAGCGCATGTTCTTGCGCTTGCCGAGCAACGTGCCCATCGACTGGCGGACGGGCAGAAGCCGGTTGGCGAAAAGAAGCAGGTAAAGGCCGCCTGCCGCTGTTACCGCGATGCCGAGGGGCGCGATTTCGAACAGCGAGAAATGCTGAAGCCCCTGATCCTTGGCCACGCCATCGACCAGAAGGTTTGTCGAGGTGCCGATCAGGGTGATCATGCCGCCCAGCACTGTCATGTGACTGAGCGGGATCAGGAGTTTGGACGGCGCGGTGCGAAGGCGGACCGCGATCTGGATCACGACCGGGATCATCACCGCGACAAGGGGCGTGTTGTTCATGAAGGCCGAGGCGACGGCGACGAATGAAAACAGGACCACGATCGTGGTCTTTGGCCGGTTCCCGACATGCGACTCGGCGATGCCGATCAGCATCTCGACCGCCCCTGTTCGAACCAGCCCGCCCATCACCAGGAACATGAACGCAATCGTCCAGGGCGCAGAGTTGGAAAGAACCGCTCCCGCCTCCTTGAACGGCAGGATGCCCAGAATGAGCATCAGCGCAGCGCCGCCCATCGCCGTGACTTCGACCGGATAGGTCTCGCGCACGAACATCACGAACATGCCGGCGAGGATCGCGAGCGCGATGAAGGCTTGCGTCGTCTGGGAGAATTCTATTCCGATCATCGGCCCTGCCACAGCGAATTCACGACCGCCTTAGCAGAGATTTCGAATGAATCAATCTGTCAGGGGTCTTTCGCGTGCTCGTGGCTGCACAAGTGCCAATCCCGTCAGCAGAACAGCGCCCGCCAGCCAGACCAGCGGGGTGAACCGCTCGCCCAGCAACGCCATTGCCCAGATAAGGCCCGAGGCTGTGACGATATAGGCTGTCTGGGTGGCAAAGACCGCGCCCGCCGCCCCCGCGAGAAAGACATAGCCGGAATACATGAGGCAATGGACAACCGATGAAGCCGCAAGCGCAAGCTCGGGCTTTTCCAGCGGCCAGGTCGGTGTGATCCATTGACCCGTTCCAAGGACGAGAGGCAGCACCAGCACTGCGCCGACTGCCGAGGCAAGAAACATCGCCTGCACCGGATCGAGCCCGGCCGTGCCCCATTTCGCGACCACATTGCCCTCGATGGCATAGAAGAGCGGCCCGACCATCGCGATCGGGAGCCAGGCCGCCGCCAGTCCCTGCGGCAGACCCGCCTGAGGCAGCGCGATCATCGCGACGCCGCACAGGCCAAGCGCCAGTCCGGCAAGCCGGCGCAGACTCACCTGCTCCATGCCGAGCGACAGCGCCAGGGGGAAAGCGAGCATCGGGACAGTGGAAATGATGATTGACATGACCCCGGCCGGCAGGTGGGCAACGGAGAGATAGAAGGTCGAGTTGGGGATCAGCGTCCCGATCAGGGCGATGAGCGCAGCGAAGCGCAGCGTCTCCAGCGTCAGGGGCACAGGCCGGCGGCGCAAGACCAGGATTGCACCCAGCACCACCGCACCGATGGCGAGTTGCCAGAAGATCAGCCCGAAATGGCCATAGCCGGTCGAGACCGCGATCTTGCCGAGCGACTGGGTCGATCCCCAGCCGATGCCGATGACCAGAAGCAATGCGGTAAAGGCCAGTCGGCGGCGCGGGTTCACGGCAGGGACGGCTCCAGCCGTCCACCGATACGGATCATGCGGACACGGGTCGCCTTGCCGCTGCGGTCGTCGGTCTCGACATAGGTGCCCGACAGCGTCGCCTCGCCTGAGGCGGGCTCGAACCGGCCCTTCGGCATCCCCGTGATGAAGCGGCGCAGCGGCTCAAGCTTGTCCATGCCGATCACACTGTCATAGTCGCCGCACATTCCGGCATCGGTCTGGTAGGCCGTGCCACCGGTCAGAATCTGTGCGTCGCCGGTCGGCACATGGGTATGGGTGCCGACGACCAGGCTCGCCCGTCCGTCGCACCAGTGACCCATCGCCATCTTCTCGGACGTCGCCTCGGCGTGCATGTCCACGACGGTCGCCTGGACGACCCCGCCGAGGGTGTGGGTCTTCAGAACCGCCTCGACCGCAGAAAAAGGATCGTCGAAGGGCCGCTTCATAAAGACCTGGCCGAGCACCTGCATCACCAGCACCTTGCGGCCGCCCGAAGCGGTAAACACGCGCGCGCCGTGCCCGGGTGCGCCGCGGGCAAAGTTCAGCGGGCGGAGGATGCGCGGCTCGGTCTCGATGAAAGACAGCATGTCCTTCTGGTCGAAGGCATGGTCACCGAGGGTCACGCAGTCGGCACCCGCCTGCAGGATCAGTTTCGCGTGCTCGGGCGTCAGCCCCGCGCCCGACGAGGCGTTCTCGCCATTGACCACGACGAAATCGAGGCCCCAGTCGACCTTGAGCGCCGGAAGCCGCGCCGTGATCGCCGCGCGGCCAGCACGGCCCATGACATCGCCAAGGAAGAGGAGTTTCATGGCTGAAAGGCTTAGTCGGTCGGCGGGGCGACGGCAAGGTGGAGAGGGAGGAAGTGGGGGCTGTCTGCCCCCACTCCCCCGAGGATACTTGTGAGCAGAAAATGCTCAGGGGCGCCGAAGATTGGCCAGCCCCTGTTCCGTGACGATGGCGTCGAGCGGCTGGTCGGTGGGTTCGATCGGCACCTCGTCCACCTCTTGCGCGGCGAAGGCAAAGCCGATGGCGGTGACCGGGTGCATTGAGCGGAGCCGCTCCAGGGTGCGGTCGTAAAAGCCGCCGCCGTAGCCCAGCCGGTAGCCACGCCGATCGAAGGCCAGAAGTGGCACGATCAGCACCTGCGGTTCCAGCCAGACGCCCTCGGCCGGGATCAGCGCCCCGAACTCGCCTTCCTCAAGGACGCAGCCCGGTGACCATTCGCGGAACTTCAGCGGCACAGACTTGCCGGGGATCACCGGAACGCCGACCGGCCCCTGATGGGCGGCCATCGCCGACAGGGGGTCGATCTCGGTCCGCATCGGCATGTAGCCGGACAGCACCTTGCCGGAATGGCCGGAGAGGTAGTCAGCCAGGATCTCGGCCGCCTGCCCCTGCCCCGAGGCGAAGGCGGCCTTGCGGCGGGCGAAGGCGGCGCGGCGCGCCTCGGTCTTGATGTCGGTCAGGGTCATAGCAGGAACCATGTGGCGAAACCGAGGAACGCGAGATAGCCCAGGACATCGGTCAGCGTGGTCACGAAGGTGCCCGAGGCCAGCGCCGGGTCGAGGCCGATCCGGTGCAATCCGAGCGGCACGAGAACCCCGCCGAGCGCGGCGACAAGCTGGTTGGTGATCATCGCCGCGGCCAGGACCGCGCCCAGCATCGGCTCGTGCAGGACGAGGATCGCGCCGAGCGCAAGGATCGCGGCCAGACCGACGCCGTTCAGGAGGCCCGCGCCGATCTCGCGCAGGATGACGCTGCGGGCGTTTGTCGAAGTCAGGTCGCGCGTCGCCAGGGCCCGGACAGCCACGGCCAGCGACTGCGTTCCGGCGATGCCGCCGGTCGAGGCGACGATCGGCATCAGCGCGGCGAGCGTCACCAGCGTGGCGATGGTGCTTTCGAAGCGCGAGATCACGAAGGCCGAGATCGAGGCGGTGAAGAGGTTGATGATGAGCCAGGGCAGCCGGGTGCGCGCCGTGGCGACCGGGCCGTCCGAGGGGCTCGGTTCCTCGCTCACGCCGGCGAGGCGCAGGATGTCTTCCTCGTGCTCTTCGTCGAGCACGTTCATCGCATCGTCGATGGTGATGACGCCCACGAGGCGGTCATCGGCATCGACCACGGGACAGGAGATCAGGTGATACTGGTTGAAGATGTAGGCCACGTCCTCTTCCGGGTCGGTGGCTGCAATTGTGCGGAAGCTGTCCTCGGTGATGTCCTTGAGAGCAACGGTGCGCTTGGAGGAGAGGAGCCGGCCGAGCGTGACATAGGCCTGCGGCTTCATCCGCGGATCGACGAGAATGACGTGGTAGAACTGGTCGGGCAGCCAGTCCTCGCGGCGCAGGAAGTCGATGGCCTCGCCCACCGTCCAGTGCATGGGCGCGACGACGACCTCGCGCTGCATCAGGCGGCCGGCCGAGTGCTCGGGATAGGACATCGCCTGTTCGACGGCGACCCGGTCGGCATCGTCGAGCGCCTGCAGGATGATGTCCTGCTGCGGCTGCTCAAGGTCTTCGAGAATATCGACGACATCGTCGGTCTCGAGTTCGCGGACCGCTTCGGTCAGCACGTCGCGCGGCAGGGATTCGACGACCTCTTCGCGGATCGACTCGTCGATCTCGGATAGGATCTCGCCGTCGATCTCGCCCGACCACAGCTTCAAGAGGTCGCGGCGGTCGGCGGAACTGATCTGTTCAAGAAGGTCGGCGATGTCGGCGGCATGGAGCGGCGCCATCAGGTCGGACAGGCGTTCGGAGTCGCCCGCCTCGACCGCCTCGAGAATCGCCTCGACGCGTTCGGGGTCGAGGCCCATCAGTTCCTCCTCCACCTCTTCGCGCTTGGCGGTTTCTGCCATGGTGCCCCTCCGGTCGATTGGCGCGACCTTAGCGAAAGGTGTTTCAAAGAAACAGGCCCGGACAGGCAAATTTACGCAGGCGCAGAAACCGCATAGGCTTGCCCCTTGGGTTCGGAACGGAGTGTGTGATGGCCGATCTTCTGCTGGGACAGGTGCTGCGCTTCGAGGGCGACCCGATGGTCGAGGGCGAAGGCGCCGCCCGCCATGACAGCCATGGCGCGGTGCTGGTCGATCAGGGCCGGATCGTGGCCGTCGGCCCGGCCGAGCGGCTGCGCGCGGCCCATCCACAGGCGCGGGTGACAGACTATGGCCGCGCGCTGATCTCGGCCGGCTTCGTGGATGCCCATGTCCACTATCCCCAGACGGCAATGATCGCGAGCTGGGGCAAGCGGCTGATCGACTGGCTGAATACCTACACCTTCCCCGAGGAGATGCGCTTCGCCGATCCCGCCTATGCGACCGAGATCGCCAACCGCTACCTCGACCTGACCCTGTCCTACGGCACGACGACCGTCTGCTCTTACGCGACCATCCATCCGGCCTCGGTCGACGCGATCTTCGAGGCGGCTCAGGCGCGAGGGCAGCGAATCTATGCCGGCAAGACCTGCATGGACCGCAACGCGCCCGCCGGCCTGCTCGACACGGCGCAATCGGCCTATGACGACAGCAAGCGGCTTCTGGAGAAATGGCATGGCGTCGACCGGCTGTCCTATGTCATCACGCCGCGCTTCTCGCCGACCTCGACGCCCGAGCAATTGGCGGCGATGGGAACGCTGTGGCGGGAATATCCTGACTGCCTGATGCAGACCCACCTGTCGGAGCAGCCCGACGAATGCGACTGGGTGAAGTCGCTCTTCCCGCAATCGCGCGACTATCTCGACACCTACGAGGCGCAGGGCTTGCTCCGGGAAGGGGCGCTCTATGGCCATGCGATCTACCTGACCGACCGCGAACGCGCGCGGCTGGTCGAGGCGGGGCCCAGCCTTGTCCATTGCCCCACCTCGAATACCTTCATCGGTTCGGGCCTGTTCGACATGGGGCTGGCGACGAAGCTCAGGGTCGGACTGGCAACGGATACCGGGGGCGGTTCGTCCTTCTCGATGCTGCGGACGATGGCGGCCGCCTATGAGATCGCGCAGTTGCGCGGTCAGGCGCTCCACCCCTCGCAGCTTTGGTGGCTGGCAACGCAGGGCTCGGCCCGCGCCCTGCACGCCGAGGACCGGATCGGCAACATCGCGCCGGGGATGGAGGCCGATCTGGTGGTGATCGACCTCGCCTCGACGCCGGCCATCGAGCAGGCCACCCGCCGCGCCGACACGATCTGGGAGGCGCTGTTCCCCACGGTCATGATGGGCGACGACCGGGCGGTCCGCGCCGTCTGGGTGGGCGGCAAGGCCCGCTGACCCCGCGACCATCCGTTAGGACAGGCAGACCCGCACCCGCGATCGGCGTATGATCCGCGCTGCCGGACGGGGATCGTCGGGATCCGGAACCTCCGGCTGGGGAGGACCAGATGAGCCAGACCTACAAGGGAAGCTGTTTCTGCGGGGCCGTCCAGATCGAAGCAAGCGGCGAACCCGTCGGAATGGGCTACTGCCACTGCACTTCCTGCCGATCCTGGTCGGCGGGACCGGTAAATGCCTTCACGCTATGGCCGGAGGGGGCCGTGAAGGTGACGAAGGGTGAGGAATTCATCGGTCATTACAACAAGTCTGGACGGAGCGACCGGCAGTATTGCACGAAATGTGGCGGTCACCTGATGACCTGGCACCCGCATTGGAAGCTCATGGATGTCTATGCGGCGACACTGCCCGGGCTGATCTTCAAGCCCGGCGTACACGTCAATTACAGCGAGACCGTCCTGCCGATGAAGGACGGGCTGCCGAAGCTCAAGGACTTCCCGGCAGAGCTTGGTGGTTCGGGCATGGCAGTGCCGGAATAGTCGGTTCAATCCTCGGCGAGTTCCCAGCCGTCAGGGTAGAAATCGTGGTGGAGCGCGATCTCGGTCGCGATCCGCTCCTTGTCCCAGATTGCGTCGGCAGTGACGGGCATGGGACCGAAACTGGCGATCAACGTCTCGTCGTCGCCAAGACGACGGGTACGGAAGCCTTTGGCGCGCAGGGCCTTTTCCAGCGCCGCCCAGCTGGCGTCGAGTTCCTCGATGAAGAAGATGAAATCAACCACTGCCGTCGCGGGAAGCTTCACGCCCTTTCCGGCCTGCTTGAAGGTGGCAAAGGTCTCGCGCCGCTGCGCCTCGTAATTGTGCGACACGTCGCGCTCCCCCTAACCGGCCAGCCTCCGGGCCAGCGCATTCTGCCGTTCGATGACCCGTGGCAGGTCGACCGTGGCCATCTGCCCCTCCCTTACCACGCGCCGCCCCTCGACGAACAGGTCGCGCACGCGGGTCGGGCCGCACAGGATCAGCGCTGCCACCGGGTCCCAGCTGCCGGCGGCCTCGATGCCCGAAACATCCCAGATCGCGATATCGGCGCGCTTGCCGGGCTCCAGCGAGCCGCAATCCGTCCTGCCCAGCACACGCGCCCCGCCGAGCGTCGTGATCTCGAGCGCCTCGCGGGCGCTCATGGCGTCGGCGCCGTTTGCAACGCGCTGGAGGAGCATCGCCTGCCGCGCCTCGCCGATCAGGTTACCTGCGTCGTTCGAAGCGGAACCATCGACGCCAAGCGCCACCTTCACCCCGCGGTCGCGCATCCGCCGCACCGGAGCAATGCCAGAGCCAAGGCGACAATTCGAACACGGGCAATGGGCAACACCGGTTCCGGACCGGGCAAAAAGATCAATTTCCGAACCATCGAGCTTCACGCAGTGGGCATGCCACACATCCTCGCCGGTCCAGCCCAGATCCTCGGCATATTGCCCCGGCCGGCAGCCGAACTGCGCCAGAGAGTAGGCGATGTCCTCATCATTCTCGGCCAGGTGGGTGTGCAGCATCACCCCCTTGTCGCGTGCCAGAAGCGCCGCCTCGCGCATCAGGTCGCGGCTGACCGAAAAGGGCGAGCAGGGCGCCAACCCGACCCGCACCATCGCCCCCTCCGCCGGGTCGTGGAAGGCATCGACCACGCGGATGCAATCCTCAAGGATCGCCGCCTCGCGCTCGACCAGCGCATCCGGCGGCAGTCCGCCCGCGCTTTCCCCGATAGACATGGCACCACGGGTCGGGTGAAACCGCAGACCCACCTCGCGGGCGGCGGCGATGGTATCATCCAGCCGCGAGCCGTTCGGATACAGATAAAGGTGATCGGAGGTCAGCGTGCATCCGGTCAGGGCGAGTTCCGCCAGACCGATCTGGGCCGAGACGAACATCTCTTCCGGCCCGAAGCGGCCCCAAATCGGATAGAGCGTCTTCAGCCAGCCGAAAAGCAGCGCATCCTGCCCGCCCGGCACCGCCCGGGTCAGCGTCTGGTAAAGGTGGTGATGGGTATTCACGAGGCCCGGCGTCACCACGCATCCCCGCGCCTCGACCACCTCGCCCGTGGTTGTCAGCCCCTGCCCCACCGCCGCGATCGTCCCGCCCCGGATAAGCACATCCGCGCCGGGGATCTCCGCCCGTGCGCCATTCATGGTAACGACGGCCTCAGCCCCGCGGATCAGCAATTCTGTCATCGGACTCCCCTTCTCCACCCCCTTCGGTGGACCCGGGCGCGCGACAGAAGGGGGAAGGACTCGCCGCGCCGGTCCTTAGTCTGACGGCGCAGGCGATCGCGCGCAATCGCCCGCTAGGACCGCGCCCCCTGAAGCTGTTTCTTCTTGGACGAAATACCCCATCCTGCCGTCACCTGAACGGCCACGTCTGATCCAGCGACCGCGGCAGCCCGTCGCGAGGGGGTTCGA